>NZ_VTZR01000014.1:0-1432 GCF_008370385.1 Paenibacillus sp. B2(2019)
TAAACTGTACCCTATCGAGTAGACACTTTTAAAAAGTCTCTCGGTAGGGTATTTTTGTTTATAACGAAGAAGATAGGGAAGAGGAATGGTATGAGCAAGAAAATATTTACAGATAAAGAGATCAAGCAGTTATCTAACAATCCGTATGTGAGGTCCGTATCTTCAAAGGCAATTACATATACGGATGGGTTTAAGCAATTGTTTATCTCAGAGAATAATAAGGGGAAGCCACCGAGAGAAATATTTGAAGTATGTGGTTTTGACGTAACTGTCATTGGGCTCCAAAGAGTCGAATCCTCAGCAAAGAGATGGCGTGCGAGTTACCAAGAGAACGGAATCTTAGGTTTGCAGGATACAAGAAGCCACGCCTCAGGAAGACCCCTTAAACGGGAGCTAACGCTCGAAGAGAAGTATGCCAAGCTAGAAGCTCAGAATGCTTTGCTGCGAGCGGAGAATGAACTGTTAAAAAAGATTCGTTTCATGGAAAGGAGGCAGAACAAGGGATAGTACTTTCATCTAGCCAGAAATTTGTCCTTATTCATACCATCATCGAGAAATATCAACTCTCCCGTTTGGTCAACTATTTATGTAAAGTATCCGGGGTTTCCAGGAGTGGATATTACAGGTATTGGTCTTCCGAAGCAAAGCAAAAGAGAATCCAGAAGAAACAGCAAGATGAGCAACTAAGAGAAGTCATTCTAAAAGCTTTTCATTTCAAAAGACGAAAGAAAGGTGCCCGATCCATCAAGATGACATTGGAGGGCCAGTTTAAGATGATCTACAATTTGAAAAGGATTAGGAGGATTATGAAGAAATACAGCATTGTATGCCCCTTTAGGAGGGCCAATCCCTATAAACGGATGATGAAGGCTACTCAGGAGCATAGGGTCGTTCCTAACCTGCTGAACCGGGAGTTTAAGCAGAACATTCCAGGTAAGGTGTTACTGACGGATATCACTTATTTATTTTACGGATCGGGTAAAAAAGCCTATTTATCCACAATCAAAGATAGTTCAACCAATGAGATCTTGGCATATCACGTGTCAGATCGAATCACAATGGATCTTGCGACAGATACTCTCCTAAAGCTTAAGAAAAACCAAAGGTTTAAAAGAGCTGATGGTGCCTTCATTCACTCTGATCAGGGATCTCATTATACACATCCTTATTTTCAAAAAATGGTTAAGAAAATGAAATTGAAACAATCCATGTCTAGGCGGGGAAACTGCTGGGATAACGCCCCACAAGAATCTTTTTTTGGTCATTTTAAAGATCAAGCTTCCATTAAGCCTTGTTTGACTTTGATTGAGTTAAAACAGGAGATTAAGGATTACATGACCTACTATAACCACTACAGGTATCAATGGGATTTAAAAAAGATGACCCCTGTTCAATACAGAGATCATCTTCTTCAATCTGCCTAGACTTTTTT
>NZ_VTZR01000015.1:0-311684 GCF_008370385.1 Paenibacillus sp. B2(2019)
TATGACATGGCTACGAACTAAAATGGTTAGGGATATGATGTTGCCGGATTATGCGAATAATGCTAACAATGAGATTGAGCAGCTGAGTAATGATTTAATGAAATTTTTAAGTCAACATGATATCAAATCGGAAATACATGTTCAGTAATTTTTGTTAAAATATTATAGTATTTTTTAATTTTTTTTCGTTAAATCCTTCAATGTAGAGCTTATGAACCAATTGAACATCCATCTGGCCGACCAGATTATTCAAATATGTAATTGAAATATACACAAAGATACTTATAATCTACGAGGTGAAGTTCCTACTTTTGGAGAGGCTTGTAATGAACATAATTAATCTGATATATGACAAGTAAAAGGGGGACACTAAGTCCTCTTTTTTTTGTATGTTATTTCTTTATATTTCCATTTATAACCACAAAAGAACAATACTTTTTGGGGTAAAACCTTTAATTTGAACAGATTAAATTGTAAGTAATCTATGATAAGCTTCTATTTGAAATCGCTTACAATTATATAAATGGAAGGATGTGGTGATCTCGGGAGTTTTACCAAACAACAAAGAAAACCACAGACGATTGCTTGGAATACTAGAGGTCAGTCAAGTAGTATGTAATCAAAAAAATCTTAGGAGGTAGATTATGTTTAAGATGAATAAGAAAATCTTGACTGTTTTATTCGCAGCAACTATGAGCTTTAGCTTGTTTGCAGCAACTACAAATGCAGCGACAGATTATTGGCAAAATTGGACTGATGGTGGAGGAACAGTAAATGCTACGAATGGATCCGGTGGGAATTACAGTGTTACATGGTCAAACACCGGGAACTTTGTTGTCGGTAAAGGCTGGAATACCGGATCACCAACAAGGATAATAAACTACAATGCCGGCGTCTGGGCGCCTTCCGGTAATGGATATTTGACACTCTATGGGTGGACGAGAAACTCACTCATAGAATATTACGTCGTTGATAGCTGGGGCACTTATAGACCTACTGGAACATTTAAAGGTACCGTAACCAGTGATGGTGGCACATATGACATCTATACGACTACCCGAACCAACGCACCTTCTATTGACGGCACTGCAACTTTCAATCAGTTCTGGAGTGTAAGACAGTCGAAGAGAGCAACTGGGAGTAATGTTGCCATCACTTTTAGCAACCACGTTAACGCATGGAAGAAATATGGAATGAATTTGGGAAGTAGTTGGGCTTACCAAGTGTTAGCTACTGAGGGATATCAAAGTAGTGGGAGCTCTAACGTAACGGTGTGGTAACAGGTAAACTGTAGCCTCTTAATCGATGATATTCCTAAGGACTGCCGGTCTCACAACCGGCGGCCTTATTTATTCGAAAAGAATACTTACATACTACTAAGTTCATCGTCACGACTTATTATTTTCCTATCCGTTCAAAGGAGATAAATCAATGAGAAAACTATTGAGTTTCCTATTCATAACAACAATAGTTGTTATCAGCGCTTGCTCACAAGAAATGCCTGAAATGAGTAATGACAATGTATTTGTAAAGGGAGGGACTTTTATAAACACAAAGTCCAACTACAATGGTGCAACCCTATCGAACTTTTATATCGGTAAATATGAGTTAACTCAAAAAGAATGGATTGAGGTAATGGAAAGTAATCCCTCAGAATTCAAGGGCGACAATTTGCCGGTTGAAATGGTTAGCTGGTATGACGTTGTTGAGTACTGTAATAAGCGGAGTATAAAAGAGGGTTTAACACCCTATTACAATATAGATAAGAATAAAATAGATACAAATAATAAGAGCGAAAACGATAATATAAAATGGACCGTAACGATCAATGAAGGTGCTAATGGTTATCGATTACCGACAGAAGCAGAGTGGGAATATGCTGCAGGTGGAGGTCAATTAAGCAAGAGTTACACCTACAGTGGAAGCAATAATGCAGATGAGGTAGCATGGTATTGGAAAAACGCTGGAGATAAATACTTATCGGGAGAATGGAACTGGCCTATAATTGAAAACAACAATAATAAAACAAAATCTGTTGGTGTCAAACAGCCCAACGAGTTAGGACTTTATGATATGTCAGGGAATGTAAGGGAATGGTGTTGGAACTGGTATGGGGATAGGGGAAGCGATGTCGGTTCTTTCCGGGTTGTGAAGGGCGGCGGTTGGATCGGCAACATCACCAACAACGAGATATCTTTTCAAGGTAAGTTCGACGCAAATGGCATGGGACCTGATCAAGGCTTTCGTGTGAGTCGTGGTGAGTAAACGACGGGAAGGTTATTCTCTTTTAAGTTAAGACTCCATTTCGTAGGCAATGATAAAATGATCTAGCCAATAAGCTGTTTCCGGTACTCTACCGGAAGCAGCTTATTTAATTTCGTTTATTTCCAACTACAAAAGATCTAAACTTTTCACGGTATAAGCTTTAGTTTATGCATATGAAAAAATTAGGACAATGATAGAATCTAATTATTTCCGCTTACATTAATAAATATGGAATAAAAAGGAGGTTTATCAAACAGGTTGCACAGCATCTTAGTAAGACTAGTTGCAGTATAACCAAGAGGAGGACAGCAAATGAAACAAAAGAGAATGCGTTTGTTTTTAGTAATCATTATTTGTTTTATGCTTGCATTGCCTGCAGTAAGTGTAAATGCCGCAACAACGATCACATCTAATCAAAGTGGCACCCAAGACGGCTACTACTTTGAGCTATGGAAGGATTCCGGTAGCACGAGTATGACTCTTGATAGTGGAGGTACATTCAGTGCTCAGTGGAGCAACATCGGAAATGCTCTGTTCCGTAAAGGTAAGAAGTTCGATGAGACCCAGACACACCAGCAAATTGGAAACATAACTGTTAACTACAGTGCCAACTACCAACCAAACGGCAATTCGTATTTATGTGTCTACGGATGGACCGTTGATCCACTAATCGAATATTACATCGTTGATAGCTGGGGGAGCTGGCGTCCGCCTGGTGGAACGTCTAAAGGTACCATTACCGTTGATGGGGGAACATATGACATATATGAGACTACCAGAGTCAACCAACCTTCAATTAAAGGCACAGCAACCTTTAAACAATATTGGAGTGTCCGGACGACCAAACGTACAAGCGGAACCATATCTGTTAGTGAACACTTTAAAGCGTGGGAGAGCAGAGGAATGTCAAAGGGGAAGATGTATGAAACTTCGCTTACGGTAGAGGGTTATCAAAGTAGTGGAACAGCTACCGTGACTAGCAATACAATTACGATCGGAGGTAGCGGAGGTACGAATCCGACGCCAACGCCTAATCCGACTTCAACGCCAAACCCAACCTCCACACCAAATCCGGGCACAAGTACAAAAATAGAAGCTGAAAATATGACCAAAAGTGGTCAGTATACCTCCAATATAAGCTCACCATTCTCTGGAGTGGCTTTATACGCCAACAATGATCTAGTGAAATATACACAGAATTTTACGACCGGTACCCATAATTTTTCACTCCGCGGGGCTTCGAATAACTCCAATATGGCGAGGGTCGATTTGAAAATCGGCGGGGTAACCAAGGGCACCTTTTACTTCGGGGGAAACAGTCCCGCCGTTTATACTCTAAACAATGTCAATCATGGAACCGGAAATCAAGAGATCCAGCTCGTCGTAACAGCTGATAACGGGACATGGGATGCTTATCTTGATTATCTGGAAATCCAGTAATATTCCAAACACGGAAAATGGAGACGGACTACTTAATGTAGAGACAAAATGAAAAAAGCAACCTACCAGCCATGACTGGTGGGTTGCTTGCCTTGTATAAACGGAAAATTTATTTATCTGTTTAAATTACAACCTATCTCTCAACAACGGTCTCACCTTCAATTAATACAGGCTGATAATAAGTGTTGTTTGGAAGGTCTCTTTTTCCTTGTAGTTTCTTAATGACCCAATCCGCTGCATCGCGTCCCATGGCTTCTTGTGGGTGTGTCAAGGTGGTTAGTTTGATGTTCGCGTTTTTGGCGATATAGGAATTGTCTTGTCCGATAATCGATAATTCCTCCGGAATAGTGATCTCCAGCTGTCTACAGGCATGAACCACTTCCAACCCAACCTCGTCGTTATAACAAACAATAGCAGTGAGTGTATCTCTATTTTTATTCAGAAAATCCTTCAAGTCTGTAGATAACGTCTGTTTTGTCTCCGTGTTGAATGAAAAAATCTGCTCAGGATAAAATCGTAATTTGGATTCTCCGAGTGCTTTAATATACCCTTTCATCCGATACTTTCCTTGTAAATCATCCATTTTTGCAATGAGCCCTATTTGGGTGTGCCCTTTGGTTATCAATTCTTTTGTTGCCAAATAGCTGGACTGCACGTCATCAAGACAAAGGTACGGCAGTTCTATTTCTTCATAAAAGGCATTAATCATTATAATCGGAATATCCTGTTCCTTAAAAGAAAGGTAGTAAGCAATATTGGGGTTATATAGATTGCTTTTCGTCGGTTCAATAATTAAACCATCTACACCGTAGGACAGCATCATTTCCAGGGCCTTTTTTTCTTGAGCAACATCGTTATTTGTACTAGCTAATAGTAGAGAATAATTATCCTCATTTAGTCGACTCTCGATCCCACGGATAATGGAAGGAAAGATATAGTCGGAAATATAGGTCGTGATTACACCGATCGTCTTCTTATGGGAACTCCCGCCGGTCTTCGAACGATATTGGTTGCTGACATAAGTACCAGACCCTTTTTCGCTTCGCAGGAAGCCTTCGTTGGAAAGTTCTAAAATTGCTTTTCGAACAGTCTGCCGGCTAACTTCGTACATGGACTGCAAGGCAGATTCAGTAGGGATTTGTTCGCCAACATTGTAATCTCCCGAAAGGATTTTGCTTTTTATGTCATCTAATATCACTTGATACTTTGGTTTCATGTAATTCCTCTTTCCATTCTTGTTCGCTAAGTTATTCGTATATTCGGTAAATTTGTATGTACAAATTATAGCATGACAACGAAAAAAATAGAAAGGGGCTCTTTTTTTATACAGTTAAATCATTATTATCTCCATATTTGTATGTAAATATAACTATTCAATTGACAAATGTACGTACAAAAAATTATACTATAGCTGTCAATTAAGAAAGCAAATTCTTATCATGACCTTTTAAAAAAGCGCTCTCAGAGAGGTGACAAACGTGATATCGAATCGATTAAGCATCGAACCAGCGATTAATAAGGGAGAAACTTCGCTTGGTATTGAATTTGGGTCCACGCGCATTAAAGTTGTACTTATCGATCATAGCTTTCAAACGATCGCTTCTGGAAGTTACGAATGGGAAAATCAGTTGAAGGACGGTTTTTGGACGTACAACTTGGAAGATATTATCAAAGGTCTGCAAGACGCCTATCGCGAGATGAAGGAAGAAGTTGCACAAAAATACGGAATCACCCTTCAAACGGTTGGTTCAATCGGTTTTTCTGCAATGATGCATGGATACATGGCTTTCGACGAGCACAATGAACTGCTTGTTCCATTCCGGACTTGGCGTAATGCAACTACGGGTGCGGCTGCCAAAGCATTGACCGATCTGTTTGGGTTTAATATCCCAGAACGCTGGAGCATAGCTCATCTTTATCAGGCGATTTTGAATGAAGAAGAACATGTGCCACAGATACGTTTTGTTACGACACTAGCAGGATACATTCATTGGCTATTGACTGGAAATAAAGCACTTGGTGTTGGTGATGCATCCGGTATGTTCCCAATTGATGAAACTACAGGAAATTTTAACGCTTCCATGATACAGCAGTTTGATGAACTGGTTGCAAGCAAAGCTTATCCGTGGAAGACCAGTGATTTACTTCCTAAGGTGTATGTTGCAGGAGAGCAAGCAGGTATTTTAAGCGAAGCGGGAGCTAAAATTCTGGATCCATCGCTGCATTTACAATCAGGTATTCCGCTTAGTCCTCCAGAGGGGGATGCTGGAACCGGGATGGTTGCAACGAATAGCGTAAGAAAACGAACCGGGAATGTATCTGTAGGAACCTCTGTTTTTGCCATGATTGTATTAGAAAAAGAACTTTCCAAGGTTTATCCGGAAATTGATATGGTTACTACTCCGAACGGAAGTCCAGTGGGCATGGTTCATGCGAATAACTGTTCAAGTGACCTTAACGCCTGGCTAGGGTTATTCCGCGAATTCTATGAAGCCATGGGACACAAAGTGGATGCCAATAAATTGTACAGCGTGCTATTAAATAAAGCTTTGGAAGCAGATCCTGATGCCGGTGGATTACTAAGCTATGGTTATCTCTCAGGAGAGAATATTACTGGGTTAGAACAAGGTCGTCCGCTATTTGTCCGCTCGCCGGAGAGCAAATTCAATCTGTCCAACTTTATGCGTACACATCTATTCAGCGCCTTTGGTGCTTTGAAAATTGGAATGGACATTTTGACGAAGGAAGAGAATGTGGCCATTGATAGTATTTTAGGCCACGGCGGCTTATTTAAGACTCCTGTAGTGGGTCAAAAAATGATGGCAGCTTCAATGAATGTTCCTGTTTCCGTAATGTCGACTGCCGGTGAAGGCGGTGCATGGGGAATGGCTATTCTTGCCGCTTACATGATGAATAAAAATCAGGAAGAAAGTTTAGAAGACTTCCTCGATCAAAAAGTGTTCAAAGATGTTAAGGGTGAAGAAATTCATCCAGAGGCAACCGACATTAAAGGATTTGAAACCTTTATCGAACGTTATAAAAAGGGTCTGGCGATTGAGCAGTCCGCTGTTGACAATTTAGTGTGAAAATGGAGGTAGCAAGATGTTAGAACAACTTAAAGAAGAGGTTTTTCAAGCCAATCTGGAATTGCCGAAACAAGGACTTATTAAATATACATGGGGAAATGTGAGTGCAATTGATCGTGAAAGTGGATTATTCGTAATCAAACCTAGCGGTGTAGATTATGAAACAATGAAAGCCAGCGATATGGTAGTTGTTGATCTGGATGGCAATGTGGTTGAAGGAGATATGAGACCTTCCTCCGATACACCTACTCACGCCGTGCTTTATAAGCATTACTCCGAGATCGGGGGAATCGTGCACACGCATTCCACTTGGGCGACCATTTGGGCTCAAGCAGGACTAGATGTTCCTGTCATGGGAACGACCCATGCTGATACCTTCTATGGTTCCATTCCTTGTGCGCGTTTCTTGACGCAAGAAGAAGTCGATCGTGGTTACGAAGCGGAAACGGGTAATGTAATCATCGAGACCTTTGAACAACGTGGGATTGATATTATGGCGGTTCCTGGTGTTTTACTTAAAGGACACGGACCCTTTACTTGGGGGAAAAATGCGAAATCGGCGGTAATAAACAGCGTAGTTTTGGATGAAGTATCCAAAATGAATTTGTTTGCAAGAGAGCTGAATCATTTTGCTGAGGAGTTGCCACAACGTATTTTAGATAAACATTACTTGCGAAAACATGGAAAAGACGCTTATTACGGACAAAAATAATTAAACCACAAAATTACGAAAAGAGGATGAATATGTCAACAGCAGTAGCAAAAGAATTTTGGTTTGTCGTAGGTTCACAACATCTTTATGGGGAAGAAGCATTGGCTGAAGTTAAGGCGCATGCCCAAACGATGACAGATGCTTTGAATAAAAGTGGAGTTTTGCCTTACCCACTAGTATTGCAGGATTTGGCTGTCAGCGCAGATAAAATCACAAACATCATGAAAGAAGTCAATTACCGCGATGAAGTTGCCGGTGTTATCACTTGGATGCATACTTTCTCGCCTGCAAAAATGTGGATCCGTGGAACTAAAATGCTACAAAAACCTTTGCTACATCTAGCTACGCAATATAATGAAAGTATTCCATGGGCAACCATCGATATGGATTTCATGAATCTAAATCAAGCCGCTCATGGTGACCGTGAATATGGTTTTATTAACGCCCGGTTGAACAAACAAAACAAAGTGGTAGTAGGCTACTGGGAACGTCCTGAAGTCCAAAAGCAAATTGCAGAATGGATGGACGTAGCCGTTGCTTATAACGAAAGTTTTAATATCAAGGTCGCTCGCTTTGGTGACAATATGCGTAACGTTGGCGTAACCGAAGGAGATAAGGTTGAAGCCCAAATTCAATTTGGATGGACTGTTGACTACTTTGGTATTGGCGATCTAGTACAAATCATTAATGAAGTTAAAGAAGAAGAGATCGACGCCTTATTCGCTGAGTATTCAGAGCTGTATGAATTTGATTATGGGACTAACAGCAAAGAAGCTTGGGAAGCTAGCGTAAGAGTTCAAGCAAGCTATGAAATTGCTATTAAACGTTTCCTTGATCAAGGTGGCTACAACGCCTTCACATCGAACTTCGAAGATTTACACGGAATGAAACAACTTCCAGGACTTGCTGTTCAACGACTGATGGCACAAGGCTATGGTTTTGCTGGAGAAGGAGATTGGAAGACTGCAGCTCTCGATCGCTTGCTTAAAGTGATGAGCCATAACCAATCCACTGGCTTTATGGAAGATTACACTTATGAATTGACGGTTGGTCAAGAATCCATTCTTCAATCCCATATGCTTGAAGTAGATCCTACTTTGGCAAGCAACAAACCAAAAATTATCGTATCTCCACTGGGTATTGGTGGTAAAGACGATCCAGCACGTTTAGTATTTGACGGTAAAGCAGGAGACGGTGTGGTTGTTTCCATGGCTGACTTTGGGACTCATTACAAACTGTTGATCAATGAAGTTACTGCTTTCGAACCAACGGTTCCAGCTCCCAACCTTCCAGTAGCTCGTGTACTTTGGAATGTTAAACCTAACTTCCAAGATGGGGTTAAAGCTTGGATCGAAAATGGTGGCGGTCACCACACCGTTGTTTCATTAACGCTTACAACAGACCAAATTATTGCTTACGCAAAACTTGTTAACTTGGAATATGTAGTTATTAAATAATAGCAAAGCTTTGTTACGATTAATAGGACTCTATTCCTCGACCTTTTTGAGGAATGGAGTCCTATTGTTTTGTTCGATATACTTCAATAAATGCGATAGTTTCCACTTAGGGCCAATAAACTAAAGAAGTACAGACAGTTATCATAGTAACGACGGAGTCCAGTGCGCAATGGTGTATCCCAAAACAAACGGACAAAATGCTCTGCCTCCGGGCCATTAGAAGCAAGGGAAGCCATGGCATTGGTCGCCAACAGACCTGTCGGGTGCAGTGCCGGTTCGTCGAAGGGCTGTCCCTCAATGGTATACCGCCGGTAATCGGAAACTTCGATATTCCTAAAAAAAGCCTGAATCCGGTTACATTGATCGACCTGCCAGATGTCCTTTTGGAACCAAGCCCAGTCCAGACCGATATTAGCAGCTACCCGGTAAGCATCACTGAAAAAATGGCTGAAATCACCATGAGGCTGGGGTTCTGCCGGGGACCCGTTAAAATTAGCATATTCGGGAGCAAGGCCGGTTATCGGATGGCATGCAGTATGCAGATATGTGCGGCTGGCTTCCGCGGCTTCTCGCCAAAACATGTGGTCACGTTCGTCAGCCCACAAGGCGAACAAATCATAGAAATGGGGGAGATGGTAAGACGGATCACTGAAGGTGGATTCCGGTACGAATTTGATCAATTTAGTTTCCGCGTCCCACATTGAGTCGCCATCTCCTGTTTCAGTTTTATGTACACAAGCATGTAATATCGTTCGGGCCTGCTCAGAATAATTATAAGGTTCCGTACCGTTCCCCCAACGTTTTGAGGCAAAAAACAGAGCCATGGCGAAAAACTCTTCGCCGTCCGGTGCGGGTCCCTGAGAAATCCTTGTTCCGTCAGGCTTGCAGTGCCAAGCAAAGTAATTGGCATAGCGACCTTCTTTGTGCTGCATAAACGTCTTTGAGAAGTTCCATAGACGATCAAACTCTTCTTTTTTATTCATTTGAACGGCCATCATCATCCCGTAGGACATTCCTTCCGACCGAACGTCTAGATTACCTGTATCCAAGATATAGCTTTTATCCTCGTCCTGCGGATAGTATATTCGTACGTTCAGATCTCCGTAAAACAAATCATTCCAAGTTTCATTGAGTTTAGCGTTGATATCATCTTCAGAAAAGCCGAGCTCCTTAAATATATTGCGATATTCCCCCGTATAAAAAGCACCTTGTTGTGTCATTGTCATCAAAAACGCCCTCCTGTGAACTACAGCATGCAGTCCATTTTAATAAAAACTAAGGATGGATGATTTGAATGGTGCCATCATCGTTGTATCTCAGCTCTGTATATTTTACAGAACGCTTGTTGTCAGCTCCACCAGACAAAGAACTGTCATGATAAAATAAATACCATTTCTCTTTAAACTGAACAATAGAATGGTGCGTTGTCCAGCCTATCACTGGAGAAAGGATTTTCCCTTGATATTCATAAGGTCCAAGCGGATCTTTACTGATAGCGTATACAATATTGTGGGTAGTACCAGTGGAATAAGAAAGATAATAATATCCGTTGTATTTATGTACCCATGGACCTTCAAAATATCTTCTCTCTTCATCTCCAGCAAGAATCGGATTTCCGTTCGTATCGATGATGGATATTTCTCTAGGTTCACCTTCAAAGCTCAGCATATCCTCGCTCAACTCCGCTACGATAGGTCCAAGAGCTGGTACCGTTTCAGGCGGCCCCTCAGCATCCGGAACAAATGAGCCGGTTTGCCATTTTTCAAGTTGACCTCCCCAAAGACCACCAAAGTATATATACGATTTACCATCATCATCAACGAAAACGGCGGGATCAATGCTATAACTACCGGGAATGTAGTTTGGTTCAGGTGTAAATGGTCCGGAAGGTGAAGCTGAGGTGGCGACCCCGATACGGAAAATATCGTCATGGTCTCTGGCAGGGAAAAACAAATAGTAGGTATTGTTTTTGTATGCTGCATCCGGAGCCCACATTTGCTGCTTAGCCCATGGAACATCCTTCACATGAAGCACTTCACCGTGGTCAACACAAGGGGAGCCATCTCCATCAATAGAAAGAACATGGTAATCCTCCATATTATATTGGTCACCATTGTCATTAGAGATCATTTCGTGATCCAGGTCATGTGAGGGATAAATATAAATTTTGCCTTAAAATACATGAGCGGAAGGATCCGCAGTATAAATATGAGTTACGAGAGGTTCATTGGGCTGCACAGGCTTTGTCAAATCATGTCCTCCTATAAAGTTAATCGCTTACAAAGTTAATGGTATAAGAACTTTAGGACTCTGTATATATAGCAACTATAGTTTATACCCCACAAAGTTTAGAACATAAAAAAGAACCTTTATTCAAAGGTTCTTTTTTTACTACTGTCTTTGTCCGTGGAATTGTCGATGAAGTTCCCGCACTTGTTCTGCAAGCTCCGTTACAGGGCCATCTACGACTGCATTATGGATAACTTCCTGAATGGTCAAATTACGGACAGGTGATGCTGCAATGCCTATTTCGCTTAACCACTGTGATAATTGCTGCGAAGAACTGGCATATACAATCCTTCCTAATTGAACCCAACCGTGAGCCGCCGCACACATAGGGCAATGTTCCCCGGAAGTATACACAGTTGCCTGCATACGTTCTTCCAGTGACATATTCTGAGCTGCCCAGCGAGCTAAAGCGAATTCGGGGTGCTGAGTATGGTCACCACCGCCTACATGGTTACTGTCTTCGGCCAAGACCTCTCCATTTGCTGAGACCAGGATGGAGCCGAAAGGTTCGTCCCCAACCTCGAGTGCAATTCGGGCAAGTTCAATACAACGCTGAAGATGTTTGATATCTGTATCGTTTATCATGATGATAGAGCCTCCTGAAATTTAATTAATAGATAAATCTTACGAACAGTAGGCCTGAGCCTGTTTGTTCACCGCATTCTTCTATGTTAGCATGTAAAGTATTCGATTAAAAATATGTCATGCAATTTCAAGATAGGGAGGACATCTAGAAATGAAACACCCATTTATATTAAATGCCGTATGGAACGGCGGTCGTAATAGTGATGGAACGATTGAAGCTGGACAACTCAAGACTCAAATCTCCATTCCGAAAGAAATGGGCGGGCCAGGAGTTGGAACGAATCCGGATGAGATGCTACTGGGTGCGGCGGCAACCTGCTATCTCATAACACTGGCAGCTATGCTGGAGCGATCAGGGCTTACGACTTCCAGCCTGACGTTAACATCAGAGGCGACAGTGGATGTAACAAATAACATTTTTACATATGAAGCGATCAAACATTCACCCATCATCACACTTACCGAAGATGCGTCACAGGACGATATTGATAAAGCAATTCGTATTGCCCATAAAGCAGAAGGCTCTTGTATGATTTCCAGAGCTGTAGCAGGAAACGTACAAATTACCACAGAGCCAACAGTGCTAACATTAAGTATGTAAGGTTAAGTTCTAAAGGAGTTATCCCTTAGGAATCAGAGAGGAGAAATTAACTTTGAACGTTGAGTTGTATAAGGATTTGATCAAGGATGAACGTGGGAATTATTACGTAGCGGTACAAAAAGAGGGCAATGAACTGACCTTGGTAAATGCAATGCTTGAGCGTTCTTATCAGGACCTGCTGGAATTTAATGAAGAGTTTAAAAAGAAATATGCGGAATACGAGCACCAGTTCATCGGCAAAGTGATTATGGATAAGCTGCGGCACGATGTTGTGTTCGCGTCAAAAGAAGACGGCCATGGACGAATGTATAATCTGGCAGCGATTGCCGGCGATTACAAGGTTACTTTTATTGATATGATTGAATTTTACCGAAACCCTCGAGTAGGACGTAGCCATGACAACGACATCCATTAAGCTTAGCGTTTTGGACCTTGTACCTGTATTTGATAATGTGGATGCAAGCTTTGCTTTAGGACAAGCGGTGGAAATGGCTCAAACAGCTGAAAGACTGGGATATACTCGTTATTGGGTTGCCGAACATCATGATATGCCGGGCTTAGCGTGTACCTCCACAGAGGTGTTTTTATCGCATGTCGGAGCAAGAACACAGCATATTCGCATCGGATCGGGAGCTTTATTGCTGCCGCACTATAAGCCGTTAAAAGTAGTGGAAACTTTTCATTTGCTGGCAAGTTTATATCCGGGACGCATCGACCTTGGGTTAGGTAGGGCTCCTGGGGGTGCTGCTGAAGTAAGCTTAGCGCTAAGCGGAAATTTTCTCGAAAATGTTTGGAAAATGCCGGAACTGCTTAAGGGAGTCACCGAATTGTTGCAGGGGAACTATTCATATGAAGGACGTCAGATAACCGCCCGTCCGACTCCACCCGAATCGCCAGAGCTGTGGATGCTGGGTACAAACAAGAAAAGTGCGGCATATGCTGCCGAGTTTGGAGCAGGCTATGTGTTTGGTCAATTCATGAGCGATGTAGCTGGGGAAGAGATTTTGCAAGCTTACCGTGAAGCTTTTATCCCTTCTTCAGTTAATGCTAGCCCTCGGGCCATCGTAGCTGTTGGCGTTATTTGCGCCGAGACTGAGGAAGAAGCAGAGCGGCTAGCCTCTTCCGGTATGACATTATTTCAACAAGAAGGCTCAGCCGAAGAGAAATCTAAGCTTTTGGAACGCAAACTGCTGATAGGCACACCCAAAAGCATCAAAGAAAAGCTGGAACAGTTATCTCACTTGTATGGAGTTGATGAATTCATTATCGTTACTATGATTCCAAACTATGAGAAACGGTTGCATTCGTTTGAGTTGCTTGCCCGTGCTTGCTTGAATTCTAACTAGCCCTTTCTTCATGCAATGATGCTAAAGGAGGTCCACATAGATGCAGACTCATACTTCTGACTCCATTAAAATCCCTCCCGGATTTTGGGCTGGATTAATTCAATTAGGGATAACCGCTCAAGATATAGCCAGTAAAGCAAGTCTTCCCCTGAGCCTTATCACGGAGTCAGCAGTCACCACAACCCAATATTTCGCTATTTGGCAGGCATATTCGGATCTCGTTGGAGACACTGCTGAGGGAATCATCAAGCTAGCAACCGTTTTTGAAACCACACAATATCCGCCGACCGTCTTAGCCACTTATCATGCTAAAGATTATCGCGACGCTCTAAACCGAATGGTGCGCTATAAACGAATGTGCCCTCCAGAAAGCTTGCATATCATCGAAGAGGGAGAGTTGTGTACAATCGAATTGAATTGGCAGCCTCCCGAGTATTCCGGTCCACCGCTGCTGCTTGGCCTTACACTGGCGTTTTTACTGGAGCTTGGGCGGCGGGGAACAGGTATACCTCTGACAGCACAGTTTGTAGAATTTTCACAACCCATAGGGAATTTACAGGTTCTTGAAGCTTATTTCGGCTGTCGAATTCAGATCGGTGCTGAGACTAACCGCTTAACACTACGACGTAGTGACTTGGATCTTCCCTTTATCTCGTATAACGAAGAGTTGCTAGAGATTCTGACTCCCGTTTTGGATCGGACACTTGCTGAACAGCACGGCAGTCGCTCAATTACTGAAAGGGTCAAATGGAATATGAAACGCAGCCTTAGCGGAGGCCAACCCGAGATTCAAACCGTTGCTAAAGAGCTAAGGATGAGTGCTCGTACCTTACAGCGGAGGCTTACTGAAGAAAATACGAGCTTCAAGCATTTGCTGACACAAGCCAGACATGAGGAGGCGCGAGCGTATTTAGCAGATCCTTCCCTCGATGTTAAAGAGGTGGCTTTCTTGATCGGATATGAAGATCAGAACTCGTTCTACCGTGCCTTCCGACTTTGGGAAGGAGATACTCCTTCAAATTGGCGTGTTAAACAAGAAGTTTGGCGCAAGACACTAGTTACTGAATAATCCCGGTAAGATAGTATAAATACTAGCCGATGCTCAGTACAGTTCTTGAGAAACTGCTAATTAACTCGCCATGATTAAAGGAGAAATGAAATATGGATATGGGATTAAACAATAAGACAGCTTTAATTACAGGATCTACAAAAGGTATTGGTAAAGCTATCGCCTTTGAACTTGCCAACGAAGGCGTTAATGTACTAATAAATGGACGTAATTTTGAAAAGGTAGAACAAACAGTAAATGAAATTAAAGCAAAATTTCCGGAAACTTCTCCACTGAATGCTACAGCCGATATTGTAGATATGGAGCAAAGAGAAGCTTTATTTGAAAAACACTCCCATATCGATATTTTAGTTAATAATATGGGGATTTATGAACTGATGAGCTATGACGACGTTGATGATGAAATATTTGAAAAATACATCCGTACGAATGTTCTTGCTGCAAATGGATTAACAAAATTTTATTTACCAAAAATGTTAGAAAACAATTTTGGTCGCGTGATCTTTATCGCTAGTGAAGAAGCAATAATGCCGTCAGCTCAAATGCCACAGTATGCAATGACAAAATCAATGCTATTATCATTAGCAAAAAGCTTATCTAAATTAACAATCGGAACAGAAGTTACCGTCAATACTATCATGCCAGGACCAACACTCTCTGAAAACGTGCGCCAAATCATTGATGGAATGTACCCAGATGAAGCGTTGACCTTTTCAGAAAAAGAGAAAAACTTCATGGCTAAAAACTTACCTCAATCTGAAATACAGCGATTTATTAAACCTAATGAAATAGGTAGACTAGCAGCATTTTTGAGCAGTCCCTATGCCTCTGCATTTAAAGGTTCTCCGATCCGTATGGATGGGGGCATGGTACCTACTATTTTCTAAATGTAGTATCGATACAAAAAAAGCCACTCCTTATGGAATGGCTTTTTTTATTTGATATATCATTCACTGTCCTCCGGTATAACAAAGGATACCAAAGTACCTTCATCTTGTTTACTTTGAATAAAAAGACCCTGACCATACAATTGCATCAGTCTTCGATGGGTGTTAGCCAGTCCGATGCCACTTTTAGCTTTCATGGTCGGTTCCAGCAACAACGCGAGCGTTCTATGATCCATACCTTGCCCATTATCCTCCACTTCGATCTTTACAGCATTGTCTAGACGTGTGATCCGAATATAAACGGTACCCCCCTGTTGACGCTTGAGCAGACCATGCTTAATAGCATTTTCTACCAAGGGTTGGATGGATAGAGGGGGTAACAGGATATTAATGTCTGGATCTACCTCCCAAACAACGGAAATTCGTTCTGCAAATCGTGTTTGTTCAATATACAAATAAGATTCTACCAGCTCTAGTTCATGAGAAAGGTTCACGAGTTCTCCGATATTTAAAAAGTCAAAGCTGATTCGCAAAAAGGAAGTAAATGCAGTGATGAGCTCTTGCATCTTTTTAGTATCCATATCACTGAGTGCCGCAATAGAGTTCAATGTATTGAACAAGAAATGGGGTTGAATCTGTGCCTGTAGATAAGCCGCTTCAATACGCACCCGTTCATTAAAAGAAATTTTCATCGCTGTTAATGCTCGAATGCGATATTTGAGTTCAACTGCATCCACCGGTTTGGTAACATAATCATTTGCGCCGGAGTAGAATCCAGTGTAAATATCCTCAGGTTGACTGCGGGCAGTCAGCAATAGTACTGGAAGCTCATATAGGGAATAACGAGCGCGAACCCTTTGCGTTAATTCATATCCTGACATATGCGGCATCATTACATCACTAATCAGTAAATCCCAACTCTTTTTATCTAGCCAATCCAGTGCCTCTTGCGCTGAGTTCACTGTCGTAATGAGATAAGGTTCGTTTTCGAGTATGCCCTTTAGTACATTCAGATTAACAGGGTCATCATCTACCACCAAGAGATTCACCTTCGCATCTGTAAAGAGTGGCGGGATTTTGTCAGTGTGTTGATTAGTTTGTTCGGAAATCCCCCATTCAGCCATCTGCTTATAAATCTCATCTGGTGTATACGTTGTTATAGGTGCAACCTCTCTTACTATCTGTTCGCTATAGGAATCAGCAAGGGGGAGTGCAAAACTGAAAGTTGAACCTTTGCCGAGTTCAGAATGTATGCTCAAGCTGCCACCATGTAGTTCTACCAACTGCCTACTAATGCTTAGTCCCAGTCCAATTCCACGCCCGTCATTTATTCCGTGAGGGCCTTGCTCATAGGGGAGGAATACCCGCGCCAGGGTCTCTTCGGTCATGCCTACTCCGGTATCTGTTACATATATAAAGACATGAGCGTCTTTTTCCTCAGCTGAAACAGAAACAAGTCCTTGCTCGGTGTATTTGAGCGCGTTGTGCACTAGATTTAATAATACTTGTACTAGTCGTTTCTCATCCGCAAGAATAGGAGGCATAGATTCTGGTATGTTCATGGATAGCCGTACCGGTTTGCCTTCAATCATATATTGAAGCATATTGATGACTCCGGGAACCACCGATTGAACCAAAATAGGCTCCTGATGCAAAATAACGCGATGCTCTTGAAGACGTACTACATCCAGTAGATCACCAAGCATATGGGACATACGGCGGCTGATAGTAATCAGTAACTCCATATCTTGCCGGCTACTCTCGTAGAGTCTATCCTTTTCCTTCGTTATTATATTTTGCGCGATATTCATAATTCCATGAACTGGTGTTCGCAGCTCGTGAGAAGTATTGGCGAGAAACTGATCCTTGAGTTTGTCCGCTTTTTTCAGCTGTTCATTTAGCTCCATGTTCTCTTTGGCATTCTGAAAATACTTTTTAAACCAATAAGCTGAGAAGCCAACGATGGCGGCAATAATATCCACAGGATAGTAGACAATTGAATAATGGCCGTTATTATCCCACAAATTCCATAACAAATTAGAGATGATGGCCGCACCTGATATCAGTAGAAAAACAACATCTTTTTCATCTTGCCTTTTGAACAATAAGCGCCCCAAGCTATATATTAACCAGATGAAGGGGATATACTGAAACACTTGAATGATTCCCCAGTGAATCGATGTACTGACCAAATAAGCAGGAACGATAAATATAAATAAGGTATAAAGGAAAAGACACCACGTGTAAGCACGTAACCACTTGTTGACTTCGGCACCTGAGGTGAATTTCCTGAAAACAAGCAGAATAAAAAGGTTCTGCCATAAGAAGGCGATTAAACGGATTTTTAATGACCAAGTGTAATTAATCGGCAGTAATGCTAGAACTAAATTGTCATTTCGGGCTAAAAGGATTACGGCTACAGATAATGTCATTAGCCCTACAAGAAACAGGGCACGTTCTTTAGGATTAAATAAATACAGAATACAGGCATACAGCCCATGTAGTAGCAGGATGATTGCAGTAAGCATTTGAAATCCAACGGTATAAAAATTTGTCCGGTTAACCACTTCCTGAGAGCCAAAGAAAATAGGCCCACTAATACCGCCTTTATAGGGGTGATCAAAGTTTGCTACCTGAATAAGCACATCTATTTCTGTCATATTTTCCGAAAAATATGATGCTGTAAATGAGGTGGTTTTTGGTGCATATGTATTGGCATCGAGAGAAACTGTCCCATTATTGAGAATAGGGGTACCGTTAATTTCCACACTGGAGGCGGAATAAATTTGTTTGATCCAGAACGAGATAGGCTCCTGAAGCGGTTCTACCAAAATACGCAGACGGTAAGTCCCGTATCCATATGAAGTTGTCTGATCAGTTCCGATAGCGTGGCTCCATTTCCCAGGAACTTGAAGCGCTTGGGATTGCTTTGGGATAGTGGAAGTCTTGGATGAAACAAATTGCGAAGGATAGAAGATCCATTCACCATCTAGCCTGAATAAGTTAGCTTTCTCCAGATCCTGGCCACGTAAATCCAGTACACCGTTGCTAATCATAGGTACATTGTTGGAAATCTTAAATATGCTGAACCAAATGCAGCGTAGGCCAAAGAGAATGCTGATAAAAAGTAGAATGATTGCTAATTTGTTTAGGATAGTATTATTTTTCATGAGAACATTATAGCAAATAATTCTAATCTAGATTCTAAAATGGATTTATTTATATAAGATGAGCAAATGCCAGCAATGATCTTAAAGGACAGTATAGTTATAATTGTTCTTTCTAAACAATAACTTGTAAATATTGTTATTATTAGAGAGGGAGTTTTCATCGCTAACAGGTCAATAATCTGCAATAGGTAATGCACTGAATAGAAAAGGAATGAACCTAATGCCTAAGGAAGAAGTGTTAAAAGGCGGTAATGTAAATCATATAGTCCGTATGGCGAACACTGTTCGCCGCCCTATAGGTTATTGGAGTCCGAATGTTCATGAACTACTCAAACATTTGGAACAACAGGGCTATGAGGGAGCACCAAAATTCCTCGGAATCGATGATTCTGGTCGTGAAATATTGACATTTATTTCTGGAGAAGTTCCAGGGAATAATTATCCAAACCTTGAACCGTATATGTGGACGGACGAAACGCTTGTGGGTCTGGCACACCTTATACGTCGTTTCCATGATGTGACTACAGTGTTCAGGCCCAATATGGAGGACAGATGGCAGCTTAGCTATGCCGATGATGCCGAACATGAAGTGATCTGTCATAATGACGCAGCGTTGTATAATGTTGTCTTTCAAAAGGAGGCTCCTGTGGCGCTCATTGATTTCGACATGGCAGGTCCAGGTCCGCGTATGTGGGACATTGCGTACACCCTTTACACATCTGTTCCACTTGCGAGTTTTGCACCTGACCATACTTCTGGAACCATAGTAGCATACCAATGTGAAATACATGACGTAGAGCGACGTCGGCGAATTCATTTGTTTTTTGAAGCTTATGGAATTCCCGTCCCAAATAATCTGCGACAGTGGATTATACAACGTTTGATAGTACTGTGTGATACATTGAGAAATGGTGCTGGTGATGGGAATCCTGCCTTTCAGAAAATGGTTGATGAGGGACACTTGGCCCACTATGAGAGTGAGATTCGGTTTGTAACAGATCATTTCGAAGATTGGATATAAAAATCGGATATTCCGCTCACGGACAGGATCATTGAATAAAATTAAAAAAGTATACCATTAGAATTGAGGTCTGAGAATGAGTGTAAAACGAATTATCACAAATATTAAAACGCAGAATGTTTCGGCAGCAAAAAGCTTTTACCAGGACGTGCTCGAGCTTGATTTATTGATGGATCATGGTTGGATTGAAACATACGGCTTACTGGGGAAGGAGAACATTCAAATAAGCTTCGCATCACAGGGCGGCTCCAATACGCCTACTCCTGATCTATCGATTGAAGTTGATGATGTCGATGCTGTGTTTGAACGTATGAAGAGTGCTGGATATACGATAGAATATGGACCTGTTGATGAGCCTTGGGGTGTTCGGCGATTCTATGTCCGCGACCCATTTGGCAAACTTATCAACATCCTTGCTCATGGACATTAGATAAACGGTCACGGCGTGCAGAAATCTAGATTATTAAACAATCATGAAACGATAGTGGAGGAGCTTCCTATAGGGTAGCTCCTTTTATTATTAAACTCCCATGAAAATTAAATCTGCAGTAACTGTAAAAAAGCAAAGTAAATAAGACGCAGTCCATTCATTTTTTTGAATGTCACAGCATCCGAAATAAGAATATGAGTGTCTTAATGAATTAGGAGACTTCTGCAATAGTTACAGAATAGCCTAAGTTTTCTAGTCTTCGAACTGCGTATTTCACAATAGATTGTTGCTTCTGCTTGTCAAAGTAATCTTCGCCTAGATCCACATACATTTCTTCACGAGTCAACAAATAGTAGGCTATTCTCAACATAGCATGCGCGACAGAGATTGCAGCCCTTTTTCTTCCTTTTCTTGCCGCTGTTCGTCTGTACATGGCACCAAGATAGTTCTTTGAGGCTGCTACGGAATGGGCTGCTTCAACTAAGGCGGACTTCAAATATTTGTTTCCGTTTTTAGATTTAGCAGATTTTCTTTTTCCTGCACTTTCGTTATGCCCAGGCACAAGTCCAGTCCATGAGCATAAATGCGCAGCACTTGGAAACTGCTTCTTAATGTTGGCCCCAATTTCGGCTAAGATTTGTTCTGCCATTCGAGTAGCTATTCCAGGAATTGAATCTAAACGTTCGACATCGTCAGAAAATGGAACAACCCTCGTAGCGACTTCCTGGTCTAGTACTGTGATTTGTTCACTTAAAAAAATCAATGTGAGTTAAAATAGTCTTAATCATCAAGCGTTGATGAGGGTTTACATAGCCGTGTAAAGCAAGTTCAAGTTCATTCTTCTTTCGTTTCATGGTGCGTCTAGCAAAGTTCTCTAGTTTCTCAGGATCATCCTCACCATCAGCAATAGCATGAAGCATATCACGAGAGGAGACACCCATAATATCAGAGACAACAGAGCTGAGCTTAATATTGGCTCCTTCTAACACTTTTTGAATTCGATTATGTTGTCTAGCTCGTTCTTCGATAATACTCCGACGGTAACGAACAAGTTCTCGAAGCTCCCGTTGATTTCGATCTGGAATGAAACTTGCTTTAAGTAACCCATGACGAAGAAGCTTTGCAATCCATTCGGAGTCTTTGACATCTGTTTTACGTCCAGGCAAAGCTTTCATATGCTGGGCATTCACCACTAAAAATTCAACGCCTTCAGCTTCAAGTAAATTTACAATAGGCTTCCAAAATACACCTGTACTTTCCATAGCGACGTGAGTGCATTCATGTTGTTTAATCCAGTCAATTAATTGTAAAAGAAACACTGTTTTAGTCGGAAACGTTTGAATCTCCTTTCCATTAGACATTAGAATACATGCGGTAATGTTATTCTTATGAATATCCATACCACATGCCCGTTCAACTACGATTTCCACTCTAAAGTATCCTCTCTACGGCTAAATTAGGTAAGAGGCTGGTGCAACAATCAGAGTAGGATTAATCTCCCATGAGTGCTTCCCGAAAGGGAGCGACAATCTGTGATGCACCGTGATCGTTGGAGTCAGACTAACGGATGGGCTCGTAGGCACCATAGCTTATCGACCTTCCTCTCCCAGCCATAATAGCAGTATTAACAGATACATATATTTTCATCATCTGTGGTGCGGCGCTTGCGCTGCATGTATGGCTAACGGGACACGATAGCACAATAAACACCAGCTGTGCTGCCGATTAATTTAATCGGTAGCCTTTATTACGCTAACGGGCAGACGGGTTTTATAGTCTGAAAGTAACTGTTATAATTTGGTTGTACCCGAAAATAGTCGAGAAAAGTTGAGAAGAGAAAGGTGAGATGAGGAGCATGGCTCAAGTGAAAATTTTTGGTTTGAAGGAAAATTTAAACCCAATAAAGGAAAGGTTTTCGGAGGTAATTCATACATGTGTAGTTGAAGCATTTAAATTACCCGCCGATAAAAAATTCCATCGTTTTTTTCCAATGGATAGGGAAGATTTTCATTATGCCCCCGAACGTACAGAAGCATATACCATAATTGAACTAAGTATATTTGAAGGGCGTTCGGTGGAATCGAAAAAACATTTGATACGGTCGCTTTTTGAACACATCCAACAAGAACTAAGAATTTCCCCACAAGATATTGAAATAACAATCATCGAGACTCTTAAATCAAATTGGGGAATTAGGGGATTACCTGGTGATGAGCTTCAGCTTAATTACAATGTAAATGTATAGTCTTTAATAAGGCGATCAGATTTGGTTGCCTATTTTAATTTTGGAACGACTCAGTTTAGTTTAAGAGAATTTTGATTCATGTTGTAAAATATAATTATTTGAAGTATTGGGGGACGAAAGTAAATGTATGATATTTGTATTAAAGAAATCACAAAGAACAATTGGGAAGAAGCATTTGAACTATCAGTACACGAAAGCCAAAAATCTTTTGTTCCAAATATTGCAGAATCACTTGCGTTTGCTTATATAAAACCTTGGGATGAGGCTTTGGACCCTTACGTTTTATATGAAAACAATAGAATTATTGGTGCGTTTTATATTAGCTATACACCAAACAGTGAGGAAAATTATTGGATTGGTGGATTTCAGATTGATAAGGAACTTCAAGGTAAAGGGTACGGAAAACAGGCTCTAAATAAAATTATTGAATATATAAAAGAAAAACACCGTAAATGTAAGGTTATATCTTTAACAGTAGAAAAAGAAAACGAGAAAGCTATTGATTTATATGAGAAGGCGGGGTTTATAAGCCAAAACCAAGAAAATACTTACCAGCAACCTATATATAAGTTAAAGATTGAATAATTAATACTTTCGACTATTCAACTAACGGGACACGATAGTGGAGCAGAGTGCCGCGGCAGCTGCTCCTCTTGTTGTTCAACTATTGGGCAGTTTAACGCAACTTCATTTACTTCGATTCCGTCTAGATATTAGGAGGATTTCTCCATGTTGGGGGACGTTTAAATTGAGATATTTAAATTTCGGTATTTTGATTGGTTTGATGTTATTAATTCTTGTTGGATGTAACAATGAAGTCACAGGTGATGAAAAAATAGCCGAACAATACGTTATGGCTCAAGGTTATAAAGATATCACCTACAAAGGCGAAGTTTATAGCTATACTTTAGAAAAGAGCGAACTTTTCGAAAGTACAGAATCAATACCTTTTCAACAGGCTTGGGGCGTTCAAAAGGTAGAACCAGAAAAATATTTTGGGAAAGTCATAAAAATATATGGCTACACAGTTCAAAACCATCCATTGGAAAAGATATATAAATCGAAAATAAATGTTTATATCATGCTTTCCAAGAGTGAAGTTATCGGTGGCTATTCATTTCCTGATAACGATAGCGACGGAGGATGTTATTCACTGGATGGTAAAACCTTGGAGGAAGTAACAGGATTAAGTTATAAAGAGTGGAGTGATAATTGGAAAAAAATATGGAAAGTCATTACGCTAACGGGACACGATAGCTCAATTACGGCATAAAGGCAGCCGATCAGTGAATCGACTGCTTTTGTTCAACTAATATGCAGGATAGTTCGAAATCAATGTTGAACTATTGAAGAAAGTAGTGCATGAATAAGAGGTGTGACTATGAGGGTTGAACTTATTGACTTAAACGGTGTTCCCGTTATTTCTTTGCCCGCAGGTTATTATTTGTTAGAAGCATTTATTGGGACAAATCTTCAAGATAAAGATGAAAATGGTGTCTGGCTAATCGACTCAATAAACGAAGTTCTAAATGGGAAGGTAGAAAATTCAACTCTCGGCGATGTAAAATACTTTGTAATCCAGCTAAATAATACATCTGTGAAGATTATCGACCCATATTCTGATAGTAGAGCCTATTGCGAGTTGCCAACATTAACATTTAAAAACATCATCATAAATTGGCTTAAACAAAAGGATAATTATTACATTGATACAGCTAAAGGGAAATGCTAGTTGAATCAATAGTCTAAAACCTTCTATTAGAAGCAAACTAGAATTAATTGCTCTAGTAGGAGGTTTTATTATAATTTTAAGCGAACTTTGGCGTTATTATGAAGCGGACAAGCGACTCGAGGGGTTTAGTTCAAATACATTGAAAGCATATGCTCTGCAGCTCCGGATGCTGGTTATATATCTTGGGGATATAGTTATTTCCGAGGTAACTCTGAATCTGCTGAAGGAATACCTAGCTAAGCAGTCAGACCGACTAAAGCCAAGTAGCCTAGAGCACCGCATCCGTTTTGTGCGCTCCCTATTCAGTTTTGCATATGAAGAAACCTATTTACCTACCAACCCTTCGCTCAAACTACGTGAACCCAAAATGGATAAGCGAATTCCTAAGTTTTTGATGGAGGAAGATGTAATTCATCTGAAGATCTCTTGTCAGACACCATTCCATCATTGGGAGTGGTTTCTCCTTTATATACTGATGTATATTTTATGGTCAAACTTCACTTTGTGTTTAGATACGTTACGGTGAACCGTACCATAAGTAGGGGCAAGTTTTTTGGAGAAAAGCTCGCAGCACGTTTGGAAGGGCGCTTTGCCGGACATGGCTTCAGGAAGGGGCACGCTTGGTGGCGAAATCGGCGTAAACGGGCTTCTGCGAGCTTTTTGGGGTCACAAAATGATGAGTCCCCCTCCGCCGTTTTGGCGGAAGGGGCCAGTTCAAAAAAATGCTTTTGGATGGTCGGGTCGAACTCGAGCTCTTTTTTTCGGTCTTTCATGTGAATCTGCTTGACCACGGTGTGGAGCAGCGTCTTCTTCGTCTCGGGCGGGGATTCCTTCAGCAGATTGTGGAACTGTGTCAACGCTTGCCTGACTTACGGAAGGGGAATGGACTCCGCCATGCTGTCCTCCAGTTTGCGCTCGACCTCGTTCCTCCGGGACAACAGCCGCTCATGACGGTCTTTCAACTCGCAGAGTAGTTCGACGAACAGGTCGTCATCGACGCCGTTTCCTTCAAACAACTTGAGGAAGCGCTCACGCTGACTTTTGATGCTCGTGAGTTCTTTATCAACGTCAGACTCGATTGAGCAGGCCGAAACAATCTGCGCTGTCCGGCATTGATTTTTTTCCAAAATAGGTTATTTTATAGACAGCTTAGCGATAAGCAAGTTCCTGACACGAAGGGAGATGTGTTTTAATGGTAACTACTTATATGGTGGTTTGGTCTTAAAACTGAATAGAAGGCATACGCGAAAAAAGCGGGAAAACGCCCGTGTTATTTGGTATGCCATCCAAAGTAACCTTTCGTGAATATTGCTGTTTGCAGAATACGATGAAGGTCGTATCTTTTTTTGCGTCCTGATGCCGCGTGACAGCAGCTTCTTTTAGAGGCTGCTGTCACGCGGCATTTTTGCGTCCAAAAAACAACATTGAAGGAGCTAACAAAAAAAACATGATGGATTTGAAAACCTATGGCTACACAGAAATAGAAGCAATTCCCGACGGATCATTGCCCGGCAGGGTGACGGAGCTTCGGCGCGAGCGCTTCACGGTCATGACCGAGCGCGGCGAAGTAACGGCGGTGCTCAAAGGAGCGTTCTATCACAGCGTGGAAACACGCGTAGATTTTCCGTGCGTCGGTGATTCCGTCTTGCTGCACTACAACGAAAGCGGAGATTCGCTCATCGTTACGGTACTGCCCCGCCGCTCCAAGTTCTCACGCGCGGATTACTCAGGGCATGCCGCAGGCTATGCCAAAACCGTGCTGGAACAGGTCGTCGCAACCAACTTTGATTATGTGTTTATCCTTTCTTCTCTGAATTGGAATTTCAACGTTACCCGCATCATGCGGTACCTGACACAAGTCAGGCAGAGCGGCAGTCAGCCAGTCGTCATTCTGACCAAGGCTGATCTCGTTGAAGATTATAATCTCCCGCTCGCAGAAGTTACACAAAGCATCCCTGATGTGCCAGTTCATGCGATTTGCAGTCATACCGGCCTGGGGCTGAACGAACTCGCTCCCTACTTGATGCCTGGTAAAACAGTCGTCTTTCTCGGTATGTCTGGCGTCGGCAAATCGTCTCTGCTCAATGCGTTGATAGAACAGGACGTAATGAGGGTTCAGGCGATCCGGGAGGTTGACAGCCGGGGGCGGCATACGACAACGCACCGTCAGCTGTTCATGCTCCCGTCCGGTACTATGGTCATCGATACGCCGGGAATGCGTGAACTTGGGCTTTTTGATGCCGGCGAAGGCATACGCGCAAGCTTTACCGATGTGGAGGAATGGTTCCCACAATGCCGGTTTGCAGATTGCCGCCATCAAGCCGAGCCGGGCTGTGCCGTTCTCGCCGCGCTTGCCGACGGTTCGTTGCCGCGTGAACGGTGGGAGCATTATGTTGCCCAGCAGCATGAGCACAAGTATGTCCAGGATAAAACAAGCTACCTAATCGATAAGAGGGCTCGAAACAAAACGATAGCTATGTCAAGCAAGCAAACGAAGAAAAACGGAGGATGGAAGAAATGAATATTAAATTTGAAACGCTGATCTATGCCTAAAGCCGACAATTCAAGAAGGATATTATCTTGGCTGACTGCCAAACCATGCCGTTACAGGGCGGAACTGTGGGAAATGTGCACCTGGTAAACGGGATCGCCGAAACCGCGGATGGTGAAAAAATGCCGTACCGTATCGTGCTGAAAATTCAAAAGAAATGGGAACGTTACAACGATCCGGATTCCTGGCGCCGGGAATATGATCTCTATATGTCTGACTTGGGAATGACGTTCTCGGATACCTTCCGCTGGCCGACATGTTATCACGCCGAGATCAATGCCGAAGAAAATGAATTCAAGTTGTGGCTGGAATATATCGATGGCGTAACCGGTTTAGACTTGACCGGTGACATGTATGAACAGGCCGCGCTGGAGTTGGGACGTTATCAAGGCAAGCTGTATGCGGAACAGCCCGCTGTGCTGCAGAGCCTGACCAACCTGAGCCATGCGGATCTCATGAAGAATACGTATCTGCATTACCGGTCATGGCCGGTCGTTTACGATTATACACGCTCGGAGGACTGCGAATTCCCGTAGCACGTGCGGCAAATGCTCATCGACATCGATGAGCACGTAGACGAGATACTCGCCCGCATCGAAAAATTGCCCCTCGTGCTATGCCACCGGGACTTCTGGGTGACTAACCTGATCTATGCCGACGGGAAAATCGCGCTCATCGACTGGGATACATGCGGATGGGGCTACCTGGGCGAGGATCTCGCAAGCTTGATTGCGGATGAAGCGGATATCGATCACATGGTCGAATACTACCAGCGATGTGTCCCCGCGTATTACAAAGGCTTTTCGGAGTATGCGGATGTATCCCCTATCGCTGATCATTGCGTCTACGAGCTTGATCCTTCTCATATTCGGTTACAGGCTTGTGGAGTGGTATCTCCACACAGAGGACGATGACGAGAAGACGAAGCGTGTCCATACGCTCCAAAAAATCTATGAAATGAAGACCAGCCCTACGCAGGGTTGAACTCTAAAAAAAGAACTCCGAGAACCCTTGAATGTAATGGGTTTTCGGAGTTTCTTCCATTACTCCCATTCGATCGTCGCCGGCGGCTTGCTCGTGATGTCGTAGACGACGCGGGACATTCCAGTCGGTGAATCAACAGTGGAATTGACAAATGTTTACGGCGTCACATCGGAAGCTCCGATGTACGTCATCGTTACTGGAAACTTCCTGGATTCCTGCCGACATTTGGCCTTAACTTCTTCGACTTGTGCTTCAAGGCTGTACCCCTGCAATATCTTACGTTTTGTCAAAGTCATGGCCAAGTCCTCACCTTCACATTAAGAACGGCATCTGTTTTTTATGCGTCGGAAGCGGGGAAAAAAAGCTCAATCTCCATGATACTTAATAAAGTGACAGAGGAGGTGCTTAAATGGCGGAAAGAAGATGTGGAATGGTCAAATGGTTCAAAGAAGATAAAGGTTACGGACGGATAATGCTAGACGGGCAGGACGGTAACCATGTTTTTGTTCACTTTAGCGAAATACTACCAGACCCTATTAGGTTACCGAACGGCTTTCGGTTTCTTAAAGAGGGTCAAAAAGTTGCATTCGACCTATTCGAGTTCCCGAGTATAGTTGATTCTCAGCGTTGGACAGCTAAGAATCTGCAAATTTTAGAGGATTGAAGGAATCGAAACGTACTTCATGAATGTAACCGAGGAGGAATACAGTTCCAGATATGAAGAAAGGCGGGGTGTTGATGTGTTATAACAATGTGTTGACACAAAAGTAGTTAGGGACCATACTATATATGAACAACAATAATAAATGACATTGACTCTATTCCCTCGCTTCTACAATCCAAGCGTCAGATTGATCGCTATAACCTAGACATAGACGCACAGGCTAAACTCGTCGCGTCTAGGCTAATGGCAGCGGGAGCCAAGCTTCACTATGGACAGACGAATAGGTTAATAACAATTTAATTGAGAAAAAGGAGGGATCCATCGTGAAAATAAGAGCGATAATTACAGGAGTTACGGGGATGGTTGGCGAGGGTGTATTACATGAATGCCTGCAGCATCCTGATGTGGAACACGTTTTAGTGATTAACCGCAAACCATGCGGCGTTTCACATCCCAAATTAACTGAAATCATCCACAAAGATTTTTTTGATTTATCTGCAATAAAGTCTCAATTAAGTAACTATAATGCATGCTACTTTTGTTTGGGTGTAAGCTCTGTTGGTTTGAAGGAGGCAGAGTTCGCGCGCTTCTCGTATGATCTTACAATGCATGTGGCAGGCATACTTTCAAGCTTGAATCCAGATATGGTATTCTGCTATGTTTCCGGAATGGGAACGGATAGTACAGAATTAGGAAAAAGGATGTGGGCAAGAGTGGAGGGCAAGACAGAAAATCACCTCATGCAGCTGCCTTTCAAAAAAGCGTACATGTTTCGCCCTGCCTACATCCATCCAATAAAGGGATTAAAAAATACGCATAAATCTTATTATGCATTGATGTGGCTATATCCTATTCTAAGAAGACTATTTCCAAACTTTACTGTGTCTTTAAAGGAGCTTGGTATTGCAATGATTCATACTGTTACAAAAGGATATGATAAATCTATTCTGGAGAGCAAGGATATCATTAAATTGGCTAAATCTTAACCGGGTACTTTTGGCTGATCTCATAATCTAATTCATCTGAGCACAATAATACAGCTGTTTTATCCGGGTAATTATTCTCAATGTATCGCTCTCCTCAAGCACAAAGCGCATCCAGAATATGCGTAATAGCGTGGCGAGGTAACGCATGCTTGGCCGAATCAAAAAGCCATTTAAACAGCACATAGACCATTAAAGCCACAAATAGTTTGCCATATACTGCGTTTTCTGTCGTGCCAAATAACTTAGGAATATTCAAATGTTGTTTGATCCAGCGAAAGAACACTTCAATCTGCTAGTGAGCTTTATAGATTTGAGCGATTTGTTCTGGTGTTACTTGCATCAAATCCGTAACAACGCGTATTTCTCTATCTTCAAAGTCCCGAAGCCGAATAACAAAGGATTGCTTGTCTGTTTTGTAACGATCCAAACGCTCCAACTTTTCGTAAGCTCGATCCATTACTATAATATAGTCGGGATGTTCTAAATGCTCACTTACCGGCCTGTCATGTCTGGATCCGATCGTTTCCATGACGTTTAGAGGTTGCACTGTTTCAGCCCGCAAGGCCACATGAAGTTTGATACCTGCACGTTCATCGTGATAAGGAGCCCAGGGCAAACGCATTTTCCCAACAGTCATCGTAGTGGCATCAATGAGAAGCAGCTTTTTCGGAAAAGCCGAGGTGTTGATGTGTTATAAAAATGTGTTGACACAAAAGTAATTAGGAGCCATACTATATATATGAACAACAATAATAAAATAATAAATGACATTGATGCTATTCCCTCGCTTGTACAATCCAAGCGTCAGATTGATCGCTATAACCTAGACATAGACGCACAGGCTATACTCGTCGCGTCTAGGCTAATGGCAGCGGGAGCCAAGCTTGGACATGCCTCGGAAATTCATTTCTCTAGATTCGGTTTATCAACAGGGCGATATCGTTTATTGGCAGATCTTGAAGATAACGAAGGAGAAGAGTTGCCTTCGCAATTAGCGGAGCATCTAGGGGTTACACGTGCTACAGTGACTGGTCTTATCGACATTCTTGAACGAGATGGCCTAGTTTCTCGGCGATCAAGCTCAGACGATGGCCGTCAGAGATCGGTCATTTTGACGGAAGAAGGAGCGAAGAAGCTCCGTGAAATGGCTCCTGAGCATTTCGCTCGGCTGGAAGCAATGGTGGGCTTACTCAGTATTGATGAGCGCAGCGTATTTCTCGACTTGCTAGGCCGAGTTACACAAGGCATCTCAGCACTTACGGGCGAACTTGTCTCGAAACCAAAGGGAAACATCAGTAATGAGTAGAATGGGCTAGTGAAGCTAGCCTATTTTTACTCTTATATAGTTAGGTGCCTAATTATAGCTCACTGAAAGCAATCGTTGAACTATTTCAAAGAAGAAGGGAGCAACTAAATGAACCAGATGAAATACCAGAATCAGACAGATGATGTTTACGGTATCAAGGCTGTTGGTTCCAAGAAAAAGACTTTTGTACTATGGCGCGAAGTTGTAATGGCCTATGCTGCTCCTGCCATCATGGCAGGTATCGGGGGATTGGTTACTTCCGATAGGGGGCTTCAAATAGGGGCATTGACCACAATCGGCGCTGCATCGGCCTTGATGGCCTTGATGATTGGCCTTTTGTTGCGCAGCCGAGTGGGCCAGATGCGATGGGTCATCGGTGCACCTCACTTGGTTGTGGTAGGGGTGTTCGCATTGGCCGGGTCCTCGTTTGGCCTATTCGCCGCATGGGCGACATCTGGTTTACTAGAAATTATGATTCCGAGCAATGACTTGGCCTGGGTCGGTCGTGTCTGGACCGATTTCCCCTTGTCTGGATTCATAGCAAGTACGATAGTGACATGGCGGTGGCGTCTTGCCGTCGCAACAAATTTTTCATCCAAAAGGAGAAGATAAAAAATGATAGTTATTATGGGAGCAACAGGTACGATAGGCAGTGCGCTTTTGGAACGTTTGGTTGATCTTGGCTTACCCGTCAGGGCGCTGAGCAGAGAGCCAGAGAAGTTGCGTGATCAGATCGGAGAAAAAGGCCGCTCGACTATCGAGGTCGCATTGGCGGATGCTTCCGACCCCGAATCGCTGCGCTGCGCGTTTGCAGGTGCTAGCCAGCTCTTCCTTGCCATGTCCAACAGTCCAAGACAAATTGAATTGGAAACTTCAATCATTCAGATTGCCGCTGAATCCGGAATCAAACACATCGTAAAAATATCCAGCCCTGCTTTTGAGCAGAGTTCTCCAGTGGCAGTGGCTGGCTGGCATCAAGAAATCGAGAAAACGCTGAGGGAATCGGGTCTCACCCACACCGTGTTGCGCCCTTATGCGTTCATGCAAAACTTAATGCGCCTTGCACCAACGATCACAACCCAAAATGTTTTCTTCGGCTCCATGGGCGATTCACCGTGTAACTTCATTGACTGTCGCGATATCGCTGATGTTGCTGCAGAAGTTCTGACCAACCGCGAGGTATCAGGCCAAATATATACGCTTACTGGTTCGGAGATTTTCAGTTATCCCCAGATCGCGAGTCAACTGTCCGCCCTGCTTAATCGGCCGATAAGCTACATCAACATGGAACCCCAAGTACTACTACGTAATCTTATCGAGTACGGCCATATGCCTCCTTGGCTCGCGAACCACGTTGTGGAAATTCAAACCATGTCTACGGTGGTGCCAGAAAGTCCAAATGACACTGTGAAGCGCTTGCTCGGCAGAGAGCCACGCACGCTAAATGCCTTTCTGCATGAGTGTGTAGAAAATTTCCGGTAGAGGCGGAGTCCACCTATTTTGAAATTTGTGTCGTTGGCAGCATTTTTCCGATCTCAGACAAGTTTTTGAGCTCCCATGAAAATTAAAATAGCTCAAAACTAGAAAAAGAACATAAGAAAGAAGACCCAGAAAGACACTTTTTAAAAAAAGGCTGAGCCTTATGTGTACTTAAATAAAGTTAGGCAGACAGAAAAACAACAAACTTCGTTCTACAATCACTAAAGACTAGGCTGGTGCAAAAACCAGAGTAGGATTAATCTCCCATGAGTGCTTCCCGAAAGGGAGCGACAATCTGTGATGCACCGGGGTCGTTGGAGTCAGACTAAGGGATGGGCTCTAAGGCACCATAGCTCATCGACCTTCTTCGCCAGCCGTAGTAGCAGTATTGACTGATTTTACCCATTTTCATCATCTGTGGTGCGGCGCTTGCGCTGCATGTATGGCTAACGGGCAGGATAGTTGAATTTACATGACAAGAATGATCATCTAATTCTAGGAGATGACCATTCTTTGATTTCTTCTGAATACAAACTATTTTAAGTCGTGAGTCTTTATCTTATCCAATTCTTTTTTTCTCTTCTGGCTAAGGGACTTTCTTCCTGCACTCCATTCTGCAATAAGGAAAAGCAACCCTAATAGTAGATAAAGGATAAAACCTAAAGTGTTTTCGATACGATTAGTAACAAACATCCATATTAAAAACACAATATAGGCTACTGGTATAACTGATCCCCAATAAACGTTGTTCCTGGTTGAAAAAAAGTATTGAACCGCTAATATCCCGACTATAACCAAAAGTCTGTATAAATCATCCATTATTATTCTTTCCTTTCTTGTTTATATTTTTCAATGATCAGTTTTGCGTCCTCTACGTTTATGCGATCATCAATCGATAGTTTTTTGATGAATTTGATGAAGTCCTCATTATCTATAGCGTCATTGATTTTTATTTTCTCGATCAATCTATCGAGCTTAATCCTTACTGTTGGATATGACACTTCATATACTTTTGCGATTTCTTTCAAAGAACCTGATTTGAGAACTAAATTTTTTATGAATTCTAAGTCCTCATTTTCCAAGGATAATATCCAGTTAGGCACTTTTTTTATATCCATGGCATGTTCCCCCTCCTTTCTCATTAATACAGTAACACATCACTTTAATTAAATCAAACAAAATATAAATTTTATTTAACATGAATCTAAATTACTAATTAATTTATATAAGTATATAAGTTATATTTACTTCAATTTTCTTGCTGATGAAGAGATTAGAAACGCTTAATAATGATTTTTTTAAGGGATATGAGGGTGTATAAAGTAGATACAATAAAAACAGTTCCTCCTTCATTTTGGGAATTATGATTAAGCTAACGAGGAACGTTAGTTCAATAAACTAGCGGCTGTCTAAATAGTTCCGGGATTCTGCCGTTACAAGGGAGCATCGTTTTTAGACGATAACAGAGAGGGTGTATTCATGAATACACCCATCAGGGTAGTAACGCGAAATCAACTCCGTCCCTTAAGGGAGGAGTTTTTTGCGTTCTTATAAATGATGTTAAGAAGGATTAATAATGTTCCAAAAAATCTATGCTTTCGATCGAATTCTGAGCCAGAATATGTTTATTGCTGTAAGGACTTCTTGCCGAAAGAAGGGGGATGCAGGTGCACTAGTATTTGAGTTAAGTTTTCTTCTTTTTGGGAAGATTTCTTGTTGATATCAAGTTATCAAGTTTAATAGTATTTCACATATTTCATAAGCTCAGCAATTCCCAAAAACTGCTTCATTAATTGACTATTTAATTTTTGTAACGCAAGCTCGAATGACATTTCTACTTTTTTATAGTTTTGTGTCTCTATTTCATTCAGGAGTTGTTTCATATTCTCGATATAATACACGGTCTTCCTTAGACTGCTGATTAGTATAATCTTTCTTAATTCCGTTACAGTATAGACCCTATAGCCGTTGTCTTTGTTTCTGTTAGAAGTAATAAGGCCTTCTTGTTCCCAATGTCGAATGGCTGAAGGCTTAACGCCTGCCATTTGTGCAACTTCACCAATAGTCATTGCATTTGTGACCTCTAAATCGTTGTATTTTGATAAATCTGCGTTCCGGAACATGCGTAACACATCCTCTAACCTATGCTTTTCCGTTTGTGTATTATGTTGTTCTTGATTGATTGACCAAAGTGCATCCTCAATTTGCCGAGCTTTAATCTTTCTCATCACATCGTACACAACTGGAATCTCATATCCTTGCAAAAGTGCCCGAATCGTAATAAAAGCTTGGACATGAATGTCTGTATAACACCGGCGATTGCTAGGAGTCCTCGGAACTTCGGGAACTAAGGCTTGATCTTCATATCTTCTTAATGTAGTGGTACTTACATTTAATTTCTTAGCTATCATTGTTGGTGTATAATTATCTCCCATAATCGTCATCGCCTCAGAACATTAAAGTTAAACCTTCAAGTGCTACAACAATATTAAATCTAATTTAATTAGATATATCAAGGCTTAGTATGGGATAAACCGAAAGATTGCATGAATGTTATATGATATTTTTATAAAACAGTAAGGAGAGGATTGTTTGGAAAAAATCATACGATTAACCAACCATTCAGCAATAGAAGTAGGATTGACAGGAGGATCAGATCGTCCAACTATTATGTTACCTATCGCTAAAAAATCCGTGTACAATCAGGAGGCAGAAAATCTAAAGCTATGGGGCGTAGATCCTGAATTAGGTAAACATTTTGTTGAAGGTCTCGCGGATACGTTTCAAGTGCTTTATTTTGATTATGAAGGTCATCTCTTTCAACATCCAGTGAACAACTTAACCGTAGACCATATTGTGAAGGATCTGCTCCTCATTGCTGATGAAATGAACGTTAAGAGCTTTAGCTACTACGGTTATTCGTGGCTAGCTTTAATTGGACTACAATTAGCTATCAGAACAAATCGTCTGGAAAGCTTGGTCATGGGAGGTTTTCCGCCTTATAATGGTCCCTATCAAGAGATGCTGATTGTAACTCGAAAAACACATACCCAAGCTTTGAATAATCAAAATGAGGCAGCTGAAAAAAGCTCTATTGAAACAGAGAATCCTGATGAGATAGACTGGGACAACATCAAAGTATCAATGGATACCCGTGTAACAGCTCAATTTGTTGCCTTATACGAGAGCCTCACTGCTTTTGATGATCGTAGTATTCACCAATTGCTTAGTCTTCCAAAATTAGCTTTTGCAGGAGAAAATGATACTATCGTATATGGTGAGAATTTTGGAAATGTTACCGTTGATATTGCTGGGATATTAAAGAAGAATACGACGAAGCTGTGTGATTTAGGCTGGGATGTTGAAGTGCTAACGGGAAGCCAAATGGATCATACAAAAGCTATGCAACCAGCCGTGGTAATACCATTAATTAAGCCCTGGTTTATAAAACAATTATGAATACAGACTGGACTGTAATTCGGGAGCAGTTGTACCCCAGCTGTAAATGAAAGTGAGAGGGTTACAATTAACAAGCTTATTTTGCAAGCAGCATCATCGGTTTTAGCATTTAGTTTACTCGTTGCCTGTAACCATCAACAAGTCAACTCATATACTCAGGAACAAAAACCATCAGAGGTTAGCTTATTTCCAAAAAACGATCTCATGGATTCCATTGTAATTGACGCAGTAAATGAAGATAAATCAATTCGGGCGGAACAGCAAACGGAAAAGGGAACATTATTGATGATAGCCAAAGGTAGAGAAGAACTTGGGCATTTGGTCGTATCGAGCACGATGGGACAAGAGGGTGATCAGACGTTTCAGAGTAATTACTCTATTATCTACAGACAGGGAGATCAGGACAAAGTCTTAATGGAATTACCCAATTACTTGTTTTTCCGACCATCCAGCAAAAAATTATCCTTTGAGAAGCTGAGTTTTAAAGAAGCTGAGGTTTACATCCTTACTCCTCAATATCAAACAGGTCATGGCGTGGAAGGATATATTTTCGCGATTGATAAGCAAAATGAAGATGTATTCCCATTAGAAATGGTAAACAAGGATCAAGTCTCGAAAACACTTCTTTATTCAGAAGCAGAGCCTTTACCAAGTGTCGAAAATAATATCTTAGTAGTCCATCCACCAGTTGGAGCAGGTACACAAGAAGCAGAGGCAAAAGATATCTTTTACAAATTGGAATTACACAATAAACGGTTGGTGGCTCAATAGCATGATTTGAACAAAAAAAGAAGGTCAGTTCACGAAATCGCGGAGCGTCTATGCTTCTATCATGAAGCTGCAGCAATTCCTCTATAGTTTCTACTTTTAATATATTGGCCGGTGTTACCCGTTAAAGGGTACACCGGCTTTTTTCATAGGAATCAAAAGGATAAGATCACACGTCATATTATTGACATTGAATGTCGAAGCTTATGAAGACATAAAATGATTTCCCGCACTAGTACATAAGAAAAAAACTTTTTTGCAACCAAAACCCTTCTTTTCTTACTTTATAAGTGAGGCCTTAATCAAACTGAACGGAAGTGATGGAGTGGACGATAGTGAAATCATACAGCTGTACTTTGCCCGCAATGAAACAGCAATAGGAGAAACATCCAAAAAATATAGAAATTATTGTACCAAGATTGCTCATAACATTCTGTCTAATTTTGAAGATTCGGAAGAATGCGTGAACGATACCTTTCTAGGAGCGTGGGAAACGATACCGCCGAAGACGCCTGCTAAGCTCTCATCTTTTTTGGGGAGGATCACACGAAATATCGCGTTAAATAAACACGATTATTACATGGCCAAAAAGCGGAATAAAACATTCGATACGATTCTTGATGAATTAAATGATTGTTTATCCTCTCCAGACAATGTCGAAAGTCAATATGAGGAAGAACAAATCGCTGAATCTATAAGCAATTTTCTGCTGAAGATTAATGAAGATCATCGGAATATTTTTCTTAGACGTTACTGGTATTCCGATTCTTTGGCTGATATCGCAACTCGATTCTCAATAAGTGAAAGTAAAACGAAATCGGTTCTTTTTAGAACACGAAAAAAACTCCAATTATACCTTATGAAAGAAGGCTATATCCTATGAATAATAAAGATCTATTTAAGACTATTGGTTATGTAGACGGCAATCTGGTGGAAAAGGCCAACACTGCGAGGCGTACTAATAAGAGAACATATGCGAAGTGGGGAACCATGGCTGCTTGTGCTGCACTTGTGTTAGGAGTGGCCATTTATACATCTCCTCTAAAGTCATCATTAACGAATTCACCACAAATCTCGCAGCAAACGCCAGTTTCAGCGCCTACCGGAGTTCGAAAAATTTTAAATTACAACGGATTTCGTTATGCATTCGTAAGTGATGGTGCTCAGTTTAAGTTCACAGGAATGAAGCCTGAAAAATCACTTGGTACCATAGATTTTGATATTAACCAAGAGATCGGGAAGAACAATGGAGGAGAAGTTGTAGAAAAGGATTTTTCGTCTACGTTCGCTGTTGGAGGTAAGTTATATGAAATTCCGACGTACCCATCCCAATTCCGCATCGCTGTTAAAGTTGAGGAGCATTATTATTTGGCAGAAATCGTGGCGAAGACTAACGATTCTACGATGACCGCTAAGGAATATCTGGATATGTCTAATCTAAAAGAGCATGCAAAAGATATCCATGTTCTTAATCATGTGGGAAATGACGTGTTAAAGAAAATGACAGATCATGCTTCTGTGGAGTCTATCATTGATGGATTGTACAGCGCAAAAACAGCTGATTTAAGTAATAAAGAATACGAGGCTATTGCAGAGGCGCAATCCCAAGGAAAATCGTATCAGTTAAAGTTCAACCTCAAGGACGGAACCTATATGGGCATGTATATCATTCCTGAATTAAAAGTCGTATCTATGGGTGATGCTTACTATCATTTGCCTGATACCTTCTTTGAGCAATCCGGCGAACTTTTTTCAGGGCTTAAACAAGAAGTGTTGCCGCTTTATTGAGTAAAAATGTAATGAGTTGAATTGACGTGGTAATTGAAAGGCAGGGACTAAGGTGATAAACCTTGTTCCTGCCTTTTTGTTTTAGAACTAGGAGTATGAACATGGTTCCTTCAATTACTAGTATATTTACAGGTAGGATAAAACTGAGAATAAAAGGAAATGATATCAAAAACGAACTGGAGGATTGCTACATCATGATCGAAGCTTTTCAACTAATTAAGAAGCAGCTTTCTTCCTCAAGTGATATGAAGAAGGAACTCATCCGAATTCAGGATATAGAGTTAGAAATTCTCTACATGGACAGCGTTTGTGATGAAAAGAAAATTAAGGCAGATCTAATCTTCCCCATATTAGAATGCTCAGGGAAAGAGGAATTCAAGGATTATCTGACTTCTCTTCCGGACATTAATAAACCAGAGAAGGATCAAGACATTTTGCAAAAGTTGATGATCGGTCATGCCTGTATTCAAATGGAAAACGAACTTTTCTTGTTCAACGCGAAAAAAGTGATTAATAATCAGCTTGGAGATGCCAGCTCCGAAACGGCGATTTATGGCTCGCAACGTTCATTCAGCGATGTGATGGATACAAATCTCAATTTAATTCGGCATCGTTATCCCTCCCCAAATCTTGTTTATGAGAAAAGTAAGGTTAGTGGAGTACCACAGACGGAAATCGGAATTATTTATGACAGTCTATTAGTTGATAAAGGCGTATTAAGCGAACTTCAAACGGAGATCGCTTCGGTCAAACCGGAGGTCATTCTTTCGGCGGCACATCTTCAGAGATTACTTACTACTCGCAAATACTCGCTTTTTCCTATATTGATGATTACCGAAAGACCGGATCGCGTCGCGTTAAATCTGAAACAAGGCAAAATCGTTATTCTTGTCGAAGGCAGCCCATTCGTTTTAATCGCTCCGGCTACTTTTTTTGATTTTATTTCCTCGATGGATGATACGTTTGAGCAGTTATGGGTCAGTTTTAGCCTTGTCGTACTACGTTATATCAGCATTTTCATTACAGTGTTGCTTCCGGGCATCTATATTTCTCTGGTCTCTTTCAACCCTGAGTTGTTTCAATCCCAACTCGCTTTCTCTATTGCCGGTAGTCGTTCGGGTATCCCTTATCCGTCATATATTGAAGTTCTCATTATGATGTTCTTAATCGATACCTTAATCGAAGCTAGCATACGGCTCCCCAAATCGATCAGCGCGGCGGCAACGACAGTTGGCGGATTAATTCTAGGACAAGCTGCGCAGCAGGCAAATCTGGTTAGCAATATCATGATTATCGTAACTTCCGCCATTGGCATCGCCAATTTTGTCGTACCAATCAATGCAATGAGTTTCGCCTTACGGATTGTCAAATATCCTTTTATCTTGTTAGCTAGTTTATTTGGATATGTAGGCCTGATCGCCGGGCTATTTTGTTTGATTCTTTACTTGAACGATTTAAAAAGCTTTGGAAAACCTTATTTAAAAGTGTTTATCGGAGAACAAGAAAATTTCGGGAAATTATAAAGGAAAGGAGGATATTTTTCATTGAATCGATATGTTTTTTATGTTTTGTGGTGTGATGGGATAACCATCACAGGTCTTTTATTATATACCCTTTTATTGGATGAACGGTTTAATGGGAGCATGATGGCTATCGTGATAAGTGCGGTTAGCGGCATGATATTTCTTGTAACAATGACCAAGTCACTTGGGTATTTTCCAAAGCAGGGTTTGCCTGAAATCTTTCGGATGTTTTTGCCGGCAGGAGCAAGAATATCATTATTAATATTCTTTTCAATTATGACTATAACAAAAGGATGCATCATGATAGGGTACGCATCAACCTTTTTTAATTTATATCTAACAGATGTAAACACAATTACTATTATGGTATTTATTTTTCTTGCAGTATCTTGGGGAGCTACAAGGTCAAGCAAAACAATTTTAAGTACGCTTGAGATCGTTCTTTTTATTTGCATTCCTTTAATGTACTATGCATTTACAAAAGCCATCTTTAGTCAAGGAATAGAGTGGAATTCCATTAAAGCAATGGCAGATTATGCATTCATTTGGCCGAAATGGGGAACGATTACGGCTGCAAATAGTGTTTTCTCCGGATTTGTTGGCTTAATCGTATTTAATCGAGTTGTTCCCAGTAAAATCAAATGGAAATTCACTCCCATCGTCCTTATTGTTAATTTGCATATATTAGTCACTGGTTTGATTATTTCCATTGGAATTCATGGCACTTACGGGGTGGGGAATTATATAGCCCCCACGTATTCTGCATTAGATTCAATTGGTATGATGTCAGGGTTATTCTCACGTACGATTATGCCTTATTTTCTCATCGTCCTTTTTTTGCTCTTAGTGTATGCGTCTGTAACCATTCATGTTGGACTTGAGCTGTTGAAAGGATGCTTCTCTATGAAATTTCAAAATAATCTTCGAAAGGAACAACTATTATCTTGGGCAATTTGTTGCCTATTTACCATTGTTACAGTAATCTACTTCAGTACATTCACTTTAAAACAAATCATAAACCATACAGTCAATTGGCTTGAGTTGCGATTTTATACCGAATTTCTGATGGTCGCACTTGTTGCGTTGTTTGCTGTAATGAAATGGAAGCGTAAAGTATGAGAAACATTATCCTATTGGTTCTCTGCTTTACAGTGGTTATACAATCGGGTTGTGCATTCAAGGATATCGACAAACGAATATTCGTAATCGCCATCGGAGTAGATCAATCAGATGATGTGAAAAATCCATATCGCGTGACATTGAAATTAGCTTTACCTGCTCAAAAATTTGATCCTTCTGTGAATAATATTCAAATCATAAGCGAAAATTCCCAAACGATATCAGGCGCGATCGGACGAATAAGGTCAAAATCATCAAAAGATCTTAATTTTGGTCTTTTAGAAATATGCATTTTGGGTGAATCATTAGCCCATGAGAGTATCAACGAGCCACTTAATTGGCTGTCAAGAAGATTCGATATTCCGATGGAGGGGATGGTGGCATTAGGAAAGCCCAACGCGGAGACTGTTCTTAAAATGAAACCAAAATCAGAAAATTTTTCAGGTAATGCATTGTTATTAAGCCTGTCCGAATCGGGATCAATCTCATCGTTCACGGTTCCCGAACACCTTTATGATTTCTATCGTCGAACGACGGAAAAGGGCATGGACCCCTACTTGCCTATTATCGAGACCGAAAAAGAGGTATACAAAATTGATATGGTTGCTCTTTTAGACAAACATAAGATAAAAACGATTTTGACAACAGATGAAACGCGCGTCTTTAAAGAACTTCTTCATAGCTATCCTCATTTCGAAATCACCACAAAAATGGTAAGTCAACCTTTTGTCTTGGCTATTGAACAATTGAAGAGACGTTATACGATTGATACAAACAATAAGAATAAACCAGTTATTCGTGTATCTATTCAAATGCGTGGAGTTGTAGAAGAATTCGTAAATCAGGTGTATGAAGAAAATTGGACTAAATTTGAAAAGCATGTTGAACAGGAAGAAAAGACGAAGATATCAAGCTTGCTGAAAAAGCTGCAAAAAAACGGGATAGATCCGTTCGGATTTGGATTACTCTATAGAGCTACCCGGCATGAAGGGGATAAGGAATGGGAGCAATGGCAGTCAATTTATCCCGAAGCTGTTTTTGATGTAAATGTTAAAGTTTCTATACAGGGAACGGGAGCAATAAAATAACAAGGCACCGATATTTACGCCTTATTCCATTAAAAGATCAAATAATAAAATTTTAAGGACCTTGACACGACACCTTTTGGTGTCCTATAATCAAATAGACACTAAATGGTGTCCAATTTGGTACTGATGAAGTATAATCGGTCACACTACAGGTAATATTACGGAAAAGGTGGGGGTGGTTTTGAACGATAATAGTCAAGTGAGGGATGTATATGACGCTGTTGCAGATCCAACAAGGCGAAAATTACTTCAAATCCTGGCTGATGTTGATGAATTACCCCTACATGAAATCACGATTCATTTTGAAATGGGTCGTACTGCAGTTTCTAAGCACTTGTCTATTCTTAAAGAGGCTGATCTTGTAGTTGCTCGAAAGGTTGGTAGAGAAACGAGGTATCGTTTGAATGCCAATCCATTGAAAGAAATTCGGGATTGGGTATCTTTTTACGAAGGCTTCTGGAAAGAAAGAATCGATAAACTAAAACTTTTATTGGAGGAAGAATAATGAAACCAGATGTATCCTTAGATTATCAATTTACAAGCTCCATCGAGAAGGTATGGAACGCTTTGACGGATTCAGATACACTTGCGAAATGGATTTGGAGCAATGACTTTAAACCAGTCGTAGGGCATAAATTTCAATTTCGTGCAGAGCCAAATGAATGGTGGGACGGTATTGTAGATTGCGAGGTTCTCGTAGTAGATGAGCCACATACATTATCCTATACTTGGCATAGTGCCGGAGAAGGTACAACAGTTACTTGGACTTTGAGCAAAGAGGAAGATGGTAAGGTTCATCTGCATCTTGCTCAATCTGGATTTAGTGAGGAGACCAAAGCTCGCCAAGGCGCTATTGAAGGAGCTAAATATGCTTGGGCGAATATGGGCAGTCAGCTTGAAAAAGTATTAGCAGAATTGTAAATTCAAGAATAGGGCGCTTTTCTGAAACACGGAAAGTGCCCTTTTTAATGGAATAAATCATGGCAATACTAAATGAAGAGAATGGAGATGAGATGATACCACTATGAAAATCAACCGATTAATTGCGAACAATATTAATAAGCTAGATGCAGTATTACCTGTAGACCAATCCCTAGGGATTGCTGGTTTATCCGGATCTGGTAAAACCACCTTTTGTCAAACCATCGGCGAAGAATCCAAGAAACGTCTCGTTTCTTTATTACCAAAGGCAGAATATCAGTATTTATTCCCTAACATTATGGAGACTAATTTCAGTGCGATTCAGATGGAAGAAATGCCACTCGTACTTTTTCTAGGGAGATCATCTATTTCTTCCAATCCTCGTTCAACCATTGGCACACATACGGGTGTGTTCACAGAGATTCGAGTTGCGATTGCTGAACAATATAACCTATCGCCAGAGGTTTTTTCATTTAATAATGAATTAGGCTGGTGCCCAGATTGTAAAGGTCGCGGCACTACTAAAAATGTCGAATGTAAAAAGTGTAAGGGTAAGCGATATAATCACGAAACTGAACAATACAAAATGGAGTTATTAGACCAAGACAAGAGTATTTCCGATATTAATGACTTAAGCATTGAAACCATTTTTTCTCTAGCAGAAGTTCTAAACATTAGTGAAGGTAAACAAAACATTCTAAAGAACATAATCCATATGAATATTGGTTATCTAACCTTAAATCGTATAATGGGTACCTTGTCAGGTGGAGAGTTAACACGACTTTATTTGGCAGAATTCATGGCAACCAGTGAAAATACAGTAATTATCATTGACGAAATCTCTGTGGGTCTGGATCACCAAACCCTTTTAAAAATATTAGAGCAGATAAAACAACTAGGATTTAAGAATCAAATTTGGCTTATTGATCATTCGGATACCGTATTAGACATAACGGACGAGCAATTGTTCTTTGGACCAGGAAGTGGTAAATATGGCGGGAAAATCGTTGAAGAATCGCCACGTCCGGCGCCCATCAATGGAGAAATAAATCAGGCAGCTCCAACTGAATATTATCATTTTCATGATCTTTACTGTCGTAATATTCAAATCACCGAAATTCAGATTCCTCGTAATAGACTTGTAACGTTCACTGGGGAATCTGGCTGCGGTAAATCTACATTGGTCAATGAGTGTATGTCCAAGGATTTTGTGAAGCGATATCCCAAGGATAAGCTGGTGATTGTGGGGCAGGATCGAAATCAATCGATTACCAGCCGGTCTACGGTTGCGACTTTTCTTGATATTAAGAGAAAGCTCACAAAATATAGCGAAGAGATTGATGATATTTTTCAGCGCTCAATTGAAGATATTATTGATGAACTGCCAAATGAAGACATCGCTCATAAACGTTTAAGTTTATTAATCAAGCTTGGGCTGGGTTATTTAACGTTGGAAAGAAAAACACAGTCTTTATCCACAGGTGAATTTCAATGTGTTCATTTAGTCTCCGAACTATTTGCAGGTTCAAGAAACCCCAAAACACTTTTCATTTTTGACGAGCCTTCCAAAGGGTTATCACAAAATATTCTAAATCAATTCATTGATAGCATTAGAGTCATTCTTCAGGACGAATCGGTCTCCATAATGATGATTGAACATAACTCGTATATGCTGGAAAACTCTGATTTTATCGTTGATTTTGGTAAAAGACAGCTTGAACCTGTTGAGCATCTAGATGTTGTCGGTCATCAAAATTATTATCTCGAGCAAAACAGTGAAGATCATGTCGCACCATTGCAGATTTCTTCAACACTGCGTCAACAAAATGGCATTAACTATTTAAAAGAAATTCAAATTGCCTACTTTAAAAATGCGGAAAACGTTTATAAAGGTGGCATCTTAAAAAGCTTATCCTCTATGGCGCGTTTGATATATGGTGAATATGAATCAGATACCATTGCACCTGTCATCGCCATTGATCTGGAAAGACACTTATATAGTCAATATACATTTCTATATGAAATTGGTGGCTTGATCAACCAAATTGTAACGGCACATCCAACTAATAAAGATACAAATAGCTTCGATTTCTATAATCAAGACAATCATTGTCCATGCTGCAAGGGGCGTCGAGTCATTGAAAAATTTGATTTTGAAGTTGTTCTTCAGGATCAAAATGTGCCATTTTGGGATGGCTTATTACATCCAGATGCAATGGATATTCTGAAATTCTATCAATTCCCCAAAATAAAATTCATCTTTGATGAGATTAAGAATGAACTCGGACAAGATATCAGTAAGAGTTATAATGAGATGACGGATGCAGAAAAGCATACTTTTTGGTACGGATATTGGGAAAAGTCATTTTATGATAAAGCAAGCAAGGCAACGAGGACTTGGGAAGGCTTTAATTACATCATTGGGAACTACATGGTGATATCGAAAGCGATTATTAAAGAGCATATTAAACAATCCAAAATACTGATTACCTGTCCAATCTGTGAAGGAACCGTACTAAATCATCATAAGAAGCTAAAGTTTGGCGACACAGATATTCGTGAGATCATTGGACTACCTCTTGATCAAGTGATCAATACCGTTGGCAAATTACCGGTGCTTGAAAAAATGAAAGCTATTGTCGGCGGTGATATGGTTCTAACAGTGGATGTCTCTCTATTGCCTAGGAAAATACAAGTTGCTCTAAAAATGCTTGAACTTGAAGTAGCGAGCTTTGCGCACTATGAAATGGTATTACAAAATGCACTGCCATTCTGGGGCGATATTAGCGGCAGTATTGAATCTATTAGCTTGAATAATCAGATTACGATTTGTGATTTTGAGAATATCACCGAAACCAGAGAATACATCATTGATAAGTTTTTCACGAATGGAAAATACAAAAAGCTGACCTATGTTTATGAAGCGTTTGGTTACAAAAAACTGGTCACTCTAATTAATAAGATAAAAGCTAGTCAGCCATGTCCATTCTGTAAAGGAAAGAAAGTCATATCCGAAGATGGACTTCACGATGGCGTTTATAAGTTAACGATTCCATGTGTTAGTTGTTACGCAAGTGGCATTAATGATGAAGGGCGTAAAGAAATCATCGAGGGCATTGACGTACAAACTTGGCTAACTGGCAATGTAAGTGATGTTATGTCTGAAAGTTCAAATATTGAAGCTGTAGCAGATATTCCAATTTTCAATCGTATTCGGGAGCTAAATAAACAAGAAATGATGGCCGTTTATCATTACCTTGAAAATAATTAGTTAACCTAATGAAACCGCGCTATGCGCGGTTTTTTATTATATGGACATACATTTGGGATAGCAAACGATGTGACATAACTCACAATTCGGACACATCTTTTTAATAGGGATAGCTACATTGAGCTATAGGCATGCAACTTCCTTTTCTTTACAATTAGGTGTAATGATCGTTCTCTTAATGGAAATGATAGATTAGAGAATGAATTGCTGATAGGGGGTGAACAATGGTTATACGCAAAAGTTTCTGTCACCTCAGAGTAATGCTAATGATGTTATTCAGCCTTTTCTTAATAATCACGACCTACAGTGGGAGTGCCAGTGCAAATACTACTTCGAAAGCGATTCCACTCCAGCCGATTATTAATGCGGCCCAAATCGGAGATTCGATTACTTTAGCTCCAGGTACTTACCAGGGTCCGGTTCAAATTGATAAAAGGCTGACGATTAGCGGGGAAGGAAGGGCAACACTATTAAATTCATCTCCCGATGCTGAGGTTGCAGTTATGATTCAGGCTGATGGGGTAAAGCTTCAAGGACTTAATATACAGCAGCATAACGGGGGAGAAGCAGCAGCGATTCGGGTGGAAGCCGATCAGGTAACTTTGAAAGATTTAGTCATACATACATTTGGCTTTGGCATTATACTACGTGAGGCTGATAGTGGAGTTATAGTAAACAATAAAATCCGTTGGTTTATACCTAAAGGTGCTGCTTCGGGAAAAAGAGGTAATGGCATCGATCTCTATAACTCTCATGGTTCAGATATCAGTGAGAATGAAATATCTTATCTCCGAGATGGCATTTATTTAGAGAAGAGTCGCAATTCAAAGGTTGATCACAATCGGCTCTATCATTTGCGATACGGTGTTCACTGTATGTATATCAATGGATCATCTGTTACGAACAATATTGGAGAATACAACATTACTGGCGCGATGGTGATGGGAGTGAGCGACGTTATGGTATCAGGAAACTCTTTTCGTAAACAAAATCAGAATGTTCATTCTCAAGGAATCCTGCTCTTTGACGTTCGTACCTCTCAGATTGTAAATAACCTCGTGGAAGGAAATCGGGTAGGAATCTATATGCAACAATCCTCCGACAACACTCTCCAGAATAATATGGTGCTCCGAAATTATATTGGGATTCAATTTGAGGGTTCTGAAGGCAACCGCTTTCAGAAGAATGCTTTTATTGCAAATGTGATTGAAGCACAGGCAACGGATTCTAAGAATAATAAGATGACGAGAAATTTTTGGGATTCATTCGCAGGGCTGGATGTATCGGGTGATGGCGTAAGTGATCTGCCATATGCTATTAATCCATTTTATCAGCAATTAGTTACAGAAAATGCTGCTTATCAGCTCTTTTTTCAATCACCGGGCATGACATTTTTAAGCGATCTGTATGCAAATGATAAAGAACAATGGTCCACCGATCCAGAGCCGCTTATGCAATTGGATTCAGTTCATGCAGATGGTGGACAAGTTAGTGAGGGGCAAGGGTCGGTGATGGTAGCCGGTTGGCTGCTTTTGTTTTTCTCTGTGATCACAATACTATATATGGGGGTATTACGGTTATGAAAAAATGGAGTTTAATGCTGATGTTGATGGTGGGTTTGTTAATTCTAGCGGCTTGTGGTTCCAAAAAGTTTGAACCTTTGGCGATTAATGAAGAAGTTGATATTTGCGCGATTTGCAATATGCAGGTTAAGGACGATGCCTTTGCTACTCAGCTAACAACGAAAGACGGGAAGAATTATAAGTTTGATGATATTGGTTGTATGAATGAATGGAAGAACAAGAATGGAACCAAAAACATCGGAAAGGACTATGTCCGTGACTATAACGACAAAGAATGGGTGGAATTCAGTAAGGCAAGCTTTGTCTATGATGAGACACTACGCACACCTATGGCTTATGGAGTTATCAGCTTCAAGGACACTGCTTCAGCCGAAGCTTTTGTGAAGGAACAAGGTGTTGGCAGCGTACTGTCAGCAAGTGATCTGTCCAAGCATGAATGGAAACAAAATACGGATATGATGCAAATGGATATGAATGGCGGAGAAGGTCATATGGACGAGCATAAGTCTGAGGAAATGGAAGGTATGACATCGGATAAAGAGATGGATATGTAATGGTTGATATCCTGCAAGTCGCACGCAGAGAGATTAAAATGGGGTTTCGAAATCCATGGGCTTATTCTTTTTTGGCATTATTTTGTGCGTTTAGTCTTGGCTTACTGCTGATTAATGCACAAAATGAGATTCAAGGCTACACCGCAGTTACAGGTTCCATGCTAAGTCTGATTTTGTATCTGCTGCCGCTTATGACCTTATTCCTAGGCTCTTTTTCACTGACCTCAGAAAAGGAAGAAGGTAGTTGGCAGCTTTTATCTACTTATCCAATAGGAACGTTGTCATTTATTCTTGGCAAGTATGTGGGGCTGGCTGTCGTATTACTTACGGTTGTGGCTTTCGGCTATGGTTTAATGGGAATGATTAGTGGATTCTTGGGCATGGCCTATGATTCTACTACTTACTTTCTATTTTTGTTTTTTTCCGCAGGACTTGTTTTACTATTCTTGACCATCGCCTTGTTTATCGGTTCATTATCAAGAAACCGCTGGCAGGCGCTGACTGTTTCTGTTGCTGTGTGGTTTTTCACAGTAATAGGGTGGCCGACCTTTTTGATCGCCTTTTTAGGTTTAATGCCTTATCTCTGGATTAAGCCCTTGCTGGTCGTATTCACAATACTCAACCCAGCAGAGCTTGTTCGGTTATTCGTTGTAATTAAGCTGGGCGGAGGTTCAGTGCTGGGACCTGAATATTACCAATGGGTAGAATGGATAAATGGTTCGAAGGGTAGTTTGTTGTTTATGGGAGTCTGTCTAGTCTGGATGTTGAGCTCGATCCTGTTTGTATATTGGATATGGGAAAGGGGGCGCTCTCGTGGATAACCCCTTAGTGAATGTAAAAGGAATCTCTAAGGTTATTAAAAAGCAAACAATAGTTGAAGAGATTAGCTTTCAAATCCCCACTGGGAGCATACTTGCATTATGTGGCGGTAACGGGGCTGGCAAAAGTACCGTTTTGCGAATGGTTGCGGGTATTCTTCAACCTTCGGTGGGCGAAATCTCAGTGGGTGGTTTATACTGGCACAAATCACGCAAACAATTCTCGAAACAAATTGGTTATATGCCGGATGATTATCAATTCAATCAGGGGCTGTCGGCAGAGGAAGCTCTGACTTTTTGGGCCGCTCTCCGTAAGGTACCCAATCGCAAAGCGAGAGTCAACGAAGTCCTTGGCTTAGTAGGTCTAGAGGATAAACGAAATCGTCTGGTCAACACTTTTTCAAAGGGAATGCGTCAGCGTATCTTATTTGCTCAGGCATTGCTCGCCAAACCTTCGTTGCTAATTATGGACGAACCCACAAACGGTCTTGACCCTTTCTGGATGAATGAATTCGTAGCCCTACTCCAAAGAATCAAGGAAGAAGGGCATACTGTTATTTTCTCCACACACCAATTAGAAATCGCTGATAAGATCGCAGATCAGATTGTCTTTCTAAGTCATGGAAGAAATGTTGGTTCAGGTCCGACCAAAGAATTTCATGCGAAATTTGGTTCTCTGTATACAGCCTTTAATCATAGTCTGGGTCTGAAATGAGCATGCGTCGAATCATTGCTTTGCTGGTGATTATCGCAGCTGTCACGACTGTTGTATGGGTATTTAGCCATATTGAAACAAGAGATTCATCTGAGAGGATTGCAGTGGGCTCTATCGCTCCCGAATTTGAAGCTACTTCTATAGAAGGTAAAAAGGTTCGACTAAGCGATTTTCAGGGACGGATTGTGGTGCTTAACTTTTGGGCTTCCTGGTGCACGTCATGTGTGCGTGAAATGCCCCTTCTGAATGACATTCACAAATCCACTAGTTCTCAAATTGAAACCTTGTTTATTAATGCTGGTGAGTCTAAAGGGACTGTATCAGAATATCTTAAGGATCATAGTTTTTCTTTTCCAGTTGTCATCGATGTTACCGGAAAAATATCTACTTCATTCGGAGTTAGTGCGCTTCCTGCCACGTTTGTTATAAACGGAGAGGGAAAGATCAAAGAGGCTATATTAGGCGAAATCACAGATTTCCCCTTAATGCAGCAGTGGCTAGAGGATGCTAGAAATCATAACTGATCAACTCATATACATATTCCGGTATACAGCTGGAGTGAGATTCTCGAACCGTTTGAAGGTTTTAATAAAATAACCAGTATCACAAAATCCTAAATCATCGCTCACTTGATTAATAGGTGCATCTGTGGTTTCCAGCAACTGCTTGGCCCATTCAATTTTGAGCCTGGCAACGAAGAGGGAGAAGTTCTCGCCTGTTTCTTTTGTAAATATGCGACTGAAATAACTGGGGCTGATATGACAAAGCTTGGCCATTTCTTTTAGGCTGAAATTTTCATTTTTGTGCGCATAGATGTAATCGAACGCAGGCTGAAGCACTGCATTTGAAGAGACTAACTTTTGTGCTCCATTTTTCAATTTGGTCTCAATAAGCGCTCCTGACAACTCTTGCTGCAGAGACTGAATTTTGCGATAAGTAAGGTCTGTCTCCTCGAAAGATTCTGTTGAAGCAGATATATCGATATCTGTGGTCAGTACTCTTTTGTACAAATCAACGGTAGTACGCTTTTGAATGGCTTCTTCCACGATGTAAGTACTTAACTGTAGAAGTAGGTCCACGCACTTGGTTACTTCATCGTAGGATAGGACAGGAAGTGCTTCGTAATCCTCTTTGAGCGCGTGAAACTTCATGTTCGACTCAACATTAGGTGGCCTAGATACTATCTGCTCCAGCTGTGACACATCAGGTTCACGAAGCTTAAGCTGTCCGGCCATAATTGCACCCAAATATTGATCGTCAATAATAATTGGAATCGCGATATCGATAATGTTGAAATGGCATAAATAAATATAAGGCTTGTTCTGGCGTACAGCTTCAATGCCGGCACGAGCATCACATTTTTGACAATAAGGAGAGAGATTAGAATCTTGGCGAACGCCTTGGCAGAAAGGCTGACAGAAGCTGTGCTTAGTCACGGGAACGCCTTTATAATCTACGGTAAGAATCGCCATTTTAGTCACGAGTGATAAAGAATCCTGCAGTTTCTCCCATTTCTTCAAATCAATTATTTCTTCTAAATTAAATCGAGATTTGGACATCACGATATTCTCCTAGGTAAGTTATAGAAACATATTGAACATTATAGCGAATTTTTGCACAAAAGGACAAGATAATACTATTCCTTAATAAGAAGACAAAAAAACTCGATAAGAAAACGCTTTATTCTGATCTTATTGTTTCATGCATACCGAAATAGAGCAATCTATAATAATAACTATATACAACCTAGGAGGAATGAAAATGAGAAGAGCGTTTATCAGTCCGACGAAATATGTGCAAGGTGAGAATGAACTTTTGAATTTAGGCTATTTTGTAAAAACATTCGGTGATTCCGCACTGCTCATTGCACATCCAGATGATGTTACACGTGTGAAAGATAAATTGGAGTCAACTAAACAGAAATTTAATATAACGCTTGTTGAAAGTGGCTTCCATGGGGAATGCTCAAGACAAGAAGTCGCAAGATTACAGGCTCTGGCTAAGGAACATCAATGTGCATGTACGATTGGTTTGGGTGGAGGTAAGGCGATTGATACGGCAAAATGCGTAGCAGAAGGTGAAGCATTGATTATCGTTCCAACGATAGCAGCAACTGATGCACCAACAAGCCACTCTGCGGTACTCTATACCCCAGAAGGTGAGTTTGATGATTATGCTTATTTCAAGCAAAGCCCAAGTGTAGTCATGATCGATACAACAGTCATTGCCAAAGCGCCAACAAGATTTCTTGTTGCAGGGATGGGTGATGCACTCTCCACTTATTTCGAAGCAAGAGCTACAGCAAATTCTTATTCCAATGTGAATGCGGGATTGCCTTGCGGGGTTCGTGAAGGTGTTTGTGGGGAAGCTAAAGGAACGATAACCGCACTAGGTCTTGCCAAACTGTGTTATGACACTTTACTTGAAAATGGGTTCAAGGCGAAGCAGGCCTGCGATCTGAATATCGTAACCCCAGCCTTGGAGAATATCATCGAAACGAATATTTTGTTATCGGGACTAGGCTTTGAAAGTGGAGGATTGGCTGCGATTCATGCGATCCATAATGGTTTAACAGCTTTAGAAGGAACACATCATTATTATCATGGTGAGAAGGTAGCCTTCAGTACAATTGCTCAATTGGTGCTTGAAAATGCAGACCGTACCGAATTAAGAGAAGTATTGGATTTCTGCCTGTCTATTGGGCTTCCGGTGTGCTTAGCAGATATCGGAGTGGAGCAAGTAACTTACGAAGAACTTCTTGAGGTTGCTAAAAAAGCTTGTATTGTTGAGGAATCGATTCATTCGATGCCGTTCCCAATTACAGAAGAAGCCGTAGCATCGGCGATTATGGCTGCCGACCAATTAGGCCGTCAATACAAATTAAGTAAGGAGCTTTAAGATGAAGAAAATTATGAATAAGCCGGAAACGCTAGTCCGGGAAATGTGTAATGGACTTGTCTTAGCGCATCCTGAGCTGGATTTCAACGATAAATTCAAAGTGATTTCTAAAAAAGAGATCAACACCGATAAAGTTACACTTATAAGCGGTGGCGGTAGTGGGCATGAACCGGCCCATGCCGGGTTCGTAGGCAGCGGTATGCTGGATGCAGCCGTGTGTGGCGATGTGTTTGCTTCTCCATCCCAGATTCAGGTCTACCAAGCGATCTGTAGCTCTGCTAGTAAAAAGGGGACGCTGCTTATTATTAAGAACTACAGCGGTGACATCATGAACTTTAAAAATGCGGCTCATCTCGCAAGTGAAGATGGCATACAAGTGGAATATGTCAAAGTAGACGATGACATTGCCGTTGAAGACAGTCTCTATACCGTAGGGAAACGAGGGGTGGCCGGAACTGTTCTCGTTCATAAAGTAGCCGGGGCTGCGGCAGAAGCAGGACTGTCCCTGTCGGAAGTAAAAGAAGCGGCGCAACATGCGATTGACCATGTTCGCACCATCGGCTTCGCCTTTACATCTTGCACCGTTCCTGCCAAAGGAACCCCGACGTTTCATATCGAAGAGGATGAGATGGAATACGGTGTTGGAATTCACGGTGAACCTGGAATTCGCAGAGAAAAAGCCGTGTCAGCGGATGAACTGGCGCAGCGAATGGTTACGTCTTTACTGAGCAACTTGCAAATGAACGATGAGTCGCAGCAAGAAGTTGCTGTTCTGATCAATGGATTTGGTGGAACACCACTGCAAGAGCTTTATTTGTTGAATAATTCTGTGATCCGTGAATTGACGGCGAAGAATAAGCAAGTGTTTAAAGTATTTGTCGGCAACTATATGACCAGCATCGATATGGCTGGCGCATCAGTGTCGATTATGAAGCTGGATGAGACGCTGAAGAAATGGTTGTCTGCTCCGTGTGATACACCGGCATTGTCGGTTAAAGGTTCATTTGAGCCTGTGAAATATACGGAAGTCATCAAGGAAGAGAAAGCAGACAGCACGGTATCCTTCAAGAATAATACGGATGCTGAAGCAGCGATAATTAAGAACAACCAGTTTTCCTTACAAAATATCGTATTTTTGATCGATCAAATGAGTGAGGTCATTATCGAGAATGAGGTACCGTTCTGCGAGCTAGACGCCCACGCCGGAGATGGTGATTTTGGGATGAGCGTAGCCAAGGGCTTTAAGCAGTTGAAAGTAGAATGGGAAGATATTCTAGCTAATCATCAGAGTGATATCGGTGACTTCCTTGATGCTTGTTCATTGATCATTATGGAGCATTGTGGAGGAGCTTCCGGGCCAATCTGGGGATCGGGATTCCGCGCTGCGAGCAAGACTGCGCAGCAGAAGCAGGAGTTATCCATTCAGGAATTTGCCAATATGATGCAAGCGGTCGTCAAAGGAATTCAAGATACGGGCGAAAGGTCTTTCGGGAGAGGTGCTGTCGTTGGAGACAAGACTTTAATTGATGCGCTTGTACCTTTTGCGGATGCCTGGACACAAAGCGCAGAACAAGGCGAAGATATAAAGCTGGCAGCTATCAAAGCTGCTGAGGCGGCGGTTCTCGGTGCCCGGAAGACTTCCGATATCGTCGCGCGTATGGGAAGAGCAGGCACGGTAGGTGAACGAAGCATTGGTTATCCGGATGCAGGAGCTTACGCGCTTGGAGTTATTTTCACAGAGCTAGCTAAAGCGATGAGATAAGAGATAATATAAACTGAATCCGGATCTGAATAATGCTACGAAAGTTAAAAGCTGATTAACAGAAATCGACACCCCCTTATCCATTAGAATGAGGGGGTGTTTGTATTTGGAATCATACGCTAACACTCCTCATAAACTGTTCGTTGCAGTTTAGCTAATGTCTCGGATATAATGATCTAAATGATAATCGTTATCATTTAATACATGAATAAAGGTGATCTCCTCATGATAAAACACTACATTGGGGTTACAGCATACTACAGATCTGCTGAGGGTATGAATTAATGACAAGAAAATCAATTCATAACATCTACAACGGGTATTTCAATGCATTGTTTGAGACTCCGGCTATAAGGGACACCACAGAGCGAATGCATTTCTCACAACCTAGTGACCATGGATACGTCGATAGGGTTATCACATCTTCCGGGATCGAAATTGTAGATAGTGATTACCGTTTCACTGAGGATCGTTTAGTCCGAGTTCAATCCGAAGCAGCTATGATTGAGCTAAGCTTTTGTCTACAGGGCAGCGGAGAAGTTCAGGTAACAGGCAATAGTCACGAGTTGGTGCCCGACAGTTGTTCATTGCAGCTCATGCGAGATTTCCAAGCCGAATTTCACTATCGCAGTGCTGAACCCATCCGTTTACTGTCCATTGGTGTACCGGTAACACTGTTCGATTCATGGATGGTAGAGCAAGGATCTCTACATACTTGCAGTTTATCCGGGCTGTTAGATACACAATCATTTCGTATGTTCCGTATGCCTATTCTTCCAGAAACCTCCCGAATATTGGTTCAATTGAGAGATTGCCCATATCATACCTCAATGCGCAGGTTATACGCAGAGGGTAAGGCATTAGAACTCCTTTCCGCATATTTGGGCGCTTTTCTTTTTGAGCAGAGTCATACTAAACGTAGCTTGCATTTATCTCGCACTGACCGGGAAAGCATTCGGAGAGCCAGGGAAATCATACTCGAGCAAATGGCAAACCCTCCATCACTCATAGAGCTTTCCAAGCTGGCGGGTATTAACGAATACAAATTAAAAGTTGGTTTTAAGGAAGAGTATGGTACGACTGTATTTGCCTATTTACGGAACAAACGTTTAGAAAAAGCATGGGAAATCATGCGTTCCGGGGAGAGTAGTGTTAGTCAAACAGCGACGATGGTAGGTTACAACAACTTTAGTCATTTTGCGGAGGCGTTTCGGAAGCAATATGGAATAAATCCTTCTGAAATAATAAAAAAACGTTAGACAACAAATAAATATCCGCCAAACCGTTATTCAATCCCTCTATCGGTAGTTCAGCCCTATCAGCAGAGTGTATGATCGGACTTGCTAGTAGTGAGAACGATTATCAATAGATTGGAGAGGGTTGGAAAAAATGTTCAGTTTAAAACGTATCTCTTTTGTCGGAATCGCCTTATTTATGATGGTGATGTTGTACGGATGTGGGAATTCAGGGCAGGAGGCTCAAGGGGAGAACTCCCCACCTGCGGTAAAATCTGAACCCGTCGCTACGAATTCCTCCGAAACACGTACCATTAAGGACGCCAAGGGAGATGTTGAAATACCGGTAAACCCGGTTAGAATTGCCGATGTATCTGGCTCAACTGAAGAACTTTTAGTGCTTGGATATAAACCTGTGATTACCGGGAATACAGACATGGCTAATTCACTGGAAATCACACCTATTCTAAAAAAAGAACTGCCTAATGTAACGCCCGTTGGATGGTTTCAAACGGAAGTCAACTTGGAAGCGATTAGTGCAGCAAGTCCTGACTTGATACTGGCAGGGCCTACGCAAGAGAAAATCTATGATCAACTAAATATGATTGCTCCAACAGTGAGGGTTCCTTATGGCTTTAATGCTTTTAGAGAGCGGTTTGCCTTTGTTGCAGAGGTACTTGATAAGAAAACAGAAATGGATGAGTGGCTGAAGGCCTATGATCAACGTGCTCAACAACTGCATGATCAAATCACAAAGATAACTAAAGAAGAAACGTTTGCGGTAATCGAAGCTACAGAGAAAGAAATCCGGATCTATTCCCGTACAGGTATTGCAGATATGATTTTTAATGATCTTGGATTACTCATCGCGCCAGGTACACCGGAACCAGACCCATGGGGAGGAAAAGTAACAAGTCTAGAAGCACTGTCTACTTTTAATCCAGACCACATCATTTTATTATCTGATAATGACCGGAATGTTCTAGACCAAAGTAAGGTCTGGAGCAGCTTAAAAGCTGTAAAATCGAAAAATATATATCGCATGACAAGCAGACAAAATTACAATGAAGCATTCTTTGCATTAGGGAAAGAGGCATTACTGGAACAAATCGCTGAACAAATCAATGAACATATCAACAAGTAAAGCTATTCTGTTTAAAATTGTGTAGCTAAAAAACACTGATCCTAATCTGGATCAGTGTTTTTTTAGTTCGAGATTCTTCCAACTTTATGAATCTAATCAATACATTCAATTTTCCTAAGAAGGGTTTCTTCATGAAAATCAAAGAATTTGTATATGCTGCATGATTCGCTGGAAGTCAGAACTTGGAAGCTGATTGTCGTAAATTTGATTTTTGGTGTAATGTTGATTAATCTGATAGGTGCGCCTATCATGGCATTGATTACGAATACTTCCATTTGGGCTAGATTAACAAGTGTGGTGATCTTTCTTCCAGGTGATATCATTAAAGCGGTTATTGCAGCCATCATTGCGATATAGCTTAGAATAATCCGCAGGTTTTACATAATTATAAATCAAGAGGAGATTTGATAGGATTATGGATGGTAATTAACTGGATATGATGTAGAAAACAGCACCAAGTAAACAACAATAAATTATTGAAAAGAAGAGGGAAGTTTTATGCAAAGGATTCAAAATTCTAAAATGTACTTTATATTTATTCACATATTTTTATTGATCTTATTGTGTACCTCAATGTATGCCTATTCTCCATGGATTCGTACTAAAGTGAAGGAAATTCTCGAGCCTGCGGACAAAGTCTATACCATTGCTCACCGTGGCGCTTCGGGATATGCTCCTGAGAATACTATACCTGCATTCGAACTAGCCATTGATATGGATACCGATTATATCGAGTTAGACATTCAGTTAACAAAGGATCGTGTTCTTGTTGTTATTCACGATGAAACTATTAATCGTACGACAAATGGAACGGGGTATGTTAAGAATTATACTTTAGAGCAGCTTTCGAAATTAGACGCTGGCTCTTGGTTTAACGAACAATATCCCATGTTTGCTAGGGATCAATATGCTGGATTACGTATTCCGACTTTAGAAGAGGTATTTGAAAGGTTTGGAAAAGAAGTGGACTATATGATTGAGATTAAAGATCCTGCTTTGAATCCGAATATCGAAACCATATTAAACGAACAAATTGAAAAATATAATCTGTCTGATCATGTTTCCGTACATTCATTTAGTGAGGCGAGTTTACGTAAGCTTCATTCGATTAACCCAGAGATCCCGCTTTATCAAATTGTTTGGTATAATATTCCGGTTTACAAAGTACCAGAGTCTTTTATCAATCGGGTGAAAACTTATGCAGTTGGTATTAGCCCTAACTTTCAAAGAATAAATTCCTCCTATGTCGCACAGGTGAAAAATTCGGGTCTAAAGGTATTTCCGTACACAGTGAATTATCAAGTGAATATGGACAAAGCCGTGGTTTGGGGCGTAGACGGGGTACATACCAACTTTCCTGACCGTTTTAATGAAGTGATTAAGAATAATAAGAAGTGAGGAAGTACGGAAACGGGAATTCAACTATCGGAAATTCATATGCCGAATACATCGATTTCAGAGACAGGATACCATGTTTTTGAATTTACGTCTTTAAAAAATACTTGAATAGTATAGGTACCTTTTGTATTAAACGAATAAGTAAATTCGTTAGTTTTGAACCAAAAGTTTTCTTCACTTTTCTTAATTTGTTGATTATCGATAGTTTCTGTTTTATCTGCAGGATCAGTGATCGTAAGTTTTATATCTGAAATTTCTGTTTTTAAATGATCTACTTGTAATAAGGTTGAAAAGGCAAACCGCGCAGGGCTTTTTACCTTACCGAAAATCTCTCCATTGTTATCAAGCAATACCATGTTCACATTTGGCTTGTAGATTCGAACCGTTTTACTTGTTTCATCTAAAGCGATTAAAGCAAACAAATTTTTAGAGAGCTGTTCAACAGGTAAAAGAATGTCCCTCTCGGATATTACTGCTGCCTGTTTTTGTACCACATTATTGAAGTATAATGAAACTTCTGATTGGTTCGATGCGGCATAAATCATTGTTCCCGGTAGAATCATTATGCAAAGTGCTAATATAGTCAATTTAATTATTTTTCTCAATGAAATCTCCTCCTATATCTTTGTTATGTTAATTATACCCATAAGATGGAAGATAGTTTCTTTTATGCAATTAATAAAATAAAAAAAGGTCAGTAGAGGGGATTACCCTTTCCTGACCTTTTTGATGTTAAAATTAAGGAGCGATAGCAAGTACAAGACTGCTTCCTTTGTTCACCCTAACTAGAACCCTCTCACACTGCTTGGGGGTACTTTTCTATGTTTTTTGAAAGTCCGGCTGAAATAGTAGATATCACTGAAGCCAGTTGTGGTAGCGATTTCAGAAATCGTTAACTGGGTATGCCTTAGCAAATAATCTGCACGGTCTAAACGGACAGCATTTATATATTCCGAAATCGTATGACCAGTTAATTCCTTGAAGAGACGACTGAAATGGAAGCGGCTTAGCCCTGTTAGTGCCGCAAGTTCGTCAACTTGAATGGGCTCCTGGTAATGTGTATCGATATAACGCAAAACAGGTGCGAAGCGTTCAACGGTCTGAATACGTCTTTCTTGCTCAGCCTGTGAGAGAAAGGTGACAATATGTCTGCGTAGTAGCAGCGTTAGCAGGCGGTATAGCTCGGACTTCACGGCCAGCTCATATCCAAATTCGCGAAGTTCCAGTTCCCGAATAATCGCCAGCGCACAGTCTGTAATGTGCTGATCCCCCCGGATATGATTACGTAACAGCAGCTGGTTCTGCTGAATCGGGGCGATGAACTTGGTCTCGGCAGCGTCGCTTACCGCACTATGCAGCAAAGAAGTATCTGCAATAATCGCATAATACAATAAATCAGAAGAAGCGCTCACCCCATAATGCAGCTCGTTGCTGTTCACAGCAACTAAATCACCAGCCCGTACGTTGATTGGTGTTCGTCCGCATTCAAAAACAGCCTCACCGCTTTCGATAAACAGAAACTCAAGATGCTCATGCCAATGATGTGGGAACAACAAAACTCCCTCTTGGTTGAAGCGCTGGGTATGTACTTTAATCGGAAACTCGGGATCCGGCATGTCCATGGGTTCCTGTAGATGTTTATCATAGTCCAACATTTATTGACTGCACCTCCTATAGCACAATTGTACAAATGAAACCGCAAGGTTCTGCATGGTGTTTAGGGTTGAAATCATTATAATACGAATCATAACCTATGCAAAATAAAGGAGAGAGTATTTATGGATATGATCAAAATTGGCGTAATAGGAACCGGCTCTATCTCCAGCATGCACTTAAGTGCTTATCGGAATAATCCGCAGACAATCATATATGCGGTTTGTGACCTGAATGAAGAGCGTGCACGAGCTGTTGCTGCTGAGTATAACGTGGAGAACGTATACACGGATTATCGTGAATTGCTGGCTAATTCCGAAATAGATGCAGTCAGCATCTGCACATGGAACAACTCTCATGCTGAGATTAGCATCGCGGCACTTGAGGCAGGCAAGCATGTACTTGTGGAAAAGCCGCTTTGCCGCACGGTGGAAGAAGCGCTTCAGGTTCAGCAGGCAGTGGAAAAGAGCGGTAAAATTTTGCAAGTAGGCTTTGTACGACGTTATGACTCTAATGCCCAGCTACTTCAGACATTGGTGGAACAAGGAGAATTCGGTGAAATCTACTATGCGAAGGCAACGACGTTCCGGAGACTTGGTAATCCCGGCGGCTGGTTCAGTGATATTGAACGCTCCGGCGGCGGACCATTGATTGATATCGGCGTCCATGTGATCGATCTATGCTGGTATTTGATGGGCCGTCCGAATCCAGTATCAGTAAGTGCCAATACCTACCGGAAGCTCGGCAATCGTTCCAATATCAAGAACCTTTCTTTCTATAAAGCCGCTGATTACGACGCAGCGAACAATACGGTGGAAGATTTAGCAAATGCACTAATTCGTTTTGAGAATGGAGCTTCGCTGATGGTTGATGTAAGCTTTACACTGCATGCCAAAGAAGACGAGCGCTCAGTCCGCCTGTACGGTGACAAGGGTGGGTTTGAAATTGATCCTGAGATAGTCCTCGTCAAAGAACTGTCGGATACGATCGTCAATACCTATCCGCAGACCGATCATAAGGGGTTTGAGTTCAACAGTGCATTCCAGAATGAGATTAATCACTTTGCGAACAACATCAGCAACGGCTCTACACCGATTAGTCCTGTGCAGGACGGCGTTACAATCATGAAGATTCTCGGCGCGATCTATGAATCCGCTGCCAAAGGCGAAGAGGTGAAACTATGAAGCTAGGAATCAGTACCTACAGTTTGCATTCAGCTTTTTCAACGGGTGAGCTTACGCTTGAAGGAGTCATTGAGACGATCGCCGATCTGGGCGCGGAGCATGCGGAGATTGTACCCTTGGGCATCAATTTGGTTGAGAATCCTGAGCTAATTGATCAGATTGTACGAACGGCAGCAGGTCGTGGACTAGAGTTGTCTAATTATGCTATCGGGGCGAATTTTGCCGGGCTGGAGACAGCGGAAAGACAGCGGGAAGTCGAACGGGTAAAGCGGGAAGTAGACGTCTGTGCGGCATTAGGCATTCAGCGGATGCGGCATGATGTAGCCTCGTCAAATGATCTATCAATTACGCACTTTTTGGAAGAGCTTCCACATTTAGCTGAAGCCTGTCGGGAAATTGCCGATTATGCCGCAGGTTTGGGCATCACAACCAGTGTGGAGAATCATGGATACTTTATTCAGCACAGCGATCGTGTACAGGCGTTGGTTCACGCAGTAGGAAGAGATAACTTCCGTACAACACTCGACATTGGTAACTTCCTGTGCGCAGATGAGAATCCGCTTATTGCTGTGACTAACAATATTAAGCTTGCTTCGATGGTACATTTCAAAGATTTTTATATTCGTCCGCAGGGTCGCCAGCCTGGCGAAGGCTGGTTCCAGTCTACTGGTGGGAACTGGTTGAGGGGTGCCATCGTTGGTCAAGGAGACATCGATATGCCGAGTGTCATTCGAACCGTTAAGGAAAGTGGCTACGACGGATATATCTCTGTAGAATTTGAGGGAATGGAAGAGTGCCGTAAGGGGACAAGACTTGGGTTAGAATACATCAAGCGGGTTTGGAACCAAATCTAATTCATTTTAAAGGAGGATTATTACCATGGTTAAACCAATTATCACTAACAAAATCGGCGTTATCGTAGACAGTTTTCAGGTCGGAGTAAAAGAGGGGTTGCGCAAGGCAAAAGAAGCAGGGGCTGATGGAGTTCAGATTTATGCGGTGCAAGGTGAATTTGATCCCGCTAACCTTTCTCCTTCAGCCCGCCGTGAATGGAAGGAATACATCGCTTCACTGGGTCTCGAAATCTCTGCCCTCGTTGGAGATTTAGGCGGACATGGATTTCAGGACCCTGCACAGAACCGTGCCAAAATCGAAAAGTCCAAACGCATTATGGAGCTGGCCAAGGAGCTAGGTACAGATATCGTAACTACACATATCGGTATTGTTCCCTCTGACCACACCAGTAAAATTTATGAAACCATGCACATCGCCTGTGAGGAACTAAGCAGATACGCGCATGAGATGAATTCTTACTTTGCGATTGAGACTGGGCCAGAACCCGCTGCGCGTCTGAAGACGTTCCTCGACGGTTTGGGTTCCAAAGGGGTTTCTGTTAATTTTGACCCGGCCAACATGGTGATGGTGACTGGTGATGATCCCGTGCAAGGTGTTCATACACTAAAAGACTACATTGTACACACCCATGCTAAAGATGGTCTCAAGCTTGCCGATATCGATCCGCGCGATGTTTACGGTCAATATGGTTATGAAGCACCCGCATTAGACCATGAGAAGATGGCTGAAATGGCCGAGACCGGCTCGGCGTTCCGTGAAGTTCCACTTGGAGCAGGTTCTGTCGACTGGAACAATTATCTGCAAGCGCTGAACGACATCGGTTATACAGGTTTCCTGACCATAGAACGGGAAGTTGGCACTAATCCAGAGGAAGATATCCGCCAGGCTGTGAATTTTTTAAAGGCTTTTCGGGTCTGAACATGGTAGTGATAATGATTAAATAGTTCATCCAACCTTTGGGATAAAAGAGAAGCTGCCTTACAGGAGAACAGGCCTGTACGGTGGCTTTTTTTATTGCTACAAACAATTTTACTTAGTTCAGGATAAGAATCTGATCCAATTGCTAATCTCATTTATTGCAACTTTATCCTCTATTTGGCGTTAAAGAAGAGAGAACATGAAGGAGGAGCCTATATGAAAAGGATAAATTTACTAGCCCTTTTAGCAGTCATTTCAGTAATCATTGTTGGATGTATCAATACAGGGAATAAGGATAAAGTGAATCAAACCCTGATCGATCTGAGCTCTGTTAATTCCATAACAATCCAGATCGATAGCGGTGAATCCATGACCATAACGGACAATAATTTAATAGAACAATTCAATGAAGCCATACATACTGCTGAGTATGACAGCGCCAAGCTTGATATTGCAGCACCTGATTATGAAGCTACTGTTGAAATGAAGAATAAAGAAAACGAAAAGTTCTCATTCTGGATTAAGGGCGAGAATCATGGTCTTTTCACCAAATTAGGACAAAATGGACATTACAAGCTGCTGGAAACAAAAAAAGTAGTTTTACTTGACTTATTTCAACCCAATGAGCAACAAGTAGAAGCCGATAATCTAAAAATTGACGAGGAAATCAAGCGAATCACAGTAGCGAAATCTTTAGCACATGGTTCAGTGAATGCTAACATAAAGGCTGAATACATAGATCATGAAAGCATAGAAACTTTCGTCCGAGCCATCCGTACCGCTGTACAAATACCGGGAAATTTAAATACCGCAACGCCTAACTACGATATTGTTCTAATTTCAAATAATAATAAATATGCCTTTCATCTATGGATTAACGAAACAAGTGAGCAAGGCATGTTAATGAATGTGAACGAAACAAGCACAGGCTACACACTTACTAAGGAATCAACTGTCGAGTTAAAAAAGCTTATATTCTTGGAAGCAAACTTTAAGGGTCTGGAGTTTAATGCAGTACGGAGCTCAAATGGAGAACTGGTGGCTAAACCAATTGGCATAACCGAAAATAACTATCTATTAAACGGTGGGGCAGTGGTTGAATTACAAGGAATCTTATATCATACCATTCATTTTTTCTATGGCGACCATAATGCAGTTAACGCTTTACTAGCCCATGATCCTGCTACGGATGAGGTGATGGTGAAATGGAGCGATGAGCTGATCGATACCGATAACCGTTGGAACAATGCATTTATGAACAACTATAATATGCTAATCAAGTTGGATGAGGATCATCTATTATTTCTGGAATCGGATCTGACGAAAGAAGCTGGGAAATATCATTTGTCCTCATATAATGTTGTTACAGGAGATATTGAACGACTTCGGGAAGACTTTTGGCCGCTTTCTGATGATTCTGACTACATCTATAAATTCCAGTGGAATGCGGATGAACAAATATTATTTATGCAAAGTTACCTCGGCAATGTATGGTTGTTTGATCTGAGGAAAGGAAAGGACGATGTGTATCTTCTAAAATATCCGGTAATCCCTCACTCGACGACCGGTGCACCATCTCTGTTTCTTTCACCAACCTTTAAGAGATTTGTACATGATGATGAGAGCGGCCAATTAACCTTTTATGATAATAAAGGAGCTTCGCTACGTACTGTGCCGTTACCACAAGAGCAATATGTACCTTCTGAGAAAATAAAGTGGAACCCGGCGGGCACGATTGCCTGGATGGATACAGCAGAGATCAACCAAAACCGAATCCATGACATCGATATCGATTATTTGAAAATCGCTCCCCAAAAAATTGATTTTTATAATCAGGATGGGCTTCCCATCGGCTCCATTAAGACTGAAAGCGACCAAGAAGATGCAGCGGTTGAAGTTGTAGGATGGATGGACGCTAATGTAGCTGTGATAAAATCCTATTCCGTAGAACTTTTGTACAAGGATACTATAGGGCTGAAGGTTAAGAATGTTTCTTATTATCTCTATGATGTAAAGAAGAAGCAGAAGGGGGCTAGCTTTTCGTCCATCCCCGCCAAAGCAACTGTAATTTTAGATCATCGCCTGGATGATGCAGATACTGAAGGCGATATCACTGTGAGTTTTAAAGAAATTACCTATAAAAAAGGAAATTAAATGAGCCTCGGAAGTTCGCCGCAATGATCACATAAGATCATTGGAAGCTTCCCGAGGTTTCTTTTTTATTATTTCAAGACAATGCTTAAGAATGCGTTATATTCATCGAGTTAGTCTGTACTTGAATTTTATAATTATCCTGCTGAAGTACGGACGGAATTCTGTAGGTCTAGTTGGAAACCCTGTACCAGGGTTTCCCCGTTCATAAGATCGGTCTCATACGCCCGTTTGAAGCCTAAGCGATAGTAGAGCTTGATTGCTGAAGCCATCATTTCTGAAGTATGCAGATTTAAAGTGGTGGCTCCTAACTCATGAGATCTCCTAGCAGCTTCGTGAATTAGATGGGTTGCAACACCGAGGCCGCGAGCGGATGGGGATACGGCAAGCAAGCGTAGGATAGGGGAGTGAATGCCTAGTTCTGGTTTACCGTAAGCCGTTTCCGAGGAGCTAAACAAGAGTGCGCTACCAATGATTTTCTTGTCGATTTCAGCGATGATCCGCACGATCGGGGCATCGCCATGGACAGATTCAAGAAGTGATTTCCGGTACGCTAGCCACAACGGCTCGGGCATGATTTCCGAATATTGGTGGTAAGCGTCCAGTATCACATCAGCGATGGCATCACGGTCATTATTCTCAGCTTCACGGATAATAATCTTTTGTGACATAATCTCGCGATCCCCTTTCAATTAATGTATAGTTCATACGAATGAAGTCATTATAAACGATAATTCCGAGTTATATAAGGGGTATTTTATTATTTTGATAAATGAATAGAAAAGCTCTATATGAAATAAACATAACAGTCGATTACAAAGGGATTCACTATAGCTTCTGCAGGTTCAAATTTTAAATTATTAATCATTTATGAATGAAATTTTGTAGAAATCCGATTATTTCACACGGAATTTAAGTTGACAAAAAATAGGGGGGTGCATAAGATATAAACAAAATCTATAGGAAAGCATCGTTATATTTCATTGTTTTTTCATCGGAATAGTAAAATTAATATTAGTTTAGGGGGATTAGGGATGAACATTGAAAATATTGAGGCTTTTGTCTACATTAACCATTATGGAAGCTTCAATAAAGCGGCCGAAGTCCTATATATCTCTCAGCCGACAGTTACGGCACGGATTCAATCACTCGAAAGGGAATTGGATTGCAGAGTGTTTGATCGGTTAGGTAAGCAGATTAGCCTAACGGATAAAGGTAAGCAATTTCTTCCCTATGCCCAGCAGATTCTCCAGATCTATCAGAACGGTAAATATCAGGTTCAGGCCAAGGGGCTTATTCCAAATGAACTGAGGATCGGCAGTACTGTCTCGGTATCCAATTATTTAATGCCGCATCTGATGCTTCATTTGAAGCGCAGGTATCCGCATATCACGATTAAGCTGACGACAGCTTCTACGGAAGTATTGATTGATAAGCTGAAATCGAAAGAGCTAGATCTGGCTTTTATCCGTAAGGTCGTAAATCCAGCCATTCAAGCCTTTCCTTTCTGCGAAGACCCCATTTCGCTGTATGTAGAGAAGGGGCATCGCTTAGCTAAGGCACAACGTACATCGCTGGAGGATATTCGCCAGGAGACGTTAGTCTTTTTTGAATGCGGGTCTTTGGATTGGATGCGACTGCATCGTGTATTTGAGAGCATGGAACAGCCGCCGAAAATTGAATATCAGGTGGATAACCTGGAGACAGCCAAGAAGCTGGTGTTGAAAAAAGCAGGTATCTGTTTCCTTCCGGCACTTAGTGTGCAAGAGGAAGTAGCAGCTGGGACGTTAGTACGGGTGGATATTGCGGAGACGGAAGGCATCTCCTTACGTACCAGCCTGATTTCACTAAATGGGGAGAACGCTGAATTCATAGAAACTCTACTTGAACTCGGGATTGGTAAAACGGGAGATCGACTAATTGTATAGATGTATTAAAAAACTCTATTAGCGCATGGACACATGCAGTGATAAAGTTAATTGCATATAATGACGACTATTTCGATAGGAATTATAAATTTAATTTCGGAAGGATGGAGGGCTTGCGATGAGTGAGACATACAGACTGGCAGAACTGAAAGATGCGGAGATTCTGCTTGAGGTTACATATCGTGCGTATGAGCTGATTCGTGAGCTCGGGCTGCATTGGCCGGCGGCTACAGCTGACTTGGCACTTATTGAAGACAATATTGCTACGAATGAGTGTTATGTGCTTGAAGTTGATGGAACTATAGTTGCGACGATAACACTTTCAAAAGAAGAAGAGATTAAGAAGATTAGCCCACTGCCTTTTATTAAATGGTTTGCTGCTCATCCGGATTACAGTAACAGAGGTTATGGTGGAAAGCTTCTGGATTGGGTGGAAGAGCACATTATTGCTGGACAATTGGGTTCGGCTGCGGTCACGCTGGCAACGGCGAAGAAGCACCCATGGTTAGTTCAAATGTATGAACGCCGGGGGTATGAACGGTTTCTGGAACTGGATCAGCAGAATGGTGACGGCATTATGTATCTGATGAAAAAAAACACTTATAGATAAATCACAAATCATTCAAAGGGGATAGAACAATGAAAAAGTCCATTTCATTAGTAATTGCATCGTTATTGACACTGGTGATAGCAGGTTGCGGAAATAACAGCACGAACAGTAGTCAGAATGGAAATGCAGCCGAAGCTTCGGCAACGGCAAATAGTTCGACAAAGGTAACTAAGATCATCGTAGGCACGGGTACTGCTTTTCCGAAGGTCTGCTTCATAGATGAGAACGGCAAGCTTACAGGCTTCGATGTGGAACTGCTCAAAGAAATCGATAAGCAGCTGCCTGAATATGAATTCGAGTTTCAAACCATGGATTTCAGCAATTTACTGCTGAGTCTGGAAACTAAAAAAATCGACCTGGTTGCCCATGTCATGGAGAAAAATCCAGAGCGGGAGTTGAAATATTCTTTTAACAAAGAAGCCTATGCCCACTGGAGAAACCGCATCGTAGTGGCGAAGGATAATGATTCGATCCAATCACTGGATGATCTTAAAGGAAAAAAGGTATTAGTCGGTGCGACAAGCGCACAAGCGCAAATTCTGGAAAACTACAATAAAGAGCATGACAATGCGATTAATATCGTGTATCAGAACGGTGCAGCGAATGATACCGTCGCACAGATTAGTACTGGGCGTGTGGACGCTACGCTGGCTGCAGATTTTGTCCTACCGATCATTGATCCGCAGAGTCAGCTAAAAGCTACGGGCGATGAGCTGTCCTCCGCGGACATTCTCTATGTTTTTCGTAAGGAAGATGCCGATTCACAAAAGCTGTCAGATGCGATTGACAGTGCGATTAAAGAGTTGAAGACGGACGGAACACTGGGTAAGCTGAGCACGGAATGGCTGGGTGCGGATGTTACAGCGGATTCGGTTAAATGATTGAGCCAGTGAGCACGGGAAGGGAGGGAATATATGGGCGCACAGTTTGATATCAGTTTTGTATTTTCGTTTTTGCCTAAGTTACTAGGGACTTTAAGCACCACGCTTCTGATTGTCGCCTGTTCTCTACTGACAGGAATTATTGTCGGCTTTCTCGTAGCTCTGCCAAGACTTTATAAAGTGCCTGTGTTAAAGACCCTCTCCGAAATCTATATTTCTTTTTTTCGGGGAACTCCGATTCTTATCCAGCTCTTCTTGTTTTATTATGGTCTGCCTGAAATCATGAAGCTGGTCCATGTGGATATGACCCGAACCCCTGTACTTGTCTTTGTGATTCTAACCTACGGTCTGCATACGGGTGCATACATGTCCGAAATGATTAGGGCTTCTGTGATGGCGGTGGATAAGGGGCAGGTGGAGGCTGCATACGCTGCGGGGATGACGGGGTTTCAAGCTTTTACACGAATCGTGCTGCCCCAAGCGCTAGGTATAGCAGTTCCTGTATTCTCTAATCTAGTAATTGCACTACTGAAAGATACATCATTAGCTTTTACCCTCGGGGTGATGGAAATGTCAGGTAAAGCTCAGACGCTTGGCAGCTTAACACAGCATTTTATTGAAACCTATATCGCGCTTGCGCTTATCTATCTGGTCATCAGCTTTACGATTGAGAAGCTGCTGCTTGTAGCAGAACACCATCTGCTACGGCATGAAAGACGAAATACGCCTGAGAAAAAATTGTTTAAAATCAACAAAAGCTGGTCCTACCGACGCATCATTGCAGAACTGGGACCTGGCAAAGGAGGCACCGGATTATGAAACTGGACCCATCGTTTATATGGACTGCTCTGGTACAAATTCTGAGTGCAATTCCTACGACCTTATATATTACCGTTGTCTCTGTATTGATTGGTTTTGTGATTGGAGTGGCTGTAGCCTTGATCCGGCTATACAAAGTTCCACTGCTGCATCCGCTGGCCGTCGGTTATGTTACGTTCATCCGCGGGACACCGATGCTGACGCATCTGCTGCTTATATATTTTGGGCTTCCTGTGCTGATTGATGCTCTGGCGGCGCATTTCGGCTGGAGCTTTAGGTCGGTTTCGATTCCGATGATCGGTTTTGCTTATATTTCGTTCTCGATTACTGCTGGAGCTTATATGTCCGAGGTCGTCCGTTCCGGTCTGCTCGCTGTGGATCGCGGTCAGCTAGAAGCAGCCCACTCTATCGGTATGACTACGCCCCAAGCACTAAAGCGGATTGTTTTTCCTCAAGCGCTGGCGGCAAGTCTGCCTAATCTTTCGAATTCAGTAATCGGTATGCTGCACGGATCTACCCTTGCTTTTACGGTTTCGGTGGTGGATATCAATGCTAAGGCACAGATAGTGGCTTCAACGAACTGGAAGTTTTTTGAGGCTTATCTGGCAGCTGCGCTGATCTTCTGGGCACTAACATTTCTGATCGAACGCGTGACGTCGGTCATTGAGAAAAGGATTAATCTGTACAATCGAGGTGGAGTAGCATGATCAAGCTTGCGCAAATTTCGAAGTCATTCGGTCGGAATCAGGTATTAAACAATATAGATTTAACGGTGACGAAGGGAGAGGTTGTCGTCATTCTCGGCCCCAGTGGCTCCGGCAAAACGACTCTCTTACGCTGCGTGAATTATCTGGAGAGGCCAAGCAGCGGAGAGATCGCCATTGGCGATTTTAAAGTGAACTGCAAACATGCCCGCAAAAAGGAGATTCATCAGCTTAGGCAAAAAACGGCAATGGTATTTCAGCAGTACAATTTGTTCCGTCATAAAACCGCGCTGGAGAACGTGATGGAAGGGCTGTTAATTGTCAAAAAGCTTCCGAAGTACGAAGCGAGAAAGCGGAGTATTGCACTGCTTGAAAAGGTTGGTCTTGCCAGCAAGCTGGATGCTTACCCGAGTCAGCTGTCCGGAGGTCAGCAGCAGCGTGTAGGGATTGCCCGAGCCTTGGCGCTTGAGCCAGAGGTTATCTTATTCGACGAACCAACATCGGCTCTGGACCCTGAGCTAGTGGGTGAGGTTCTGGCTGTTATCCGAAAAATTGCCAAGGAAGGCATCACAATGATTGTAGTCACCCATGAAATGGGATTTGCTCGTGATGTGGCGAATCATGTGGTTTTTATGGACGGAGGCGTCATTGTTGAAGAAGGAACGCCGACAGAGCTGTTTAATCATCCGCGCGAAGAAAGAACGAAGCAGTTCCTGAAGCGAATCACACCTGAATTTAACTATTCCATATAGGAGGAAAAACAATGGCTATTACAATCAGCGTACTCGATCAAAGTCCGATCTTTCCGGGAGAAACGCCAGAGGAAGCATTCCAGCATACCATTAAGCTGGCACAACTCTCTGAGGAGCTTGGATTTCATCGATTCTGGGTTTCCGAGCATCATGACTCTGAGCAGGTAGCCGGTTCTTCTCCAGAAGTCCTTATCTCACATCTGCTGGCCAAAACAGAGCGTATCCGCATTGGCTCTGGAGGCATCATGCTCCAGCATTACAGCCCATATAAAGTGGCGGAGAACTTCAATGTGCTGGCTACTCTGGCTCCTGGCCGAGTGGATCTCGGAGTGGGACGTGCTCCCGGCGGTCTCCCGCGCAGCACACAAGCGCTTCAGCAGGAAAGAACCGAATCCCCTAGCTTAACGGACAAAATCATCGAGCTGGAGAAATATGTGCATAACCGGCTCGAAGAAAACCACCCGCTGGCTGGGTTGAAGGCAGGTCCCCTTCCTGGTATTCCGCCCGAGCTGTATGTGCTTGGTGCGAGTGTAGGCAGTGCAGAGATTGCTGCTGAACTTGGATTACCTTATGTGTTCTCCCTATTTATTAATAGCGATAAGACAGTAGCGCTAGATGCTATTCGTGCTTACCGCAGTGGTTTTGTTTCTTCACAGGGCAGACAACCGCAAGCAATTATCGCTTTAGCACTAGTGGTGGCTGATACCGAAGAGGAAGCGAAAGAACTGGCGGGCGCACATAAGTTGATTCGGATTCAGCTGGCAAGCGGGAAGAAGCTAACCGTTGGAACCCGGGAACAGGCGGAGGAGTTTGCCCGCCAGAGCAATGAAGCATACACGATTGAAGAGTTGGAACCAGAGATTACCAAAGGAACAAAGAACTCTGTACGTGAACAGCTGTTGGCACTTTCAGAGGCATCCGGTGTTGAGGAGTTCATCATAACTACGAATGTGCAGCCTTTTGACAAACGGTTCCGCTCCTTTGAGCTACTGAGCGAAGCAATCGCTGAAGTGCCGGCAGAGGCATAAGCAGGCGGATCAGGATCACACGGGAAATCGTTTAAAGGAGGGTGACTGTATATGACTAGTAAAGCTAAAGAGCTGAGTGCGGAAGCGCTTGGAGAAGAATTAATCGGGATACGCCGTCATCTGCATCGGCACCCGGAACTGTCGAACGAAGAATATGAGACAACAAAATATATTATTTCCCTGCTGGAGCGGGCAGGAGTCAGGGTCGTAGATTACGGTCTGTCTACCGGAGTGATCGCAGAAATTGGGGGCAAGCAGCCCGGTCCGGTCATCGCGCTGCGCGCAGATATCGATGCCTTGCCAATCCAGGAGGAAACTGGAGCAGCTTATGCGTCGTTGTATCCCGGCAAAATGCATGCCTGCGGACATGATTTCCATACGGCTGCCTTGATCGGTGCCGCCTATCAGTTGAAGCAGCGAGAGGGTCAGTTACTAGGAACGGTACGCCTGTTGTTTCAACCGGCTGAAGAGAAGGCGCAAGGGGCACAGCGGATCATTGCTAGCGGGGCGCTAGAAGAAGTCCGGGCAGTAATCGGGCTGCATAACAAGCCGGAACTGCCAGTCGGAACGATCGGTATTACGGCGGGCCCTTTAATGGCAGCGGCTGACGGGTTTGTGATTGAAGTACAGGGTGGCAGTTCTCATGCTGCCGTTCCAGAAGCTGGGATAGACCCGATTGTAGCTGCTTCGCATATCGTGACTGCATTTCAATCCATTGTAAGTCGCAATGTCAGTCCCCTACAAAGTGCGGTGGTCAGTGTGACGCAGATTCACAGCGGAAATTCATGGAATATCATCCCCGAAAAAGCCGTGCTTGAGGGTACAATCCGTACCTTTGATGAAACGGTGCGCAGCAAAGTACTTGACCGCTTTCGGGAAGTGGCGACTGGTGTGGCAGCTGCTCTTGGAGCAAAAGCCACTGTCCGCTGGATCGAAGGGCCCCCTCCGGTTATCAACGACGCCGCCTTAGCGGCGTTAGGGGTAGACTCGGCTGAAGCTCTTGGCTACCGAGCGGTCAAACCTGAGCTTTCACTGGCCGGAGAGGATTTTGCCTTCTATCAGCGCGTGGTACCAGGATTGTTCGTCTTTATAGGTACTGAAGGAAGCCAAGAATGGCATCATCCAGCCTTCAATCTGGATGAACAGGCACTCCCTGTGGCAGCACGTTTCCTTGCGGATACGGCTGTACGTTCCCTTGAGTACTACAATTCCGGTGGAGGTGCAGAATTATAGCTGAACATAAGAGTTACGATGTAATTATCGTAGGCGCAGGCTCGATGGGCATGAGCGCTGGTTACAATCTTGCGAGGCGCGGAGTGAAGACGCTACTAGTGGATGCCTTCGATCCTCCACATACACAGGGCAGCCATCACGGGGAATCCCGGCTGATCCGGCATGCTTACAGCGGTGATCCCGCCTACATTGATTTAGCTTTGCGGGCAGATACACTATGGAAAGAAGCGGAACAGTTGAGCGGAACAGAACTCCTTGTCCGCTCAGGCGTCTTGAATCTCGCGGATAGCGCAGTGTATTCCTTCAACGGTCGTCTCGAAGAAGCGAAGAAACGGAATGTGCAGGTCCATCATCTGGATGCCGAAGAGATCCGGCGGCGCTGGCCGGCATTGAACATACCGGAATCATTCGCGGCAATGTATGAACCAGATGCCGGATATTTGTACAGCGAACGCTGTATTTCCGCCTACCGTCAGCTTGCCCTTGGACATGGTGCGGAACTGTTGACGAACACTCCAGTAGTGAATGTCACCGCTCGCGAAGGCAGCGTTACGGTTCATACGACAAATGGCGATTATCACGGAGCGGCAGTTATTCTTAGTGCCGGAGCTTGGTTTGGCAAATTGGCACCTTTTGTACATTTGCCGATTAAAGCAATCCGCAAAGTTGTGGGCTGGTTTGAGAGCTCCCCTGCTTTTGCTGCTGGTAATTTCCCTGGCTTTACGTTAGGAGCAGAGGAAGGTGGCTATTACGGATTTCCCAGCATTGATGGAGCTGGCCTGAAGATCGGCCGGCATGATACAGGGCTGGAATGGAAGCCGGGTACACAGCTTGCCCCGTTCGGCAGTGAAGCCAGCGATGAGGGTGACCTCCGCAAGGTACTGGAGTCTTACATGCCCGGTGCTGCTGGTCGATTGCTAAAAGGTTCTGCATGTAAATATGAGCATACGCCTGATGAAGATTTCATTATAGACTGCCATCCGCTCCATTCCAACGTGCTGATAGCTGGAGGATTTTCGGGGCATGGTTTTAAATTTTCTAGTGTTGTGGGTGAAATACTGGCTGACTTAGCGATCTTCGGAGTTACATCACATAACATCCAGCCTTTTTCGTTATCTCGTTTCGCACCACCGGATCATTCGCGAACAAGTCATATATTGGAGGGGATTTAATGAGCAGAGTTCAAATCAGTGATTATCTAAAGACGTATCATCAATTAGTAAAGTCGACCGCCGGGTTAACGGAGGAACAACTGAAATGGAAGGCAGAACCCGCCAGTTGGAGTGTGACTGAGGTACTGACTCATCTGGCTGATCACATCATCGTAGTTTCGTTCCGCATTCGTGATATTCTCGCTGCTACGACTGCACAGCTTCCAGTCTTCAATCAGGATGCTTGGGTCAGCGGTCAGTACGCCAACAGCGGCAATGCTTCCGACAATCTGGAGCTGTTCCGCAGCCTGCTTTACTATAACAGCCTTTTGTTTGAACGGCTTAGCGAAGAAGATTGGGAGAAAAGCGGAATTAATTTCAAGGGGGAGGCTGTGAAAATTTCCGATATCGTGCACGGCTTCACTGGACATGTGGAGAGACATCTTGGCCAGATCGAGCGAATCAAACAGGGCGCAGCTAATGCATCGTTTGTACAATGATTGCTTCCGAAGTCAGTTTTGCATGAAATGAAATCTAGGAAGCGTATGCTCACAAAACTTTTAGGAGGAATGAACATGACCAAACCAAGACAACTGAAGCTGGGTGCACTGCTGCATGGGGTAGGAGGCAGCACGTCGATGTGGCGCCATCCAGATGCCAAACCAGACGCCAGTGTAAACTTTGAATTATACAAAGAGTGGGTACAGAAGGCAGAAGAAGGCAAGTTGGATCTGATCTTCATCGCAGACGGTCTGTACATTAATGAAAAGTCCATTCCTCATTTCCTTAACCGGTTTGAGCCGCTGACCATTCTTAGCGCACTCGCAGCCGTCAGCACTAACATCGGTTTAGTTGGTACCTTGTCTACCTCGTATAGTGAACCATTTACCGTAGCACGTCAATTCGGCTCACTGGATGTAATCAGCGGCGGCCGGGCCGGCTGGAATGTGGTGACTTCACCTCTGGAAGGTTCTGCGTCAAATTACAGCAAAAAAGAGCATCCTGACCATGGCAAGCGCTACCGCATTGCCACCGAATATTTGCAGGTCACGCGCGGATTATGGGACTCTTGGGAGGATGATGCGTTTGTCCGAGACAAGGAATCAGGTGTATTCTTTGATCCGCAAAAAATGCATACCCTGGACCATCAAGGAGAGTTCTTCTCCGTGAAGGGACCGCTGAATATTGCTCGTTCGAAGCAGGGGCAGCCAGTCGTGTTTCAAGCAGGCTCCTCGGAAGTCGGTAAGAATTACGCCTCCAAGGAAGCGGATGCTATCTTCACTGGCCACGAAACGCTAGAAGATGCCCAGGCATTCTACAGCGATGTTAAGACACGGGTAGCATCGTTTGACCGGAATCCGGATGAGGTGCTGATCTTTCCTGGAATTGCTCCAATCATTGGTGACACGCCGGAGGAGGCAGAGCGCAAATATCAGGAGGTTGCTGGCCTTGTAACGATTGAGAATGCTCTGAACTACTTAGGTAGATTCTTCGAACACCATGATTTCTCGCAATATCCGCTGGATGAACCGTTCCCTGAGCTTGGCGAGTTAGGGCGCAATAGCTTTCAGAGCGGCACAGATAAAATCAAAAAGGATGCGAAGGAGAAAGGCTTGACGCTTCGACAGGTCGCCTTGCAATCGGCTACTCCGCGCAGCAGCTTCATTGGCACACCGGAGCAAGTCGCTGATCAGATTCAAACTTGGTTTGAGAGTCATGGGGCAGATGGATTTATGATCGCGGCTGCCGTCCCTAACGGACTGGAGGAATTCATCGATCGGGTAGTGCCGATTCTGCAGGAGCGGGGTTTGTTCCGCACTGAATACGAAAGTGACACGCTGCGTGGAAACCTCGGCATTCCGTTGCCGGAGAACCGCTATTCCAAAGCTTCTCAGCCAGCAGGGCAAATTTGACGGTTGATCCAGTATTCGCAATCCACCAAAACTCGAATATTGCGGAGATGATGCATTACGCCGGCCAGCTGCAGGATGAAATGATTGAATACCGTCGTGATTTGCATGCCCATCCGGAGCTACTGTATGATGTCGTTCGCACTTCTAATAAAGTAGCAGATTTGTTAGAGGAGTGGGGGATCACAGTACGTAGAAATGTCGGTAAACATTTCGGAATGGGGGTGGTCGGCCTCCTGCAAGGCTTAGCAGACAATGGCAATAGTGGGCCCACTCTTCTTCTTAGGGCAGATATGGATGCCCTGCCGATACAAGAGTGCAATGAGTTGCCTTACAAGTCAGTCAATGACGGCATCATGCACGCCTGTGGCCATGATGCCCATACCGCTATGCTGTTGGGGGCTGCCCGAACCTTGGCAGCCTTCCGGGAACGATTGATGGGTACGATCATTTTCGTCTTCCAGCCAGCTGAGGAAGGCGCGGTCAAGAGTCCGCTTGATGGAAGATTACTCTCAGGCGGCCGCGATCTCATTGAGGATAACGTGCTGGAAGGTGTCGACTATGCCTACGCGCTACATGTCATGCCAGAGCTTCCGGTCGGAACGCTTGGTATTCACCCTCATGATGCCATGGCAGCGTCAAGCCATTTTAAGGTGGAATTTCAGGGGACATCCGGTCATCATAGTGCTCCGCACAGAGCTGTAGATGCGATCCAGATGGCGGCACGATATATAGGAGAGATTAACGGAATGATGGCTAATCGAATCGATCCGCAGGAGGCGGCGGTGTTGGCCTTCGGAACGTTGCAGGCTGGTACTGCTGTTAATGTGATCGCTGAACACAGTGAACTGACAGGAACGTTCAGAGCGTTTACCAAGACGACGGTAGCTGCAATTACAAATGGTTTACAGCGCCATGCTTCAGCTATAGCTGAGTCTTACGGAGGGAAATACAAGCTGGAGCTGCGTGAAGGAATTGCAGTAGTGAACAATGCGGAAGCGGTGCAGCAGGTGCTTCATGCAGCCCGTGCTGTTCTAGGAGAGGATCAGGTAATACTTTTGGAGCAGCCAAGTCTGGCTGGTGAGGATTTTGGTTGGTATCTTGATAAAGTTCCTGGTGCCTTCGCCTTTATCGGTTGCGGCAATAAGGAGAAGGGAATTCTCCATGCTATCCATCAGCCACAGTTTAATATCGATGAAGCGATGCTAGGTCATGGTGCGAGTATACTGGTTAGACTCGCAATACAGCATAATGGCTCGGCCGGCGGTAAAGAAACGTAAAAGGTACCCAACTAGGGTACCTTTTACATTTGTTTAAGCTTGTCAACTTACCAGAAATACGTTTCGAATGTGTAACCGTTTTTCCCAAAGAAAGTTATCTCCCCGCTTGTCACTTCCTCAGAAATGTCAAAAAACATGCCTTGTTTACCCGCGATATCATAGGTGTGAGTTACTTTCTTATCATGAACTTTGTAACTTACTTCGAAATGACTGAATTGCTTCTTAAGACCTTGATCGAACATACCGACACTAACGAGTTGTCCGCTCCTCTTCACTTGGACGTCGTCTCCATCATCCCCCATGCCTAAATCCATACTCCAGTCCAAACTACCGTTTTTTAAACGATCGACGTATTTCAACGTAAGAGATTCTACGCCATCTTCCTCTTCGATATGTAAGAGTACAGCTGTATATTTATCAATAATCCGAGAGTCCAGAACTGGGAGTCCGCTCAAAATAGCAAATTCAGTTAACTCCTGCTCTGTTATTGCCTCTCCTGAGGGATCATCCATCTCGATAGGTTTCATTCCTAGCCAATCTTCCCACTCCTCAGGAGATTCGAGTTCAGCACGAAAATCATCATCCGTGGTAATGATCGCTGTTCTAGTTGCTACATCCCAATCAACGGAAATCCCGATTCGTTCGGCAATAGCGCGCAATGGAACCATAATGTCACTGCCGGAGAGATAAGGTGTAGGACTTTTCCAATCAATCCAAACGTCAGAATCCTCTATATCTTCGTTGTAATCACTAAACATATAATCACTTTTATCCGGATAAATAGAAAGTGCTCCGTTAAAATGTGAAATAAAAACATGCGGATAAGGGTTATCTATAAACTTCGAAATATCGGCTTGTATGTCGGGATGCTCAAAAAGTTGGGTTGGAACGAACGTTTTTCCCTCTATTAACGTAGGCAACTCATCTTGAAAGGAAAAGTTTATGCCATTAATTGTGACGGAGGGTTGGATTACAGAACGTTTGATAGAATCGGATAACTTCGGTACAACCGAAGCCGATGCAAAGATCGGAGTCGAATTGGAAGCCGATAAGAAAAGAATAAGTAATACGTTCATGAAGCGGCGGTTGTGCATGAATACAATTCTCCTTTTTTTGTTTATCACTTTAATAATCAAATCAATAACCTAAATATACCATGTGGAGATTATTATAGGGGATTCTTAGCACAAGGTTTAAATCGAGTAGTTTTTTCTTAACAGGATCATTAGTTTGACATTATGCAAGCACTTAACTATACTTATTATAGTGACTTACTTAATTATATTTAATCGACAAATCATAAATGAATTCTTACTTCTTAAAGAAAAGAGGATAATCATGGAACAATATCGGATCAATGCAGACAACGGCTTAGAGTTTGGACTTTATACATTAGGTGATCATCTAGCGAACCCTGAAACTGGGAGCCGAATATCTGCCAAACAACGCATACGTGAAATTATTGACTTGGCTCAATTAGCGGAGCAAGCAGGCATTGATTTTTTTAGTGTAGGAGAGAGTCATCAAGAGTATTTTGCTACTCAGGCGCATACCGTTGTGCTGTCAGCTATTGCACAGGCTACTAAGAAAATGAAAATAGGTAGCTCATCTACGATTATAAGCACCTCTGATCCGGTTAGGGTGTACGAAGATTTCGCTACAATTGATTTGATCTCAAATGGTCGAGCTGAAATAATAGCTGGCCGTGCCTCTAGAGTGGGGTTATATGAACTATTGGGCTATGATCTTAATGATTATGAGGAATTATTTGAAGAAAAATTCGACTTGTTATTAAAGATAAATGAAAACGAAGTTATGAATTGGAAGGGAGAATTTCGTAACCCTCTCAAAAATGCAAGAATCCTCCCCCGTCCTGAGGGAAACTTACCGATATGGAGAGCTGTAGGGGGAACTTCTGCCAGTGCGATCAAAGCAGGCATTGCAGGTGTTCCTATGTTTTTGGCCCATTTAGGGGGTCCCGCAGTCTTGTTTAAAAGATCCATTGATGCTTATCGTGAAGCTGCAAGCCAGAACGGATTCGATCCGTCGAAGCTGCCTGTAGCGACTGCTGGATTCTTTTACGCGGATGAAACAACACAGAAGGCACAAAGAGCCTATTATCCATATATAAACGAAGGAATGAAATTAACCAATGGACGTGGTTTTCCTAAACAGGCGTTTGCTCAAGGAGCCGATCCGCGCGATGTTATGAATATTGGCAGCCCACAGGAAATCATTGAAAAAATTCTATATCAACATGAACTCTTCGGCCATCAACGATATATCGCACAAATGGATTTTGGTGGCGTACCTTTTGAAAATTTAATGAAAAACATAGATTTAATTGGTTCTGAAATTCTACCAGCTATTAAAAAATATACGGCAAAAAAATAAACTCCAGGAGGTCAGGATTATGAAAATCGTAGCATTATCAGGGTCAAAGATAGGTTCGAAAACCAGAATCGCTATGAATTACACAATAAATTCGTTTCATGAAAAATACAAAGATGCAGAAGTTACGCTTCTAGATCTGGCGGAGTATGATGTTCAATTCAGTGATGGTCGCAATTATCTGGAATACGAAGGGGACACCAAGTACGTAATTCAAACGATCATGGAAGCAGATGTTATCGTAATCGGAACGCCTATATTTCAAGCTTCCATCCCAGCAACACTAAAGAATATATTCGATTTAGCACCCGAAAAAGCATTTCAACACAAGGTTGTAAGTATGCTCGTCACGGCAGGTTCTGCACGTCACTATCTGGTAGCTGAGCAGCAATTGAAACCGATATTGGCCTATATGAAAGCGCAAATTGTTCAAACGTATGTATTTATAGAAGAGAAGGATTTTTATCGAAAAGAAATAGTAAATGATGATGTGCTATTCCGTATAGACCGCTTAGTGGAAGATACCTATGTACTCTCTGAGACCTATGCCAAAATTCGAGAGGCTGAAGAAGCTAAATATGGTTTCTAAGAAAGATCGAAATAGGCTAACATTTCGCAAACTAGTTACTATTTTCCAAGTCACCCTTCATCCTTTAGGATGAGGGGTTATTTGTACAATTTCGTTCCAATAAGGCTCCCAGCTGTTCTGCTAATACTTGATAGGTTACTGGTCTTTCGTTCGTAAACCACCATTCAACTACACCTACATACGAAGAAGCTAAAAATTGTACGACTAGATCCTTATTTAATCCTTCGTTTTTACCCTTTGTGATATCCACTTCGTCTTTGAACTCTTCTATAAGAAATTCCAGAAAACGACTCCGGAAGAAAGGGGCTCCTTTGCTAGCTAACATCATGGAAAAAAAGGCATAGTTACTCTCAAAGTATTCCGTCCAAATCACGGACCCCGTTACAAAATCCAAATCAGAGGCTGCTTCACATCTTTCACGAAGTTCATTGATATGCTTCTCGATAAGCTTATCAAGAAGATCATATTTATCCATATAGTGAAGGTAAATAGTACCACGGCTCACGTTTGCTTTATCAGAGAGTTCCTGAAGGGTTATATCATCAAAATTTTTCACAGTCATTAGTTCAATGACTGCTGTCTTCAGGGCTTCCTGTGTTTTTAGGATTCTTCGATCGACTTTGGACAATTTGCTCACCGAACTTTTTTTATTCATCAACAAAAGAGTAAGAATTCATTATATAACATACTATAACGAGCTCATCAATGGGACCTCTGTTTATAAATTCATATAAAAGAATCGCGAATACGCAGTAGGAAATAAACAACTTCGATGGTTTTGTTTATTAATGTACAAATCGCATCAAATTAACAATTGGCACCAAATTTAATCTGATTATAATAATAGACATGTGATCATTATTGTAATTATGCGCATTAAATATTCGTCACAACTACTCACGTGCTAAGTATTCCAGCAGCAAAATCGGAATAAGAAGTTTAGGAGGAAATGATTATGAACAATCGCACATGGCTTATCACCGGTGTGAGCAGTGGTTTTGGTTATGAGATGACGAGTCAGCTTCTTGAAAAGGGCAATAAGGTTATCGGTACTGTTCGTAAAAAAAGCAAGGTCGCTGACCTCATTGAGAAGTATCCCGAAACCTTCAGTTGCGAGATTCTAGATGTGACCGATTTTCCTGCCATTCGAAATCTTGTCGATAGATCTTTTGAAAAGTTTGGACGAATCGACGTTATCATAAGCAATGCTGGTTATGGACTTTTCGGGGCTGCAGAAGAACTCTCTGACGACGAGGTTAATCATATCATTGCCACGAATCTAACGGGGTCCATCCAGCTTATTCGTTCAGCTCTCCCGCATTTACGCACTCAGGGTGGTGGACGTATTATTCAGATCTCCTCCTATGGCGGGCAGGTCGCCTTACCAGGAAATTCGATGTACCATGCGATCAAGTTTGGGATAGAGGGCTTTTGTGAGTCCGTTGCTCAGGAGGTTGAAGCTTTTAACATCGGTATTACATTGGTGGAGCCGGGAGGAGCCCGTACCGAGTTCCGTTATGGGAGCGCACAGGTAACGAAACTCATGACAGAATACGAAGGCAACCCAGCACATAACTTTTTGAACATGCTGGACGCTTCTAAGAGTTTAGCTCCTGGAGATCCTGTGCGGATGGCTGCCCGAATCATAGAAAGTGTTGAATTAGAACCGGCACCGATACGAATGATACTTGGATCTCATGCACTGGCAAGCACGATTTCGACCCTCAAAGCTCGTGTTGCCGACTATGAGAAGCAGACTGAACTGGCAGCTTCTACTGATTTTCCAGCGGGAGAGTAAGAGGATCGCAGGGCTCTAATAAACATTAACTATAGGCAGAAAGTAGGAATCAACGATGAAAAATGAACAACTTAGTAGCAGCACTATTTTTCCTTTAGGGGAAAAGGTTAAAGCAAACTTTACGGGTGACGCTTATTTGCAAATGGTGTTTACAGATCCGAAGCCGCTTAATACCGCAATTGGTAATGTAACCTTTGCTCCAGGCGCACGCAATAACTGGCATGCTCATCAGGTTGGACAAGTTCTGTTAGTCACTGGTGGAAATGGCTGGTATCAGGAAGAAGGAAAACCTGCTCAATTGCTCGAAATAGGTGAAGTGGTCAACATTCCAGCTAATGTGAGACATTGGCATGGCGCGACAAAGGATAGTTGGTTCGTTCATTTGGCTATGACTCCAGGCGAAACAGAATGGTTTGAAGCTGTCGAGGATGAATGGTTTGAAGCTCTGTAAGAACTAAAACTCATCTAAACATAGAAATGGAGGCTTGCTTTATGGAATATATCAAATTTGGAAATACGGGAATGGACGTCTCTCGGATTTGCCTTGGTTGTATGAGCTTTGGAAAAGTGCTGCCTGGAGGGCACCAATGGGTGCTCGATGAGGAGAACAGTCGTCCTATCATTAAAAGAGCGCTTGAGCTTGGCATCAATTTTTTTGATACAGCTAATATTTACGCAAGTGGTTCCAGTGAAGAGATTATCGGACGTGCGCTTAAGGACTATGCGAATCGGGATGAAATTGTACTTGCCACGAAGGTCTGGGGCCAGATGCGTCCAGGTCCTAATGGTGGTGGGCTTTCTCGAAAAGCTATTATGAGCGAAATAGATAACAGTTTGAAGAGACTTGGGACCGATTATGTGGATCTCTATATCATTCACCGCTGGGATTATAACACACCCATTGAAGAAACCATGGAGGCCTTGCATGATGTGGTGAAGTCTGGAAAGGCTAGATATATCGGTGCGTCTGCTATGTATGCTTGGCAATTCCAAAAAGCATTACATGTGGCCGAGAAAAATAGCTGGACTCGCTTTGTATCCATGCAAAATCACCTTAATCTCATCTACCGAGAAGAGGAAAGGGAAATGATGCCGCTTTGTCAGGATCAAAAAATTGCGGTAACTCCTTATAGTCCTCTGGCATCAGGAAGATTGATTCGCGATTGGTCGGAAACAACACGCAGATCCGAAACCGATCTCATTCAAAAATCAAAGTATGATTCAACCGCTGATGTAGATCGATTAATTGTTGAGCGAGTAGCGTCGTTAGCAGAGAAACGAGGCATACCACGTACTCATATCGCACTTGCATGGCTGTTGCAAAAAGCTTCTGTAGCTGCTCCAATTGTGGGCGCGACGAAAATTGCTCAGCTCGAAGATTCAGTAGATGCTCTATCGGTGAAATTATCACCTGAAGAAATTTCATTCCTTGAAGAGTTGTATGTTCCTCATCCAATAGTTGGAGCTCAGTAATGAGGACTGGGTAAGTTGTCACTTAAACGTAGACCTTTTCGCCGTCTTTGTGCATCCGAATATTAAAATAAAGCCGATGATCTAAACCAAAAGATCATCGGTTTTTTGTTTGCTAAATAAGATAACGGACCATGTATCTTTTAACGTAATTCACTTGGAGTCCGTTGTTTAATCTGTTTAAATACTCTGTTAAAGGTACGGATATTAGTGAAACCGCATTCCAGTGCGATATCTAAAATGGATTTGTCTGTGGTCAGCAGCAGCTGTTCTGCTTGGTTGACTCGGATGTTGCTAAGGTATGCAATATAGCTCATACCCGAAAGACTCTTGAAGAAGCGGGAGAAATAAAAGAGGCTCATATTGGCTTGCCTTGCGGCGTCAGCAAGTGTGATGGGATGCATGTAGTTGACGTCGAGGTATTCAAGAACCCCTTGCATAATCTTCATGTTAGTGATGCGCCTTTTATCTTTCTGTGGATTAATCTTATCCAAGGGAACATGCCGTAAAATGAGTCCGCTCCACTCGTGCAAAAGGCCAATGATTACCTGTTCATGATATTCCAGCTTCTGATTATATTCGTCCATAAGTTCCTGCAGGATCAGAGAAAGACGGTTGTTGATACGGACTTCTTCTTCTCGTGTTGCTATTCGTTTCTCCATAAATGGGGAAGTCAGCCTCACATTCAAAGGCCATCCACCAGGAAAACCGATTAATGAAGGATTGAATATCACCATCATTATCTTGGAGCTGCTGTCTTTACTGTCATAGTAGTGGATGTCTCCGCTGCTGCATATAGCCATATCTCCCGCTTTCAAGATCCTCGTTTCGGAGTTGATTCCCATCCGAATTGAACCTTCAAATACATAGACTATCTCAAGATCGTTATGCCAGTGGGCTAAAAAATCAATATCATTAGACATTATGACAGTGAAGGGGAAAGTCGAATGGTAAGTTCTATTTTCGTGGAAGGCTTTCATGAGATCTCCTGTTCATGTGGTTTGAATTTTAAGTTCATCTCTAAAACTTAGCAAAAAATGACCATTCCTACAAGTGAAATGGCGAGCACACCTCTCTGATCTGGATTACAATTTCATCAGATGGACGAAAGGTTGATTACATATATAAAGGAAAAGGAGATTGCAGGATGACGAAGAAAGCATTGATTGTAAAAGGTGGATGGGATGGGCATGAACCAAATGAAGTAGCCGCAATTTTTGCTGGCATTCTAGAGGCTGAAGGCTTTGAAGTTGAAGTGTCTGATACGCTGGAGAGCTTCAACAGTGCAGAGAAGCTTACGGATTTAAGCCTTATTGTACCGGTATGGACCATGGGAGAAATCAGTAATGATCAGGTATCCTCAGTTCTGAAGGCAGTAGCTTCTGGAGTAGGAATTGCCGGTTGTCATGGAGGGATGTGCGACTCTTTCCGTAACAATACAGAGTGGCAATTTTTGACCGGATCACAATGGGTAGCACATCCATTTAACGATGGGGTAGAGTATGAAGTTAATATCATACATTCTGGCTCCAGTCCCATTGTGGAGGGCATCCAAGACTTCAAGGTGAAATCGGAACAATATTATTTACATGTAGATCCTGCAGTGGATGTCTTGGCAACAACTACGTTTGTAATGAGTGAGGGTGAGCATTCAGCAAATGGTGTCATCACGATGCCCGTTGTATATACGAAGAAATGGGGAAAAGGGAAGGTTTTCTATAATTCACTTGGCCATCATGCAGACGTTTTCGATATACCGGAAGCCAAGGAACTGATGCGAAAAGGCTTTTTGTGGGCGGCTAACTAAAACTGAGATAAGGTGGGAATGATCTTGCGCAAAGTGAAGGTAGGTATAGTCGGCTGCGGAAACATCAGCAGCATTTATTTTGAAAATTTGAACGGGACTTTCGTTAATACTGAGGTTTATGCTTGTTCCGACTTGGATAAAGGTCGTGCAGAGCAAGCGGCGGAGAAATATGGCGTTCCTCATGTATGGACGACAGAACAATTAGTTGCTTCGGAAGAGATTGAAATAGTCGTTAATCTAACAACGCCTAATTTTCATTTTGACGTGTGCAAGCAAGCCTTGCTAGCTGGCAAGCATGTGTATGTGGAGAAGCCCTTATCCCTTTCCCTTGAAAATGGCACTGAGCTAGTTCGTCTGGCGAAGGAAAAGAACCTGTTCCTTGGCTGCGCACCAGATACTTTCCTTGGAGGCGGCCTGCAAACCTGCAGTAAGCTGATTGCGGATGGTTATATCGGGGAGCCGGTGGCAGCAACTGCCTTTATGCTTTGTCATGGACATGAAAGCTGGCATCCTGATCCAGAATTTTATTATAAAGCCGGTGGAGGACCCATGTTTGACATGGGACCCTACTATCTAACTGCGTTAGTATCTTTGCTAGGCCCAGCTAAAACAGTATGCGGCATCACTAAAACCTCCTTTGCTCATAGAACGATCACGAGCGACAAAAAGTTTGGCAAAGTCATTGATGTAGAGGTGCCCACACATGTTGCTGGAACGATTGAGTTTGACAGTGGCGCTGTGGCAACCATGATTACCAGCTTTGATGTTTGGCACAGTACTTTACCGAGGATCGAAATCTACGGATCGCAAGGAACCTTGATCGTACCGGACCCTAACAACTTTGGAGGGCCGATCCTTTTACGCCCGGCACACAGCTCGGAATTCCAAGAGATCCCACTTATCTACAATTATGCAGATAATAGTAGAGGCATAGGAGTAGCAGATATGGCACACTGCATCGACACGGGGGAGACTCCTCGTGCAAACGGAGAACTCGCCAATCACGTACTTGAGATCATGCATGCATTCCATACAAGTTCCGACTCTAAGCAATATGCTCAACTGGTAACCAGCTGCGAGCAGCCCAAGCCATTGCCACTGGGCTTAGTCAAAGGGTATTTAGAGTAGTAATTTCCCAGAATCAAATACTAAATGTACGCTGCAGATAATCAGCTTTCAAAAAGGGTAGAAGACAGATCTTTAAGTCTTCTACCCTTTTTGGTTTGATGAATCGCAGCATAGACTAAATCTTCACCATACACTTACCAGACAGGTCTTGATCTCATAGTAGATTTATCTTCATTTGCTTTATATACAAGTGTTGTTAAATCATCTTTGAGCATTTGCAGTCGTTCAGTACCTATGATTTCAATCCAACGTTGCTCAATCTCAGTTAGTATTTCCTCTTTTGCTTTCACTGCTAACCAACCTCGCTCAGTCAAAACAATGATTTTTCCTCTCTTGTCAGTGGGATGATTTTCGCGAATTACATAACCACTTTTCTCAAGATAATCTACCATTTTACTTACAGCTTGCTTCGTAATTCCTAAATATTCGGCTAATTCTATACCTGTTGCTCCGTTTGGAGCAATACACTTAAACATAAAACCATGTACAGGTCTAATATCTGCAAATCCTAATTCACGCAATCTATCATGTAGTTCATTAATTGATGTACTAAAGGATAATGATAAAAGTGTTGTCAGATCCAATTCACTAAAGACTTCCTGAGTCATACATAAAACCTCCTTAAATAAAGTCAACTTAGTTGACTTTGTACGAAATACATTGTACTATGCGAAAAGTGGTCAATCAAGTTGACTATAATTTTTGTTGTGAAAGAAATAGGAATCACTGAAACAAAATTAATAAATTATGGAGGGTTCTCATGACTAATATTGTTAAAGTTAGAGCAAGTGTATTTATTCCAACACCGTGGACTGATCCTAGGAAGGATGAAGCAACAGGAAACGTAATCCATTTTGAAGGTGACTCACGTGAATTTACACCCTATGCTGTCAACGCTATGCGCTCCAGAGTGGAACAAGAAGTAGTTGTAGATTTTTACAAAAAAGATATTTTCACATATGCAAATACTGGTATTACAACAGAAAGAGTCACTACTCCAGATGGTTCTGTTAATAAAAAAACAGGAAAAGCTACTACAGAAGGTATTTTGTGCACTGATATTGTGTGGGGCTCTGAAGACGTTAGGTTTCAAATGAGTGCAAGTGCTAGCAATCCATTAAATGCATTTGCACCTCCAGTTGACTATCTTTTAATAGTTCATATTCAAAAGGATGGTACTGTCAATATGCAAGGAGCACATGATGGATTTCCTTGTTTTGAATTTTATAAACAAGTGAACTTTGGAACGTTCGAACAAATTTATACACATGATTACAGAGTAACTGGTGATACTCCTGAAGCTATGGCTGGAGAAATGGAGTATAGCTTCAAAAAAATATTATAAACAACATAAGAGTGCACATCAGGAGGAACAAGGAATGACAACAGTTTTATTTGTAAAAGCAAACAATCGACCAGCAGATCAGTCGGTAAGTGTTAGATTATTTGAGGCTTTTTTAGCGAGCTATAAAGAATCACATCCAAATGACACTGTAGTAGAGCTGGATTTATACAATGAGGAATTGCCTTACGTAGGTGCAGATATGATTAACGGAACATTTAAGTCTAGTAGAGGATTAGATTTAACAGTAGAAGAAGCAAAAGCAGTAGCTGTTGCTGATAAGTATTTAGATCCATTCCTTGCAGCTGATAAAGTCGTAATTGGGTTCCCTTTATGGAATTTAACCATCCCAGCTGTACTACACACATATATTGATTACTTAAACCGCGCAGGCAAAACATTTAAATATACGCCAGAAGGTCCAGTAGGGCTTATTGGGAATAAAAAAATAGTGTTATTAAACGCAAGTGGTGGTGTGTATTCTGAGGGACCAAAAGTTGATTTAGAGATGGCTGTTAAATATGTAACAAGTATGATGAACTTCTTTGGTGTGAAAAATATAGAGACTATTATCATTGAAGGACACAGCCAATTCCCTGATAAGGCAGAAGAGATTATTGTCGCAGGGCTTGAAAAAGCTGTTAAAGTATCAAGGACGTTCTAATTAACCAAGCGTGTATCAGTCTATATATGGCAGTACCAACACTTTTATAGCGGTGGTGCTGCTTTTTTATTCGCCTATTTCAATATTTTTGGGGAGTACGTAAAGTCGATAGAAAGAAGGATTACATTACAATGGAACGTTTATGGACAAAAAACTATATCATGCTGACCCTTACAGCTTTATTACTATTTAGTGGATTTTATTTACTAATGCCAACATTGCCTATGTTTATCAAACAACTAGGTGGAAGTGAATCTCAAGTTGGATTTATAATTGGAGTGTTTACAATATCGGCAGTAATTTTTCGTCCTATTATTGGAGGATTAATGGATCGGTTTGGTCGACGTGCATTTATAATAAGCGGATTACTATTTTTTGCTATAACCATGTATTTTTATGATTGGGTAACAGGCATTATATTTTTAGTAATATTACGTATCCTTCATGGAGTCAGCTGGGCAGTTGCTACAACTTCGATAGGAACGGCTGTGACTGATGTTATTCCACAATCTCGTCGTGGAGAAGGAATGGGATGGTATGGACTAGCAATGACATTAGGAATGGCGTTAGGACCAATCATTGGTCTTTGGGTAACAAAATCTTATTCATTTCATTACCTATTTCTTCTATGCACAGCATTAGCTTTGATTGCATTCATACTTGGATTTGGTGCAAAAATTCCAACAGTTCAAAACACATCAAAAAAACCAATATCATTTTATGAAAAAACAGTTTTACCTATCGCTATCGTTACATTTTTCTTATCATTTACTTTTGGTGGTATTACAACTTTTTTACCACTGTTTGCGGCAAATATTGAAGTTAACACGGGTACTTTTTTCTTAGTGTATGCAGTCACACTTACAGTAATTAGACCACTTACAGGGAAGATATCCGATAAGTATGGGGAAGGGGTCATTATTGTACCTGCTCTTTTCATATTGATAGTCGCACTATTCGTCCTAACAATGACTAAAGGAATTGCTGGAGTGGTTATTACAGCTATTTTGTACGGAATTGGATTCGGATCAGCTCAACCAGCGCTTCAAGTAGCGATGATTCGATTAGCCCCACCAGCGAAAAGAGGTGTAGCGAACGCTACATTCTTTACTGCTTTTGATTTAGGAATTGGTTTAGGAGCTATACTACTTGGATTTGTTTCACAGCTTATGGGATATCAGATGGTATTTATTACTTGTGCTATATCTGGGTTTATTAGTCTGGTGCTTTTTATATTGATTGTAAAAAAGACACTAAAAACAACCTGAACCTTCGTTATCAATAAGACAGTAAACTTGATTTCATGGGTTTATATGATAGGATTTTGGATGAGGCAAGGCTCTATTAAGATTAAGAATAGGAGGTTAGGTATGCAAGAAAATACATTGATAGCCTCGGATTTCAGGTTTTCAATTAATCTCCCTGAAGACGCTATCGCTTCCTGGCATCAAGAACTTGAGGTAATGTACATCTTGCAGGGAACTGGGGTACTACAGTTGGATGACAATCAGTTTACCTATGAAGTTCAGCAGGATGACATTATTGTATTGAATAGCTACCAACTGCACGCTTTAAATATGAAAGGTTCGGGCAAGGCGCTATCGCTGTTTATCTCGCCGGCATTTTTGGCAGCTTTTTGTCCTGAGATTGAAAGTATAATTATAGAGTGTAAGTCTTTTCTATACCCTAAGGACGAACAAGCTCGCTTTAATGTAATCCGAAGTGAGTTCGCCAGTGTATTCCAGGCCTATTACAAAAACGAATCTCGTTTACCTATACTAATGCGTAGTCGTGTAGGTGTACTGCTGAACAGTCTAGTGCATACTTTTCTTGAGCAGAACAAGCAGAAGGATCCCTCCAAATCCTCAAGTAAGGAAAGATTGCGCAAAGCAACCGACTATCTCCACCGACATTATCGGGAAAATATTACTCTGAGTGGACTAGCCTCTACTATCTATTTAAGTAGCTCCTACCTGTCCCATTTATTTCAGAAACAGCTTGGCCTTACTTTTACTGCCTACCTTACAAATGTCAGACTGAGTCAGGCAGTGGCACTTCTTCGTAGTGAAAGAACGATCACGGACATCGCCTCAGAAGTTGGATTTCCAAGTACCAACGCTTTGATCGACGCCTTCAAACGGCGCTTTGGTGTTACACCAGGGCAATACCGTCTAGTAAATGAGCATGATGCGACAGATCCACAGGAGAACAGAATGTTCACAGCGGGATTTTCGACCGATTTCACTTCACTAATGCGGCATTTGCATCACAACGAGAACTCCATTGTCCAACCTCAGGTCAATGAGGGATATGATCTTCAAGTGGACACTGGCCGTAAGATTCGGATGCTGAGTCATAACTGGCGGACGTTGATTAATGCAGGTTACGCCAAGGATCTGTTGAATGGCGCGGTACAGGCGCAAATACGAAAGCTGCAAAAGGAGATTGGCTTTCGCTATATGCGCTGCAAAGGTCTGTTAGACGATGACATGATGCTGTATGTCAGGAAAATGTCTGGTAGCGCAGATTATAACTTTGTTTATGTAGATGAGGTAATGGATTTCATGCTTTCAGTGGAGTTAAAGCCTTATGTTGAATTTAGTTATATGCCTTCTGCATTAGCGAGGGAAGCCGTGTTTCCATTTAAGAGGCCAAGCATCCTTTCTATGCCTGAGCATCTTGACAAATGGCTCGACCTTGTGACTTCCCTTATTAGGCATTTCATTGATCGGTATGGGATTGAGTCCGTGCGGGAATGGAGGTTTGCTCCTTTCGTGAGTCCAGAGTTCTCAGGATATGGTGTGTTTACCATGGAAGAATACTGGGTGCTTTACCGTGAAACCAGCCACGCCATCCGTGCTATCGATCCGCAGCTACATATTGTTGGTCCAGGAAGCAACATTGATTCTAGTAATTTTATCAGCGAATTCCTAGTGTCTTGCAGTAAGGGGAATTGTTTGCCCGACTCTCTGGCTCTACGTGCTTATCACAGCATCTTACCGGGTCAGGAAGACACTGGTCTTCAGCTCATGGCAGAGGATGAAGCTTTTCCACTTGCGGTAAGCGGCGATGAACAGTTTATGAAACACGCGTTACATAAGGTCAAAAAGCTGTTGCGTCAACGTGGTTTCGCTAGTCTGCCTGTGATTCTTGAAGAGTGGAGTAATAACATATGGCAGCGTGATTTGTGTAATGATACCTCCTACAAATCTGCTTTTCTTTTCAAAAATATTCTGGAGAATTACGACCACTTTGAGGCTATGGGATACTGGTCGCTCAGTGACCATATGGAGGAAATTGTTCCTTCGTCGGATCTTTTTCATGGCGGGTTTGGTTTATTCACTCGCGGAGGTTTGCCCAAAAGCTGTTATCGGGCGCTGCAATTGTTGCGTTATGCAGGAAGCGGTCTGATAGCTGAAGGTGATGGGTATTTTATAACTTCCTCGAAAGGTGAAATACAGATATTCCTATATAATTATTGTCATTATGATACTCTATATCGCTACCGTCATACCACTCACTTGACTCAAACCGAACGTTACAACGTGTTCAATATACGCAATACCCGTCAGTATCACATTCGTCTAGACGGCTTAACGCCGGGTGTTTATACAGAGCGAAGGTATTCAGTAGGTCCGGCTGGGGGAAGCGCCTTTGATGAATGGTTGAATATGGGGGCACCTAAGGACATGCGTCCAGAGGAATGGTCTTATCTTGAAGGTCGGTCCCTGCCGTTATTTCAAATGCGTTCGCTGCAGGTGACAGCAAATTTTGTGGTAAATGCTGTTGTACAACCACATGAGGTACAAGTGATTAGATTAACACGTTAAATAGAGAATAGTATAACAAGGATGACTTTAGTGTTGTCCTTTTTTGTTTTTTATATTGTATTTTTGCTCTCAACATCATTTTTGAAATCGCTTTCAATAATAATGATAAAAGAAGGATATAACAAAAGAAATAATGCGATATTTTTTCTGCAAACCCAAACCTATAATTGAGTTATGGCAACCAATACAAATCGCCGCAAATAATTTTACCATACAACATTCGAAAAGGAGTAATCATCATGGAACGTAAATATTCGCAACAGCTTCTTACATCGATGCTAGAAAGGCAACATGTAATTAATGAAAATGGACTGGATATCCTGATTAAGCCTATTCCTGAAACCGATGAGCCTGGTGTGCTGGATCCTCGCTTTTATCAAAGTATGGAGTCAATCCTAAAAGGCTTCAAGGGAATGCTGGTTAAGATGATGTTGAAAGGCAGCCGAAAGAAAAATATCCAAAAAAGTGCAGCTCAAATGCGCAAGATGATGAATGGCGTGAACAGCATTCCGATTACTGAAGGTGTTGATGTGAGGCATGCTACCGTTCAAAACGGTGATGTTGCTGTCCCAGTGCGAATTTACACTTCGCAGAAGAAGAGTGGAGAGTTGCAGCCAGTGTTCTATTACATCCACGGAGGCGGTTTCGTAGCAGGAGGACCCGAAGTAGTAGAGGAGATGTGCAAGCTTGTGGTTGCAAATACGGGCTGTGTATCGATTCAGGTTGATTACCGCTTAGCTCCGGAGAACCCATACCCCGCTGGGCTCGACGACTGTTATACCGTGTTGAAATGGATATATGCTCACGCCGAAGAATTTAATGGTGATCCGAATCGCATCTGTATTTCCGGTGATTCCGCAGGTGGGAATTTAGCCACGGTATGCGCAATGAAAGATCGGGATGAAGGAACGCAGATGGTAAAGGCACAGGCACTACTATATCCAAGCGTGGACGCAGCAGGTATGCAGGAACATATGCAGCGCAGAGATGTTTATGAAATATCCCCGTCTCAGGATAAAGAGATTCGTTCTATACTGAATTTGTTGAGCGGTGGTTTAGGAACTGTGGGCTTAGGCGAATATTTGGGCGTGTCCGATGATACAATCCCTCATGTGAGCCCGCTGCGAGGAGATCTGAAAGGGATGCCGCCTACCATTATTTTGTTTGGCGAATATGACTTTCTGCGAATCGAGGATGATGCATATGCCTTAAAGCTGAAGGAGTCGGGTGTCAAAGTGAAAACGGTACGGTACAAAGGACTTTCTCACGGCTTTGCCGATCAGGTGGGCGTCACACCGCAAGCGGAAGATAGTTTGATTGAAATTGGGAATTTCATGCTGGAGAATGTGTAATAAATTATATTCAAAAGCCGCTCATTGCGGCTTTTTTTATTGTTCTGAAATTACTATTAAATCTTGTCATCAGGCACATTCATGCTACGGCTATATTGGAAGATTAGACCTGTCGTCATTCAAATGAGTGTTAACCACTCTACTGAATTATCTGGCTTAATATGCTAAGCTTTACATAGTAGAGCATTATACTGCTAGAGTTCAGTGATTACCATAATAGGAGTGATATTTTGCAGACAAAGATCAACCTAGAAGGCGAATGGAAGTTGCAATTGGATGAGACAAAACAGGGACTAACCTTGCCTTTTACAGATGTTATCACACTGCCGGGAACAACGTCATACGCACGTAAAGGACCAAAGAACGAGGAAGTTTTAGTAAGCGCTCTAACCGATGAATATTTGTTTGAAGGGCAAGTCTGGTTCGCAAGAGAGGTATTCATTCCGGATGAGCTGGCCGGTAAGGCCTGCTATCTATTTTTGGAACGGACGAGACTTACGACGCTTTGGCTGGACAATACGGAGATCGGTAGCCGTAATAGTCTGAACACCCCGCATATATATGAATTGCCGAAGCTACAAGCTGGAATTCATACAATCACCGTCCGTGTGGACAATATCGATTACCCAACCAAAGGCGGACATTTGACTTCACAGGATACCCAGACCAACTGGAATGGAATTACCGGTCGTATGGAGCTTCAGTTCTATGGGGAATCGCAGCTTACTAATATCCGACTGGAGTCGAATCTGACTGAACGTACGGTTCGTATTACAGCAATTTTGGACAGCAACAGTGAAACTACGCTTGCGGTGTCTGCCCAAAGCTTCAATAGTGAAGAGACACACGCGGTGGACGAGCGTGAGTTTCCTGTTTCACCGGGGCTTTTTTCCGTCGATTATGTGCTAGGACAAAACGCGTTGCTCTGGAGTGAAGGCGCTCCCAATCTTTATAATATAACTCTTGTTTTGAAAGACAGGGATGGACATATTACTGACCAACAGGAGCTTATCTTTGGTTTGAAGGAATTCCGAGCGGAGGGCGACAAGTTTACAATCAACGGAGAGAAAACCTTTCTCCGCGGCAAACATGACGGCCTGATCTTCCCGCTCACCGGCTATGCCCCAACTGATGTCGAGGAATGGGTAAGAATCCTTGGCATTTCCAAGTCCTACGGTATCAATCATTATCGCTTCCATACCTGCTGTCCACCGGAGGCTGCATTTACCGCTGCGGATATGCTTGGGATCTATATGCAACCAGAACTTCCATTCTGGGGTACAATCACGGAAAAAACCGATGATGGCCATAATCAAGCAGAGCAGGATTATCTGATCAGTGAGGGTTATGCCATTCTCCAGGCCTTCGGCAATCATCCCTCCTTCGTGATGATGTCCCTTGGTAATGAGTTATGGGGCAGTAAAGCTAAGATTGATTCTTTCCTGAAAGACTATAAAGCGTTCGATAATCGGATTCTCTATACACAGGGCTCCAATAACCACCAATGGGTACCGGAAATTCTGGAACATGACGATTTCTTCAGTGGGGTGCGCTTCTCCAGAGACCGACTGTTCAGAGGTTCTTATGCCATGTGTGATGCACCACTAGGACATGTACAGACTGCCTTGCCGAGTACAATGAAGGATTATGATGATCAGATCGTACCTTTGGATCTCTTGAATGGAGAGAAGATGGAAGATACAGCTGGCGGTGAGATCCAGATTCAGTATGGTACCGAAGCTAAGACCGTGAAGGCAGATGAGGCTTCCGGAGAATGGATACCGCATATTCCTGTTGTTTCGCATGAGATTGGACAATACGCAGCCTATCCAAATTTTGAAGAGATCGAAAAATACAATGGACCACTCAAGGCCGAGAATTTCAAAATTTTCCGTGAACGCTTGGAAAGTAAGGGACTGGGGCATTTAGCGGCTAAATACTTCGAATGTTCAGGGCAGCTGGCCGTAGCCTGTTACAAAGAGGAACTCGAGGCGGCATTCTGCTCCCGGCGGCTTGCCGGCTTCCAGCTCCTGGATCTCCAGGATTTCAGCGGTCAGGGAACAGCATTAGTAGGTGTCCTCGACGCCTTTATGGATTCCAAAGGAATGATTAGCCCTGAGGAATGGCGAACCTTCTGTAATGATGCCGTTCTGCTGGCGAGATTTCCTAAGTATAACTATGTCTCGGGTGAACCGTTCGATGCTCATGTAGAGCTAAGCTGCTTCCGCAGCGGGATGCCAGATACACTTGAATTACGTTGGGAACTAACTGTGGATAACGGTATTTTGGCAGAAGGGACAACCGAGGTGAACGTTCCTGCAGGAACGAATTACATCGATATCTGCGATTTGGAAATAACGCTGCCTGTAGTTGACCGGATGAGTACAAACGTATTGTCTCTCTCGATACAGGGGACAGATATTCGTAAGAGCTACGATCTATGGATTTACCCAGAAAAGAGCGGCAATATGCTGGAAGGCATCCATGTATTCGACAAGCTGTCTAGTGATGCGCTTGCACTGCTGGAGCAAGGTGAGAGCGTGCTGCTGATGCCGAAACCGGAAACTCTCCAAAATGCTGTCGAGGGTTATTACTGCACAGATTTCTGGTGTTACCCAATGTTCCGCTCTATCTCAGAGAGCATGAACCGGCCAGTTCCTGTGGGTACCATGGGGCTGTTAATTGATAACAGCCATCCTGTATTCCACGAGTTCCCTAGCGAGGAGTATTCAACCTATCCATGGTGGAATATCGTTCAGCACTCAAAATCCATTATCATGGATGAAGCTGATCGCAGTTGGAATCCCGTGGTGCAGACCATCGACAATTTTGAAAGAAATCATAAGCTTAGTTTCCTCGTGGAATGCAGCGTAGGAGCAGGCAACTTACTAGTGTGCGCTTTAGATGCAGACAAGGTAAGCGATACGCCTGAAGGAAGACAGTTCTTATCAAGCCTTGCGGGTTACATGATATCCGCAGCGTTCAAACCACAATACAAAGCAACTGTTAACGAGCTTCTTGAGTTAATCAAGTAGGGGGTTGCTAAGACTCTTCATTGTATTTCATATGGATGTACAGAACACAGGGACAGTGCTTCTTTATATACGATGGACCGTTTAACAGCAGAGCAGCGATTCTCTAAGTCACGAGAGAACCGCTGCTCTTTTTGTGCTAGTTAGGGAGCAGACTTCAACTTCAACAGTGTAATCATCCTCTAGCTTGTGAGAGTTTCGGACTCCAGTGAACCTATTGCTCAGAAAGAGGCTCAATTACAGAGTTTTTTATGCGAATAGCGACTATAGGGTCCGTTAGCATTCCAAAAGTGTAATAATACTGCGCTTAGGGTCATCTCAGTCCGATAGGTGATACATCGTTGCAGGAGTTCTTGAATCTCAAACCAAACAAAAAGCAAAGGAGATCCCCAGTGGCCCTTCACGGCTTGAGGGAACTCCTTTTTCGCGTTCTACAAACGGCTTGTTTCTAGAATGGTTGTTTGTATTTATCTGCAACTGCGCAGATTAACAAACGATTTCACAGGGTTAGGGACCTACGAAAATGATAACCCGATGCTATCATTGGTAATGAAGCTGGATGAATAGAATTGTAAGCGCATTAACCGATGGCGCCAGAGCCGTTCTTAGTCATGAACAGCGCCAAATTAAGCAGGATTTGGGGGAACGGGAGAAGACATGAAACAAATTTTATTGAACGATCTAAAGTGGGAAGTCAAAGGGTACTGGCCTTGGGTGCCGTTAAAGGGCACCAGCATGGAGCTGGGGCAGGAATTGATGGGAGTTACAGACTGGATGCCAGCTACTGTGCCGGGTGGAGTTCATTATGATCTCTACAGACAGGGCTGGATTAGCAATCCTTATGAAGAGTTGAACAGCTTAAGCTGTGAATGGGTAGAGAACCGTTGGTGGGTTTACCGCACGACTTTGAAACATCTTGAGCTGAAGGCATCCCGAGTTGAACTGGTCTTTCAGGGGCTAGACTATGAAGCAGCTGTTTACGCCGACAATATCCTGTTGGGTGAACATAAGGGAATGTTCGAGCCGGCTGTATTTGATGTTACAGATCTCCTCTCGGAGCGGGAGGGTCTGGAAATCTCAGTGCTACTGAAGCAGGCACCGGATGAAATGGGGCAAATCGGCAAAACCTCGGCCACTTTCACGCAGAAGAGCCGTTTTAATTATAAATGGGATTTCTCCACCAGGTTAGTTAACGTCGGAATCTGGGATGATGTGGTACTGAGGGTTCACCGGGATTGTTCTTGGCAAGACGTGTCGATCACTACAGATGCAGAGCTTGGTGAGAATGACGGGCAGGTGTCTGGTCGAATTTCTATTCAGGCAAGCATCAAACAGATGGCTGGTCCTGAACATACAGGGAGGCTGACAGCGAGCATTACTTGTTCTGATCCGAAGGGGAATCCGCTGCTGGTTCAGACGTACTCTGTTCTTGCGGGAGGAGTTGTGAACGCGGAGCTCGAAATACCTGAACCTCAGCTATGGTATCCAAACGGTTACGGAGAACAACCGCTCTACAGCCTTGAGTTGAAGCTAATGGACGAAGACGATATAGAGCTCGATACACGAAGCTTACAGACAGGCATCCGCAAACTTAATTATATCCTTAATGAAGGAAGCCCCGACAACGCGCTACCTTATACGGTTGTGATCAACGGGTGCAAGATTTATATAAAAGGGGTAAATATGACACCCTTGGATCATCTCTACGGAAATGTGACGGTCGAACAGTATCAGCAAATGATCCATCTAATGAAAGCGGCACATATCAATCTCGTTCGGGTATGGGGCGGTGGAATCATTGAGAAGAAAGCGTTTTACGATTTATGTGATGTAAACGGCATTATGGTCTGGCAGGAGTTCATCCAATCGAGTTCTGGCATTGATAATATTCCATCCAAGCAGCCAGAGTTCCTGGAACTGCTGCGTAAGACGGCTTGCACCGCACTCTGCGACAAACGCAATCATGTATCACTAACGGTATGGAGCGGTGGAAATGAATTAATGAGTGAACCGAACAAGCCTTCAGACCTCAGTGATTCCAATCTGGCGATGCTAAAGGGGCTGGTAGAGCAGTATGATCCGCAGCGGCTCTTTCTGCCGACCTCGGCATCTGGTCCGGTGGAGTATATTACTGAAGCCAAGGGCCAGGGGTATGATGTTCATGGCTACTGGAAGTATATGGGCAACCCCTATCACTACGAATTATATGGCAGTAACGATAATCTGCTGCATAGCGAATTTGGAGTAGACGGTCTGAGTTCTCTCAAAAGCCTAGAGAAATTTCTGAATGAAGCCAACCAGCAGCCTGTCTCGATGGAGAACAGCGCGGTATGGAGACATCACGGGGAGTGGTGGGATACGCTAAGCCGTGAAGAGGAAATGTTCGGTAGCATGAATAATTTGAAGCAGTTCTCTGCTTGCAGCCAATGGATGCAGGCAGAAGGAATCCGCTTCGTGCTGGAGGCTAACCGTCGCCGCAAATTCCGGAACAGCGGCAGCATTGTCTGGCAGTTCAACGAGCCATGGCCGAATGTGTCTTGCACCAATCTTGTAGATTATTATGGTGAAACTAAAATGGCCTACCACTGGGTGAAACAAGCCTTCCGTCCGCAGCATGCTTCGCTAGATTATCGCAGCCTACTTTTAACGCCTGGTACTAGATTTCATGGAAATGTATTCGTGCATGGTGTGGATGGAGGCAAGGTAAAGGTTGATGCAGAAGTACTCGATGCAGCGGGCCGAGTCCTACATCGGCAATCCTTTGAGGCAGAAGGAGACAAAGAGCGTGCTGTCTGTGTTGGGGAGCTAAATTTCAGCGTGCCTAAGCATGAGGATCTATTATATTTTATCAGATTATCATTCCGGGAATTTGAAGGAGCGCTGCAGCAAAATTTATATGTGTTCTCTACCGCTAACCAACATCTTTATGCCCCAGCGCTTGATCTTACAGGCGGCAACCTTCTGGTGCGGCAGGAAAGCTTATGGCAACCTACTGGTGTAGGAAAGATAAGTCAGCAAGCTCACTTCACTCTCCATAATACTGGTAGTGAAGTACTGTTACATGTACATGCAGAGGAGAAGGGGAACCGCTACTGGATGGAAGCAGAAGAACAGTTCCTCACCCTTTTTCCAGGAGAAAAAAGGACGGTGACGGTTACTTGCACACCGAAACTGTCGGGAGGATTTCTGGCTGGGGAGAATTACTGTAGTACCGACGGTCTGCCAGAAATTAAATTTTGCTCGTTTCTGACAGCACATGGCGATACGATACCAGCAGATGGAGGAAAAGGAATTTATGAGTAAATCATTGTGTTTTGTACCGGGAAAATACGTTCCGCTAAGTCGTTTTATTCTGAGTGGCGGATCTGAACCCATTGCTCTACCCGTTACTAGGGCTGTGGCCGATTACTTAAAAATGCACGATGCAGAACTACTGCTGGCCTGCTTGCGGAGCGGTGAAGTAACTTATCACAAAGCCGGTTGGTCAACCCTGCGAGAGGATACAGTCGAGGCTGAGAACGCGGAAGGAACCCAGAATTCAGAGGAAGGAGTGTTCGTATTGGTCAGTCCGTTACTGATCAATACGCTTCCAGTAGTGTCACACTGGGATAACAGTGCTGCTGAGGGGAAAGGCGGCTTCCGTTATGGTGGGACCGACGGCATCGGGACCCTGCGGATGGACGAAGCTGGAGAGAAGGTTGTAGCTGAGCATGTACGGCTCTATAATAACGATCCAGATAGCCCTTATGTATACAATACCGAAGATTATCAGTTGTTCGGCAGTAACGAAGGGGATAAAGAACTTAAAACCCCGCAATTTGAACGCTATATTGGTGACCGCTACAGTCTCTATGCAGTAGATGATTTAGTTGCCATCTCCTTGAGCGACCGTATCCTTAAGACCTTCGGGTATCCGGTGGTCTACCGTAATGAATCCGCTGACGATGGGGCTCTTTTAAGCAATGCGCCTGTGTTTCAGCTCATTAGCGGCAGTCTGTTAGTTACGAAGAATGGTCAGCATAGCCTTGCGTCCTATATTTTGCCCCCCAATTGGAGTGCGAAAAACGTTAAGGGCTATCCGCTGTTATTCAACGGTTATTATGATGCCAATGAAAATACCTTCAGCACTGTAGGTCCCTCATTTCTGGAGATCATCGGAAAGACTCTGGCCAGCACAGGCAAAGGTGTTGTTGGTGTTCTCTGGAACGGCGGAGGTTACATCGGCAGCCGCTCCCTGCAAGGCTCCATTTACGCCGGCATTGGGGCGGCAATTGCCAGAGGCCAAGATAGCTATGGTGGTGATGCGGAGCAGGTTGTGGCCGTGGGTGGCTCACGCGGTGGGCTGACCGCGTTGCTGGCGGGAGGCAATCCTCTAAGGCTGCCGTACCGGGTGCGGTACACATTGTGTTATGCACCTCCGCTAATTCTGAACGGGCTTACTCGTGAGTTTGCGGAAGGGGCATGCCCGTTGATCTGGCACGTGGCAGAGGTGGACACCGGTTACTGGGATATCTGGAAGAAGGACTGGCGGCATCCTCAGACCGGAAGATCAGGTATCGAGACTCTGCTACAGACTCTTACGGGAGCTGGTGACTCTGCAAGTCTGCGGGAAACGACCGGACTGGAATCCGATTTCTTCCTAGACGGCCTTAAAGCGAGCGGCACTAAGCTACTGATAAACCACGGCACGCATGATGCCTTTACCCTCAGCCGATTCAGCTTTGCCTTCGCGGCCTTGATCCGGAGTCGCGGCATTCCACTTCGCCATGAGATCGGCTACCGCTTCGGGCATAACAACTGCACGGACCTTTACGAGCAGGCAGCGCTATGTCTAAAAGCTCTACTACAGGATCAGGAGCTTGAATTCGCTGGTACGATGCATTATCGCAGACGCAGTCCAGAAGCGGGCGAGTGGGAGCAGACGGAACGTTTTGTTCCGGTTCATCAGCCAGTTTTTCTGGAGGCACCGAAGTTCGTAGCGGTGGGTAGTCCAGTGGCTTGGACTCTTTATGGAGAGCCGGGAATGGAATACCGCCTAGAGCTGGGAATCCTAGATCAGCAGGCTTGGGAACAGAAGCAGCAGGTAGTCCGTAATGAGTGCATCACCCTCGCGTCCGGTGTTTTAGCTGACAAACAGCATCCTCTTGAACTCTGCTCGTGGCAGGATGGGGTAAGTCAACTCGCTGACGGGCAGCATACGGGTTATTATCTCTATGAGTTATCTTACAGGCTCAAGGGTGAACAGGACTGGAACGTAGTATCTCCATCCCGTGTGCCGCAGCCCGGCGTGGAGCCGCAGGCGGTACTCCGCATTTTGGAGGAGCAGCCCAATCCGGCGAGCGAAGCATTTCGAGCGGAAGCAGCCGTCCTATGCATTAGCTCAGGGCTAAGTGAGGCCTAAACAAAATGTCATACCATGAACATAAGCGGTGTACGACCATTCCGGTGCGTACATCGCTTTTTTTTGAAATATAAGAAAGTATAAGTTTCATACCATACTCAATCTCTTATATTTCTCGCATAAATGCTTACCAGCAAAATAAGTAGCTTTACAAACGCTTTCGCAGGGTTACCGGATTTCGAGGTTTTGTAGGAAGCGCTATCATTTAAATATAACAACTATACAACGCCTGACCGGAGTGAATTCTTGGCTTCGGGAGGAAGGAAGGACAGGAGCATGATTGGAAAAACCACTGAACTAAATCCTTTAATGACTAAGAAAAAGAAAGGTTATCCTGTGCGGCGTCTATTTAGAGATTGGTCATCTTGGATATTAATTGTCCCTACGCTGTTTGCCTTTTTCTTTTTTTCCTGGCAGCCGCTGGTCAAGGGCATTGTGCTCTCTTTTTTCAATACAGAGGGTTATAATGCCGTAAGCTTTGCCGGACTGCAGAATTACAAGGATGTGATACAGAACTCAGCGTTTCAGCAGACACTGACCAACTCTTTTGTATATGTGTTCTGGTCGCTGCTGATCGGTTTTGCTGTACCCATTATAGTCGCAGTTGTGATCAATGAGCTCAGGCATGGGAAATCGTTTTTCCGCTTTTCGGTCTTTTTTCCGAGCATGGTTCCCGGCATTGCTGCCTCGATGTTATGGATGTTTCTGTTTGAGCCTGGGAAGGGCGGCGTGCTGAATATTATGCTGAGTGCTCTGGGATTCCCGGTGCAGCAGTGGCTTCAGGACCCGGACATGACGATTATGCTTATTATCTTCACGATTACCTGGCGGAATTTTGGGGGAACGGTGCTGCTCTATCTAGCCAGTCTGCAAAGCATTAATCATGATCTGTACGAAGCGGCTTCCATCGATGGTGCGAATGTATGGCGGAGATTTAAAAGCATCACCATTCCGCAAATCTCCAGCATGATCGGATTGATGATGATTTTGCAGATTAGCGGTGTATTCCAGATTTTCAACGAGCCTCTGGTCATGACCGAGGGTGGGCCAAACAATGCCTCGATGACGTTGATGCTGCAAAGCTATTATTATGCGTTCCGAAGTTTTGAAGCAGGGCATTCCATGGCGCTGGGGGTTATTACTTTTCTTGTTCTGATGGTGCTAACTATTATTTATTTCCGGCTGGATAAGAAATTGAACAGGGAGTAGAAGCTATGAAAACAAAAGAAGCATTTGGTATTATCGGCAATATAGAATATAGATCACCTTGGGTGCGCGTTCTGTACTGGTGCATGTTCTTTCTGATGATTGTGCTGGCCGCCGTCTGTATTCTGCCTCCGGTCTGGATTATGGTCTCGAGTCTTAAAGACATCAAAGAGTTCTATGCGATCCCGCCCACCCTGATCCCTCGCTCATTCAATGTTGGCAAGCTATGGGAGACCTGGCAGGAATTTAACTTTCTCAGTTATTATCTGAACACGGCTTACTTAGCCCTTGGTTCTGTACTGTTCTGCCTTACGTTTAACGGGCTGGCAGGATATTTTTTTTCCAAGCTGAAGCCTCGAGGGAGTGCACTGCTGTTTGCCCTGATCGTGTGGACCATGATGGTTCCGAATACAGTCGGTATGGTGCCGCTGTTCAAAAACCTGATTGATTTTCCACTGCTGCACTTGAATCTGACCAATACCTACTGGCCGATGTGGTTTATGGCTGCCGTGAATCCAGTGGTAATTCTGATCTTCAAGAACTTTTTTGATACTATCCCACAGGCGCTGCTGGAAGCGGCCAAAATTGACGGAGCGAGCACCATCGGCATCTTTATCCGGGTGATCCTCCCCCTTAGCGGACCAGTTATGGCCACAATTACGATACTAACGATGAACAGTGTCTGGCAGGACTTCTTCTGGCCTTTTATGGTGTTGAAAGATAAATCGACCTGGTCGGTCATTGTGGCCATCTACAATCTGAAAGCAACTTTGCCGCAGGACATTCAGTTTATTGCGCTGACGTTTGCGATCCTGCCGCCGATTATCCTGTTTATTTTTTTCCAAAAGTACATTATGAACGGGCAATCCTTTGGTGGAAGTATTAAAGGGTAACATCACCCGATCACAAACCATTTCACAGTTTTGCCCCGTAGGGTGCTGCAGAAGGTGCGTGGTAAGATGATTTCAGATTCAAAAGAAAGCGCTTTACATGTTGTGAAGAATGCTTTAACAATAAGACTAGGGGGAATTACATTGAGAATTGAACACACCAAAAAAGTTACAGCTACACTGGCGCTAACGCTACTTCTTACGGCCGGTCTGGCTGGTTGCGGAGGCTCCAAAGAGGAGAATGCTGGAGGGAATACGGAGGAAGCGAGCAACAAACAGGTGACGATCAAGGTCAGTAACTGGCCGAAGCCGAATGAGGAAGCCAAAATCGCCCAGTATGAGCAGGTTATGGCGAAGATGAAAGCTAATTTTCCGGATATCATTGTGGACAAGGATGAATGGGGTTATGACGTCAGCTCTTTCCTGCCTAAAGCGGCCAGCGGTCAGCTTCCAACGGTTTACGAGACCTTTTTTACAGAAACAAGCAAAATTATCAAGGCAAATTACGCAGCTGATATAACGGATACTATGAAAAAATATGGCTATGATCAGGCGATCAATCCAGATCTGCTTAAGATGGTTACTAAAGACGGAAAATATTACGGGATTCCGAAGGACGGATACGTCATCGGCATGCTCTACAATATGAATCTCTTCAAGGAAGCTGGTTTGTTGGACGATAAAGGCATACCAAAGTTCCCTAAGACATATGATGAGCTGGCAGAAACCGCGCAGATCATCAAGCAAAAGACTGGTAAGGCGGGAATGTTCCTACCAACAAAAAGTGGCCAGGGCGGTTGGATGTTCATGAATATTGCCTGGGCTTACGGCGCGGAATTCGAAAAACAGGTAGATGGCAAATGGCAAGCGGTGTTCAATTCTCCAGAAGCAGCGGCAGCACTGCAATATGTGAAAGACTTGAAGTGGAAATATGATGTACTGCCGGACAATAATCTGGTGGATGTTACGAATGATATGTTCCGCTTGTTCGGAACTGATCAAGTCGCAATGAGCTTCGGCACGAATGACTGGTCTCCAGTCATCCAGCAGCAGACTAAAATGTCTAAAGATAATGTGGCAATGTCCGCACTTCCAGTCGGACCGATCGGTAAACCTGTAACCCTGCTCGGCGGTGGTCTATATATGTTCTCGCCTAATGTAACACCTGAGCAGATTGATGCTGGATTCAAATGGCTAAAAACCTACGGATTCACACCGGAATCCTCAGAGGAGGCTTTGACCGGCTGGGATATCGAGAAGAAGACACTGAGTGATCAGGGGCTGATCGTAGGCCCTTACGGACTGCGGATTTGGACAGATGAGAAACGGATCGGTGAAGAACAGAAGATTCTCGACAAATACAACAATGTAAACTTGGATTTGTTCCGTGATTATATGGACAACGGCAGTAAAGGCATGCGGGCAGAAGAGCCGGTCAACGCTCAGGAATTGTACCAGAAGCTGGATATTGTACTGCAAACCGTCCTAACGGACAAAAACGCAGATCCACTGGAGATTTTGACTAAGGCTGCTGAAGAATTCCAACGTGATTATCTCGATAAGGTGAAATAAACACAGTCAAACGGCGGCGTCGTCCTTCTGAAGGGCGGCGATGCCGTTTCTGCGTAGATTGCCAAATCTACTCTAAGGGATAAAGGAGAGGTGCATTATATGGCAGCAAAAGAATGGGGAGACTGGAGCGCGCGATGGATCTGGCCTTTGGATGAGGAAGGAACAGAAAGTTGGGAGCAGCAACACGAGCGAGTGTATTTTCGTAAAATGTTTGAGCTGCCAGCTGGAGCCGGGAGGGCCTACAGTCTGAATTTGGCCATTACTGCTGACAGCCGCTACAGACTCTTTGTTAACGGGCTGCGTTTATGGGCTGGTCCTTGCAAGGGTCATGTCCATGTTCAGTATTATGAGGAATTCAGTTTGGATGACGTTTTGCAACCAGGTATAAATGTGATTGCTGTTATGGTAGTTCATTATGCTGGGACTTCTCCCTTTGAACTGGGTGAAGACGGACCTCTATCTATCTGGCGTTCGCAAAAAGGCGGATTGCTTGTAGAAGCGGAAGTTATGAAAAATGGGCAGCTTGTGCAGGAACTGAATACAGATACCTCATGGAAAAGCATTAGGGACCACAGCTACCGGCTTCAACCGTTTCCGATTATGCGCTGGATGGGCGGATTGGAAGAGGTGGAGGGGGACGTAGCGCTGCTGGATTGGACACTGCCGGAATATGACGACAGCGCCTGGCTAGCCGCAGGGATTGTACAGCCGGTGCGGGATGATTATGGTCAATTAACCCCCTGGCAATTGGCGGAGCGACCGATTCCGCTGCTGTATGAGCGCGAGCAACTCTTCCTGAAGCTGATGCGCAGCAGCAGTGGTGAAGGGGAAGCCCTTTTTGAAAACGGGCATAGTCTGGAGCTGCGGAATGAAGCTGGTGGAGCCTCGACGCCATTAGCAGGAATACACGTGGAAGCGGGACAGCAACTCTGGCTGGAGTTGGATGCAGGTGAGCTAATCACAGCTTATCCGCAGCTTAAGCTCCTTGGGGGTAAAGGTAGCCGGATCACCCTACTGTACGCCGAGTGCTACGAAGAAGAGACTGGGGATGACGAGATCCGCCGCAAAGCTGTCCGCGATGATATGCAGGAGCATGTGTTAAGAGGCGGTTATGACAGCTACCATCCAGCCGGTTATGGCACCTCGGTGCAGATGGAATGCTATGAGCCATTCTGGTTTCGTACTTTCCGGTATGTCCGGCTGGAGGTGAATACTGGAGCTGAGCCTTTGACGATATCCGGCTTCAGTTATCGGGAGACCGGATATCCTTTGCTGCCGGAAGGAAGCTTTCATTGCAACGATGAACGATATAACCAGCTCTGGGAGCTGAGTGTCCGAACACTACAACGCTGCATGCATGAGACCTACGAGGATACGCCGTATTATGAACAGTTGCAATATACCATGGATACCAAACTAATGATGGAATTTACGTACCTGTTATCAGGAGACGACCGATTGGCACAGAGGGCAATGGAAGATTATAGGGCTTCGCAGCTGCCAAACGGCATGTTGCAAAGCCGCTACCCCTCCGTGCTGCCACAGGTCATTCCCTCCTTCTCCTTGTATTGGATCGGGATGATTCATGACCACTATAGATCCTTTGGAGATTTGGATATCGTAAATCAGTACCGACTGCCACTGTTATCCGTATTGGACTGGTTCGATCAGCGACTGACACCGCAGGGTCTGGTGGACAGAACACCTCGCCAATATTGGAATTATTTCGACTGGGTAGAAGAATGGCCAGTTGGTGCACCAGACTGTACGGATGATGCACCTGCAACCGTGCTTAGCCTGATGTATGCGAACGCATTGGGGCAATCGGCTGAATTACTTACCGCCAGCGGGTGGACGCAGATTGCATCAGAGTTGCGCCAGCGCAAAGCGGCGGTCAACGCTGCAGTACTGGATTGCTGTCGCCAAACGAATAGCCTAATGTTCCGCGACAGTCCGGCGGCAACAGCGGAAACGCAGCTTAGCCAGCATACGCAGGTCTGGGCGATTTTAGCTGGCACGGTGGACGCTGTAGAGGGGGCAGCACTACTAGAGAGTACAATGGCTGACACATCACTGGCTAAACTTTCGCTGCCGATGAGCTATTATCTTTTTCGCGCGTTGGAACATTGCGGATTGTATGACCGCTCCTTCGGACTATGGGCTCGTTGGATGAAACAGCTGGATTTGAACCTCACTACACTCCCAGAAATGGACTCTGTTGGAACCAGAAGTGACTGTCACGCCTGGAGCGCGCTGCCGATCACTGAGTTCACAAGAGGGATATTGGGTGTCCGGCAAGGGATAGAGGGAATAACCATAAAGCCACATTGCGGCGAACTGCAACAGGCCAATGGAATCGTAAGCACAAGTCTGGGTCCAATACATGTAAAATGGGAAATCCATTCAGAAGCGGGACATAAAAGCTTCCATTTTGAAGCTAACTGGCCAGCCGGTTCGGCGATTACAATTATCTTGCCTAATCATGAAGTGCTGCTAACAGATGCAGGTTCTTTTTATAAAGAGATCGACTTTAGTCACTTTAGCTGATAGTCTGATTTCAATTGATCTTCGTTTTCGTTGATTCATACACCAGAGGGGGATGGGGAGTTATATGTTCAGATCATTCGGCCGCAACATCCGCCTTGTCCTGGTGCTATTTATTACCGTTTACATTGCTGCTTCGAGTTTTATTCTGTACCGTACTATGGAGCATAGAAGTTTGGACATGCTGCGGCAGTTGTCTGTTCAATACACTGGTCAGCAGCATAAGAACACCCTTTTGTTCATGAACTGGCTAGAGGAGACCTCCAAGCTTATCTCCAACAATCAGGTGGTACAGAATGCGTTGAAAAAACCAGCATATGACGGAGCGATTTCTCCGATACTTGAGGGCATTCGCTCCTCTAGCAGTGACATTCTCGGCATTTATATTTGGGGTGAAGCAGGGGGGACGTACTCCTCGAGCAATGTATCCGGGCTTCTCCCCTTTACAGAGATCAAGAAAGTTCCGGGGATGGAACAATTTCTGGATAATCGGGAACAGGCTTTGCGCTGGACGGTGCTGAACCGGGAACATCTGATGAACGCGCCTTCTGATCTGCGCGACCGTCTGCTGCTTGAGGTGAAAATTCAGAACACGGAGGGGCAAGTTTTAGGTCTGCTCTCGCTCGAAGTTGAGATTGACAAGCTGTACAGCTTCTACCTGTCAGGCAAGAATACGATCTACGGCGAGAATGAAGTTTATCTGCTGACAAGTAACGGAAAGCTACTGAATGCGGCGGATGTGCCCATGAAGCGACTGCAAGAAATTAGAACTGCGCTGGCCACACCAAAAAGAGATAATCCAGCTATGCCGGAAGAACAAGATAGTTCTAGTAGCGGTGCTATGGATTTGTTGGAGCGTGAAACGGCCGACGGCTTGATTTTGCTGTATCCGCTGCCCGAATCGGACGAGCGGATTGTCACCTATATCTCTGCAGACGGCATGAATGCAGAGCTGCGGACATTTAAGTATTTAATGATTGGATTAAACATCGTCGTGTTCATAGTGTTCTGGTTGCTGATTTCAATGCTTAGTGGCAGTATTGTTAATCCGCTGAAACAGTTGTACTTGAAAATTAACTCCACGATGAAAGACTAAGACTGGCAGTCTGTATGGCAGCAGAATGGCAGACAGACTCTATGAAGCATTGGAATTTCAGGCTACCCGCTAAAATCTGCAAAAGCTCACTGGCTAGCAGTGCTTATATCTACTTGGGCGGGAACCGATCACAGCGAACCTACTTCGTAGGGGTTTGTTGCAATAGAACATATGGGGTGAAAAAATGAGAATGTATGCTCTTCTTACAGAACCAATAGGGGACATCAGTAAGGTAATGTTTTATGAATCAAAGTATCGTGTTTATTTATTTCTATTTGAAACTCATGAAAATAAGGGTGCAAATGCTGACTATTGTTATGAAACATTAGAAGAAGCAATGGAATTCTGCAATGAGGAACTAAACATAGTTGAGGAACAGTGGGTTGTTATTAACGATCCCAAAGACGGGGAACAACACGATATTTTTTATTAAACCAGTATTGACAGCATTGAGCAAACAGGAAACGTTACTGAAACGTAATAGCGACAGTCCAGGGCTTCATTTTCCCCGCGACATTGAGCAGAATATCTACCCACACTGCTCACACGTCAAAAAAAGAAATCGTTCATTGTGAGAAAAGTGGAAGTACCACCTACCTCTCAAAAAAGGAACGATTTCTTTGTAGTGTCCGCATTCATTAACAATCTTAGTTAATTGGGCAGCTCCTTCTTCAAGCTAATCGTAACCGTGGTGCCTTGCCCCGGAGTGCTGGAGATGCTTAGCCCATATTGAGGACCGTATTCCAGCTTGATCCGTTCGTCCACATTTCGCAACCCATATCCGCTCTGGAACAGCACATCTTCCTTAGCTTGGCTAAGTGTCGCGCCGTTGGCAAAGCCGACTCCATCATCCGTCACTGTAAAGCGAATCTCATCCTCCAGCAGCTCGCCTTTAATCCAGATTCTGCCCATGCCACGTTTCTCGCTGATGCCGTGTTTAATCGCATTCTCTGCGATAGGCTGAAGAATCAGCTTTAGAATGCGGACTTTGCGCAGCGATTCCTCAATATCGTATTCAATCTCGAATTTATTCGGGAAACGCATTTGCTCGACCGTCACAAAACTCTCCACCAAACGGATTTCTTCGTCGACAGTAACGAATTTATCGCCTTTATGCAGGCTAATCCGAAAAAAGGTCGCCAGAGAAGAAATCAGCCGCTCAATGTCGGGCTGCTTCTTCAGCCGGGCAATCCAGGCAATCGCATCCAACGTATTATATAGAAAATGGGGATTGATCTGCGACTGCAGCGCAGTCAGCTCCGCCTTGCGCTGCTTCTCTTTTTCCTCATCTTTTTCAAGCATTAATTGGCTGATCCGTTCTACCATCTGATAGTAGCTGTTCTCTAGCTGGAAAATCTCATCGACCTGTGCCCGCTGCTCATACACAGCAGCTAAGTCTTTTTTGCCAAACAGACTCAGCTTCTTCTTCAAGTTCAGTAGCGGACGGGTGATTTTGGCTGCTAAATAGAAGGAAAGAATCAGTAGGACAATGAAGGTGACACTGGCGAAAAGAAGAGCATTTCGGTTGCCCTTAGCGATTCCTTCCAGCAACTTGTGGCTAGAAATCACACTGGTGAACTCCCAGCTAACGCCAAGCGTCTCCAACCTAGGATTCAAAGGATAAGTAGCGATGATATAGGAATTCCCGTTATCTGACCAGGTGCGGTAGCCTTCTTTCTGACCCGGACGAAGAGGGGCGTTCTCCTCCAAAAAATTGCCTAAGAGCCGCTTGTCGGGGTGAGAAATAATCCGGTCGCTGGAAGTCAGGAAGGAGTAGCCAATGCCAGTGAAACTGGAGGAATAAAGATCTGCCAAGGCGGCTTCTCTGACATAGATGATGACGACCCCGATATTTTGCCCCGTATTGAAGTTGCGGAATTGCTGTCCGAAGGGGATATAGGCATTGCCGTCCCCATCCCGTTTAATTTCACCGACAACAGGCATGCTGCTCTCCTGTATCCTTTTAATGAATAGGGCTTCGGGAACCTCGAGCATCTGCTCCTTAGACTGATAAGAGTAAAGCATATTATCATTGGTGTTGATAATCACATTGCCCACGAGATCATTCTGTGCCAGCATGCCGTCGATGATAGCACCGATCCGTGATTCCTTGTCTGCTGCCGGCAGGGAATCGTTATTAATGATCTGGTAAATATCGCTGTTTACTAGAAAACGCAGGAACAACATCTGAATGTCATCGACCATCAACTCCACACTGAGCCCAATTTGGCGCTGAGTCTGGACGACATGACGGTATAGATCCTTTTGCAGATAGGTGTAGGAATAGAAGTTAAAAATAACAAGCATCAGCACCAGATGCAGAGACAATCCCACTAACAGGACAACAACAATCCGACTTTTGATCTTGAACCTGCGCATCCAAGAATCAATCCGGTTAGCCATCGTTAGCTTAACCATAGGTTTTTGCATATTCGCTCGGCGGGATGCCCGTCATCTTTTTGAAAATCTGGCTAAAGTATTTGGAGTCGGTGAAACCAACCTGATTGCCCACCTCATAGACCCGGTACATCGGATTGCGCAGCATACGTTTGGCTTCTTCAATCCGATATTCCGTCAGACATTCATAGAAAGTCTTGTTCAAATCTTTGCGGAATAGATGCATTAAATGGGTTGGACTGACGAACACCGCAGCAGCAACCATCTCCACGGTAATGTTCCCAGCATAATGCTCCCGGATAAAAGCGAGGGCGTCTCTGATTTCACGCCGGCATCGAGCTCCGGCCTCTTCCTCAGCGTACAACACGCGTTCAATACCAGACAATGCACGCTGCGCAGCAAGCACAGCCTGTTTGTATGAATCTACGATTCCATTCCATTTTTCAGTTGGTTTGCCGATTCCAACGCTAAGAGCCTGGCCGAAGTGCTGCTGGCTCCATTCCGATAGCTGCTTACCTAATCTGCGGGCAGAATCACCAGCAAGCTCAGGTTCATCGGTTCGGAGAATCATAACCCACTCCAGATGACTATCGCGGAATAGACAGAGCTGTTCAAAAGAATACGCTTCCAGAATAACCGCTGCTTCATCCTCCAACGCTTTGCCTACATCAGTTCCTTGAAGACCATTATCAGCAGGGAAGGCTATGGACAGCGGCAGCAAAGCTTTTCCTGGTTCCAATTGCAGCTCCAGCAGCTTTATTTTGCTGGTAATGAATTCCTCACTATGCAGCTGGCCATGCAGTAAATCCTGCCAGAATTGTTTGGATATCGCGGCAATTTCCTCATTAAGCTGTGAATATCGCTTGGAGAGTTGCTTTTTCCCCAGGATTTCATCGCCAACGCTTCGTACTGTATCTGCGAGTTCTTCTATATTAATGGGCTTCAGCAAATAAGTGGAGGCACCATAACGTAATGCAGCCTGCGCATATTGAAATTCGTCATAACCGCTAAGTACGACAATGCCTACGAGCATGTCCTGCTCCCGTATTTTCTCGATAAGTTCAAGACCGTTCATATACGGCATACGGATATCGGTAATAATCACATCCGGGCGGTGTTGTAGTGCAAGCTCCAAACCCTCCTCGCCATTGCTGGCTTCTCCTATGATCTCGACGTTGTATTCTGCCCAGTCTATGGTTTGGGTGATGCCCATACGGACGAGATATTCATCATCTACTATAAGCGCTTTCAACATTGGCCTCACCTCGAAGTAGTTTCTAATATGTCTTACAGTCATTATAAACATGAAACCTCTTTTAGAGGAGCGGTAATTTCTCAGTTGTCAGGATCACAAACGATTTCGCAGTATGTTCACCGGTGGCTAAGTACAAAAATGTCCGCATAGCCGAAGTTCTAAACATTTCAACAGCTTAACAAACCGTTTCATAGGATTCCATCCTAACTTTTGCAAAATGTACTGTGATAGACTTTAACCGTAAAAGAGCGGTAAGCGCTTTTATAAATACATGACATCGAAATTGAACGCTGTAGGAGGAGTACCTTTGATACAAAATTCATTTATTCCATTCGGGTTTCAATATTACCGTTCCCCAACCCCATTCCGGGATCAATGGGAGAAAGACCTGAGCAATATTGCCGGGCAGGGCTTCAATTGTGTGAAGTATTGGGTGCAGTGGCGCGCCAGCGTGTCCAAAGAAGGGGTCTACCAGTTCGATGATATTCAGGAGCTGATGGATATTGCTGAACAGAATGGCTTAAAGGTCATTTTGAACGTGATTTTCGATGTGGCGCCAGCCTGGTTTTATAAAAAACATCCTGATTCCAAAATGATCACAGCAGACGGTTCCGTTCTGGAACCAAGGGCAATTAACTGCCGCCAGATTGGCGGAGCTCCTGGACCTTGTTATCACCATGCAGCTGCAGCCACGGAGAAGGCGAAATTTCTGGCGGAAACAGTGAAGACTTTCAAAGATCATCCTGCACTCTGGGTGTGGGATTTATGGAATGAGCCTGAGCTGACGACAGGGATTAAGCGCAAGCTGTCATTTGACAACCAGGTATGTTATTGCGAGCACTCAGTGCTGGCATTCCAAGAATGGCTGAAAAATAAATATATTACTCTGGAAGCTCTGAACGAATCATGGCAGCGGACTTACGGAAACTGGGAGGAAGTAGAGGCACCGCGTGGGCAAGGCGTATTCAATGATTTGGTGGACTGGCGGCTGTTCATGTCCGGTACTTTGACAGTTGAGCTGCGGAGCCGGGTAGATACTGTGAAGTCACTGGATCTGCTGCATCCTGCTATGGCACATACTGTTCCAGCTCCTATTTTTAATATGATTACAGCAGGTTCAGACGACTTTAAGCTGGCTGAGCCCTGTGACCTGACAGGCAATAGCCTAGGGTCCTCAGCTTGGTCGGCTGATCTACTGATCTCTGCCGCCAAAGGCAAACCGATCATCAACTCAGAGATTCATGCGCTGCCTGGCAATACGGCGATGAAACCACGCAAGCTGGAGCTGCGAGAAATGAAGCGGCATATTCTGACCCCGCTCGCCCGTGGCATCACGGGATATCTGTTCTGGCAGTATAGACCGGAGGTATTAGGACAGGAGGCTCCGGCTTGGGGTAGTGTGTATTTGGACGGCAGTCCAACCCCATGGTACAAGGATATGGCCCAACTAAATAAGCTTGTGCAAGACAATAAGCAAGAGCTTTTACAGGCAAAACGGCGTGGGGACGGGATTGCTATTCTATTCAGCCCACAGAACCAAATCGCAAACTTTGCTGTGCATGATCATCTGGACACCTATAACGATTCCCTGCAAGGCGTACATAAACTGCTACATGATCTTAATTATAAAGTGGAATTTCTGCATGAGTCGGATGTTACGGAAAAGACATTGGAGCAATACCGCTGCCTGTGGATGCCTTATCCACTTTATCTGAACCGTAAACTGTGTGACCTCCTGCGTGAGTGGGTGGAAAAGGGAGGCATATTGATTTCGGAATGCTCCTTCGGAGCGCTTCAGGCAGAGAATGGCTGTCACAGCTATACAGTTCCCGGTTATGGATTTGATGAAGTCTTTGGGGTTCGGGAGACTTGGATTCATTCTGCCGAGAACCTGGATCATAGCTATCATCAGGTAGCATTCGAATCACGGACGGCGATCCCACTCCTTAATGTAATGAAACACAGCAAGGAAGGGGAAGCAGCCGCAGATGATAAGGCACACGGCTCCTATTACAAATCAGATATTGAGCTGCAAAGTCATGTGAAGGTCCTAGCCGAATTTGCCGAGGACAACATGCCTGTGTTGACGGCCGCCGCTTATGGCAATGGGCGTGCTGTGTGGTTCGGTACCTTACTTGCGGCTGCCTACTGGCAGGATGGACATACCGGAACGCTCCAGTTGGTGCGCGATCTTTTACAGCAGGAATTGAAGCTACAGCCGAATGTGCTAGTAAGCGGAGGTGTCCGCGCTGATCTTTCCGAGTGGGAAGTTGAAGAAGACAGAGGTGCGTTCCTCTATGTGCATAATGAAGGGAACACGTTGGCAGAAGCCAAAGTTACGCTGCCTGCCAATTATACTTCAGCAGAGCCATGGTTTGACGATGGGAATGCAAAAATTCAGCCAATAAATCCATTTGAACCTTCAACAACTCAACTGTCTATACGGGTAGAAGCAGGAGGTGTTCAAGTATTTCGATTATCTTAGCCGGCAGCAGTTAAGGTCGGAGATTATAGAGCTGGTGTAAGCCAGCCAAAGGAGTGTATCCATTTGGGTTTGTTAGATTATGTTAATCCATTACAGGGGACTAAGTCGGATTTCCGCTACTCACACGGTAATACGCTGCCGCTTACAGCGATGCCATTTGGCATGGCGGCTTGGAGCCCGCAAACCCATGAAGCAGGGGGGACCTGGTTCTTCCATCCGCACCATCGCCACCTGGAGGGCATACGACTAACTCACCAGCCCAGTCCTTGGATCGGAGATTATGGACATCTAACACTTTTGCCGCAGACTGGACCGTTATTGCTTATTCCTGATTCGCGCTCATCTTCCTTTAAACCGGAAGAGATGCAAGTGTCCCCACACTACTTCGGAGTGTCTCTTCAACGATATCGTACCCGACTGGAGCTGACCCCTACAGAGCGCTGTGCAGTGATTAGAATAACATACGCTAAGGGACAGCAGAACAGGCTCATAATAGCACCACTGAAAGGCGAGTCTCAACTCACCTTTCAACCGGAGAAACGCAGGATCATCGGCTTTACAAGAGGCCATACCGCCGGGGTACCCGATAATTTCGCGATGTATTTCGTCTTCCAGTTCGACACAGACATTCTCATGGAGGATTCGGGAATCTTTGACGGGGAGTACCAACCTTTAGGGACGTATGAAGGAACCGGCGATAAGCTGGGCGCATACGTAGAATTAAACATACCGGAATCCGGTGTAATAGAAGTGAAATGCGGCACTTCCTTTATTAGTGGGGAGCAAGCGCAATTGAATCTCGATCGGGAGGTTGGTGGGCACAGCTTCGGAGAGATCTTGAGCAAAGCAGAGGCAGGCTGGGAAGAACGGCTGAGCCGCATTGTTGTCGAAAGCGCGGATGAAGAGAACCTCCGTACCTTTTACAGCTGTATGTACCGGATCTGCCTGTTTCCTAGAACATGGCATGAATATAACGAGCAGGACGAGCAAATTCATTACAGTCCTTTTAACGGCAGCATTTGCCGGGGTCCAATGTATTCAGATATCGGACTGTGGGATGTATACCGGACTAGCTTCCCGTTATACAGTATCCTGTTTCCATCCTTGCTCGGTGAGATCATGCAGGCTTGGACATTAGCTTACGGTGAAAGCGGTTGGCTGCCAAAATGGCTGTCACCAGGCGAACGCAGTGCCATGCCCGGCACACTGATCGATGCGGCAGCTGCGGATGCCGTGGTTAAGGGCATCGGCGGCTTCGACGTAGAGCTACTATATGAAGGTTTGCTGAAGCATGCAGATCGTCCGGCTACAGACGAGAAGCTAGGTAGACGGGGGCTAGAATTGTATTTGCAGCACGGCTATCTGCCGCATGATCGTTTTCATGAAAGTGTAAGCAACACGCTGGATTATATATACGGGGACTTCTGTATAGCCCAGATAGCCAAAGCACTCGGCAAAATGGATGATTATGAGCGTTTTATGGACCGGGCGCAGAATTACAAGCTGCTGTTTGATGCCGAGGTTGGTTTTATGAGAGGCCGTAACGAGGACGGTACTTGGCAGGAAGGATTTGATCCTTTAGCGTGGGGTGATCCGTTCTGTGAAGGTGGGGCTTGGCAAGGTAGCTGGGCAGTTCCCCATGACTTCCCGGGATTAGCCAGTCTGATGGGTGGCGAGGAAGCTTTTGTTCGGCGAATGGACCAGTTAATGGCCGAGGAACCGATATTCAAAGTGGGATCTTATGGCTTGGAAATTCATGAAATGTCGGAAATGGCTGCGGCCGATTTAGGGCAGTTTGCCATCAGCAATCAGCCCAGCTTCCATATTCCTTATATTTTCGCCAGACTCGGGGCGTTGTCCAAAACACAGTACTGGGTTCGCAAAACCATAGCTAAACTATTCAACAGTGGAATGGATGGGTTGCCCGGCGACGAGGATAATGGCAGCATGGGTGCCTGGTATATTTGGAGCGCCATCGGACTGTATCCGTTAAGTCCCGGGATTCCCGAATATGTGCTAGGCAGCCCTTTATTTGATAAAGTAACGATTCGGCTTGAAAATGGGCGGCAATGGATCATTGAAGCGCAAAACAACAGCCCTGCCAATGTGTACAGTAAATCGGTCCACTGGAACCATACGCTTTGGGAGCACCATTCTTTGCCTCATGAAGAGATTATCAAAGGCGGCGTCCTGAGCTTCAGTATGTTTTCGGGTTAGCCGCAACATAAGAGCAATGCTAAGCAGTCCGGAACATTCTGGGCTGTTTTTGTATTTATAGATGGAGCATCTTGCTCTTTTTAGGCAAATGGTGAAATGGCAAACCATTTCGCAGTATTCCCGCCTGTTTTTTCAAGGGTAACATGTCTAATATCGAAGAGAATGAAAGCGCTTAATAAGAGTGCGGAGAGGAGGAATCAACTTATGACTTTAAGGCTTCATTCCAAAAGAAATCGGCTTATCGCTATTCTGACCGCTCTATTAGCGGGAAGCCTGCTGCTGATTGGCGCGATGAATGTGCAGGCTCCACAAGCAGAAGCACCACTTCTGACCCTTAACGGACAGGAGGTCACTGCAGCGGAGTTCAATTGGCATCTTCAAATGAATCGGGCACTGACTGCTGATTACTTCAAACAGACCTACGATGCCGACTACTCAGAGAAATTCTGGTCTACCGACTATTCCGGCGAAAAACCAATCCACAGGTGGATAAAAGAATCCCAGACGCAGCTACTGACAAAGCGGATGGAGTTGCAGCTTGCTCAAGAAGCAGGAGTGGTATCGGATATCAGCTTTGAAGGTTTTCTAAAAGGAATGGGGCGTGAGAATCAACGGCGGAGTCAGGCGGTAGCGAATAAGGAAGTGGTGTATGGTCCTCTTCATCTGGAAGCGCAGTCCTATTACAGTTATTACATGAGCAACCTTGAGGATGCCACGATTGAGGCAATGCGCAGCAATGGAGTTATCGTGATTTCAGATGAACAGGTAAGGCTGGAATATGAAGCAAATCTAGCTGCTAAATATTCTCGGCCGGGAGCTATACGTCTTGAATGGGCGTCACTGCCTTTTGGTCCGGAAACAGAATACAAAGATCAGCAGGAGGCCTTGGAGAAAATGGAATCGCTCCGGGCAGCAGTAATAGCAGCAGAAATAAGATCAGACACAGGCATCCGTCAGCAGGCAAAAGAGTTTGGTATAAACGTGGGCGAAGTCAAAATAACAAGTGCTTCACGACGAACAGCAGCGCTGGAAAATCCTAAGGTATTGCTTGCTGCAGATCAGCTTGCACCGGGACAGATTAGTGGCTTGTTTGCTGAAAATGGGGCCATTCATCTACTTTACTGTCTATCGATAGAGGATGCAGGAGTTCAGCCTTTCGTTCAAGTGAAGGATGCCATCACACTTCATTTGGCGCAGCAAAAATTTAGATCCATGGTGGACGATAAGTTAGGCAAAGCTATCGCAGAATGGAATTACCCGATGGCCGAAAGACTCGCAAACCAAGCCAATCAATAAATATTCAAGGGGGAATCCTACAACAATGTTAAAAAAACTCGCAAAATCACTGCTAATGATAATGCTGATCTTCACGACAGTGTTCCCTGTAATGGGTGCTTCTGCCCATGCTGAAGAGACGTATGCCGATGATTTCTCTGCTCTGCCAGCAGCGGAGCTGCGTTCGGAGAATTGGTTGATTGACAGCAGCAATCCTCAATTCTTCGGCGGAGATGCTACGCGGTTGGTCAGGACATCCACGGATACCGGTTATGCCGTTTATTCATTAACAGGAATTCAGTCGTTTACGCTTCAGGCCTATTATTTCTCTGGCTCAACAGCCGTAATCAAGTTCTACGGATCGGGCGATGCGACAGCGTGGACGGAGCTTCCGTCCATTAATGACATTCCTACAGCAACCGGTTCTGGTTGGTATGGAACAATATACACGCCCGCAGGTACACTTCCGAATGATATCAATTATCTCAAAATCGAGATCAGCGGCGACCTCGACAGCTGGCTGATGCAGCTCGGACACCTTACGCTCTCCAATGTATCACTTGCACCTCAAACGATTAACGATGAGCTTGATGACGTTTCACAGCTCTATGCATTTAGTACAAATTGGTCTTTAGATACAAGCAATCCCACTTTTTTTGGTGGAGATCATTCTCGTGCAGTGAGAACAGCAGATTCGGCAGAATCACTTGTGTACCATTTGCATAATTTGCAGCATTTCATCGTCCGTCTGCATTCCTTTGCCGGGTCTAGCGGAAGCATCAAGTTCTATGGATCGGCGGATGCATCCACCTGGACAGAGATTTCAGCAATACATGAAGCTCCACAATCTACAGGAGATGCAGCTTGGACCGGGACGAATTATACCCCAGCACAAGGGATTCCTTCCGGCATTCATTACTTAAAAATCGAGATCAGCGGCGATTCCGCCCCTTGGCTGATGCAGCTAGGATCGGTCTCCTTGTCCAACCGCTTGCCTGGAGATGGAGGGAACAGCGGTGGAGACGAAGATTATTACGTCGATTCATTTGCAGGCAGCGACAGCAATGATGGAAAAACACCTGAGACAGCCTGGAAGACCTTCTCTGTAGTTAACCAGACTACCTTTGAGGCTGGAGACCGAATTTTGTTAAAGAAGGGTGGAATCTGGAACGAACAATTATATCCTAAGGGTAGCGGAACAGACGATAAACCGATAACAATCACTGCCTATGGCAGCGGAAGTAAACCGACTATCAATGGTGGAGGCATGGCCGGAGCAGCTGTATACCTGCGCAACGCCTCAAACTGGAGCATCCGGGATCTGGAGGTCACTAACTATGATTCCGAGAGAGGAACCATTTACCGGGAAGGCATAATGGTGGAGAACGCAAACGGAGGAACTTTAAGAAATATCCGCATCCAGGATAACTATATACATGATGTATCAAGCAGCTTCCGTTATCCTACAGTTTCCGGTGCAGAAGGTGGTCCACATGCGTTCGGTGGAATCTCCGTATATGTGGGCGGAACGACGGGCACGGACAAATTTGATGGGGTATGGATCGAAGGTAACACGGTCGAACGAATTGGACGGACAGGAATTGTGGTATGGGATCAGCGTTTCAACGGAGCCGACTATGCTACGGTCAATGTTACGATCCGCGGAAATTATGTCAAACAAGCAGACAGCGACGGCATTCTCACTTTCGGTGCGGACGGAGCGTTAATTGAGCATAACATAGCTGAAGAAGGTGGGAACTACTCCGAAGAAGGCGAGTTTAACGGCTCAGCCGCAATCTGGCCGACCCGGGGCAAGAATAATATCGTGCAGTTTAATGAGTCCTTTAACACAAATAAACCAGAGGGAGATGGACAGGGCTTCAATCTGGATATCGATACTATGGACAGTGTAGTTCAATATAATTACAGCCATGGCAATAAGGGCGGATTCATGCTTTTTGTCGATGCCCGTTTAACTCCAGGAGTGCTTACCGGCTCCTCTAACAATGTAGTCAGATACAACATCAGCCAGAATGATCTGACGCATACGTTTAATTTTGCAGGCGGGGTTACGCCGGATACGCAAATCTATAACAATACGATCTATATCGGCACTGGGCAAAACACCAAAATAATCGACCATGAATGGGACGACGCGGGAAATATCAACGCTCCCTATACGTTCAGGAACAATCTGGTCTACAACCTTGGACAGGGAGGTTATAATCTGCCCGGGGTAAATGGCAGCTTCGACCACAACCTGTTGTATGGAAATCATCCAGTAAGCGAGCCGGAAAATACGAATCCCGTCACAGCGAATCCGCTCTTGGTTGCTCAGGGCAGCGGTGGAATTGGCTGGAATACAGTGGACGGTTACAAGTTAAGAGAAGGCTCCCCTGCGCTTGGAGCAGGTGCAATCATTGCAGACAACGGAGGCCGTGACTATTGGGGCAACTCTATCTCAGCAGAAAATCCACCGAATATCGGAGCCTATAATGGACCCGGACTTGATCCTGCCACACTGCCTGAAGCACCTGTGGATGATCTGCGATTATATTTTCAAGGCTTAAAAATTGCTCCTCATATTACAGATGGTAGAAACGGAGGCTTATCCCTTCAACTTCAGTTTACAAACAGTTCTGGAGTAGACCCTCTGAGAATTAACAAAATTTCCTGGAAAATAGGAGAAGGAAGTGATCAGCTCAGTGGTAGCCAGTCGCAACTAGCTGAAATCGCTCCGAATAGCGGATTTACTTATCCAATTCCTTTGCCGGGATTCTCTGAAAGCGTAAAATATCCACTAGAGTTGACCGTTGACCTTGAAGGCTATGAGACAGTTCACCTCAAGCAAAACATAGATATTAACCGGATGAAGCATCAGTCAGACACAGGAACTCCCGCGCTGATTGATCTTGCAGACGGAACCCCTTTGTTGAGCGGGTATAACGGTGCGGATGATCTTAGCGGAACAGCGCAATTACGCTGGGACGCGGATAACATTTATTTGACCGCCGATATCCGTGATGATGTATTCAGCCATAACGCTTCCGGGATTAATATTTGGCAAAATGACAGTATTCAATTCAGCCTTGCTCCCGGTGTACCGGGCGATAGCCAATCCTGGTATGAATACGGAATATCGCAGACACCAGAGGGGCCACAAATTTACCGTTGGCTCTCTATGAAGGGAGCCGCTACCGGAGTGTTAACCAAGGGAACACTAAGTGTAGACCGAAATGAAGCGACTAAGATTACCTCATATGCACTGGCACTGCCGTGGAGCGAAGTAAGTCCAATTCGAGGAAAGGGAGGCAATGTCTTGAGCTTCTCGATGTTGGTTAACGATAATGATGGTACGGGCCGAAAAGGGTATATTGAGTGGGGATCAGGCATTGGCGCTGCGAAGGATCCGGCACTTTTCCGCACCTTCCAGTTTATGAATGTCGAAGATGAGGAGGAGACACAACCGAGTGATAATGCTGATTTAAGCCTTTTGAGTATAGAGGGTTCAGAAATTCCCGGGTTTGACCGGAACACACTGACCTATACAATAAATGTACCCTTTTCTAAAACAGCCGTGATTGTAACAGGGATACCTTTAGATCCGAAAGCCAAATTAACAGTAACTGGCGGAAGTGAACTTAAGGTAGGAGAAAATAGCGTCGATATCAAAGTTACGGCCGCAAACGAAACAACAACAAAGACCTACACTTTGAAAGTGGTACGGAGTGAAGACCGCGGGGGAACGGATACCCCCGGCAGTTCGTCCGGCAACAATAATGGCGGGAACAATAGTAACAGTGGAGGGAAAATAGTTAATCCAGTGAATATAATCTCAGCCGGCCGTATTCAGATTCAGGATTCACCTGATGCTGAGGGAATGCGCCTTGCACAGCTTCCTACTGGAGAAATTCAAAAAGCGATGAAGGGTGTGCAAGATGGTGCATTGGTACTTGAGCTTACTAAATTAGATGCCACAGCTAAGGGTGTAACCTTTCAATTGCCCGTTACCGAACTGAAAGAGAATGTTACCTCTCTTACAATAAAAGCAGGTGCAACCACCGTAACGTTCCCAATTGACAAGAGGGGTAGCAATATTCCGGAGGGTTCCAAGCAGTTGGAGCTGTCCATTCATTTTGTTGATCCTTCAACCCTTTCTGTTGCATTAAAAGAGAAATGGAAAACGCATGCCGTGTACCGGATCTCCTTGATGGTAGACGGAAAGCAAATAGAAACATTAAGTCAATCTGCGGCAATGAAGGTATCGTTTGGATATAAATTGAATCCTAGTGAAGCGCCGAATCAAGCCATCGTCTATTCTATTACCCGTGAGGGGCTGGCGGAAGTGGTCAAGAACTCCAAATACGTTTCAGGTACAGAGAGCATCACCTTCACAACACGGAACTTCGGATTATACGCTGCAGCGAATGGAGATATACACTTCTCTGATGTCAATTCGGACTTCGCTGCTATCCTAGAAGCGTTGGCTTCCCGTGACCTGGTGCACGGCACAGGCGATGGCAAATATGAGCCTGCCCGCCAAATCACAAGAGCGGAGTTTGTTCAACTGCTGGTATCGGCACTGGACCTTCAGGCTGAGAACAGCAATACTTTCGAAGATGTGAGTCCAGACGCTTGGTATTACCAAGCTGTCTCAACAGCTCAGGCGCTAAAGATTGTTAACGGACGCAGCGAAGGCTTATTTGGCGCAAAAGAACCGATTACTCGCCAAGAAATGGCTGTTATTTTGTTTCGCGCTCGGAGTTTAGCTGCTCTTCAACCGGATTACTCCAGCAAAACCGTAGTATTTGCTGATCAGAAGCAAATCGGAGCTTATGCCAGGGAAGCAGTTGAGTACCTGCAGCAGTCAGGGATAATCAATGGTTATTCCGACGGAACCTTCAGACCACTGAATCTGACCACCCGTGCGGAGGCTGCTGCTTTGATTTATAGAATTATGGGATTGTAATCATCATAAAAGAGCTGGAGCCTAGTGTATTTGGCTCCAGCTTTTTTTTGCTTGCATAGTATGAATCATGTCTATATCAAGCGATATGGAGTTTACAACACGATTGGCAGAGTCTCGTTGAACCTGAACTAGAAGATAATTAATCATATCTACATAAGTTAAACCGTTATAATTGTTGATTGTGAATATTAGATAATAGCTGGAAAAAGTATCGGTACCGTTTCACGATTACGCCAAAAGATTGTTGGCTTCGGAAATGCCTGTTAATATTGGAAATAGAATCATCTCTTAGATTGGAGAGTCAATGATATGAAGGTTATTATTTTTGGAGCTACAGGTATGGTTGGTCAAAGCGCGTTGCGTGAATGTTTGAAGGATGATAGAGTTCAAGAAATACTTACGATTGGGCGTAAAAAGACAGAGCATCAACATACAAAACTAAGACAAATTCAACTATCCAATGTAGCTGAATTATCAAGTATTGAACATGAAATCACAGGTTATGATGCATGCTTTTTCTGCCTTGGGGTTTCCTCTGCTGGTATGAAGGAAGAGGAATATAAAAGAGTAACATATGATATCGCGCTATCCGCCGGAACAATATTAGCAAGATTGAACCCTCAAATGACCTTTATATATGTTTCTGGAAGTGGGACGGATAGTTCGGAAAAAGGACGCTCTATGTGGGCGAGAGTGAAAGGGAAGACAGAAAACGATCTGTTGAAGCTACCTTTTAAGGACGCATATATGTTCAGACCAGGTGTAATTCTACCCCTATATGGCATACAATCCAAAACAAAAGTGTATCAGATTTTTTATGATGTGATGAAGCCACTTTATCCCTTGCTAAAGAAGTTAAACAGTGTCATTACATCGGAACAATTGGGACGAGCTATGATTCAGGTAACGATTAACGGTTATCCAAGACCCAGAATAGAAAGCAATGAGCTCAAATCCATGATCAGGAGGTTAAATCAATGAACATAATCATTAGACAAGAAAAAGCTCAAGATATTAACGAAGTCTACCATGTAGTCCAAAAATCATTTGAAAATGCGGAACATTCAGATCATGATGAGCACAATTTGGTAAATAGACTAAGGAGCTCGACAAAGTTTATTCCGGAGTTATCTCTTGTAGCTGAATATGAGAATAAGATCGTCGGTCATATCCTTTTTTCAGAAATTCTAGTGGGTGATCAAACTCTGGTTGCGCTTGCACCTGTTGCAGTACTACCAGAAATGCAAAGCAAGGGTATAGGGAAGCTACTGATTACTGAAGGCCACAAAATCGCAACACAGCTTGGATATAAAGGCTCTGTCGTTTTGGGTCATGATAAGTATTATCCGAAGTTTGGTTATAAAAAAGCTAGTCAATTTGGTATAGAAGCACCTTTCGAAGTTTCAGACGATAATTTTATGGCCGTTGAGCTTATAGATGACGGTCTCTCAGATGTCCATGGCGTTGTCGAATACGCTAAAGAATTTTTTGAAATTAGATAAACGTAAAAAAGTGGAGCAAATGCTACGGCAGTTGCTCCACTTTTTTATTTGTTTACAGAATCAATTAACACCTTTAAAAAAAGGTTTGTGGAATATCGAGACTGAAAATGGCTTGACGAACGACACTATCCTGTATAAAATGAAGCAGTGATTTAGTAAATTAGTAAATGAGTAAATTAGTAAATAGGAGTGGTGCAATGAAAATACCAACAACGTTTAAACATAATCATGTTGTCATGTTGGAGAGTTTTGAGAAGGTGTAAAAAATAGTAAAGGATATGGGGAATTAAAATGTTTTCTAATCGTTATGTTCGAACAATTATCCTCTCCCGAGTGTTATTGCAGCTCGGAATATGGATCCGGAATTATGCCGTCCTTCTTTATGTATCTGAATTGACGAATAATAATCCGGTAGATGTATCTCTGATATCGGTTGCCGAATTTGCACCGATCTTTCTTTTTGGTCTTATTGGTGGGACCTTTGCCGACCGATGGCGGCCGAAGAGAACCATGGTATGGAGCGATTTGTTATCTAGCTTGTCCGTTGGGGTGGTGCTGATTGCGGTCATGAATGGCGGATGGATTGCGCTTCTTATCGGATCTTTTGTATCTGCCAGCTTATCTCAATTTTCTCAGCCTTCGGCGATGAAACTGTACAAGAGACATGTGCAAGCTGAACAGCTGCAAGGCGTTATGGCGATGTCCCAAACCCTTGTCGCTGTCTTTATGGTTTTGGGACCTGTTATCGGTACGTTTATTTTTATTAAGTTTGGAATTCACGTATCTCTGATCCTGACAGCCGTTATGTTTCTGGGCTCTTCGCTTATATTGTCTTCCCTTCCTCGGGATGAAGAAGAACCGAAGTCAGGTAAAGCCAGCGGCTTCATCAAAGAGTTAACGGCTGGCTTGCGTTACATCGGATCGAGTAAACCCTTAAGAACACTTAGTTTAACTTTCTCGGCGGTGGGATTGGCATCAGGACTAACTCAGCCGCTTCAGATTTTTCTTGTCATCGAAAATTTAGGTAAGGACAAACAATTTCTTCAGTGGCTTGTGATGGCTAGTGGGGCAGCCATGTTAGTAGGCGGAGCTGCAATAATCGGGATAGCCAAAAAAGTAAGGCCACAGCTATTGCTTTTGATAGGCTTACTCGTCAATGCCGTCTGTACGGTTGGAATGGGTGCTTCTAAGCAAATTTGGCTGACGATTATTTTCTTGGTGATCAGTGGTTTGTTTTACCCTTGCATTCAAGGAGGGATTCAGACACTTCTTGTGCGAAATACCGAAGGGGCCTTTATTGGCCGAGTTTCAGGAACAATCATGCCTATTTTTATGGGAATGATGGTGGTTGGCATGTTCATTTCCGGCTACCTAAAGGATACGTTCTCCTTGATGGGCGTATTTATGGCGAGTGGTGTATTTGTGATTATTGGTGCGCTTTTTCTGCTTCCTATTGTGGTTAAGAAAAGAAGTAAAGTGGAGCTGGAATCGCTGGGAAAATGAAAATCCAACTACATTTTCCATGAATTTATTATCTACGATAAGGAGAGAAAGATATGGATATGAATAAACGCAAAGAGCTGATCGAGGAGTACAAACAAATTAAGATTTATATGGGTGTTGCTCAAATCAAAAACCAAATCAACGGCAAAATATTTATCGACAGCTATCCTAATTTGAAAAACAAATGGCTTACCCTGCAAATGCAGTTGGATTCAGGGAGATTTGCAAATGCCCAGCTCCAGAAGGATTGGAAAGAATTCGGTGCGGATGCGTTCACCTATGAGGTACTAGAACAGAAGGAGATAGATAAGGTAACTGATATGCGCTGGGAACGGAAGAAAATCTTAAAGCCATGGTTAGAGAAGTTACAGCCCTACGGAGATACAGGTTATAACAAACCTCGAATTGACTAACGATGAAATCCAAGATAAGATGAAACCGTCGTTTAGTAAATTAGTAAAATAGTAACTGGAAGGAAGAAAAAAACATGAAAATACCTACAACTTTAAAACATAAGCCTGTTGTCGTGTCGGAGAATTATGAGAAGGTTGACGGCCGAATGGCTGGAAACACAGATGCAAAAGGTCTTTCCTTAGGGTTGGCGCAGTGGAATGATAGAGGAAAGGTCGATATTTCGGCTAAGGTATGGAGATATACCGGGGAAAAATGGTCCAGACAATCGGAGGAACTGCCTCTTCATCGCGTGCTTGATTTGTCCATTCTAATTTGCCGGTCGTTAGAACATTTCCGCGAAGCGTATCGATATGAGAATTTATATGACCCGGAGCAGCCCGTCATTGACAGAGTTGGCCTGCAAGGGGATGCGATGACTGTAGCGGTATGTACAGATAATGAGCGAATTAATGAAGATATTAAGCTGTTTAATCAAGCTCTTAGCGATGACGATGAAATGATCGGTGAGCGTCTGAGCACGTTATCCAAAATATTAAAGGATATGGGATATTAAACAGTGAGTGGTAGTCAAACAGGGCAAAAACGCCTTCGTGACTGCCACTTTTTTTGTATAGTTTAAAACAATTCCGGCCCCCGTCCAGGAGTATCTATTGGCAAAGTATCTTGGATTTTGATTTCATTTCTTAATTTCCGGAAATCTTTAGGTGTTCTTGTCTGATGTTTTTTAAAGGACTGAATGAAGTTGTTAACATGATTAAAACCAACTCTATGGGCAATTTCAGTTACTGTATAATCAGTTGAAATTAATAGCTCCATACTTTTCTTAATCCGGTACTTTATTAAATATTCATACGGTGTGATATGAAGGGTTTTTTTGAAACTACGGGTACATTCTGAAACACTTAAATGAGCAGCATCAGAAATATCTTGCAAAGTTATATTAGTTGCGTAGTGCTGATGGATGAAAGTAAGCATGAGTTGAAGTCGTTCTTGCTGCCGTTTTACGTATTTAGCTGTGTCCTCAAAGGAGAGAGAAATATTAGATATCAAGGTTAACCAGAGTTGTACGGTTCTGATAGAAACCTCATACTCCCATCCCCATTTCTTTGGCATATCAAATCTATTCTTCAGCTCCAAAAGCATGTTTAGTACATCTCTTTGCCAATCAGCATCTCCTTTAATTACTAGAGACAGTAAGGAAGAGTTCGTATAAGGTGATACATAATTTTTTTCCATAGCACTATCTGCATAAAAGACCAACAGCTTTTCAGGAAAATTGAAACTCACATACTGACCGTCAGGAGTCAGGTGCGTCGTAACATGAAGGGCACCTTTATTGATGAAAATGGCTTGGCCATTTTTCAATTCATAATCAATACCATTAACTTGTATAACTAGTTGACCTTGAGTAACCAAAGTGATCTGAAGTTCTTCGTGCCAATGTAAGTCATTAAATCCTCGCCCCTCAGGGATAATTTTCCGAGAGTTAGCTGTGTACATAATGTATGGAAATGAAGCATCAGGAAAAAGAATGTTCTCGTGCAGCAGTTTTGACATCTAATGACGTCCCTTCTAAAATGATGATATTTATATATAATACAACGATATAATGACACAATTTAAACAATGATGATGATATTATTATATCCAATCTTGATTTTATCACTCTGTGCACAGGAAGTAGATAGAACATTTTGGAGGATTATATGTGAAATCAAATAAACCGTCGCATCCGTACATTTTGCTTTTTATTAGTATTTTGTCTATTTCAATCTCTTCCATCATGATAAAATTTTCAAATACTCCCACTTCAGTAGCCGGCATGAATAGATTGTTTGCTTCTGTAATTTTATTGCTTCCTTTTGTATCATGGCAAAAGCTTCGCTGCCTGGAGATGAGTAAAAAAGACTGGAGTATTATTTTCTTAGCGGGTCTCTTTCTTGGGTTACACTTCTTATTTTGGATGGAGTCTTTAGTTTATACTTCAGTTGCAAGCTCCATGGTGATATTATCACTGCAGCCTTTATTTGTAATGGTTGGTTCATACTTCATCTTCAGAGAACGGGTAAATGTGGTAAACATTCTTTGTTTAGTGACTGCACTTCTGGGTTCAATAGTTATTGCTTGGGGAGACTTTGGAGTTTCTAGAGTGGCGTTAATAGGAGATGGCTTGTCATTATTAGGAACTGTTTTTGTATCAGCGTATATGCTGGCAGGACAAAAAGTAAGTCATAAAATAGGAGCAAGTTTATACAGTGTTATTGTTTTTTTCCTTGGCGGGAGCGTCTTGTTAATCTTCAATTTGTCAAACCATTTCTCTTTGATAGATTATAACTCTTCAGACTGGATCTATTTCTTTTTACTCGCATTAATCCCAACTATTTTGGGACAATCTATTATTAATATGTTATTGAAATCTTTAGGTGCAACTACTATTTCTGTAGGGATTATTGGTGAGCCTGTTCTCGCCATAATACTTGCTTATCTATTCTTGGGAGAAACAATCACTAGCTTTCAATTTATAGGAGGGATGATGACTCTACTCGGCATGGGGATGTATTTCTGGGTAAAAGCCTTCAATTACACTACTGTTAGATATCAGAATCAAAGTAGATAAGCAAATAAATTAAAAAAATATCATTTAAAGGGAGAATGCTATATGGCTACAATTGATGATTTTTTGAAACTGGATATTCGTGTTGGAACAATAATTAACTCTGAATTCTTCGCCGAAGCAAAAGTTCCTGCGATCAAGCTTGAGATTGATTTTGGAGAAGAGATCGGAATAAAGAAATCAAGTGCACAAATTACTAGAAGATATGTGGCTGAAGATATCATCGGAGAACAAGTAATTGCGGTAGTCAATTTTCCTCCTCGACGAATTGCAGGCTTTAATTCAGAGGTATTAGTCCTTGGAGGTGTACCTGAAAAGGGTGACGTAATTCTATTGAAGCCAGATATGAAACTGCCTAATGGAACACCTATTGGATGATTTTCCTGAAATATAATTAAGTCTAATACTTAACTATTTGGTCCCTTAAAAATAAGCTGAACATAAATTGATCGTATTTGAAACGAAAGGTTAAGAAAATTTCGAAGTAGTCCTCAAAGGATACAGATCCGAGACTATTCGATTTATAGGAGTTGAAGCAATGGTGACGTATGAGAAACCGAGATTGGCCATAAGTGAAATTGAAAAACTATTAGAAAATCATCTTGGGCCTGGTTCGACTGAGATTAAACCGCTTTCTGGTGGCAACATAAGTAATGTGTTTTCATTCAACCACGAAGGGAAGGGGTATGTTGTGAAATTCAGTGATCTGGAAGGAGCATATGAAACGGAACACTATGTATCCCATTTGCTCTCAGGTCAAAACATCCCATTCCCCAAATGTTTGGCGTTAGGGAGAATTAACCAGTTAACCTATTTAATTATGGAACGAATGGAAGGACGGAATCTCTCCGATTTCACAGCAGAGGAACAAACTCATCAGTTGCCTGAGATTATTGATATTTTGAAAAAAATGGCTGAAGCAGATATTGGGTCAACTAACGGCTATGGGTGGATCGCTGCTGACGGCAACGGATCCTATGTATCTTGGAAAGACTTCGTCGTTGCCGTAAATGCGGAGGATCAAAGGGGAACATTCTGGGAGAACTGGCATGATCTCTTCCGTACTTCTTGCTTGGAGAGAGATGTATATGAAGAAATATACGATCGGTTGATGGACTACGTACCTTATAATGAATCGTACAGAAGCTTTATACACGGAGATTTTCAACAGTGGAATATTTTGTCCGATGGAACACGAATTACCGGCATCATCGATGGGAATTGCATGTACGGTGATTCTCTCGTAGACCTTGCGATTCTCGATCGGCATATGCCGTGGAGTGATGTCATTAAGACATATCAAATCAATCAAGAGAAAACCAGCATAAAGATACCTTATTTTAAAGAGCGACTAATGGGAGCTTATTATTTCAAGGGGCTCGACGGACTACGCTTCTATGCTAAAATGGGATGGAACGATGCTTATCAGAACACACGGCAATTTCTTTTAAACCTGAATGCTTAACGTCAGGATACATAACTTGAAATCCCAAACAAGTCCAGTATTGATTCTAAATGACATAAAAAGATTGAGAGCCCCCATTTGTTTAAATGAGGGCTCTTTTATTTATGGAGTGCTGTCTGATACTAGCTTCAGGCTTTCAATCTGTAATATTTGCACCTGGACTTGTCATTAATCCACTATCTAGAGCTTTGTCCAACTTGATAAAATGTAAGCGCAATCATAAAATAATCGATTGGAGGAGTACGGCATGAAAAAGATTGGTGCAGGTTTTATATTCTTATTTGTGATGTGCGTAGCATTATCCACTACTGCGTTCGCTAAACAGCCTTATTCATCCTACTGGTTTCCAGAGCAATTGCTTCAGTGGAGTCCTGCATCCGACCCGGATGCGATATTCAACCGAAGTACAATTCCGTTGCAAGACCGCTTTGTGACAGATGGAGTCAATGCTCATGCGACAAAAGCGCCAAAAGTTATGGCTTTATCAGCACTGAACTCGGGAACAAGTGGTGTGCCATCACAGGGATCAGACAAATTTGGAGCTAATACGTTTACTTATTGGCAATATGTTGACAAGCTGGTCTATTGGGGCGGATCTGCCGGTGAAGGAATTATCGTACCACCAAGCGCTGATACGATCGACGCAGCACATAAAAACGGCGTACCGATCGTCGGAACGGTGTTCTTCCCGCCAACTGTTTATGGAGGGAAATTTGAATGGGTGAAGCAAATGCTTCAGCAGAACAGCGACGGTTCCTTTCCTGCCGCAGATAAGCTGATCCAGGTTGCGAAGTATTACGGATTTGACGGTTGGTTTATTAACCAGGAGACTGAGGGTGGAACACCAGCTGATGCCCAGAAAATGAAAGCTTTCCTAAGTTATCTAGAATCGCACAAATCTGCATCAATGCAAATCGTATGGTACGACTCCATGACCAAGGAGGGCAGTATCAGTTGGCAAAATGCGCTAAATGACAAGAATGCAATGTTCCTGCAAGACAATAATAAGAAAATAACAGACAATATGTTCCTGAACTTCTGGTGGAAAAATCTTAAAAGCTCGGCAGAGAAGGCCAAAAGTTTAGATAGAAGTCCGTATGACCTGTATGCAGGGATAGATGTTGAAGCCAAGGGCTACGATACGAATGTGAACTGGAATCTGCTGTTTCCGGATGGTCAACCTGCCGTCACTTCCCTTGGTATCTACCGTCCAGACTGGGCTTTCAACAGCGCAGAAAGCATGGAGGATTTCTTCGTACGCGAGAACAAATTCTGGGTGGGGCCAAACGGGAATCCGGGTAACACCGTGAGCGATCAGGCTTGGAAAGGAATTGCGAACAATGTGGTAGAATCATCCCCTGTAAATAAGCTACCTTTCATCACCAACTTCAATACAGGAAGCGGGCAGAAATATTATGTCCGAGGGCAGCAGGTACGAGATAAGGGATGGAATAACCGGAGTCTGCAGGATATCCTGCCAACATGGCGCTGGATCGCAGACAGCAAAGGAACTTCACTTACTCCAGAGCTCGATTGGTCTGATGCGTATTACGGCGGCAGTTCGCTGAAGGTTTCAGGTGATCTGAGCCATAACAATGCAACGCATCTGAAGCTCTACAAGACAGACCTTAAAATCGAAGCAAGCACAAAGCTATCGGTTACTTATAAAACGCTGAACAAGCCTAGCTTGAAGGTAGGTCTTGCTTTTGCAGACCAACCAGACCAATTTATCTTTCTTAACGTGAAGGATAAGACAGCACCAGGCTGGACTACCGAAACTTTGAATTTGACCCCATACAAAGGGAAACGAATCGTAGCAGTATCACTATATTTTGATACCAAAGATACGATTAGTAATTATAGTATTCAAATTGGCCAGCTCTCCATCCAAAATGCCAACGACCCGGTTAAAACGCTACCAGCGGTTCGTGAACTGAAGGTTTCTCATTCTGATTTCCGCGATGGAATTTATGGAGATGCTAGATTGGAGTGGAAACCACTTGACCAGCAGGTGAAGCAATACGAAATCTATCGAGTACTGCCAGATGGCAGTGAGGTATTATTGGGCGCAACGCCAAATCATGTGTTTTACGTTCCTGAGATGAGAAGAATAGACAAAGAAACGCTCACAGCATTAAAGGTCGTTGCAATCAATGGGAGATACGAGCAAGGTCAGGCCTCCAGCGTGAAGATCAGCTGGCCAGCTTATCCGAAGCCGATTGCAGAGTTCAAGGCAGATCGGACCTTGGTAGCTCCAGGTGAGAGCGTAAACTTCACCGACCTGTCGACCGAAGTGACAGAAGAATGGTCATGGAGCTTCGAAAGCGGTAGCCCAGCTGTCAGCACATCGAAAAACCCGGTTGTAACGTTCAATCAGGAGGGCATATATAACGTATCACTAACTGCAACCAACAGTTCGGGCCAAGACACAATTATGAAAAAGGCGCTCATTACAGTGAGTAAGGAAGCTGGTGCGGTGAAGAATTTAGCACTTGGAAAACCTGCAACAGCCGATCATGCATGCGGAGACAAGGAAGGCGCGCCAAACGCAGTTGACGGTAAAGTGACGGATAATAGCAAATGGTGTGCACTTGGAAATCTGCCTCATTGGCTACAAATCGATCTAGGAGCCGAGCATCAAATCAGCACTTTTATCATCAAGCATGCTCAGAGTGGAGGAGAATGGTCCGGGTTTAATACAAGCGATTATACCATTCAGGTGAGTAACGACGGAACGAACTGGACGGATGTTGTAAACGTGCAAGGAAACTCGGCAGCTGAGTCGACAGACGCGATTGCTTTGGTGAAAGCTCGCTATGTAAAATTAATAACTCTTAAGCCCACACAAGGAGCCGATACAGCAGCACGAATTTATGAGTTTGAAGTCTATGGGTTGTAGTTCGGTTCGAACCATGGTTTTTGAATAACAAAAAATAGCGGGAAACACAAAAAAGAACCTGAATAGCTTTCAGGTTCTTTTATATTGCATATAAAAAGACACGATGATATAATCGGATCACGACTACAAAAAATATAAAGGCATAGATAATGCATCTTATATTTATAAGATACCATGCAGCTAAACTCTTGTCAAATTTTTTCTCATTTTAATGGTTAGGAGAGATATTGTATGCGTTCATTGGTTCTAGGTTTTCAGGAAATAGAAACCACACAGCTTTTGCTCGTGGGCGGAAAAGGGTTGAATTTAGGGCGATTATCAACTATCGAAGGAATAAAAGTACCAGAAGGATTTTGTGTTACAACAGTGGGCTACCAAAAAGCCATCGAAAAGAACGAAAAGTATCATATTTTATTGGATCAACTATCCATATTAAACGTAGACGATCGAGAGCAAATTGGTGAAATCAGTAAGAAGCTTCGACAACTCCTTATGGAAGTAGAAATTCCTTCCGATGTTGTGACAGCAGTTACTCACTATCTCTCCCAACTTGGTGAAGAACAGGCTTATGCAGTACGCTCTAGTGCAACTGCTGAAGATTTACCACATGCCTCTTTTGCCGGTCAACAGGACACCTATTTAAATATCATCGGAAGAGAAGCAATCATGCAGCATATAAGCAAATGTTGGGTATCTCTATTTACGGATCGCGCGGTAATCTACCGCATGCAAAATGGATTTAACCACAGACAGGTATATTTATCTGTTATCGTGCAAAAGATGGTTTTCCCTCAGGCTTCAGGGATTTTATTCACAGCGGATCCGATGACTTCTAATCGAAAGCTGCTATCTATTAATGCCAGTTTTGGGCTCGGCGAAGCTCTGGTCTCTGGCTTGGTATCTGCCGATTGTTATAAAGTACAGGAAGAGGAAATCGTCGATATGATGATAGCAACCAAAAAATTGGCTATCTATGGATTAAAAGAAGGTGGAACAGAGACCCTGAAAATCGATCTCGATCAGCAAAAGACTCAAACCCTTTCCGAACAACAAATTTTACAACTGGCACGCATAGGTAGAGAGATTGAAGCTTATTTTGGTTGTCCACAAGATATCGAATGGTGTTTGGATCATGATACTTTTTATATTGTTCAGAGTCGGCCAATCACTACTTTATACCCGATCCCTGAAGTAAATGATCAAGAAAATCACGTTTACGTATCTGTCGGTCATCAACAAATGATGACGGATCCCATGAAACCACTAGGATTGTCTTTTTACCTGTTAATCACTCCTGCACCCATGCGTAAGGCCGGTGGAAGGTTGTTTGTTGATGTTACACATATGCTGGCTTCACCTGTCAGCAGAGAAAATTTCATAAATACCCTTGGGAAATCCGATCCGCTCATAAAAGACGCATTTATGACCCTAATAGAACGAGAATATATAAAATCGTTACCAGATGATAGAAAAGAACGGAGTCCCGTTAATAGCAGTAAAGATAGTTCGTCAGAAGGTTTTCAAGCATTAATCGAAAATGATCCGGCAATCGTTTCTGATTTGATTAAGAACAGTCAAACGTCGATAGAAGAATTAAGACAAAACATCCGAACGAAATCAGGAGCAGATCTATTTGATTTTATTCTTGAAGATCTTCAGGAATTAAAGAAGTTCTTATCTGACCCACAAAGTACAAAGGTTTTTATGACTGCTATGAACGCTTCGTCATGGATTAATGAAAAAATGTACGAGTGGTTAGGTGAAAAAAACGCAGCAGATACGCTTTCTCAATCTGTACCAAACAACATTACCTCGGAAATGGGTCTGGCGCTTTTGGATGTTGCAGATGTGATTCGTCCTTACCCGGAAATAGTTGATTATTTACAACATGTAAAAGATGATAATTTTTTGAATGAACTGGTTAAGTTTGATGGTGGACAGGCAACTCAAGACGCAATCTATGCTTATCTCAACAAATTCGGAATGCGATGTGCCGGTGAAATCGATATTTCGAGAACTCGTTGGAGTGAAAAGCCGATTACACTTGTCCCCATGATTCTCAGTAATATCAAAAACTTTGAGCCTAATGCTGGCAATCGGAAATTTGAGCAAGGCCGACAGGAGGCTTTAGAAAAAGAACAAGAGTTATTAGATCGATTGAAGCAATTACCGGACGGAGAACTAAAAGCTGAAGAGACAAAACGAGTAATCAGTTTTATCCGGAATTATATCGGTTACCGTGAATATCCAAAATACGGAATGATTAACCGCTACTTCATTTATAAGCAGGCTTTACTGAAAGAAGCCGAACAACTCGTAAAAGCTAGCGTTATTCATGAAAAAGAAGATATATTCTATCTCACTTTTGAAGAACTTCACGAAGTCGTACGCACAAATAAACTGGATGATCAGATCATCAGTATACGAAAAGACGATTACAATTTTTTTGAAAAACTTACTCCGCCACGTGTAATCACATCTGATGGTGAAATTATTACAGGTGAATACAAACGAGAAAATCTGCCAGACAAAGCGATTATAGGTCTCCCTGTTTCTACTGGAGTAATAGAGGGGCGAGCTCGTGTCATCTTAAACATGGAAGAGGCAGATCTGGAAGATGGCGATATATTAGTCACCGCCTTTACTGACCCTGGCTGGACATCATTGTTTGTATCTATTAAAGGCCTGGTCACCGAAGTTGGCGGACTGATGACCCATGGAGCCGTTATCGCTCGTGAATATGGCTTGCCAGCAGTTGTCGGAGTGGAAAATGCCACCAAGCTGATAAAAGACGGGCAACGAATTCGTGTGAATGGAATAGAAGGTTATATTGAAATATTGTAGAGGTATTTAAAAATAAAAATAATTATTGATGTTCTCTTTCGCTGATCTGAAATTCGGTTTAATGTAGGAAAAGAAAGTAAATAATATGGGGATATGGACAACCTCCGGAAACAAAGCCAACTTATATTTGCAAAAGGGGAGTTCGAATTAGTATTCCTTGACGTGAATATTCGTCATGAGGTATATTGAAAAAGCAATAAATTATCCCGACCAAGAAGGAGAGTATAACTTATGATTAATAAAATTGGACAAATTATGTTATATGTAAATAACCAAGAGGAATCCAAAAAATTCTGGACAGAAAAGCTAGGATTTGAGGTGATTTTAGACGAAACAAATGGCCCTATGAGATTTATCGAGCTTGCTCCGAAAGGTGCAGCGACTAGCATTGTTCTTCATAATAAAGAGTTAGTTGCCCAAATGAATCCTGAAATGAATCTCGGAACACCTTCTTTAATGTTCTTTTCGGATAATTTTGATCAATTGAATCGAGAGTTGAAGGACAAAAATGTTACGGTTGGAGATATTGTAGAAATTCCCGGTGGAAGAGTATTCAATTTCGCAGACGGTGAAAATAACTACTTTGCTGTAATGGAAAAAGGACAATAAAATTGAATGAACATGCAATAAGGCTATAGTTAAATAAATTACGTCAGCAGCTAATCAAAATGATTAGCTGCTTTTTCATTCCCATAATGACCGTTATAAACTTCAATATCTTACTTGTTAAGTAAAGAATATCATGTTATTCTGCAAAAAGAGGAGATGATCAGATGTTTGAAAAGGGGTCGTTCCAACCCGTTCAAGCCACTAAGTTAGTGGACGATGTTGTTAATCAAATACAACAAAAAATTTCAACAGGAACAATCCTGCCAGGAGACAAATTACCTCCAGAACCTGAATTAATGCAATTATTTAATGTAGGGCGATCAACGATAAGAGAAGCAGTCCGTGTGTTAGTTCATGCTGGTCTATTGGAGAAAAAGCAGGGTTTTGGAACTTACTTAAAATCCAGTCCTATTATTCAAGAACCACTTACCCATCGTTTACTTCGTGCAGAATTGATTGAGGTCTTTGAAGCTCGAAAAATGATTGAATTAGAAATCGCAAGATTAGCAGCTCTACGGCATGATGACACTGACTTATTCAACATGCGAAAACATTTGGATACAAGAGATATGGCTCTAAAGCAGAATGATCGTGAACTGTATGCCAAATCGGATATAGAATTCCACATGGCTGTAGCGATGGCAAGTAAAAACGCTGTAATCATTGACTTATATAGAACGTTTACTCATATTTTGTCAGATGCAATGAGTAAATTAAACCGTAATTATAGTTCCCATGATCCTCAATCCGATTACCATGAACAAGTGTATGAATCTATTAAAAATGGGGATTCAGATCAAGCAGTACAATCGACGCTCAAAATTTTAAATGGAACACTTTCTGAGCTTTAAGTTCAATATAGACATTCATGTAGAGGAGGAATTTGGGCATGATTATATCACTCAAAAATGTATCATGGCAACGTGATACAACAATGATCTTACGCGATATGAATTGGGAAGTGAAACAAGGGCAACACTGGTGTATCGTCGGACTAAACGGTTCAGGCAAGACGACGATGCTGAACGTAGTAAACGGCTATATATGGCCGACGACTGGGCAAGTCGAAGTGCTAGACCACCGCTTTGGCGATGTGGATCTTAGAGAGTTACGGAAGCGAATCGGTTGGGTCAGCACCTCGCTGCAACAGAAGCTATACGGCCACCAGACTGCGCTGACCATCGTCCTCAGCGGGAAATTCGCAACTATCGGTTTATACGACAAGACGAATGAAGAGGATCAAAAGCAAGCCGAGGAGCTGATGGAATTTCTAGACTGCTCTTCCTTAGCCGCTCGTACATACGATACCTTGTCGCAAGGTCAGCGTCAGAAAGTCCTCATTGCACGCGCACTTATGGCCAATCCAGATCTATTGATCCTTGATGAGCCTTGCACAGGACTCGATATTTTTGCCCGAGAACAGCTGTTGCAAATGATTGAGAAGATTACGAAGCAACCCAACGGACCAACTTTGCTGTATGTAACGCATCATATCGAGGAGATAACACCATGCTTTACACATACTTTGCTGGTGAAGAACGGAGAAATCTACAAAGGGGATGAGACAGAAAACTGCTTGCAGTCGGATGTGTTGAGCGATTTCTTTGATACCCCCGTTGAAGTTCAGGAGCATCACAATCGCAAGTGGCTTACACTTGCTGGTGATAAGTAGGATAAGCTGCCTAGCAATTGCTAGGCAGCTTTTGTTATCTTGAATGTTAGAAGCTAGTGCTCACTTCGAATAGAATTACTATATTGTCGGGGACTCATTCCTATCTTTTTTTTAAATATTTGGTGAAAAAATTTGAGGTCAGCATATCCAACTGCAGCGGCAATTTCGCTTACACCTCTATGACCTCCTGAAAGCATACGACATGCAGCATCCATTCGAATACTTTGCGTATAATCTGTAAAGCTCATTCCAGTCTGATGCTGAAAAAGGCGACTGAATTGCCGTTCGCTAAGGTTCGCTTTACTGGCAAGATCGCTAAGTTTAAGCCCATTGGCATAGTTGTAATTTATAAATGCAATCGCATCATCCACTGCCATCCATTGCGGCTTATCCCCTGATGGCGCAACAATCTGCAACCGGTGTCTAAACAAGCCTGTTAATATTTGTACGACAAGAGCATCGAGGACAGCTAGATATCCTGGCGGTTTTGCCGAGAATTCACGAAACAGTTCACGAAACATTATATGGTATGCGCCATTGACATCTTTCATAGAGAACCATAGCAATTGCATGTCTGTGAAAAATTCACAAATATCTGTAGCGTGAGGAAAGGTAGCCTGAAGTTCTGATAAATACTCTACTGGAAATAAACAGTTATAAACGATGAGCGGGCGGTCTTTCATCGGCGTCTTAGGTCGAAATACATGACTGCGCCCAATGGGGATAAAAAATAACGTACCGTGCTCGACAGGAACAGCCTCATCGTCAATGTAGTGAACGCCTGCTCCTTCACTGATATAAGTAATTTCGATAAACTCATGGGAATGCGCATTCAATTCGAACGTTTCGTAAGCCCTGTTCACATAAATTGGCACACCAGGCTCGAAAAAGCTATCTCCAGACATGACAAAAGTGCTGCGTCTAATACTCATAATCGTGGCCCCTTTCAAATTGCTAAGGCTAGACATATCGTACGAAACTAATGAATGAATGTCTAGATCCACCTATAAAAATGTCTGAAATACCCCCAATTCTAAATTCTCTCAACTCATACAATAGAAATAGCTGCCGGATCAAAGATCTATGAATACAGTTCAAAGTGTTCCGGCAGGTTACTGGATGAATATAGGAGGTTGATACAAATGTCCAATTTTGAAGTTACAAATCTTAAAGTGAACTATAGAAAGAATCCGTTGGGGATTGATGATTTACATCCGCGGCTTAGTTGGTGGATCAGAACAGAAATACGGGGATTTATCCAATCAGCCTATCAAGTTCAAGTCGCGAATGATCACAAATTCTTTTCAAAAATCATATGGGATTCTGAAAAGGTAGAGTCGGATAGCAATGTGCATATTGAATACGAAGGTCCCGCCTTACAATCCCGCACTCGGTATTACTTTAGGGTTCGAGCTTGGGACGATCATGGGATAGTTTCAGAATGGAGTGAACCTGTGTTCTGGGAAACGGCATTGTTATCGGTAGATGAGTGGCAGGCAAAATGGATAGCAGCATCTCCGAGTCATCAAGAGAATGGGGCTGATCCTTGCGACTATATTCGTACGGAATTTTCAATCCCTGATAATGTTGTATCAGCGCGTGTGTATGCAACGTCTCTTGGGATGTACCGCTTATATATAAACGGTAAACCAGCAGATAACACGTTATTTAACCCTGGCTGGACCAGTTATAATAAACGGCTTCAATATCAGACCTATGACGTGACTTCTTTGATTGCTGCTGGCAATAACGCTCTTGGTTGCATGGTGGGAAACGGGTGGTATAAAGGATATTTAGCTTGGGAAGGAAAGAAAGACATCTTTGGTGAGGATCGTGCTGTGCTTATCCAGCTACACGTCACATTATCTGATGGTTCTGAACAAATCATTGTATCGGATGACAACTGGCGTACTTCTACAGGTCCACTCTTGATGTCAGAATTGTATCATGGCGAAACGTATGATGCGAGGCTCGAGGTAGAAGGTTGGTCTTCTCCCGGTTTTGAGGATGTAAAGTGGCAAAAGACTATTCTCAAGGACCGTCCAGAGACTTCATTGGTTGCTCAGGAAAACGAACCGACCAGGGTTATAGAAACCATCAAGCCTATCGCAGTCATTACTACACCCAAAGGCGAACACGTGCTGGATATGGGACAAAATATGGTTGGATGGGTAAGATTTACGGTTCATGCTGAAGCTGGAACGATAATTACTTTAGAACATGCTGAGGTGTTGGACCGCGAGGGAAATTTCTACATCCGAAATTTACGCTCTGCAAAGCAGACTGTTACTTATATATGCCATGGCGGGGAGGCAGAAACTTTTGAGCCGTATTTATCCTTCCAAGGATTCCGTTATGTAAGAGTGACTGGCATACCGCTAGATCAATTATTGGAACAATTCATCGGCTGCGTCATCCATACGGACTTGGAGCAAACGGGAAACTTCAACTGTTCAGATGAACTCTTGAATCAGCTTCAGCACAACATTTTATGGGGACAAAAGGGGAATTTTCTAGATATCCCAACAGATTGCCCTCAACGAGACGAAAGATTGGGATGGACGGGGGATGCTCAAGTTTTTATTCGAACGTCTGCCTACAACATGAATGTCGTTCCGTTCTTTGAAAAGTGGTTAAAGGATTTGGCCGCGGATCAAGAAGAGGACGGAAGAGTTCCACATGTTATTCCCGATGTGCCAGCGGCAGGATACGGCTCTGCTGCTTGGGGAGACGCCGCGGTGATTTGTCCTTGGACGCTTTATCAATGTTATGGGGACATTCGTGTGCTGAAAACGCAATATCCAAGTATGAAAGCATGGGTCGAGTATATTCGGGCGCAAGGTGAAGACGAATATCTATGGAATACAGGTTTTCACTTCGGAGATTGGTTAGGTCTGGATGCCAAAGAAAACAGCTACGTCGGAGCAACACCAAAAGAGTTGATCGCTACCGCGTTCTATGCTTATTCAACGGAATTGCTAGCTAAGACAGCGGCTGTCATTGGAAAACCCGAAGATGCCTTAAAATATGAAGCATTGCATGAGAAGATTGTTCTGGCATTCCGTCAAGAGTTCGTAACTCCAAATGGTCGGGTGGCCTCACCGACACAAACTGCGTATACACTTGCCCTAATGTTTGACTTATTAGAGGAAAAGGATCGTCATCGGACGGTCAAGATGCTAGCTGACCACATCGAAGAAAATGGAGTGCACCTAACGACCGGCTTTGTGGGAACTCCCTATCTGTGTCTAGTTCTCTCTAGATTCGGTTATACGGATGTAGCCTACCAATTGGTACTGCAGAAAGAGTATCCTTCCTGGTTATATTCTGTAATCCAAGGGGCTACAACTATTTGGGAACATTGGGATGGGATAAAACAGGACGGTTCGTTCTGGAGCGATGATATGAACTCCTATAACCATTATGCTTACGGTGCTATTGGAGATTGGCTCTATCGCACTGCCGGTGGCATCGAACTATTAGAACCAGGCTACAAAAAAATACGGATCCAGCCGCAGATCGGGGAACATTTGACGTGGGTTGATGCTTCGCTTGAATCTGTCCATGGAATGATCAAGGTAACTTGGAAAAAACAGAACGAAGATTCAGTAGAAATGCAAGTACTGATTCCATCCAATACAACAGCTGAGATTATTATTCCAACGATGAATCAGGACAGTATTTTGGAGTCTGGGACACCAATAGAACAAGTCATAGGTCTATCCAGTGTGGAACAAATGTCAGTAGGCCTTAAACTACTAGTTGGATCTGGTGACTATTACTTCAAGTTTCCGATGACTTAAACGTTAATAAGGAATGATCCGCCAAAGAGAAAATAAGTTGAGCCAATTCATCGCTTGATATAATGAAATTTTCTAATATCCATTCCTGTATAATTGCTAAGCTTCCATTAACCAAATAAGCGTAAGTAAAACGCTTCATATTTTCGGGAACGTCAAGCTGAAGGAAAGTGTCAATATTCATCAGTACTTCCTTAAGCAAGCGTTTTGAAAACAACTCGTTTTCATTTGATTTGAGTAGCATGATGGCAAATAAATCATCATTCTTTTTGATGTAGTCTAAGAAGGTCAATATATAAGTGATGCCATTGTCATTAGCTTCGATTTTTTCTAGATATGCATTTGTGTTATCAATAATCTCCTGCTCAACATGTTCAAGCAGATCGTATGCATTTGCATAATGCAAATAAAAGGTAGAGCGATTGATGCCTGCTGAAGCGCATAATTCTTTTACGCTGATTTGGCTTATGTTTTTTTCTTTGAGCAGACGAATCAAGCTTTGCTTCAGCAGCAATTTGGTTAACCGTTCACGTTGATTCATTGTTGATTCACCCCCAATAAGAAATTTTTTTTAAACTAATCGACAGAATATCTTCGACTGTCTATATTACATCAGTTTGATAATCAACTGGTGGTTGTGAAATAGACACTGTGTCTGTATTCTGAAGGGAGACGAATGACTTGTCAATAATCTTATAATGCAGGTGAAGAATATGGTAAAGAAGAAACGAGTCATGATAACAGGTGCAGCGGGCAATATGGGTGGCGAAACATTGAAATTTCTTAGAAACGATTTAGCGAAATGCGAGCTGTTACTCTTTGATTTAGACAATTCAACCAGCCGCCAAAAGCTGAAAGAATATGAGAGACTAAGTGGCGTTAAAGTAGTCTATGGCGATTTACTAGACTGCGACCTTGTCTATGAATGTGTGAAAGATGCTGACATTGTGCTCCATATAGCAGCCTTTGTATCTCCTGCTGCAGATGAGTTTCCCGAACGAACGATGCAGATTAATTATGGTTCAGCGAAGAACATCGTCGATTCCATCAAGAAAAGTGGTCGTGCCCATGTAACGCGTTTCGTAAATATCGGTACAATTGCGGAAACGGGTGACCGTATGCCGCCGATCCATTGGGGACGTGTGGGCGACCCTCTCAAACCAAGTGTTTATGACTACTATGCCGTTTCGAAAATTGCCGCCGAGCGTATGGTAATTGAATCAGGTCTATGCTATTGGGTGAGCCTCCGCCAAACAGGTATTATGGGGCCAGCGATGAGCAAGATAGAAGACCCTATTATGTTCCATAACTGTCTAGAAAATGTGCTTGAATACGTATCAGATCGGGATTCAGGACGTTTAATGCGAAACCTCTGCATCTCGGATATAGACGGAGAACTAAATGAAGGATTTTGGCAACATATTTACAACATTGGCGGGGGCGAGAGCTGTCGAGTCAGCACGCTTGAGATGTATCAGGTGCTTTATGGTAAGTTAGGTTTAACAAATCTTGATTATGTGATAGATCCTAAATGGTATGCAACACGGAATTTTCACGGACAATATTATCTGGACTCTGATAAGCTGGAGGACTATTTTCACTTTCGCCGAGATTCAATAGATTATTTCTATCAAAGCTACCTCGATAATCTAGGCGCACTTGTGCCTGTTGCGAAAGTCATCACTAAATTGCCCGGAGGTCAAAAATTGATGGGTGCGATGATTAAGCGGACGATGAAAAAGCAAGCAGTAAAAGAGCGAGGAACGATACGTTTTATCGAGGAAAATGACATTGAGAAAATAGACGCTTATTGGGGCAGCAAGAACAACTGGGAGGCGATTCCTACAAAGGTGTCTGAAATGAAGAAATTTGCGGATTGGGATAAAGTCATCAAACTTGACCACGGGTATGATGAAAATAAGCCAACATCGCAATTAAATCTTGAAGATATCAAGGGTGCTGCGAAATTTCGTGGTGGTGAATGTCTTTCAACAGATATGGAAACGGGGAATTGGGCAGGCAAACTTGATTTCAAATGTGCGTTCGACCATACCTTTACGGCTAGCCCCAAGCTTATGCTAGAAGGTGGACATTTCTGCCCGCAGTGTGAACTCGAAAGCTGGAATTACAAAGAACGTGCGAAGCGTGAACCGTTCTTTGCTCAGGTTTGGAACCCTATTCAAAGTAAGGAAGACGGACGCGAGTATATGAAATCGTATCAGAATTAGATGGTATTACCTCACTTCAGAGATGTTAATACTTCATACAAAGGTTGATCTTTTTGAAGATCAGCTTTTTTTGATTTCATAAAGAGGGTGAGAATAAAAGCGTATTGGTTGACAATTAGTCTAATTAGACTAATAATATAAACAGTCTAATTAGACTATTGAAGAGAGGATGAGAATAATGATCAAATCATTTCTAATGATTGGACAGTCAAATATGGCTGGACGAGGATATATACATGAAGTACCCCCAATTTATAACGAGAGAATACAAATGCTACGTAATGGTAGATGGCAAATGATGGCTGAACCTATTAATTATGACCGTCCTGTTTCAGGAATAAGTCTGGCAGGATCATTTGCGGATGCATGGTGTCGTGAAAATGAAGAAGACATCATTGGCTTAATTCCTTGTGCTGAGGGTGGGAGCACCATTGATGAATGGGCCGTAGATGGGGCACTTTTTAAACATGCATTACAAGAAACTAAATTTGCTATGCAAAATAGTGAATTATCGGGGATTTTATGGCATCAAGGAGAAAGTGATAGTAGTAATGGCAGCTACAAAGTCTATTATCAGAAATTACTTTTAATGGTTACGGCGCTTAGAAAAGAGTTAGATGCTCCAAATATTCCATTTATAATTGGTGGTCTAGGGGATTTTTTAGGCAAAGAAGGATTTGGGAAACATTGCACTGAATACGAGTTGATGAATCAAGAGTTACAAAAATTTGCTTTTGAACAAGATGATTGTTACTTTGTTACAGCTTCAGGTTTAACTTCTAATCCGGATGGTATTCATATCGATGCAATATCTCAAAGAAAATTTGGGTTACGATATTTTGAAGCTTTTATTAATAAGCAACATGTACTTGAGCCGCTAATTAATGAACAGGAGTTGTTAAGTCTCCATAATGCAAGAACTCACACTAAAGCGGAAAAAATGTATATATTGAGTATGGATTTTGCTTTGGGAAAAATATCATTTGACGAATTTCAAGCCAAGTTCATACAAATCAACAATGATTAAACCTAGTAGCATTTTGACGGAGGCGTTGAGTTGATAATATTACTAATTTTAGGATTATTAAAACAAAATCCAGGGGCTCACGGTTATGAATTGTTATCCTTAATGGAAGAAAAACACTATAAATATATAGTGAATTTCACCAAAGGGTCCTTTTATTATAATCTTGGGCAATTAGTAGAGAAAAAGTATATTGTAAAAGTTGACCAAAGAGACAGCACCAGAGAGACACATAATTATAACATCACGGAATTAGGGGAAAAAGAGTTTGAAAAGTTGATGTTCAAATATGGGTCTAAGACAGACTATATAAACCTATCTTTTTATGTAGCAATGTTATTTTCAGTTGAATATAAAAAAGAAGAGCTAACTAAATTAATAGAAATACAAATCGAACAAACTAAACAGAAGATTTCTTTAATACAGCTATCTCTTGAGAACGATGAAAATATCACTGCTTATTTTAAAAAAATGTTAGAAAATTCACTTTCCCACCATATAGTAAATGTTCAATGGTTTGAAGGATTGCTTGAAGATATAAAAAAAGAAAACTGATCACAGCTCAACGATTATTCTGGTAACCTATTTGAACATACGTTTTTCTAGTTCATATAGATAAAGATCATGAATTTCTTTGTTTTCAATATCTTGACCTACAAAAAAAACTAAAGTTGGGTCACTCACGGGATATGCATAAGTAAGGTATGTTCGGTGCATAAAATCATAGTCCATCTTTTTTAACTTGAAGTCAATTTGATACTTATCTTCTAAATAGACTTCGAATTGTTTTTTATGGGCTATGGACTTCCATGGTAATCCGAAGAACAAAAAGTATATTCCTATAAGGAATATCAAAAAAATTATTAGAATGAGCGATTTTTTACTTAGAATGGGGTGTTTCATATATTAATAACCCTCCTTGTAAAATAAGACAAAAACGAGCCTCTAAAATCACTTTTAGGCTCTTTTTGCGTTTCGTGAATTGTATTTACTTATTTTAGAATCCTGCCCACTACTAGTATATATTTTAAATAGTCGCCATAATTACCTGCTGTAAACTCCGTTTTCTGCTGAAATACTTGATCTTTTGTGAGGGCTGGACGAGGACGTAGTTGTTCTGTTGTTGGGTTAAGATCAGCTTCCATTTGAAAGGTATTATTAAATATAACAATAACATGTAGATCTTCTTTACCTTTAGGCATAGAAATTCCACTAATATTTTTTGCGCTTAAATTGATATTTCCCTGTTGAAGCTTATTTTCACTTAGTTCACTAAGCGTCAAATTAAAAGTGGTTGGTAAAATTCCGTTCTGATTAGCAATTGGGGGACAATTAATCTTTGTTTGCTATCAATATAAGGTTGCTTTGGATAAGTGTAGAGAATATTGTACTCATTGATTTGCAATAGAACAGGGGAGTTTATTGTAGTAGACGCTGCAAAAGATTGATATGAAGGAGCAAATAATAGGGTGCTCGCTAAAGTAACAGCTAAACTGAGCTGTAATAATTTCAATCAAGACACCTCCAGATATTTTTAAAACAAACCCGAATAAGTGTTACTGTTATAAACACCAATTATAATATCGTGCAAGCGAACTTACAGTAAGTATATGATAAAAAATGTAATAAGGATGTAAGTAATTTTGTCCGCTACATACTACGAGTCATTAAAGGTTCTGGTAACAATCAACAGCATACTAACGGTACCTGTAAAAAACATTTTGACATATCTAACAGGTACCGTTATAATAAAAAACAACAGGTACCGTCACGAAGATTAACAGGTACCATACAAACTTTATGGAGGATCCAATATGGACATGAATACTGAATTATACGAAAAACTCGCGAAACTGCAATGGCTGCTGCAACGCCAACACTTAAAAACACACGCTGCTGTTGGCCCTATGGCCGACACATCCCGCGGGCAAGGCAGGATACTGGCATTTCTCCGGATGAAAGATGGTATCAGCACCAAAGATTTATCCTATATGCTGGACATCCGTGTATCATCCCTCAATGAATTGCTTGCAAAACTGGAGAAAGCCGAATATATCACCCGTAAGCCATCAGAAACAGACAAACGCATCATGTTGATTTACTTAACCCAAAAAGGACAAGAGGAAGAGGGGCAAGAGATAGACAGCGTCAACATATTTTCTAGCCTATCTTCAGAAGAGCAGGTTGCTTTCGGGGATTACTTAACCCGCGTAATTATGGCTTTAGAAGAAGAGCTTGGAACGGACGGAGAACGTGATGTAATGGCTATGTGGATGGAGGCTGCAAAGGAGCGTATGGGAACAGAGGAATTCGAAAAACTAATGGCCATGCGTGGACAAATGCAAAAAATGTGGGGGAATTCTAGGGACGAACGCTTTAGCGGGGAAGGGCATCGTGACATGCGCGGATTCGGCTGGCCTTCCAGAGATGGAAGGAATTCGTCACCAGACCAGTCACATGATCCGGACGATAAGTAAGCAAAGTCTTTTCGTCAAACAGTAGCAGTGGCGTGCCTTTCACAAAAGAAAGATGAACGGCAAAGGCGGCGCAATGACGTACTTTCTTGGAAACTGAAGAACAGTTAATTTCGCACACCAACCCCGTAAAGTCGATGTTACGGTACGGGGTTGTTTGTTGCTGCGTCATGGTTCATATTCAATAAATAGTTAGAATTCTAAGTAATTTGAATGCCAAATAGATGAAGAAAGTGGTGACCCACATGGATGCAGAAAACCTTCATTACTTTGAAAAAGCACCCATCTCAAAAGCCGTAGCTCACTTCGGTATACCGATGATGTTAGGCATGTCAATGAGTGTCATATATTCCATCTTGAATGCCTTTTTCCTTGGCACACTGGGCAATACGGCTATGTTAACCGCACTTGCACTAACCTTGCCGTTATTCGCGATCATTATGGCGCTAGGAAATTTGATTGGCATGGGCAGTGGTACATTCATCTCCCGCTTGCTAGGGGAGAAAAAATATGATGATGTAAAGCATGTATCTTCATTCGCTTTTTACAGCAGTTTAGTTATCGGTCTTATCGTGATGGCTGTTGGCCTCCCGTTGATTGATCCAATTGTTCATGGCCTGGGAGCGACGCCCGACTCCTTCGGATTTACAAAGGACTATGTAACGATTATGCTTATCGGCTCACCATTCGTTGTATTATGCTTCACATTGGAGAATATCGTGCGCTCGGAAGGTTCAGCAATCACATCGATGATTGGGATGATTCTAAGTGTTGTCGTGAATATTATTCTCGATGCGCTAGTTATCTTCGTCTTCCATTGGGACGTGATTGGCGTTGCTACTGCTACGGTCATCTCTAACTTGGTTGCGAGCGCATTCTACGCCTACCATTTGGGTTATAAAAGCCAATTCTTAACTGTCTCTTTAAAATGGTTCAAAGCTACCAAGGAAATACTGAGCAATGTATTCAAAATCGGAATTCCCGTCTTTATTATGAGTATCTTCTTGGGTGCAATGTCACTCGTATTGAACCATTTTCTTGTCGAATATGGAGATCAAGCCATAGCGGGGTTCGGAATTTCCTCACGTTTATTACAATTACCTGAGTGTATTCTGATGGGATTATGCGAAGGTGTCGTGCCGCTCATTGCCTTCTCTTTTACAGCAAATAAATTACGCATGAAGCATACTATTGGATTCACGATCAAAGCGATAATAGCTTTAGCTGTCGTGTTCGGCGTTATCGTCTATCTGATTTCCGACCACTTAATTGGCTTATTTACGAATGACCCGCAATTAATTGAAATGGGCAGCTACATTCTGCATGTGACATTCTTATCCTTGTTCATTACAGGAATGACTTCGTTGTTTACCGGGATCTTCCAAGCTACAGCGCAAGGAACTGCTGCATTTATAATGTCAATTATTCAAGGAGTTACTCTGATTCCTGTGTTGTATATAGCCAATCGAATGAATGGTTTCCATGGTGTGGTCTGGTCGCTCGTCATTTCGGATGCCGTTGCGTTCCTTGTTGGTGCCATCATGCTGTATGTTCTGCGCAACAAGATGCAGCCGGATTTAGATGCTTTAGCGCAGTAGAATACAGAGTCTTAAGTTGATATATTAAGTTCATCTTCTAATATAAATTTCACAGTATAAAGGTGGAGCCTAGAGTATGGTTGATTTTGAATGGTATAGAAGCTTTTGCACAATATATAAGTATCAATCGATTTCTGAAGCCGCAAAAACCCGCATGATGACGCAGCCAGCCATGAGTCAGCACTTAGCCGCCTTGGAGGCGGAGGTGGGAGAAACTTTATTTATTCGGTCGACTAGAAAAATCACCCCAACAGAGCGGGGAAAGGAGTTATACTCCCAGCTCGCTCCACTTATAGAATCATTAGAGAATACGACAATGAGCTTTAAATCGGCTTCTTTGCCTACGCTGAGTGTGATCAAGCTGGGAGCGGCGCATGAGTTTTTTAGTGAAAAAATACTGCCACAACTTACTGATTTTAATACTTGTACCATTTCGCACTTTGGAACCGCCGAGCAATTGCTAGAGCTCCTGAAGGAAGACAAGCTAGACATTCTCATTATGTCAAAAAGGTTCCAAACTCCCGGTATCGAGTATTTGAAATTAATGGATGAAGAGTTTGTTATAGTAGCTCCAAGCAATTATGAAATCCTTGAATTTGATAATCTGAAGCTTGAAGAACAATGGCTCTCTGAACAGAAATGGATCAGCTATGGCTTGGAATTGCCGATAATTAGAAGAATTTGGAGACAACATTTTAAGAAACGTCCTGAAATTAGACCTATTCATATCATTCCTAATTTACACATGATCCTGAAGGCAGTTGAGCAAGGGGTGGGCTTGAGTGTCATACCTACATACCTCTTGCGAAACTCGTTAAAAGAAGGCAAATCAAATGTTGTTTTTAAGCATTTAAAAGTAAAAAACGAGTTATATATCGCTTATCAGTTAAAGAATAAGCATTTGCCTCTGATTCATGAGATCATATCTGTCCTAAGGGAAAAGAAGATGGATTAGCTAGTATTATATATAAAATTATTTATCAATAAGTGGCTATTTCATAATTTGTTTTATTTATGTTCTAGAGCTTACAATAAAGAAGCAGCAAAATTAATAAATAGTTGAGACTGGCACCACACTTTGTCGAATGGACAAGCATCAACAGCATAGATGAGGAGGAAATATTATTATGAAAGTGTTTATCACAGGAGCTTCAGGCTATATCGGCGGGTCGGTGGCTAAAGGTTTACTTGATGCCGGGCATACTGTCTTCGGTCTGGTTCGCAATCCCGATAAGGTGGAAGCATTAAGGGACATTGGTATAGAGTCTATACTCGGCACGTTGGAAAATACGGATACGCTAACGAAATATGCTAAGCTCAGCGACGCAGTAATTCACACAGCCGATTCAGATCATTTGCTGGCAGTTGAAACTTTTATAGCTGCTTTACGTGGAAGTGGAAAGCCATTTTTGCATACATCGGGTTCAAGTGTGGTTGGAGATGATGCCCGTGGCGAAACGGCGAGCGAACAAATTTTTGACGAGGAAACACCATTTGTACCTATGGATATTAGGGAAAACCGCGTAGCGATAAACAACCTCGTACGCAAGGCTGGAATTGAGGATTGGGTGAGAAGCATCGTGATAGTCCCATCTATGATTTATGGTGATGCACTAGCGTTGCCTGTGGAAAGCGATCAATTGCCGCAAATTATTCGCAAGTCGAGAGAGCTGCAGGCAGGCGTTCACGTAGGTAAAGGCGTAAATCGCTGGTCTAATGTCCACATCAAAGATTTGGTACAACTGTATGTATTGGCACTTGAAAAAGCACCGTCTGCATCGTATTTCTTTGCCGAAAATGGGGAGGAATCTTATGGGGACATCGCCAAATCTGTCAGCGAGGCGTTAGGCTTTGGGGGCAAGACCATAAGCTGGCCCGCAGACGAAGCGATAGCAGAACTTGGAGACTGGGCGCGTTTTGCTATCGCCTCGAACAGCCGTGTGCGTGCCACCCATGCAAGAAATCTACTTGCTTGGGCTCCGAAGGAAGAGTCGCTGCTTAGCTGGATAAAAAATAATTTGCAATAATAAACCACTGAAAAATGATTTCTCCATGTTTAAATTTGACGATCACCACGAATAACATATACGCAAAAGAAGCCGCCTACAAGGTGGCTTCTTTTGCGAAAAACGTCATAAGCTAGCCTATCTTAAAAAGAACAATAGCTAAATTTTAACACTGACTTCTCCATTTGAAAGATATTCCTCGTCACCATTTTCATATCTGACTTTCAGATGGCAATCGTTATCGATATCAATGGCTGTTGCCTTAAGCTGTTCATTATTCTTTATCACTGTTACGGGTTTGCCAAGTGAAATTAACCGTTTTCTATATTCGGAAAGAAACAATCTGTCCGTTAATTGCTCATAATATCCCATGAAATTGTTCAGTACTTCTGCTACCAGTCGGTTGCGGAGATCACCATAAGAATTGTTTTCAGAAATTACAGTTGTTGCAATCTCGGTAAGGTCGTTAGGAAAGCCGTCGAACGGCAGCGCTACATTGATACCAATACCAAGAACGGCATAATCAAGCCAGCTGTTTTCCAGTGACACGGATGCTTCAGTAAGAATCCCGCACACCTTTTTACCTTCCATGAAGACATCATTCACCCATTTAATCTGCGTTTCTTTACCGGATACGCTCTCGATGGAAAGGGCGACTGCAACAGCGGCGCAAGTGGTCAGCAGAGCGGAATCTGTTGCTGACAGCTTGGGACGCAGCAGGATACTCATATAGATACCCGTTCCCGGTGGAGAAAAGAATTTTCGGCCCATTCTCCCGCGTCCAGCGGTCTGTTCTTCGGAAAGGATCACCTTACCCTCAGCTTCTCCATTTGAGGCAAGGCTTTTTACGGCTTCATTCGTTGAAGATAGTGTCTTAAAAACTTCTAAACGTAACTTTTGCCCCTGGGTATCCAGATATTTTGAAATTGCACTTGCAGATAGGATATCTGTTTGAGGTGACATGGAATATCCTTTATTAGTTACAGCTTGTATGGAATATCCGTCTGTCTGTAACGATTTTATGGCTTTCCAGACAGCGCTGCGCGTCACGGATAACTGAACGGCTATTTCCTCGCCGGAAAAGTATTCACCCTTATTACTGTCGAGCAAGGCAAGAATATGTTCTTTTACTGTCATGAACTTAAACCTCCAAAAGTATAACTCTCCGACCAAAACCCATTGAATATAATAACATCCAACGATTGCGACTGAATACTCTAATTCTATATAACAATTGGAAAAACTCAAGCTTGGTATTTCATTCTATTGTGAACTATAGATTAATTTTTGGTTTACAATCATGAATATCTCCATTATAATTCAGCTTACTGGACGTATTTACTAACCAGAATACAATTATTTATATCCAATGGAGGTCAATTTTTTGAAGACAAAAGAACTTATTTATGCTGCATTATTCGCAGCACTTATCGCGGTGCTGGGCATGATTCCACCCATCCCCCTCGGCTTCATCCCCGTTCCGATCACTGCCCAGACGCTTGGCGTCATGTTAGCTGGATGTTTTCTGGGGAAACGGATGGGCGCCCTCAGTCTAGTCATTTTCATCATTCTGGTAGCCATTGGACTGCCTGTACTGACTGGTGGCCGCGGCGGAATCGCAGTGCTCATTGGTCCTTCTGCAGGATACATATTTAGCTTCCCTATCGCGGCCGGCCTTATCGGCTGGTATTCTGAAAAAATCTGGCCGAAGGTCCGAACTTGGAAGCTGATAGCGATCAACATAATCTTTGGTGTATTACTAGTGAGTGTGATTGGTGCACCAGTCATGGCATTAATAACCAATACGTCGATCTGGGCTGGACTTGTCGGAGCGTTAGCCTTTCTTCCGGGAGACATCATCAAAGCCGTTATAGCAGCCGTCATAACGATGCAGCTGAAAGCAATTAGCCCTATTGAAGAAAAAACACAAATATAAAGTGATGTGAAACTCGGGTAAATGAAACCCGAGTTTTTTTTATTGAAAAATAATATGGTTATAGATGTGAATTTGTTTATACTATAAAAATTAAAATGAAATTGAAATAGGGTGGATAACAATGGATAAGGGATTTAATTTAGCTAGCCAACTATTAACGCTGCTTGATACAGAACAAAGATGGTTTACCTTAGCCGAAGTGGAAAAAAGTTTAGGGATCTCAGATAAGACAATACGGAAGATGGTGGAGGAAATCAGTAAGCAACTACCCTCTACTGTAACCATTGAAGTTTCTAGAGGTAAGGGAATCGTTCTTCTACGTGATGGGCAAAGTACGATAAGTGAAGTGATTTCTTCTATGTTCAGACAAACCATTTTTTATCGGCTGATGCATTTATTGTTTACGAATGCTGGTCGAATGTCTGTGGAGGAGCTTTCTGAAGCCATGTTTATGAGTACCTCGTCTTTGAAGAAGCTGATTGTAGAATTAAATAATAATGATCTAAAAGCGTATAAGTTACGCATTAGTTACTCTACACCTGTGATCAAAGGGAATGAAATGAATATTCGATATTTTTATTGGAATTTATATTGTGATGCGTATGAGTTTACAGGATGGCCCTTTGTAAATATCGATTTTGCTTATATAAATCAGTTGATCACAAATATAGAGAATGAGAATAACATTGTATATTTTATCAATTCCAAAAGGAAATTGTCCTTTTTGTTGGCAATTGTAATAGAAAGAGCTGGGAAAGGATATTGTGTAACCATCGACGAAAATGCATACCCCTGGGAAAAAGGGATGTTTTATATACCAGTGAGAGCCATAGCAGAGCGTCTTGAAGAAAAGCTGTCCATCGAATTTCCAAAGAGTGAAATATTCTTTATGCAATCCATGGTTAGTCTCTGCCAATATCATTATTATGAAGGATCAGAGATCACTCCGATTAAAGAAGTCGAATTACACAAGGATAAAGAAGAATATCAAATGGGGAATCTGCTTCTAATGTTGTTGGCAAAGGTATACCCGAACTTGGATATGCATGAACGATTTATCTTGGAGATTTACGGGTTCTTTGACAAGTTATTAATCGAAAATGCCATTCCGGAATGGATGATGATTTCAAAAAGTCATTTAACAACATATGTAGAGCAGGAGTGCCAGCAGATTTATCAAGAAATGCAAACCTGTATGCAAACGTGGAATAAAACTTACCCTTCCGTTCTCTTCAATAATTTTCATTTAACAAAACTAACCTTAATTGTCCGCTCGAGTTTACGTTATAAGAGTAAGAGGGCTTTCTTAGTGATCGGGGAGGAATTTTCAATTCGTCATTACATAGCAGATTTGATAAAGAAGGAAATAGGGGATCAGTTGATCCTTAATACCTCCATTATGAAAGGGCTAACCGACGAGATCATGCAGCAAAATAATATTGATCTTGTCATTAGTAATATCCCGGTTGCACTAAAGACCGTGCCTGTTGTTATTATTTCTACGATCCCTTCTAAAAGAGATTTGGACAATATCCGTAAAGAATTGCTTTTATAATTTGACCAATTATTTTCCGTTACCTACGTAAGTTTTTGGTCTAGTTTGTAATGTTAAAAAACCTTATGCTCAATCTAGTTTCGAAACTGATTTTACTTGAGGGCAAGTGGAAAGCGATTTCGGTAAACCTCAGTTTACTATTAAAAGTTGGAGGAAGAACTATGAGTAGGCATTTAGGTGCAAATAAGGGAGAAATAGCAGAGCGCGTTTTGCTCCCAGGAGATCCTTTACGTGCAAAATTTGTAGCAGAACACTTTTTAGAGGGGGCTAATTGTTATAACGAAGTAAGAGGGATGTATGGATACACTGGATTATACAAGGGTGTACCGGTGTCAGTTCAGGGGACAGGGATGGGAAATCCATCGATGAGTATCTATGCTACAGAATTGATCGTCGATTATGAAGTTAAGAAATTGATTCGCATTGGTACATGTGGTGCGATGCAAAGTGAAATTAATATCCGCGATATTATAATAGCCCAAGCGGTGTCTTCAGACAGTAATATGACGGAGAAGATCTTTCATGGTTGTAATTTTGCACCTACAGCAGATTTCTCATTGTTAATGAAAGCGTATCAACAAGCACAAGCTAAAAATGTAAATGTTTTTGTTGGTAACATTTATAATTCTGATGAATTCTATCGTGAAAATTTAGATCGACTTCACAAGTTTATGGATTTTGGTGTATTAGCAGTAGAAATGGAAAGTACAGCCCTATACACTTTAGCCGCTAAATATGGTGTAAAAGCGTTATCGATTTTAACAGTCGGCAGTCAATTGCTAAGACAGGAACACCTGACTCATAAAGAAAGTGAACAATCCTTTTATGAAATGGTCGAAATAGCCCTTAACACAGTCATTGATGGCTGATTTATGGATAAGAGCAGTGTTGTTAGAAAAGAGAGTGAGAAAGAAATGAAGGTAATACTGTCAGGATTGCAGTGGATGATTTTTATGATCGCTGGTGCAATTGCTGCACCCATTGCTATCGCAGATTTATATAACTTAACACCCATAGAAACTTCCGGGCTTATCCAGAGCACAATGATTACTTTAGGGATAGCTGGATTTTTACAAGGCCTGATGGGTCATAAATTCCCTATCCATGAAGGTCCGGCAGGGTTATGGTGGAGCATTTTTACGATTTACGCAAGTTTAGTGGGGGGACTTTATTCTTCTAACAATGGTGCTTTACAAGCTTTAAGTGGGGCAATGATCATTAGCGGTGTGTTATTTATCCTAATTTCAGCATTTAAGCTAATGGATAAAATCGCTCGTCTATTTACTCCCACCATCACTTTTATTTATTTACTTTTATTGATCTTTCAATTAAGTGGATCTTTTATGAAAGGGATGATGGGGATTACCATAGCCCACACCACGTTAGATGTTAAAGTATTCATCCTTAGTGTGATTGTGGTTTGCATTACTTTTTGGTTAGGGAAAAGTCGCTTTGTAGTACTCAGCCAGTTTTCAATAATTTTCAGTATATTAATAGGCTGCCTATTATTTATTATCTGCGGTAATATACCAGTGTTTTCTCATGCGGATACTCTATTTAAGCTACCGAAAATATTCCCATTTGGCAGACCTCAATTCGATGCCGGGACAATCACTACTGCATTTTTATTAACGCTGTTATTAATAACCAATGCAGTTGCATCGATCCGTTTAATGGAGACCGTTATGAAACAAAAGCAAGTGGATCACCGTCGTTATTTGCGCGCCGGGTTTACTTCTGGAATTACGCATCTTATTAGTGGCGGTTTAGGAGCGGTCGGTTCTGTCCCTATCTCGGGAGCGGCGGGATATGTTGAACAAACAGGGATGAAGGAGCGCAGATCATTTTTAATTGGATGTTGCTTTGTGATCTCAATATCCTTATTTCCGCCAATGATGAATGTTATATCAGCGATTCCAGCTCCCATAGGCTATTCCGTTACCTTCGTCATTTTTGTGAAGATGGTCGGACTAGCGCTAAAGGAATTGAAGAAGGTCATTCATGAAGAACGAACATTTATCGTAAGTGGAATTTCCCTTTTAGTGGGTGTGGGTTTAATGTTTATCCCTTCATCAGCTACGGCCCACTTATCTCCGATCGTGATAGCCATTTTAAATAATGGATTAATATGCGGAAGTCTGTTGGCGATTATTTTGGAACAAGGGTTAATGTGGAAAGATGCATTTCGATATGAGGATTCCAAGAAAATTAACCGATAATTTGGAGGGCTAAAAATGCATTATCTAATTTCTATTGCTGGTTTGGTCATTGTTCTATTACTGGCATGGCTAGGAAGTAACAATAAGAAAAAGATTAAATATCGACCAATCATTGTAATGATTGCTATTCAGATCGGTTTGGGATTAATTATACTAAAAACAAGTATAGGTGAATTCTTAATTAAAGGGTTTGCCGATAGTTTTGCAAAATTACTTGGATACGCCAATGAAGGGACTGACTTTGTTTTTGGTGGGATTGCAAATGAAGGGGCCCATACATTTTTCCTTTATGTTTTGATGCCAATTGTTTTTATGTCGGCATTAATTGGGATATTGCAGCATTACAAAATTCTCCCGTTCATTATCAAGTATATTGGTTTGGTACTAAGTAAAATAAATGGCATGGGCAAATTGGAGTCTTATAATGCAGTTGCAGCCGCAATTGTAGGACAAAATGAAGTGTTTATTTCGGTGAAAAACCAGCTTGGATTATTACCAAAACATCGCTTGTATACATTATGTGCGTCTGCAATGTCGACGGTATCCATGTCAATTGTTGGTTCATATATGACGATGCTAGAACCTCGGTATGTAGTAGCTGCATTGATATTAAACCTATTTGGCGGATTTATCATTTCATCCATCATTAATCCGTATGAAGTTACACCTGAAGAAGATATTGTTGAAGTTCAGGTAGAAGAAAAACAAACGTTTTTTGAAATGCTGGGCGAATATATTATGGATGGCTTTAAAGTAGCCATAGTAGTTGGTGTAATGTTGGTTGGTTTCGTTGGGATCATTGCATTAATTAACGGGATCTTCAGCGGAGTATTCGGTATCTCGTTTCAAGGAATTTTAGGGTATGTCTTTGCACCCATTGCCTTTCTTATCGGTGTCCCATGGCATGAAGCTGTTGATGCAGGCAGTATCATGGCGACAAAGCTTGTTGCGAATGAATTCGTTGCTATGCTTGACTTTGTTAAAATCCAAGATGGTTTAAGTGGGCGTACTACAGCCATTGTCTCGGTTTTTCTAATCTCATTTGCTAACTTTGGGTCCATTGGTACCATTGTGGGTGCAGTGAAAGGCTTAAATGAAAAACAAGGGAATATTGTGGCTCGATTTGGATTGAAACTGTTATTTGGCGCCACACTTGTAAGCGTTTTATCCGCTCTGATCATCGGTATCATTTTTTAGTTAAACTTAGCGGATTTTCGTCATCGTTATGAATTCTGCACAAGACATCTTTGTATATAAAAAGCCGCTTTCTTAGCGGCTTTTTTTGTTGTGATTATAGAACAATTATTAAGATAGGAAATAGGAATAAGAATAATTGATTATCAAATGGGTTAATTAAAGAAGAACCGCCAGTTTTTACTCTTTTTCCGAGTCAGATAGCAAAAGTATTGACAACCTGTATATACAGGTTTAAACTGTGTGAAGTGTTTGAACTTGTATATACAGGTTTAATATTTGACATAAAGTAATTCTTTTGGAGGTGTTCAACTTGAGTCAGTCCCAGTATTCGGAGTGGTGGCGCCGGTCCACGGTGTATCAGGTGTACCCGAAGAGCTTTAAGGACACTACAGGCAACGGAACAGGAGATGTTAAAGGACTTATTGAAAAATTAGATTATTTTCAGAAGCTTGGAATTGATATTGTCTGGTTACAGCCGGTCTATGTCTCGCCACAACATGATAACGGTTACGATGTTGCGGATTATGAAAATATCAACCCGGATTTTGGTACGATGGAGGATTTCGACGAGTTAGTACAGGAACTGCACAGACGTGAAATGAAGCTAATGATTGATATCGTGGTTAACCATACTTCAACAGAACATGAGTGGTTCAAACAGTCCATTTCAAGCAGGAATAATCCCTACCGTGATTACTATATCTGGAAGGACCCGGCTCCGGACGGTGGCTTACCCAACAATTGGCAGTCGAAGTTCGGAGGTCCTGCCTGGCAGTTTGATGAAGCTTCGGGACAATATTATCTTACTCTCTTCGATAAAACCCAGGCCGATCTGAATTGGGAGAACGAGAAGGTACGTAGAGCAGTGAATGATATGATGCTATTCTGGGCTAAAAAGGGTGTCGACGGCTTCCGCATGGATGTAATTAATTTAATCTCCAAGGATCAACGTTTCCCTAACGATGACGGGAGTGTTCCACCGGGGGATGGACGCAAGTTCTATACTGACGGTCCACGGGTTCATGAATACATCAAAGCGATGTACGAAGAGGTATTTGGTCCATATGAGATGGTGACAGTCGGAGAGATGTCCTCAACTACATTGGAGCATTGCATCCGATACTCGAGTCCTAAAGAGCGGGAATTTTCCATGACTTTCAATTTTCATCATTTAAAAGTCGATTATCCGAATGGACAGAAGTGGGAGCTAATGCCCTATGATTTTGAGGCGATGAAAAGCTTGTTCACAGAGTGGCAGACCGGAATGCAGAAAGGTCAGGGCTGGAACGCCTTATTTTTTAACAATCACGATCAACCGCGTGCCCTCTCCAGATTCACTGATGATAAGGTCTACCGTGTAGAGAGTGCCAAGCTGCTTGCAACAACTCTGCATGGCCTTCAGGGAACACCTTATGTGTATCAGGGGGAAGAAATCGGGATGCCAAATCCGGTATGGAAGAGCATCGATGAGTTCCGTGACATTGAGTCACTGAATATGTACCGTATTTTGTGTGAACAGGGGAAAAGCCCTAAGACTGCCCTGAGTATTCTTCAGGAACGTTCACGGGACAATTCCCGTACGCCGATGCAGTGGGATGACAGCCGAAATGCCGGATTCACCACAGGTACTCCATGGCTGAAAGTTGATGAGCGGTATTCGGACATCAATGTGCAGAAGGAGCTAGCCAATCCCGATTCCATCTTCCATCATTACCGCAAGCTGATTGCGCTACGCAAGGATTATGGGATATTCATTGAAGGTGTATTCAAGAGACTCGATGATGGTCATCCTGAAGTGTTCGCTTACGCCAGAACAGGTGATGGAGAGGCGCTTGTAGTGGTCTCGAACTTCAGCAGTAAAGAGATTACCTTCCGCTTTGAAGATAGTCACTGGGCAGAGTTATCATCAAGTGGTAAAGACGAGCTTCTGATTGGAAATACAACAGAAACACCTGCATTAACACAAGAGCTTCAGCTTAGTCCTTATGCTTCCTACATGTGGTTAATCCGCTAACGAGGTGTACTTGAGAAGGAGCACAAATCAATTATGTAAGGAGTGAAAATATGGCTATAGACCGCAAAAATGTTGAGGATATTGTACGGGCAGTTGGGGGCAAGGAGAATATAGAGGTTGCGACACATTGTGTAACCCGGCTGAGATTCTCGCTGTATGATGAGAGCAAGGTGGATTCGGAAGCCTTGGACCGCAACGAACTAGTAAAGGGACAATTTTCTAGCCAAGGGCAGTTTCAGATCGTTATCGGACCGGGAACTGTAGATAAAGTATACGATGAAATGATTCAGATCACTGGCGGTTCTCGTTCTTCCAAAGATGAAGTGAAATCCGCTGCTGCCCGAAAACAGAATCCGCTGCAGCGTGCGATCAAGACGCTGGCTGATATATTTATTCCTATTCTTCCAGCTATCGTAACCGCAGGTTTGCTGCTTGGGATCAATAATATTTTGACCGGGCCTGGTATCTTCTTTGATAATCAGTCGCTGGTGGATGTCTATCCCGCATGGAAAGACATTGCTGCGATTATTAATACGATTGCCAGCACAGCTTTTACCTTTTTACCAGCACTTATCGGTTGGGCAGCTGTTACACGTTTCGGCGGCAGTCCTCTGCTCGGGATCGTTTTGGGTCTCATTCTCGTGCACCCAGATCTATTAAGTGCCTATAACTATGCAAGTGCTTCCACTGAGGGTACTGTTCCAACCTGGAATTTGTTCGGCTGGCATTTGGAGAAGATCGGTTATCAGGGACAAGTATTGCCAGTGCTGGTTTCGGCCTATATTCTGGCAAGGCTGGAGAAGTTCCTCAACCGCCGGGTGCATGATTCCATTAAACTACTGGTTGTTGCGCCAGTGACTTTACTGATTACTGGTTTTCTAGCCTTCACCATTATCGGACCGGTTACGTTTGGCATTGCCAATGCCATCACCTCCGGACTGATCTTTGTATTTGATCATTTTGCGCTTCTTGGTGGCTTGATTTACGGCGGATTCTATGCGCTTCTGGTCATCACTGGTATGCATCATACCTTCTTGGCGGTTGATGTGCAGCTCATCGGCAGCGAGGGCGGTACTTTCCTCTGGCCGATGTTAGCATTATCCAATATTGCACAAGGTGCCGCAGCACTGGCAATGATGTTCGTAGTCAGAGAACAGAAGGCAAAAGGCTTGGCGGCTACATCTTCCGTCTCTGCATTCCTTGGCGTGACGGAGCCGGCGATCTTCGGAGTGAATATCCGCTATCGTTATCCTTTCATCTTCGGGATGATCGGCTCAGGGATTGCCGGTGTGCTTCTTACCGTTAATCAGGTTCGTGCTTCTTCCATTGGCGTAGGCGGGATTCCCGGCTTCCTTTCGATATTCCCGAACCAGTGGGGCGTGTTCTTCATTGGTATGCTTATTGTTCTCATTGTGCCATTTTTCGCCACTGTACTCTACGGCCGTTCTGTGGTGGGGCGTTCCGAAAAGAACTCAGCTACAAAGGCTACTAGTACTGTGAGCGAGACAGACAATTTGAATAGCCGCCCTACAGTTCAAGAGTCACAGGAATCCGTGAATATTCTGGAGCTTATTTCTCCGCTCAGTGGAACTGCAGTATCCCTAGAACAGGTGCCTGATCCTGCCTTTGCCGAGAAGCAGATGGGCGAAGGCGTTGCAATCGAACCTTCTGAGGGTAAAGTATATGCACCCTTTGATGCTACAGTAGCACATGTGATCAAGAGCAAACATGCGCTTATATTGGAGCATGCCAGTGGTGTACAAGTACTCATCCACGTTGGAATTAATACCGTGTCGCTTAAAGGCAGTGGTTTTACCACACATAAGAATATTGGCGACAAGGTGCAGGCAGGCGAGCTTCTGCTAGAATTTGATATGGAAGCTATCCGCGCAGCAGGTTACCCTTTGATTACTCCAATCATCATTCCTGCAGGTCAGGATATGGTGGAGAAGATTGAGGAGAAGACTGGACCAGCTGCAGCTAGACAATCTAGCATCTTGACTATTCATCTCAAGGGTTGATACAGGCTATATTGGCAAAGACTTTATATTACAGAAAGACAGCCCCTGGGGGCTGTTTTTCTGTAAATATAAGAATTCATATGTTCCACGCTATAAATTCCCCTCCAATTGAATCGATGCTTCCAAAGGCATGACGTGATACAATAAAGGGCGGTGATCAAAATTGAGAGAAAATAAATATTTGCAAATTTATAATGAGTACAGCAACCAAATTCTTTCTGGACAACTAGTACCGGGAACCAAGCTGCCCTCTGAAAGTGAACTTGCTGAAGCTTACAGCACTTCACGAGAGACCGTTCGCAAAGCGCTGAACCTGCTGTTCCGTGAAGGATACATTCACAAAATTAAGGGCAGAGGCTCCTTTGTGCTTGATATGACGAGAATGGATTTCCCCGTTACCGGTCTGATTTCATTTAAAGAGATGGCTGATACACTGGGTACTGCCTCACGGACACTGGTAGAGCGGACAATAAGTGAGCCGGCAGGCTCCGCGCTCGCCAGACATCTACAGATTCCGCCTGAAACCCTGGTTTGGAAAGTTATTCGTGCCAGAGAGATTGAAGGTGATCGGATCATTTTGGATAAGGATTATTTCCGAGCGGATATTGTTCCATTCCTAAGCGAGGAAATCGCGGAAGGCTCACTCTATGAATATCTTGAGCAGGAGTTGGGGCTTAAAATCAGTTATGCGAAGAAGCTGATATCCGTTGAGCCTTCTACCGAGGAGGATCATAGACTGCTTGATTTGAAGAGTTACACGCATATTGTAGTAGTACGAAACTATGTTTATTTGGAGAACACGGTGCTTTTCCAATATACCGAGTCCAGGCATCGACTGGATAAATTTCAGTTCGTGGATTTTGCTCGAAGGGTGAAACGTTAAGCTAAGCTTAAAGAGGGGTGTCCCAGTTTGGGATACGCCTTTTTTTCCAAAAAGGCACTAGATTACCGATACAAGAAGGCTTGAGAAGTTCATTCCTACGTTCGCAAATAACGATATATTAAGAAAAAGGCTGCCCTCAGAGGCAGCTTTTTTATATGGCGTTCTAAACAACAAGCTACCCCTGGCGATTCCTCATTCCTCATTACTCATAAAGCATCTCTCATATTTTTATATGATAATTATAGTTAATCGCTTCTGTGAAAAATAAGAGGAAGAGAGATTTATTCCAGTCTTTCTCTTAATGAGGTAGAGGGATAGAGACAATAAAACGCCTAAATCGTAATGACGTGGATAAGGAAAGTTGATTTCAATTTTCTTATGGTTGAAGGCAAAACCATGAATCGTCTTCTGGGTGCCAATAAACAGCCTTGTAATGAATATTTTCCTAGTTCAGTTTTGAAATTCTTCTGGTACTGAGGAGAATACGAAAATCCACTCTTGACTTTATAGGGTAGGGGGGTATAGTATTGCTACGTTGGTATTAAAAATTTTAATTATTGGTTACCAAAGGAGGAGAAAGAAAGTTATGAATAATCAAGCACAGACTTTACCGCAAGCCGATCCCAAACGCTGGATGGCGTTGGCCTTACTATGTCTTGCCAATTTTATGGTGATCATGGACACATCCATTATCGGCGTTGCACTGCCAGCCATCAAAGAAGCGCTCGGCTATACGCAGGCAAGTTTACAGTGGGTGTTTAATGCGTATGTCATTTTCTTTGGCGGATTATTGTTACTTGGTGGTCGATTGTCCGATCTATTTGGTCAGCGCCGCATATTCATGTGGGGATTTTCCATTCTAACGTTAGCTTCCTTGCTGGCAGGACTCGCTTGGAACGAGGAAGCGCTTAATGTTGGTCGCGCCCTACAAGGATTTGGTTCCGCGTTAATAGCCCCATCCGCGTTAACGATTGTTATGATGCTCTTCGGTGGCAACCCCAAAGAACTAGGGAAAGCATTAGGCTTCTGGGGCGCATCAGCTGCTGCTGGCGGTTCAGCCGGCGTGTTTCTTGGCGGGGTCATTACCGAGTGGCTCAGCTGGCAATGGACCTTCCTCATCAATGTACCCGTTGGCATTATTGCATTACTCCTGTCGCCTGGACTTTTAGCCAAGGGAATGCGAAGAAAAGGCAGCATTGACGTCATTGGCTCCATCTTCGTCACAGCGGCTTTGGTTTTGGTGGTATATGGCATTGTTACTGCAGAACACAATGGATGGGGAGCGCCATCCACGTTGTGGACGCTTATTTCAGGAATCGTGTTATTTATCCTGTTCCTGATCATTCAGGCAACTAAAAAAGAACCGCTTGTTCCACTGAAGATTTTTAAAACACCCAATCTGGCTGCAGGCAATATCGCGCTCATTATGCTGGCTGGGAGTTGGATTCCGCTGTGGTATTTCCTCAATCTCTATATGCAGCAGGTGCTAAAGTTTTCTGCTTTCGCCGGCGGAGTCGGCTTACTGCCGATGACGGTCCTAATTACTATCTTCATGATTTTGATTACCGGTAAATTAATCGGAAAATTCGGAATAAAAGCAAACTTGGTCATTGGATTGATTGCACTCGGGGGTTCGATGCTTCTGTTCGCTAGCAATACGCCGGTTGATGGGAACTTTATCGTTAACGTGCTTCCAGCTTCCTTGCTTGGTGCACTTGGCATGTCACTTGCCTATATTCCGGCTACGATGTCTGCCATGTCGGGGGCTAAACCCGAAGAAGCAGGGCTTGCATCGGGTCTCGCCAATACGAGCTACCAGATTGGGTCAGCTATCAGTTTGGCCATCATGGTTGCGATTGCGGGTTCAACAACTGCTTCCCAAACCGGTATTGACCCGGTCTCCGTGCTAAACGAAGGCTTTCAACAAGCTTTTATGTGGTCCGGTATCGTCGCTCTTGCAGGTGCTGTGCTAGCGTTTCTATTTATCCGTTCACCTAAGCAGGGTGAAGCAAGTGACAAGGTAGCTATGTAACCAATGAATCGAGCACCAGTGCCTGATCAACGGAGTTGACAGGACTCCATCCAATTAACAAACTTATATTTTATGTATATAGGGGTGTGGAGTATTTTAAAAGAATGGGGGATTCCGATGAGCAAAGAATCGATACTCTTTGAACAAGTGATACAGCAAGATCCGGGCTTTTGCTCACCTGGAGAGGATAAGCACAAGAGCCATCATTCCGATCAAGCCAATAGCGATCTGCTCAACCGATTGAATCGAATCGAAGGACAGGTCCGTGGCATTAAAGGCATGATTGAGAAAGATATTTACTGTGACGATATGTTGAATCAGATCTCTTCGGTGCAAGCAACATTGAATGATGTCGGGAAGCTAGTACTTGAATATCATATGAAAAGTTGTGTCATCGAACGGATTCAAGTAGGGGATACGGAAGTATTAACGGAATTCATGAAGACGATCAATAAACTGATGAAATAAAGGTCGGACCGCTTTCAGTAATGATACGGCTTTTATGCCATCATTATTATAGGGTAAGGGGAGGCTTTGCGGCTGCAGCGTGTCAAGATGCGCTCTGCATCTTCGAATTTAGATTGAAACGGAGTTGCTATAACCATGAAGAAGAAGATACTCCTCATCGCTGCTGCGGTGGTCGCTTTTAGCGTATTGGCTGCATGCGGCAAAGCGGAGGACAAGAAGCCAGCAAACGGAAATAACCATGCCGGGCATGCAGCAAGCAGCGGGCAAGAGAACGCCGAGAAGCATACAGGAAATGAGAAAGAGGAGGCGGGAGACATGGATCACAGAGGCAGCCACGGCAATCATAGCGCAGCTGCGAAGCCTGTATTGGAGGATCTTAACGTATCGTTTACCTTCCCCACAGGCGCCGCAAAAGCAAACGAAGAAACGGAATTGACTATTCAAATTACGGATAAGGACGGGAAAACGATCAATAAGTATGATATCAATCACGAGAAATTGCTTCATCTCATCATCGTCAATCACGATTTGTCATTCTTTAACCACATTCATCCCGAGTTTAAGGGAGACGGCACATTTACAGTGAACACTTCGTTCCCGGCTGGAGGTGAGTACAAGGTGTTTGCGGACTTTATTCCTACTGGCGGTGCCAATTCCACGCTTAGCGAGTGGGTGAAGGTGGAAGGCAAGGAAAGTAAACATGCCGCGATTACGCCCGAAGGGAAACTGGTGAAAGAAGTGGGTGGCAAGGAAATTGAACTGGCCTTAAGTGGTACGAAACCAAACGAAGAAGTGACATTGACCTTCAACATTCGCGATGCGAAGACGAAGAAGGGGATTGATAACCTGGAGCCTTATTTAGGAGCGGTCGGCCATGTTGTGATTCTATCAAAAGATGCGAATCAATATCTTCATGTTCATCCAATCGATGAGAAAGCTACGGGACCGGATGCGAAATTCGCGACTTCTTTTCCGCAAAGCGGGACGTATAAATTATGGGGACAATTTCAGCATAACGGGGAAGTGTTCACCGTACCATTCGTAGTTGATGTGAGGTAAGGCGAATGATCATGGGATAAAAGACGATACTGGCGGTATCATCTGCTATTCAAGTCGGGGGACGTCGCTTTACGCCGAATCTGCTTACCAAGATAGGTATGATTTGTTTCTGTCGTATCCACGCGATCGATTTATACAAGGAGCAGGCGAAAGGGAAAGAAAAGTTTAGCATGTTGTGGACCGAATTAAATCGAGCAGTGAAAACAAATTAACGCGTAAAGGAGCGAACATTTATGCTGAAAATCGATTCGAAAACACCGATCAAAATTTACACGATTCCAACTTGCAGCGATTGCCGATTTGCCAAGCGCTACTTTAATGAGCATCAAATTCCCTACATCGAATTCAACTGCGAAGAAGATTTCAATTATGCGAAGGAAGTGCTGGAGCTGACAGGCAAGCAGATCGTACCGACCATTGTCATTCAAGACAAGGTGTTCGTTGGTTTCTCTGAAAACTTGAACGAGATAAGCAATCTTCTGCAAACTTGACTGCTAAAATGATGGAAGTATGGTAGACAAAGGAGATTAGCGATGAGTGCCCTTCCTATATAAGGAAGGGCTTTTTTGAATAGAGCAATTATAAAAATGTCATCGACCTACAATGTCTAGAGTTATTTATGTGGTAAAATTAGGATAAGTGAATCTTGGGAGGCGAGTAAATTGAGTCTCGATCTTGTGATGATCATTTTTCTACTGTTCTTAAATATTCCAGTATATAAAGTATTGTTTCGCGTGTTCTTTGTGGATAATGATGATTATAACGAAACGATTAGACATACTTTTACACCTAACATCGTTTCATTATTCCGAGGAGAGTATTGGAAGGATAGAATGAATACGGCAAGACTTCAGTTTTTTATTATTCTTTGCGTTGGGATCATTGTTTTAGAATACCTTGTTTTGAATAAAGTATTTGAAATTCTTGCATAAGCTCCGCTCTATTATGGAAAACTTCTGTAGTGCGAATAAACTGCATGATTCCATTTTGGGAGGATAACATTATGACAAATCAGGATCCGCAGGAGCTTCTTAAGAGTAAACACAAGCTAGATGAGCAGAAAAGGCAGTTCACAAATTTTGCCCGAAGTGCTTCCGGTCATGGTGAAGTAGAAGCAGGCCAGGAATTCAGTAATGATCGAGTGCCTGACGATCAAAACCGCATGAAATCTGTTGAGAACAGACAAGATTGACCTTAAAAAAGATTTTAAATAAGTCGATCCTTTTCTGGATCGGCTTATTTTATAATTATTACGTTGTAAGGTGTTGTTTGAAAAGGTATCGGATGCTAGAGTTTTCTTGCTTTAATTACAGAAGTTACAGGAAGCATCTTTGCTTTTTTTGGAAAATCGCTTTTATCGTCCCGCAACTGCATAAGTTATCATCAGATTGCTCAATCATTTGCTCAATGACAAATGGATCCGATAATGTTAACGTACTTTCGTCAAGAGATACTGAACACCAAGATTCATCGAAATAACAATTTTTAAACTAGCATATCATTTTCTGTATAAATACATTTGTGTATAGGGTGAGACCATCTGTAAATAAATGATCCATCTTTTTAATCCTCTGGTAGTTTTCTTCCATGGGTGAACAGATCAATTTTGCTGAAAACCGTGCGCTGTAAAAAGTTTCCTTGTTCTTTCGATTTATTTTTCTGATAAACCCGTTCGAACATCATGATGCTCCAGGCATGCAGATGGATTCGCAGATTATAGGACAATCAGACTCGAGTAATATGGGCGGGTGAGCGTATTTTTGATGAATCTGACTTGCTTAATATTCGGATTTGCTCCTATAGGAGGCATAAGCACAAACCTTTCCTGGATAAAAGGGCAGTCCAGCCATCATTAAATTCCAGCTATAGTATAGTCCAATCCCAACTACTGTTCTTACATACGTTAAAGAGAGACTGCTAGTTTTTTAAATCTTTAATTATGGGAATTAAGGGAGGATTCGTTAGAATGGCAATTTTATCATCAGGACCTATTGATAATAGTGCTGTGAGCGGTGTCAGGCCTACTGAGCAGGTGACGGTCAAGATCGATAACCGGGATGCGCTGAATCAGTCCGCTATTCTGATCCAAGGGTACAATTTAACCCTCACAAGGACTTTGTATGTAAGCGAGCTTATTACGGCTTCTCCAGACGAGGTGATCACAAGAAATTACTTTGCCAATCTGGATGCCTTTGAGTTTGTCTTTACAACGGAAGGTCTCGCTGAATTGCAAACGGAAATCTCCGTGTGGGGCAAAAACTCAGCCGGGGAGCTGGTTACCGCCCACCGTCTTGTCTCATCCGAGCTGCTGGGAGCTGAAAATAGGGGAGCCACAGGCTCCGTTAACCGCATTTATGTTTCCAATTTCAATAGCAATGATGTTTCTGTGATCAACGGAGTAACAGGTGCGGTGATAGTAGTCATCCCTGTAGGCGTGAATCCTGCGGGAGTAGCCATAAACCCGTTAACCAATCGTATTTATGTTGCTAATTTGAACAGCGACAACGTATCCGTTATCGACGGAGCGACCAATACGGTGCTGGCCACCGTTCCTGCCGGGGATGGAGCAGGTGCAGTCGCGGTCAATACCTCTACCAATGCTATCTATGTTGCCAACTTTAATGATAATACTGTTACTGTCATTGACGGATTAACCAACACTGTCGTGACTACCATTATTCCCGCCGGCGGTTCTCCTTTTCCAACGGGGATCGGTGTGAATTCCTTAACCAATACTATTTATGTAGCTGATTTCAACTCGGATATTGTTACCGTCATTGACGGGGCTACGAATATGGTTATTACACAGATTCCCGTTCAGGTTAACCCGTTCCGGGTCGGTGTTGATCCCTTAACGAACCGGATTTATGTCTCGAACTTCACCAGTAACACCGTTTCAGTCATTGATGGAGCCACCAATACCGTGATAACTAACTTGCCTGTAGGAACGACTCCGGCTGAATTGGGAGTGAACATATCAACCAATGCCATCTATGTGCCAAACCGGGATGACGACAATGTGTCGGTGATTGGCGGATTAACGAATACGGTGATTACTACCATTCCGGTCGGGAATAACCCAAATGGTGCAGGAGTTAATCCATTGACTAACCGCATCTATATCACCAATCAGGATGATAACACGGTATCGGTCATTGATGGGGTTACCCAGGTTGTGATTAGTGTTATTCCTGTAGGTGCACATCCGTTCTCAGTCGGTGTCAATCCGTAGGAGGCAAGGACAAAGAATTTAGTACACTCTAAATTCTGTTCTTCATCTTACCGCAGGGGGTGAATTATACGATGGAAATAACATCGGCAGAAGAAATCATGATTCTGTTGTCGAGCATGGACAAAGAGCATTCTGTAGCACGTATCTACGTTCCGGGCATAGGTGAATTCACGATTGTACTGCAGAAGAAAGAAGGCAACAGCGGGGCAGCAGCAGAAGAACGCATACCGGCAGCAGGGTTAACAAGGAACCCTTATCTTTAGAGATTGCCAGTAAATCAGCTTTCTTCCGGTAAGGAAGAGGCTGATTTTGGGGTTTGTATCTGAGGGTCGTGATTGCTGATTATACACCTTATTCCTGGGACATTGGGGTATGGTATACTTCAAGATCTCGATAGTGAACATTACCATTTTGTTAGCTGAATTAGGCATCTCCTTTTTACTTTTTAAGAAGCGTGAGAAGTTACCTTTGTATGTAATAGTGCGATGGTGGCAGAAGGGTTGTTCTTACTAACTATGTGTATGGGGGGAGATAGGCTGTGAGCTTGTAGATTTTCAAGGTATTGGGAATGGACTAGTGTATTCGATAATCTGAAAAAATGAGATACTTCCCATAAATCTCATAGGCGGCTGGTTCTTTCATCCGTCGCAACGCTGGTTTTAAGATCGAGGGACAAGAACATAGTCCCTTTAAAAGTCGCTAAAACAACAGCTTATTTTGCCTAACCGTATATACACAGTTTCTTCCTCCCGCTAAAATGTACTCCCCCCGTTCAATATGAACATTATTTCCTAGAACAGTTTTAAATAGATGTAACTCATTCTTGCATAACCCGGTACATACAGCAGCAGCTTCACAGATCGGGCAATGTTTCTCAATGAATAAAAGACTGCCATCATCCTGCTCCTTAACCTCGGCCATATAACCTTCATTTGTTCGAATCTCGGCCAGTTTCTCCAGCTTCACTCTAACGTCTGCTGTATCACCAAGATGCTGAAGATATTGTTCTTGCATATTCTTATTTCGAACAGCCAGCAGCTTGTCCAGCCCCTCATTTCCGAAAGCTTCTTTCATGGAATTGATCAAACTGATGGATAAATCCGAATATCCGCTTGGAAAAAATCGATCGGCCGCGGGTGTTAAGATCCATAGCTTGGTGGGTCGCCCCATGGGACGGGACTCTTCTTTATTAGTAACCAGCCCTTCTTCTTTCAGATCATTCAAATGTTGACGAATAGCCATTCCAGATAGCGAAAACTGGGAGGAGAGTGCCATAACATCCATTCCCCCTTGTTGCTTTAACAGATCAATGATCGCTCTTCGGGTCTTGGTTGAGACATCCTTTTTAGTATGATTTCGGCTCAAGGTGCACCTCCTTTTGAAGCAACTAAATCTACATCACAGACTACATTTTAAACAAAAATGTTGACAAAGTCAAAGCTGAACTGTAGCTTAGACATTATAAACAAAAATGTTTACTAAGTGTCCGGATACGATGTATACATACCAATTTTCTTGGAGGTCACATTTCATGCCTTCTAATCATCAAAGCATTTTCAGCCCACGTTATTTTGTACTATCCATAGGTATTATTATGTCAGTGATGGCCATTGGATTCGAAGGCCTGTGTAACCACCATTGCCCCTTCAAGTGCTGTAGATTTGAACGGCCTTAGCATGTTTGGCTGGATATTAAGTACGTATCTGCTTGCGGAGATTATCGGGACTCTGGTCGTCGGTCGAATCATAGATAGAAGAGGACCTGCAGTACCGTACACTATCGCACTTCTTTTGATTATCATTGGGCTGATCGCTGCCGCAACATCAGGCAATACGTATACCAAGATAGGAACGGGTATCCAATCTTTAGGTTTGAAAAACAAATAAACGAAGGAGGAGTTCAAAATGATCATCGAGGTCAGTGATAAGGCATCAGAAAAAATCGCCGAAATCTTATTAAGTGCGAATATCCGAAATCCATTTCTTAGAGTCGGTGTTGATGAAGGGGGATGCAGTGGATTATCCTACACCCTAGTCGTAGATGAACAGCAGGCAGAAGAGGACATTGTATTAAATAAAAAGGATTTTAGTATATTGGTTCACCCGAATAGTATTCCATATATTGACGGGCTTGAAATTGACTATGAAGAGAGTGGAATGGTAGGCGGATTCACTATGAATAACCCTAATGCAAAAGCTTCATGTGGATGCGGAGCTAGTTTCAGAATGGCCAATTATCGTGGTGAAGTAAAAAAATGCGATTAAACTGCAGGAAGGAGAGAAGAGGAGTGATATCATTTGCAGTATCCGAAAAAGCATTGGATTCATTTAAGAATGAATGGGATTTGGAAGAGGGCCAATATGTAAGAATTTATGCAAAATATGCCGGTGGAGGCTCAGATGCTTTCACTGTTGGAATAAATGCAAGTGCTACACCGGTCGATCCAGCATGGGTTCAATCCATTGGCGGATTTCATTTCTTTGTTGAAAACACTGATGTTTGGATCTTACAGGATGAACTTCTTCAAATTGATTGTAATGAAAACGGCATATTTTCAACCAAAATCTCCTAAGCATCTTCTGGAGTGCAATGTACAGTAGAATATCTACTACTCTTCTAGCAATTTTTCACACTATTCTCTATACTATTTTAAATAAATATCAGAATTGGATCTGATTTTAAAAGAAGCATGGTGCTAGGAAGCAGGTGCAGAACATTGATAAATTTGGACAAATTAGCAAAGGCATTTACTAAAGGTGTCTATGATATAGAAGATAGAAGCAGATTAGTCATCCAGCCCAAAAGTTTATTAAGTGAATTTACCACCGTTAAGCATGGATTTCTGTTTATCATTCGCGGGGGAGCCAGAATACGTGTGAATGGAACGGTATATGAATTACGGCCAGGGTCAGTTTTTCATGCGGCTCCAGGCATGCAAATGGATTCGCAGGTTATAGGACAATCAGAGCTTGAGTATTACTCCCTTTTTTATAAATTGGATATGCCAGAAGAAATGAATTGTACTACCGAATTTGACTCTCATTTCAAGCTGGAGCCAGGAGCCAATCTAAAAATTATTGAATTACTAATCATGCTTCATCAGAATACCCATCCATCCGGAGAAATTGGAAAGCTGCGTATCAAAGAGCTGTTCTTAAGCCTAATGCATCAGGTTCTGATTGCTTGCAGTTACAGAGAGAACGACAGTTCACCGAATCAAAGGATGGTAGACGAAGCCCTCGCATACATTAAACTCCATTATATGAATTCACTAACACTCGGTGAGTTAGCGGAACGGCATGCAATGAGTACGAACCGCTTCTCTTACTTCTTTCACAAATACACGGGGCTGCGCCCAATCGACTATGTCGTTAATTATCGTATGGAACGAGCTTGTGACTTACTCAAAGCAGGCAATTTTCCTATCCACGAGATTGCGGACCGTGTCGGTTATGACAATCCGCTGTATTTCAGCCGATTATTTAAAAAGAAATTCGGTGTTTCTCCCTCTGCCTATAGATAAATAGATAATATACATATCGAGTTTCTTATACTTGAATTAAGTCTGCAGCTACTGGTGATGAACCAGAAGTGCAGACTTTTTTATTTAGCTTAAATAATGATGCATGTAGAATTTGAGATTTGTACATTTGAATTTATTTAAATTTTTGATAAACTCACCCTTGTAACTGAGAATCATTATCAGTAAATTGATTTATAAATGAAAGGCTGGTAGATATGACAGGAAACAGACAATTATGTATTGGGTTGTCCTTAAATGCAACCTGGATGAAAGGAGACGGCTGGCGGCACCCGGATAGCGGAGTCGAAAAGATGAGGTCTATCAAATATTATATTGATTTGGCAAAAATGGCGGAGAATTCTAAGCTCGATTTTCTTTTCAGGGCAGATTATCTGTATGTTAGCCCGCAGATGTTAGGGGATTCCTCTAATTTCGGCAGTCCGGACCCTGCATTGTTTTTTGCAGCGATAGCCCGTGAAACCGAGCGGATCGGACTAGTGACGACGATTTCTACCACTTTTAATCCGCCTTATGTTGTAGCAAGACAGCTTCAGTCTTTACACTGGCTGAGCAATGGACGTGCCGGCTGGAATATTGTCACTTCTATTGAAGGCGCCGATAATTTCAGCGATTCACCTATGCCTTCACCGGAAGAGAGATATGCCAAGGCAAAAGAGTTCACGGATGTTGTATGCAAGCTGTGGGAGAGTTTTCCGAATGAAGCGATTGTTATCGATCGTCAGTCGGGTATGTTCTCGGATAAGGATAAAGTAACTGCTATAAATCATTCCGGTGAATTTTTCAGTGTAAAAGGACCACTTACTTTGCCTGCTCACAGGTCAGGAACGCCTCCACTATTTCAAGCCGGCGCTTCGGATATTGGACGGAATTTCGCTTCTTCCGTTGCAGATGCTATTTTTGCAGCAATGCCGGATATCGAATCAGGAGTGGAGCTAAGAAATGATCTGAGAAAAAGAGCGGCAGAGCAGGGACGTGATCCGGATGCCATCAGAGTTTTGCCGGGCTTATATTTTTTCCTGGCTGATACGCGCGAAGAAGCGCTTGAATTACATAAGACCGCACATGCGAATTTAAGTCTTGAGCGCAGACATGCCTCGCTTAAATCGGTGTTAGGTCTTGATTTAACCGATTATTCCATAGATAGGCGCGTAACTACCGATATGTTATCCGATCCAAATCAGGCCGTCCGCAGTCGGACACATGCCGAACTATTGCGGCGGTATATTATCAAAAACCAGCCTACAGTGAAAGAGATCCTGGACAGGCCGGAGGTTGTCGGATCTGCTCATTGGGTATCTGTCGGGACAGTCGAGGATGTACTGAACGATATTATTGAGCGGTTTGAAGCGGGGGCTATGGATGGCTTCATCGCCTTGCCGGGCGGTTCAGAACAATCTTTGGAACTGTTTTTTGAGAAGCTGGTACCGAAGCTGGTTGAGAGAGGCTTGTTCCGAAGTGAATATACGGGGTGCACTTTTCGTGAGCATCTAGGGATATAAAAAAAGAGAGTTGAGGCGATTGAACGATGCATGAAGAGGAAATGTTTGATGTTACGATTATTGGCGGCGGTCCGGCCGGATTATTTGCTGCATTTTATAGTGGACTCCGCGAAATGAAGACCAAAATCATTGAATTTCAGCCTGTACTTGGCGGCAAAGTGCATGTCTATCCGGAAAAGATGATATGGGATGTGGGAGGCTTACAACCTATTCTTGGCTCGCAGCTTATTGAACAAATGGTTGCGCAAGGGATGACGTTCCAGCCGGAGGTTGCTTTTAATGAAAAGGTCACATCCATCTCGAAAGATGAAGCAGGTTACTTTATATTGCACACGGCCGCAAACCGGAAGCATTTCACTAGAACTGTAATATTGGCCATTGGAGGAGGCATTCTGAAGCCGATCAAGCTTGAAATCGAGGGTGCCGAAAGATTTGAAATCACAAATTTGCATTATACGGTGAAGTCACTTGCCCGCTTCAAAGAGAAGACTATTCTAATATCGGGTGGCGGACATTCTGCTGTTGACTGGGCGAACGAACTGGCCCCGATTGCCAAGAAGGTGTATTTAACGTACCGGAAAGAGAACTTAAAGGGGCATGAAGCCGATATTTCACGCTTGGCGAACAATGGCGTAGTGTGCTTGTTAAATACTTCAATCGAAAAATTGATTGCCACACCGGATCACGAAAGAATAGGGACAGTGCTGCTAAAAAGCAATGACAACGGAGAAGCATTTGAGCTGTCCGTTGATGAGGTCATCATTAATCACGGTTATGAACGCGACAAGGAACTACTGGTGAACAGTGAAATTAAAATTGATCTGTGGGAACATCGGATTTCAGGATCAGCAATGAGCGGGACATCCGTGCCGGGCATTTATGCGGCAGGTGATGTTCTGCATCATGAAGGAAAGCTGCACCTGATAGCGGGAGCGTTCCAGGATTCTGCCAATGCAGTAAACCAGGCCAAACAATACATCACGCCGGAGGCAAATTCGACCGGGATGGTGTCTTCGCACAATGACCTGTTCATACAGAAAAACCGTGATTTAATGAAGCATTTATACAGATAGTAATGATAACAACTCAAGGGGGAGCCAAATGAATAGACTATTTGGATGGATTGCATCCTTAATTTTAATAGCAGGATTACTGGCTGGATGTTCCGAAACTTCAGTCACATCTGCACCTGAAGTCGGCAAGATCGAGGAAGCGGGATGGCCAAGAACAATTGCAGATGCCAGCGACAATGGAGTGGTGCTCAAGACACGACCTGAGCGGATAGCGGTTCTTCATCCTTTGTATTTGGACTACTTTTTTGCTCTAGATACGCCTCCAATCGCATCAACTAACGCAGCTGAAGCAATGAAAGATTTCGCTACTTTACAGCCTTATGCCGGAACTGCTGAGATTATTGATTTGGGCAATAGCAATGCGAATCTGGAAATGATCATGGATGCAAAGCCTGATGTGATTGTAACCTTCAAGGGTTCTGTTGATAGCAATTATGATGAGTTGAATAAGATTGCACCTGTCATCTTAATTGACTACACCGATACCTGGGAAAAAACGACGATGCTGTGTGCTCAGATTGTTGGAAAAGAGACGTTAGCGGAACAAGCCATTAAGGAAACACAAGAAATGATAGCCAATACGAAAAAACAGTTAAATAGTCTTGAAAATAAGACCTTTGCCTTGCTACGGGTCGATGGAAAAGCCAATTTTAATGCTCAAGGCTCTAAAAACACGATGTACTACAATCAAACAGTGGGCTTTGGGTTGTTGCCACCAAAGGGATATCCCGAGGAAGGCGGGGCGCTTTCTCTGGAGGGTCTATACAGCATGAATCCCGATTATATTATTATCCAGCATGATATGGATATCGCAAAGGCGGCCATCAAGGAGAAGGAAACTTCAAAAGCGTGGAACTCACTGGAAGCAGTAAAAAACAATCATGTTCTTATCTTTGATAATTCACTAAACAGTGCAAGTATCCTGGCTGTCCGTTTGGCTGCAGATCATTTTCTGCAATTGGCGGCTGAACAATAATTTATTATACAAAAATCCGATCGCTCCCTGTAGGGTGATCGGATTTTTGTTATTTAGCTAAATATCTTGACCTGTTGTTTGGTGAAAATAAAGTAGTAGACTGCAGCTGTTGTCGTTCCAATAACGTTCCCCGTTAGCATAATCACCTTAAGTGACAAGATCATCTTACCGTCTGGTAAACGAGGCCTATGGCTCCAGAATCAAAGGTCTTGTTTTCGATTAGCTTAAGATTGATCTTCTCCTTGAGACCTTGGAATAACGGCAATCCCTTACCGATCAGAACGGGAGAAACCGTAATTTTATACTCATCAATTAAATCAAGCTGCATGAGGTGGTGTGCGAACCTAGGACTGCCGAGGATGACCATATCCTTGCCTGGCTGCTGTTTGAGGTTATTGATCTCTTTCTCGACATCTTCTTTCACGAGTCTGGAATTATTCCATTCGACTTCCTCCAGCTTCGTGGAAAAAACGATTTTGGCTGTCTTTTCGATCCACTCGGCATGATTCCGTTCATGCTGCGAAGCTGATGGGTTCGAAGGCACAGATGGCCAGTAGCTATGCATCATCTGATAAGTCCCACGTCCCCAAAGGACAGTGTCGGCAGTACTCAGAATTTCTTTCGCATGATTCTCCAAATCAGCATCGTAGGAAACCCAGCCAATGTCCATTTCACCATTCGGCCCTTCTACAAAACCGTCAAGCGATGCGTGAAGAAATAGAACGAGTTTTCTCATTTTCAGTTCTCCTTTGTTCATGAGGGATATCTACATTATACATTAACTACATTTTAGCAGTTTTCTTCAGTCTAGACCTTTATTATCTTTAGACAACTGTTATTGATAATGGTTATCATTTATGATGATCATTAGACAGATAACGGAGGGGTAGTCATTATGCACATCAACAATCAAATATTTCTTTGGGATCAAGCGACCGTCAAGTTATTGGATGTACGCCAAATTGAAATGATTCAAGGCGAAATTCTTCAAAAATATAAGATTCCTGCCAGTATATTTTTACTTTCGGTACATGGGAGCGCTCAAGTTCAGTTAGATCAGGTCGAATTTTCTTTTACAGGATTTCAAATCCTCCATAGCGGGAAAGGGGCGACCCTCAATATTGTTCCGACAAGCAAGAAATTTGTTTACTATATCATTTACTACCGTGCATGGATTCATGAAGAGGATCCCTTCCAAATACAGTATTGTTTTTCCCCTGATGCACCCATTTTACTTTATAACAAAATTCAAATGATGCATCAAAAATGGAACAGGCAAGAAGAGAGACTCAATGTTAAATCACTGTTTTATCAATTCATTGATCAGGTTTTAAAAGAATTGCATAGAAAAGAGACTGAGGTGAAACAAACAAGTGTTGCAGTCCAAGTAATCACCTATATCCAGGAATACTATGCGGAGCCAATCACATTAGATTCTCTTGCGGAAGTATTTAATTTCAGTGCTTATCATTTGTCATCCTTGTTTAAAGAGTACACAGGTATGAGTCCGATTGATTACTTAATTCGTTTTAGGCTTGAACGTGCAACAGAGCTTTTAATGACAACAGAGGCTTCTGTCGGGGAAATTGCAGGAAGCGTTGGTTATAAAGACGTTTATTATTTCAGCCGAATTTTTAAGAAAAGAAAAGGTGTATCCCCTGCACATTTTAGAACAAGAGAGTTACAGGCACATAAAGTTGCTGAAAGTCCATCAAACTTCCCCACATCCTCTATTTTTGAACACATCCTTCAACAGTATATTAATAATGATAATCATTATCATAATACGGAAAAAGGGGAATTACATATGTTTAAAATGACACCATCTCAGACGACGGCAGCTTTGCTGCTTTGCGGTTCTCTATTATTAGGTGCTTGCTCAAGCGGGACGGGCACAGCTGCGAAGGAACAGAGTACTGGGAATGGAACCGTTAATCAAACAGTATTAGAAGAAAGTTCGAAGACTCGAATAGTATCAACGCCAAAGGGAGATGTGGAAGTACCTGCAGAGCCGAAAAGAGTAGCGGCTGACCAATATATGGGGCATTTATTGAAATTAGGAATTGTTCCAATCGGTGCAAGAACATTTATGCTGGATGAAGGCTGGATGGAAAAGGCGGACATTCCGAAAGAAACGATCGAGAAAATTGAAGATTTAGGGGATTTTCCTTTAAACCTGGAAAAATTAACGATGCTAGATCCGGACTTAATTATCGGTTCAATCGATGAGAACATAGAACAATATGAGAAGATTGGAACGACTGTTTTTCTGCCTTATTGGGAGGGGTTAACAACCGCAGGGCCGCTTGATAAATTCAGGGGTGTAAGCAAGATATTCGGAAAAGAAAAAGAAGCAGAAGAATGGATTACGGAATACGAACAGAAAGTAGCTGAAGCAAAGTCGAAACTCGCCGGTATTATCAAGGAAGGGGAAACCGTTTCGGTTGTTTCATTTTCAGAAAAAGCGGTATACGTCTTAGCGGCAAAGGGAGGAAACTATGGTTCTTCCACTATATACAATATGCTGCTGCTGCCTCCAACAGAAAGTGCAAAAAATATGGCGGAGGGGTTTGAATCGATTTCACTTGAAGTGCTCCCAGAATACTTAGGGGATTATGTTTTTGTTTATAATGGCGATGCGGATGCAACAAATAAAGCAATGGAAAGTAACATATGGAAAGGCATCCCTGCAGTGAAAAATGGCAAAGTTTATTTGTATGGTGATAACTATCATGATGAATTCGTAATGGAGGACCCTTTTTCATTAGAGCTTCAGCTGGATACGATTGTGAATTTATTACTTGGCACTACTAAATAATTAATAATTATGGCACATCTGAGCGAAACGGAGCTTTTATCTGTTTCGTTTTTTTTTTGTAATATTTTCAGTGTAATTCACATGATAGAGAAGAAGCCGAAGGCACCTGCGTGAAAACGGAATTTACCTCCTGAATAAATTAAATAACCGCTCCGTTTGGACTGTGGATCAGGCCGTTCCTGATAGGAAGTGGAGGAACTCCGAGAGTGAGGTTGTCCGGTACCACATAAGGCTTTGTACTATGAGCAAGTGCCTTGGTCGACATCATCCACATAAAAATTCTAAGCGCAGCATTCAAAAGAGGATTTATATCAATGGATATTAATGACATTGACATCTATAGGTTTTTCTAAAATAATAGAATGTAATTGAATACTGGTACCTTTAATTCAGTCCAGAGAGGCTGACAAGGACAGCGGATTTTTATAATCACGTGAGAAGCAGGGCATATTCCGTCAAGGGATGCTCTGTGTCTTAGCGCGGATTATGATGAACAAAAGAGGCTACTTGTCAGTTTGATCTGACGAGTAGCCTCTTTTGTTTCTGCTTTTTTGGTATCAGGACACTTTATACTGGGGGTATTCTGATGAGTAAACAAGATCAAGAGTTTTCGTGGCAAGCGGTGCCGAAAACGCAGAGAAATCATTTTGGAAAGACGTTCTCCGTCATGTTAGCATTCACTTTCTTTTCCGCAAGCATGTTGGCAGGGGGAACGTTAGGGGTCAGCTTGACATTCATGGAGTTCATTGGAATCGTGCTTGCCGGTAATCTGGCACTCGGCATCTATACAGGAGCACTAGCGCATATCGCTGCCAAAACAGGTCTTTCCACGCATTTGCTTGCAAAATATGCGTTCGGTGAAAAAGGCTCGTACCTTCCTTCTTTCCTGCTTGGCTTCACACAGGTCGGATGGTTCGGTGTCGGTGTAGCCATGTTCGCGGTACCTGTCGCCAGAGCGATGGACTGGAATGTGTACCTTTTAATCTTCGTGTTTGGTCTCGCAATGACGGCATCAGCCATCTTCGGCATGAAGTCGCTCGTCATTCTGGGTTATATAGCAGTTCCGGCCATTGCTGTTCTCGGTGGTTACTCTGTGTTCGAAGGAGTAAACACGCTGGGTGGTCTGCAAGGGTTGCTCGATTACTCACCAACAGAGTCGCTCACCGCAGCAGCAGCATTGACCATTTGTATCGGGTCATTCATTAGCGGCGGAACGTTGACGCCCGATTTTGCCCGGTTTGCCAGAACATCCCGGCAGGCGGTTACTGCAACGGTCATTTCGTTCTTTTTAGGGAACTCACTTATGTTTCTCTTCGGTGCAGTCGGCGCAATGGCTTATAATTTGGCAGATATCTCGGAGGTCATGTTCTTGCAAGGATTGCTCATTCCTGCGATCATCGTACTGGGGCTGAACATCTGGACAACTAACGATAACGCACTTTACGCTTCCGGGCTGGGCTTTGCCAATATCACTAAAATTTCGAAAAAGTTCTTCGTTATCGTTAACGGCATCGTGGGTACCGTATTTGCCATGTGGATGTACAACAATTTCGTTGGTTTCCTGAATGTGCTGGGCGCGGCGATACCGTCCATCGGGGCGATCATCATCGCAGACTATTTTATTGTGAAGCGCAGAAACTATAAACCATTTGCTGACATGACTTTCAAAAATGTAAACTGGATCGCGATGGTGGCTTGGGTTATCGGCGTGGCCTTCGCCCAGCTGGCTCCAGGAATAACACCACTTAATGCACTGATTGGAACAGCGGTTGTATACACCGTGATAATGCTGATCGTTGCTAAGAAAGAATCCAAAGAAAAGGGGAATGAAAATGATTATACAGAACGCAAAATTGCGGGGTAAAGAAGGTTTATGGAATATTGTTGTGAAAGATGGGAAGTTTGAGCTTATCACGCAGTCAATGGAACTAACTGCGAATGAGGAAGTAATTGATGTTAACGGCTCACTTGTGCTGCCGCCGTTCATTGAACCTCATATTCACTTGGATACAACGCTAACAGCAGGTGAGCCGGAATGGAATTTGAGCGGAACACTGTTTGAAGGCATCCAGCGTTGGTCAGAACGCAAGGCCTTCCTGACGCATGAAGACGTCAAAACGCGTTCCAAAACTGCATTGAAGTGGCAGATCGCGCAGGGTATCCAGCATGTACGAACACATGTAGACGTTACTGATCCAAGCTTGACCGCTGTAAAAGCGATGCTTGAAGTGAAAGAAGAAATGGCACCGTTCATTGACATCCAGCTTGTCGCTTTTCCACAGGAAGGTATTCACTCCTTCCCGAACGGCGTGGAATTACTAGAAGAGTCGCTGAAAATGGGTGTTGACGTGGTGGGTGGTATTCCACACTTCGAATTCACAAGAGAATATGGCGTTGATTCGATGAAGGTTGCGTTTGACCTCGCTGAAAAATACGACCGTCTGATCGATATCCATTGCGACGAAATCGATGACGAGCAATCCCGTTTCTTGGAAGTTGTAGCCAAAGAAGCTTACGAACGCGGGCTTGGCTCCCGTACGACAGCAAGCCACACGACGGCGATGGGGTCATACAATGATGCATATACGTACAAATTGTTTAGATTACTGAAGATGGCTGACCTAAATTTCGTCTCCAATCCTCTGGTTAACATCCATCTGCAAGGACGCTTTGACACTTATCCGAAAAGAAGAGGGTTAACTCGCGTCAAAGAACTGCTGGAAGCGGGACTTAATGTATGTTTCGGTCACGATGACATTTTTGATCCATGGTATCCGCTTGGCACAGGCAATATGCTTTCGGTGCTGCACATGGGTATTCATGCTTCTCAGTTGCTCGGATACGATCAAATCGTAAATTCAATCGATCTTATTACGAAAAATAGCGCAAGAACGTTGAATATCGAGGATATCTATGGCATTGAAGTAGGTAAACCTGCCAACTTCATCGTTCTTGAAGCAGAGAACGAGTATGAGACTATTCGTAAACAGGCCGGAGTACTTTATTCGTTCAGAGCCGGCCGCAAAATCGCGGAAACAAAGCCGCGGGACACTTCGATCATTCTTGAGAACGGTTCGGAGAAGATTACTTTCAATAAATAATCGAATGAAGTATGTGCTCCATCAAGCAGAGCCTGCTTTTTAGCCAAAAATCCCCTCATGATAGTCAGGAATAGATGAGATCACGTGATTGTGAACTCTTCCTGTATACATGGGGGGATTTTTTAGTTTCTAGTGTAGGACACAGTTCATGAATCAGTACTTCAGCACAGTAAAATTTGTTATAAATACATTCAAAAGAGAAAAAAAGTGGGATTTTATATATTGGTTGTGATAACCGTTTTTCAATAAAGATGTTTCACTCAGCTAACAGGCAGTTTACAATAACAGTGCATGGAAATTTATGGGGTTAAAAATGGAAAGAAGGTTGAGAACATGGGAATGCGTGGTTATTACTTTGCAATGGATGACAATCTGGTGCAGAAAATCGCAGCAGGAGACATTGCATTGAAGAGTTTGAAAATAGACGATTATCCCGGACTGGACATTGATAGATCCTGGGAGGCGATTCACTACTTGCTTTGTGGAGATATCTCCGATGGAGATGCCCCTCTTGGCTATGTTGTTCCACTGACGTCAGACAGAGGCATCGATTTTGGCTCATACGGGGCGTTTTCCTTACGTGCCGAGCAAGTTGCAGAAGCGCTTCAGGCTATATCTACGCTGGATGAAGCACAGCTCCGCTTGCGGTATGATTTCCCGGCCATGGTCAAGAACGAGGTATATCCTCTAGAGCCTGATACTGTTTCAGACGAGGATAAGGACGAGTTCTTTGCTTACATGCTTCAGCATTTTAACGAAATCCGGCGTTTCTACAGTCAAACTATAGCCAAGGGCAAAGGTCTCATCTTCTATATTTTCTGATTCCAATAATTTGAATCATTCAGGGGCTAATATTTCAAATAGTGCTAAACTAACGTGAAACGTTAGTTCAATTAAACAGCGACAGTCTAGGACTATATTTTTCGTCCTTTGCTGTCGCTGTTTTAATTCTAGGGTCAGTCTAATACTTTACTTGCCGCTGACAGTTGTTATGTTTTTGTAGAAACACTTAGGACGTTCCGGACCTAAACTCCAGTATCACTAAGACTTTTTTTATAGCTTATTTCCAAGATTCGACCTTGTTTTCACCCACTGTATAGGCCGAAAGTATAAATTTACAACACTTTACAAAAATCTATGTTTTTCCTAATCCTTATGAGATAGCATATTAGACGAAAGCGGTGGACAATTATGGAAAAATCCACCGATCTATATCTTAAGGAGGAAGAATATGAAGGAGAAGCGTTCAGGTTGGAATAAGAAGCTGCTAAAAAGCATGCTGGTTGCATCTGTTGCCGTACCCCTGCATTTGTTCGCATTCGGAGCCGGCTCGGCGATATACGCTGAGGGGCCAAGCGACCCCGCCCCATTCATTGAAGCCAAAGTGGTCAACGAACATGCAGGCCAGAAAATTCTGTTTGACAATACCCACGCGCAGACGGCCGGAGCGGCCGACTGGGTTATTAATGGCGCTTTTTCCGATTTTGGTAATGCGCTTGCGCAAGAAGGCTATTACGTCAAAGAGCTTCGTAAGACCACTCCGATTACGCTAGGCGATCTTTCCAGCTATGACGTCTTCGTCGTGGCCGAATCTAACATTCCATATAAATCCAGCGAGCAGGCAGCTATGGCGGAATACGTGGAGAACGGCGGCAGCATCTTCTTCATCGGCGATCATTACAATGCGGACCGCAATAAGAACCGCTGGGACGGCAATGAGGCATTCAACGGTTACCGCCGAGGAGCTTGGGACAACCCGGCCAAAGGCATGAGCTCCGAAGAGGCCGGTTCCGCGGCAATGCAAGGCGTGGTCAGCTCCGACTGGCTGGCGGAAGAGTTCGGCGTCCGGTTCCGCTTCAATGCGCTGGGTGACATTAACGCGACCAATATCGTGACTCCCGATCAGGCCTTCGGTATTACTTCAGGAGTATCAAGTGTAGCCATGCATGCCGGCTCCACGCTGGCAATCCTCGACCCGACCCGGGCGAAGGGCATCGTCTATCTGCCGAAAACCAACAATGCTTGGGGCAACGCGGTGGACCAAGGTGTCTACAATGGCGGCGGCGTAGCAGAAGGTCCTTATGTGGCCGTGGCGAAAAAAGGTTCCGGCAAAGCCGCCTTTCTCGGCGACTCCTCCCCAGTCGAGGATGCCACACCGAAGTATTTGCGCGAGGATACCGGTGCCAAAAAAACGACTTACGATGGCTTCAAGGAAGCTAACGATGCTGAGCTCCTGGTGAACACCGTTAACTGGCTCGCCGAACAAGAGAGCTATACGGATTTCACCAAGGTAAGTGGCCTGACACTGGATCAGCCGACTCAGCTGCTGCCATTCGAAGAGCCGGCGCTTTCCACTGAGCCTCAGCCAGAGCCATGGGCCGCTCCGAATGCCGGCTACAAATGGTTTGACCGCACCAGCTACAAGGCGGGCTCTTACGGCGGACCGGCGGCTACTGCAAGTGCGGTGTACAATTTTACGCACCAAACGGTGCTGCCGAACGCGCAGGATTTCCAGATTCGTGTCAGCGCAGATAATCTCCCTGCCAATACAAGCATATCAGGCTTCCAATTGGGTATCTACCAGGTGAGTAGCGGTGCCCAGATCGCCAAGATCCAGAACAGTGACGGCACTTGGCCGAGTAGCTATGCTTACAGCGCCAACTTTAGCCTGACTTCAGACTTGAACGGCCATGCCTACAAAGATCTGACCGTGCAGATCAAACCGGGCACCACGGCTGCATCCAATCTGCGTCTGCGCCAGAACGGAACGAACCTGAAGACCGAATCAGTAACGCTCGGTAACGTCCCAGCAGAACCGCTTCCGGACGAGGAAGATCCGATTCCGGCGACCGTTTCCATCGGCGAAGCCCGGACCAAGATTGTTGGATCCTTGGTGACGGTTGAGGGGATCGTAACGACTGAGCCGGGTATATTCGGCGGGCAAACCTTTTATCTGCAGGATAAGACCGGCGGTCTTTATGTCTACCAGAGCCAAAGTGGCTTCCATGCCGGCGACACGGTCAAGGTAACAGCGTCCACGGCGCTGTTCAATTCGGAGCTAGAGTTGACCGAAGTTGTGCAGATCGAGAAGACCGGCACTGCGATGCTGCCCGAGTCCGTTGACGTGCCGGCTGTGAACGATACCAATCAAGGTCAGCTGCTCAAGCTTAAAGGCGTGAAAGTGACGAATATTATCACAGCCACTCCAAGCGGTTCCTTTGAATTTGACGCCATCGCCGATGGCGGGACAAGCAATCACATCCGGGTGGATGCCCGGACGGGCATCACGAAAGACAGCTTCCCTTATGCGGAAGGACAGAAGCTCGATATTACGGGCGTAGCCGCGATATTCAAAGACGTATACCAACTCAAACCTAGAAGTCTCGGAGACTTCAGCATTGTGGAAGAAGTGGGGGCTCCGGTAACGACGGCAACCCTGTCGGTAAATCCGAACGCTGCCGGCTGGTTGAACCAGCCCACCGAAGTGACCCTGAAGGCCGACTCCGATACAGCTAAAGTTTATTACTCGCTGAACGGCGGTGCGGAAGCCGTATACAGCACTCCGTTGGCCGTAAGCAAAGATGGACGGCATACGCTGTCTTATCATGCGGTTTCGGGCAAGGGAAAGGTGGAAGAAACTAAGACACTGAGCCTTAATATCGACACGGTTTCACCGACAGCGGAGCTGACGGAGTCCGGTCATGCGGTCGGAGATGTGGAGGAGGAAGCCCAGCTTAAGTTTGTATTGGCTGCCGAAGATAATCTGTCTGGCGTCACCTCCAAGCAGCTTCTGCTGGATGGACAGCCCATAGCAGACGGACAGACCCTGAATGCTGCGGAGCTGGGTGCCGGGTCCCATACTGTAAACTACGTCGTGACCGACGCCGCAGGCAACACTGCCGAAAAGAGCTACACGTTCCAAATTACTGTCGGAGCGGCGCTTGCAACTGACAAACCTGGACAACCAGTGTTGTCTTCGAACAGCGGCTACGGTAATGGACTCAGTGACGGCAACTTTACCGTCACCATGAACCTCTGGTGGGGCAATAACGCTACCAGCTACAAGCTTTATGAGAATGGCACATTGATCGATTCCAAGTCTCTGAAGGATGTATCTCCTTCCGCGCAGACGGCAAGCACAGCGCTTCACGGTAAGACGAATGGCACCTATATATACACAGTGGAGCTTACCAACAAATACGGCACAAGCAAGAGCCAGCCGCTCACGGTGACGATCCGCGATGCCGCACCGGGCAAGCCGGTCCTGGCCCATGACAACTGGGACGGAGATGGCTCTTATAAAGTAACGATGAATCTGTGGTGGGGCACTAATGCCACAGAGTACCGCCTTTATGAGAACGGGCAACTGATCGACACGCAGGCGCTAAACGCCAACACGCCTTCGGCGCAGAGCGCTACGACTGACGTCACTGGTCGCGCTTCCGGCAATTATGAATACCGGGCGGAGCTGGTTAATGCAGCGGGAGAGACCATAAGTGATATCATCAAGGTAACCGTCAACAAATAATACGATGAGCGTTTAAATCTTGTAAGAAGTATTCCAAGGTGTTGCATTCCGATTTGCTGTTGATCTAAATATGTCTCCAGGAGGTGCTTATATCTTTCAGATATAACGCCTCCTTTTTGACTTGTTCATATTCCGTTCATATTGTCGTCACGATGAGTACATCTTAGTTGATTACACTTTGAATATGTCGTCAAGGCGGCACTTCAGATACAGAGACAAGGAAGGGAAGAGATGAACGTGGCAAATAAGGTAGAAATAAAAACAACTGGGACTAAGAGCCACAAGAAACGGAACCTATGGTTAAAAATAATCGGAGGTATTGTAGGGGCGCTCGTGCTGTTCATGGGCATCGTTTTTATCGTTGATACAATCAGCGATGGGGTAGAGAAAAAGAAAATCGAATCCTATGGCCAGTATGTCAATGTGGATGGGAAAAAGATGAATGTGCTCATTCAAGGCAGCGGAGAACAAACCGTTGTACTCCTACCGGGACAAGGAACCCCGTCGCCTGCACTTGATTTCAAATTGCTGATCGATGAAATTACCCCTAATTATAAAGTCGTGGTAGTCGAGCCTTTCGGTTATGGCTTGAGCGATAAAACCGAGAAGGAAAGAACGACGGAGAATATAGTAAGTGAGGTTCACGAAGCTTTGCAGCAACTGGGTTTAGACAGTTACATTCTAATGGGACATTCCATCGCGGGACTTTACGGAGCGACCTATGTGAACACTTATCCGGATGAAGTTCTTGCTTTTGTCGGCATCGATAGCAGCGTTCCCAATCAACCCGGGATGGATGTCAAATTACCTTTGAAATCCATGCAATTTCTTCAAAAATCAGGTCTGATGAGATTGTTCCAAAAAGTGAGCGGAGATGCGTATAAATCGCTTGCATTCGATGAGCATACCAAAGAACAGATGCGTTTGATTTCGAATCAAGTCGCGACCAATCCAACGTTGATGAATGAACTGAGCCACCTCGGTTCCAATTTTAAAAATGGAGAAAAACTCACAATGCCAAAAGACTTGCCGTTGCTTCTCTTCGTTCAATCGAATAATGAGCACAATAAACAGTGGATTCCGCTTCATGAAGAGCAAGTCAAACAATCCGCACAGGGAAAAATGATCCCGATGGAAGGTTCTCATTACCTGCATCATACAAAATACAAAGAAATCGCTGAGGAATTCAAAACTTACATGAAACAAATCCAATTGTAGGGTTAATAATTAAACTGCGGTGCCGAAATTGAAGTGCACCCTCTAGAATTTCATCGGACAAACCAGGGGGTTTATCCGATGTCTATTCTAAGGGGTGCACTTCATAATGCTTTATGTTGTTTTTGTTTGATTCCAATTCTTGTGTCACATCTGCCGATCAAGAGAGAATCAGCGCTAAGGTCCAAGTACTTGTCCTACAAGGGACTGTACACCGATTTAATCACCTACAATTTCGTTCAGTAAAAGTTCTTCCGATAACGCATAGCGATACAGCCGAACCTCGTCGATTAGGCCGTTCATTGTGGAGGACGAGTTATGTCCGGCGGTCAACGACAGTTTGTTCGAGATGTTACCTCCGAGCAGTGAATTATTTTCTCCAACTAATATACCGTCTACATACAGTCTCAGTCCCGTGTCCCGATCCGCTACAGCCGCGACATGATGCCAGTTGCTGTCTGTATACGTCTGGGTCGATTGCACGACATCGACGGTGCTACCGTAATCGAGCCAAAATCGAATTGTATTGTTGCTCTCGATTCGCAGGGCATAGGAAGCGTTCGTATCCCCTTTATTTACGATGTATTTCGGCGTGCCGACAACATTGGTTCTAAACCAAGCGGTCAGGCTAAAGTCTTGATCTGTGCCGAAGTCGTACAAGCCGGAATCCGGATCACCAAGCTTGACGAATTGTCCACTTCCCGAGAATTGGACAGCTCCTCCTGATTTGCCTGATGAGCTGCGAGCCACGCCGTTCAAAAGCATCCCGTATTCGTAATCGCTTATATCGTTGGCTGTGATAATGCCGCTTCCCACCGTCGGTTCGTCAAAGCTCCAGCTTCCAGCGACACCACCAAGAGCAAGCATCTCATGTTCTTCTAAGTCATAATTGAATAATTTAACCTCAGAAATCAGCCCCTTTAACGTCAAAGCTGAATTAGAACCAATCGTCAGGGGGAGGTTGCTAGCTATGTCGCCTCCCAGGAACGCAGACGATTGCGCGACAATCGATCCGTCGACGTACAGCCGTAGTCCGGCATCGCGGTCTGCCGCGCCAGCGACATGATGCCACTTACCGTCCGCTAAGGAAACGGCGGACTGTACTGCATCGAACGTACTCCCGTAATCGAGCAGGAATCGGAGTGAGCCGTCCGCTTCGAAGCGAAGCCAGAAGGAGCCGTTGGTATCGCCTTTGTTCACGATATATTGGATCGATCCGGTATGGCTTGTCTTGACCCATGCCGAGACAGTAAAGTCCTGCGTCGAGCCGAAGTCAAACGAGCCGTCCGCAGAATGGCCAAGGTTGACGTGATCGCCAGCTTGGGAGAAGCTCAGTGCTGGACCAAAGTGCCCTTCCGCGCCTGGTACTGCACCTGAGATCGAGCCGTCGTGTCCTGCACCTGATGTATCGACGGCCGTCATCCCGGCTGTTTCGTTCAGCGGCCAGCTCCCGAGCAATGAACGGTTCCACCAGATACGCGACACGATGGTACTGTTAGGCTGGAGCGAATTCCACTCATTGCTGGTCACAATACTCAGCTCTGGCGTAACATCCAGCGTGCCAAAGTTCCCGAGCTGCGCACGGTCGGTCGTGTTTGGCATCACGTTGTGCTCTGTTTCCTTCTTAAGCCTAAGCGTTTCCGGATTCATCTTGGCCATCCATAGAGGCGCCCGATATCGGAACACATCCGAATTGACGGGATCTTGCCGAGTATAAACGAGATACAAGCCGTCCGGTCGCGTAATCCAATGCATCTGCGTATTCATGCTGCCGACGATGGGAGTGCCGTCTTCCCACTGTAGATCAACGGCGGGCTGCCAGTCGATACCGTTAACGCTCTTGGTCAAACGATTATTCGTGTCATCACGGCTCGTTAGGAAGTATTCGCCGCCGAACATGGTCAGCGAAGCCTCGATACCTGAACGATTGCCGTGTACACCGGTGTTCGGGACCGTACCGCTCATGCTTTCGTATATCAACGAGGTCCCGTCGAAGGAGGCGGTCACAACTTGCAGCGCGCCAGAGCCGGAGGTCGAATGGATCGGCCATAACACCTTGCCCGTCTGCTCGTCTATTTGTGGATAAGAGCTTCCCGCATGACCGAATACTTGTGGCCAATCAAAGAGTTGCCAATCTGCACTCCAGGCTTCGATAGTTGGGTCGAATACGGCGTATGCAGGATAGGTTTGCTTTTTGCCGTAATTGGCGTCGTACGACTGTGCCATGCCAAGCAGTATGATCTTGCCGGTTGCAGCATGATAGACAGGAACGGGATCGATGAGCATGCCCCTGTAGCCATTCGGAAGTGTCTTCCAATCGTATTGCGGGATAACGTTGTAAGGCGTCCAACTGTCACCAAGATTAGTGCTGACCGTGTAGGCGATGTCATAAAACACATCGGAGTGGTTGTCGTTCAAATCTTTGGATGCCGTGCACAATATCGCCGGAGTACCATTTTGACCTTGTCCCGGCAGGGTGGCACAACGCGTATGAGACCACCAGAAATCATTGGTGCCATCATTTGCATAGATCCGTTTCGGATCGACACGGTAACCGGTAGCGGCTGCTGGCACAGCCAAAGCCGCCATAAGACAAACGAGCAGCAAACAGGAAACAGCTTGTTTCAAAAGAATCATCAGCTCCTTGGACATAAATTATAAAGCGCTTACATTAAGAATCATACCAAATCAACTCTTTCTAACCTATTGGATAGAGTCTAGATTTGGTAGATTATATTAATCTTTTGAGCGGTATGGCCGATCAAGTTTCGCGATTGCGGTATTCGGTCGGTGTCAGGCCAGTCCTTTTTTTGAACAGACGGCAGAAATATTTCTCGTCTTGGTAGCCGGAGTGGAGTGCCACCTCATAGGTTTTCAGAGAGGTTTCCGCAAGTAATCGTCTCGCTTCGGCAAGCCGTATTTCGGTCAAGTAATCCGACAGGTTGATGCCTTGGACCTGCTTGAACAAAAAGCTTAGATAGACGGGCGACAAATAGACTGCCTGTGCTGCTGTCTCCAGCGTCACATACTCCCTGAAATTATCCTCGATAAATCGCTTTGTCTTTTCCACGATCGCGTTTTTACCGACTTTGCGAAAATCGAGGGTCCGCCGCAGGAGTACATCCATATAGCGTCGCATTTCTTCCACTAACTGCTCCAGCGTAGACGTTTCGAAGAACATCGTAATCTGACCGGCGGGAAGCAGTTCGTCGAGTGCCAGCTTCGGGTGCATGCCCATCAGCGAGTCCGCAGCTGCCACCATGTGCTGGAGTGCAATGGATTTGGTCACTTGTACAGGATAGTCGCGGCTCTTCAAATGTTGGATAAAGTCCTCTAGCCATCGGGTGAGCTGATCGGGATTACCGACTTTGAGCGCAAGTTGAAGCGCTTCGTCAACTGGAGTGGAAGCTGGAAACTTCTGATTCGGTGAGACGGTATTTTCCCATTCCAGATCCTCAACGAACACGACCTGGTTTGGACCGGTATAGTATTTGTACTCCAACGCCGTCCGAGCCGATTGATAGAGATGTTTGCCCTCCGTATTGAGGCTCATCCCTTGCACCGATACCCCGATCATCACCGTATAGTGAAGCGCCTCGCGCAGATTACTTACCAGTCTGCACAAATCCTCCCGAAACTGAGCCTTCTGCGACGGTGTGACATTGGCCTGCAGAATGAATCGGTTGTGCTCAGGACAAATCAAGAATTTGTCTGGCCATGCCGCAAGCGTCTCCTCAGCTATATTCATAACAGCAAAGTTCATCAACTGCTGATCTTCATAAGAGTAGTTTTTCGGAAAGTCCGGATCTTCGTCCAGCTCGATGATTGCTAGATATACGGGACCGATCCGCAGAGGGATGTGTAGGAACTCCGTTTTTTCCACGAACAGATCGTCGTTGAAGCAGGCGCCCTCCAGCAAAGAAGTAAGAAAACGGAAACGGATCAGCGGCAGATGGTCCTTAAGTTGACTTTTGAGCTTTTGCTCATCTTTCCATTGCTGTTGGATGGATAGGACAACATTCAGCAGCTGGTCGAGATCCGGCGGCTTTAGTAAATAATCCAGGGCGCCTAGCTTGAGCGCCTGCTGTGCGTACGTGAACTCGTCGTGTCCGCTCAAGATGACCGATTTAACCGGCAGCTCCCGCGCATGGATTTCCTGCAACAGCTCCAGGCCAGTTTTGCCCGGCATCCGGCAATCCAGTAACAGCAGATCGGGCTTGTCTCGCTCGATAAGCTCCAGCGCTTCATCTCCGTTATCGGCAGGCGGAAGCCAAGTAAAACCATGCTCCTCCCATGGAATAAGGGCACGAAGGGCTTTAGGTACGATGGGTTCGTCGTCAATGACCATGATTTTCATAGAGCAGCCTCCATTGGTTTTCGTCTGATATGAGCGGGATAACCAGCATAACACGCGTGCCATGCCCCAGTTCGCTCTCAATACGTAGTGCGTATTCCGGCCCGAACATCATCGTCAGTCTTTCATTGACGTTACGGATGCCATAACCGGTGCCGCTGGTATCACTTTCAAGCAGAGAACTTGCCATCTCCGGGCTCATGCCGCATCCATCGTCTTCGATGACGAATTCAACCCGCTGCTCGTCCAGTTTTCTTCCTCTGATCGAGAGCGTGCCGGGCTGTGCCCGCTTTGTACTAAAGGCGTGTAGAATCGCGTTTTCCACCAATGGCTGAAGCAGTAGCTTCATCATATAGAAGTGAATGATGTCAGGATCGATCTCATAACAAGGAATGAATCGGTTCGGAAAGCGGGCATATTGGATATGAATATAGGCCTTGACCTGGCTCATCTCCTGACGAATCGTATAATAATCTTTACCCTTGTTAAGAGAAAGACGGAAGAGCTCAGTCAGGGATTGCGTTACCTGGGCTGTATTATCATCACCGTTCATTTTCGATTTGAGGAAAATATAGTCCAGCGTATTGTACAGAAAGTGCGGTTCGATCTGAGTCTGAAGCGTCTTAAGCTCAATCATCTTTTGTTTTGTTTGACTAATGTACACTTTCTGAATGAGACTGTTCGTTTCCATGACCATATCATTGTACTTTTGGGTAAGCAATCCAATCTCATCTCGTGAGGTGACCTCGACATTCTGGTTGAAGTCGCCCCGTTTGAAGTTGTTCATGGAACGGAGTAACTTCTTAATCGGTTTTGTAATACTGCGCGATAGGAATACCGAACAGAACCCGACAAGAGCGAGCAGCGATAACGATAGGACGAGAGTCACATTTAGCATGATTCGGTGTTGGCTACGGATAATTTCCAGCGGTGTGAGGCTCACAATGTTCCAATGATATGGTTCCACGACCGTACTGGCGACGGAATAACGCTTTCCGTTAATATCATAGATCTCCGAATGCGACTTAAGTGAAAGCTGCTGCTTGAGTTTCAGATCGTCCATCAGTGTTTTTTTTAATCCGTTGTCCTGACTTTTGCTCGATACAAGATTGTAGTTGTCATCAAAAATAAAGATGTTAGACGAGCGCACAATCTCGATGTCCTGAATGATATTGCCGATAGCGTCACGATTAACACCCATAAAAAGCAAGCCGAGCTTGTTGTCCGGGTCATATAAATCGACGATCCGCCGTCCAATCATAATTTCATTGTAGCTGTGCCCGAATGTAAATAGGGGGGTGCTGTAATACGTCCAGAATGCCTCGCCGTCCCGGGAAGCAACAGCGGTGTATAGCGGCATCTCAGCGAAGTCGGAATACGGGATGACCTGCCGGAAAAACTCGCTGAAATCGCGGTACAAAAAGCCGTTTTGGCCGTAGATAACAAGGAAGCTAACGTATTTTTTGGCGGCTTTGATGTTGTCGAGATAAGCAAGTGCGGCAGCCTGTTCAGTGTTGACCGTTCCGTTATAATCCCGGCTGAGCAAGCTTTGTAAGCTAACGTTATTCATAATGTAGGAAGTAATGTCGCCGGCGTCGTCCAGCATCAGCTTGATGTTGTTGCCGATCAAGCGTACCGTCTGGGCTTGATTTTGCTCCGTTTCCTTCTCTAAAGAGGAGGTGGCGGTCCGAAACGAAAAGAAGCCGAGCGTCAGCAGCGGAATGAGGACGAGTAATACAAAGGATACGAACAGTTTCGTTTGCAGATGTCTGAATACGAACATGGAAAGCCTCCCAACAGGCGGCGCTTGATCATCCGCATAGGAAAATAATGTTATAAACAATTTATACTGTTACATTAGCAAATCCTTTCTCTACATTCAATATGGAGGTAGAAGATCGAAACCAGTTACTTGACGAAGTCCACTAAACCTTGAAATTGCCGCATTGTTGCGTATCGAATCTGCGGGTAAGATGGGATTGTGCACAAGCAAGACAAGTCCAAACGGGAGGGTGATCAGATATGCGCAGGGGGAAAAAGAGATTTGGGTTCGGCGCGGCGGTTGTTGCACTGTCGCTGTTAGCGAGCGGATGCGGAACGTCTGGCGGGAATAACTCGGCAGAGAATGGAAAGAACAGCCAGCCGCCATCGACGGCGGCAAGCGGAGAGGCCATCGACTGGAACACAGTCAAGGCTGACATCCGGTTCGTCTATCCGGGAACTTCGGAGGCGGAGAAAGAGCTGGCTGAACAGTTCAAGGCGAGAATGAAGGAAAAATATCCGAACGTCAATATCGAGTACATGTATCTGTCGTGGGCCGATATGGAGAAAAAACTATCCGTCATGTTAAATTCGGGGGACGTCCCGGATCTCACACAAACGCAAGACATCACCAATTTGGTTCGATTGAACGGCTTGGAAGACTTGACCCCCTATTTTGAGCAAGAAGGCGAGCATTTGAAGAAGGACGATTTTCTGCCGGGTACGATGGAATATGCCCAAGAGGACGGCAAACTGTACGCTGTACCGAATCTAGCGAACTCCTTCACGATGATCGTCAATGAGAAAATGCTGAACGAAGCAGGCATGAAGCTGGAGGACTTGCAAACGTGGGAGGATGTTGAGAAAGCAGCCAAGGCGATGACGAAAGACGGCAAGTACGGTTTCGGCTATCCGCTTGGAACAGCCCGGTTCGCATTCCGTGTGCCGTTCACGGCCGCATATAGCAATAATCTGCTGCTGAGCGATACGTCAGCTGAGAGCAAAAACAAATACCTGGAAACGCTTCAGCATTTCAAAAATCTGGAGCCTTATCAGCCGAAAGCGCATCTGACCTGGGGGTACCCGGAAATGTTCCGCGCATACAGCAATGGCGAGGTTGGCATGATTGCGGCGGGAACGTTCTTTACAGCCAATGTATACAGCATTAACCCAGACATCGTCAATGTCTCCCGTACGATAGCGTATCCGAAGGGGCCTTCAGGCACATCAGCCAAAGCGCCGGTATCGAACGTCGGTATCGCGATGTTCAAGGACAGTAAAAACAAGGAAGTCGCCTGGAGACTCATTCAGGAATGGTCATCCCAGGAATTCAACAGCACGGCAGCATCCGTCGTCAACGTGACAGCGATCAAGAGTACAAGCCTCGATGAAATTATCAAGAAGTCGGAAAAAATTTATCCAAAAGCGATAGAGGGACACAAGACGATGCTGAACGACTTCAGCAAGCTGCTGGATGAATCCGGCGTTCCGATGGACAAAATTCCGGGACAAAGCGAGATGGAAGTCATCGTTCAGGAACAGATGGCCAAGCTGCTTAACGACAAAGTGACGGTAGAAGAGGCATATGCCTCCATCAAAGACGGCATTGACAAAATCAAGGCAAAACTGGAATAGGCCAGACTCCCGTGGAGCTGCATGCCGAGCCATTGCAGCTTCACAGGATGTTATGGGACCGGTGAAGGAAAGGAAGCGTAAGAAATGTCCGACATACTGAGACTAGATAGGCAGGATCCGCCGCTCAACCGACAGAGGGGACGCGTTTCGGCGTTTTTTCGGGAATTCGGCTTCGGGTATTTTTTGCTGGCGCCCGTCGTCCTTTATATTGTGGTATTTCAATTTTATCCGCTTGTTGAAACGATCCGGCTGAGCTTGTACGACTATTCGCTCATCTCCGGACGTGGCATGTCATTCAACGGCTTCGGCAATTACAAGGAGCTGCTCGTGAATGACGGAGCTTTCTGGCAAATTTTCTGGAACAGCTTCATCTGGGTTCTGGGTTCCACTGCCCTTCAATTCGCGATTGCAATACCCGCCGCAATTATTCTGTTCAGCAAGATACGGTTCAGAGGGTTGTGGCGTGGATTGATGATGGTTCCATGGGTATCGCCGGTCGTCATTATCGGCATTGTCTGGAAGTGGATTTACGACGGTCATTACGGACTATTCAATCATTATTTAAAAATGTTTCACTTGATTTCGGAAAATATCGTCTGGCTTGGAGATGAACAACTGGTCTGGCCCGCACTGCTGCTAACGTCGGCGTGGAAGGGATTCCCCTATATTACGCTGATGATGCTATCTGGACTCACGGGCATCTCCCAAGAAATGATTGAGGCGGCGCATATGGATGGGGCTTCCGCGTGGCAGAGGTTTACCCGGATTACGCTGCCAATGCTCAAGCCGATCATGTACGTGACTGGGCTTGTCAGCATTGTCTCCTCCTGGACCAAATTCGAAATGATATGGGCGCTGACGAACGGTGGACCGGGCTATTCGACCAGTATTTTGCCGACGTATTTATATACGAATTCATTCGTTTACTTCGATCTCGGCAAAGGTTCGGCCATCGCTACGCTGTCGATGGCGATGGTATTGATTCTCGTCGGTATTTACTCGCGTCTGTTCGGCCGAAACCTAGAATAGGCATCAGAGGAACAATATTATACCCGATTAAAACGATGTTCTAACGAGTCTTGGTCCTGCTTGTACTATGCAGGATAGGACCACTAACAACGATGCATGATTCGAGGTGCGACTTATGAAAGAGTCTTTTGCTCAAAGAACGGCAAATTATGTCTGGCTGGCGCTGTTGATGGTATTCACGCTGCTGCCGTTCGCTTGGCTGATCGTCACGACGCTGAAGTCGGACACGGAAATGTTCTCAACGATTCCGACCTGGATCGTGGACAATTTAACTTGGGATCATTACAGCTGGGCGCTTGGCGATGTAGGATTACAGCTGCCCCGACTGCTGCTCAATTCAATTATCGTATGCGGTATCACCGCACTGGTTACAGGAGCCATCGCCTGCATTAGCGGCTATGGTCTGGCCCGTTATAAGGTACCCGGCGTTAGCCTGGTCGTAGTGCTAATCGTGCTGGCCCAGATGATTCAGGGTCCGTTGATCATGATTCCCTGGTACAAAATAGCGGCAGCGTTTTCACTGCTGAATACGAAAGCGATTTTGGTCTTAATTTACGGGACACTGACGATACCTGTTGGTGTGTGGATTATGAGCGGGTTTTTCCGCACCATACCGCCCGAGCTGGAGGAAGCAGCGGCGATTGACGGATCAGGCAAGTGGCGGACGCTGTTCACAGTCATTATTCCGCTTAGTTTGCCGGGGTTGGTGTCAATCACACTATATGCATTTATTCTCGGATGGAACGACTACCAGTACTCACTCATTTTAACCAGCTCTATCGACGCAAAGACCGTTCAGGTCGGCATCGCCGAATTGATGGAAAGCATGGGTTCGACCAACTGGGGCGGATTGCTCGCAAGCGGGGTTATCGTTATTTTACCGATTATCGTCATTTTCGCATTTATTCAGAAATATTTGATCGAGGGAATGACCGCAGGGAGCGTAAAGGGTTGATAGTTTTTTAAAAAAAGGAGCCGATAGAGATGACTAATTCTTATGATTTCAAAGGCGTGTATACCGCGCTTATTACGCCGATGCACGATGACGGCAGTATTGATCATGAGTCACTTGCCCGTCTAGTTCGACATTTGCAAAGCCAGCGCGTTAAAGGGTTTTATGTAGGCGGAAGTACTGGTGAGGGCTTCATCCTGAATACGGTGGAGAGGCAAGAGGTGCTGGAGACAGTCGTCCGCGCGGCGGAGGGGAAGTCAACGATCATTGCCCACGTCGGAGCCATCGGTACGGAAGCTTCGATCGAGTTGGCGCGTCATGCCGAACGGCAGGGCGTCGATGCGATGTCGGCAGTGGTGCCGTTTTATTACAAGACGACAGTAGAACAGATCAAGGAACACTATATTGCAATTATGGCCGCTGTCCCGCTGCCAATGCTTATCTATCATTACCCGGGAGCGACAGGCGTCCAATTATCGATGGATTTCTACGAAGAGATGGCCCAGCATCCCCAATGCATCGGCGTCAAATTCACATCGCTCAACCTGTTCGAGATGCAGCAAATTCGTGCACGCTGTGGAGACCGCTTTCTGATCTTCAACGGACATGATGAGGTGTATGCGGCTGGCGCTCTCACTGGAGCCGACGGTGCTATAGGCAGTACCTATAATATGATGGCTCCGTTATTCGTCCAGATGTATCAAGAAGCGGAGCGGGGCAACTGGTCAAGTCTTCCGGAACTGCAGGTCGAGGCTAATGAGGTTATTGCGCATATGGTGTCTTTCGATGTGATCCCTTACGAAAAGTATATTTGCTATGCGCAAGGCATTATCCGTTCGTACAGAGCAAGGCAGCCGCTAAAGCAACTGACGGACGCTGAGACAGCGGCGATTCAAATGTTTTATGAAAAGAGTGCTGTTTTGAAGGTATCGGCTTATCAAGTGTAATAAATTGATGATGACAAGGGTGCCAGGATATAACGAATACATGATGAGTAGTAAGTGATTTACCATGTGTTCTCCCAATGATCTCTTGCTATTTCGGAAATTTCCCCATAAAACCTGAACATTCACCCAAGTTTTGAGAGGATATATCCTTTACATTTACAATAGAGCTTATACTGTTATCGCTCGTACACGATTACTGGGGAGGAACATATGCCTAATGTACAACTGACGTTCCCTGAAGGGAAACATAAGGTGCTCACAATGAGTTATGATGACGGAAGATCAGCCGATAGACGATTGGTGCACTTATTCAATCAATACGGCATTAAAGGCACTTTCCATTTAAATTCAGGACTGGCCGGACATCATGATCGAATTCCTATGGAAGAAGTCAAGGATCTGTACAAAGGCCATGAAATTGCGGTGCATACGGTTACGCATCCGACACTAACACGATGCTCGAGGGAACAAATCGTTGGTGAGATGTTTGAAGACAGAAAGTCTTTAGAACGAGTCACAGGCTACCCGGTCAGAGGGTTCTCCTATCCCAACGGTTCATTCAACCGCCAGATCCAAGAGATGCTCCCACACCTCGGGATCGAATATGCCAGAACCGTCCTAAGTCATGGCGATTTTCACATGCCGGATGATTACTTCACGTGGAAGCCGACCTGTCACCACAACCAAAACCTTCTTGCATTGACCGAGACATTCAAGCAGCTTGGACGAAGACAGCATCTCTATTTGATGTATATCTGGGGACACAGCTACGAGTTCGATCAAAACAATAATTGGGAACTAATCGAAAGCTTTTGTGAATCCGTTAGTGACCGTGAGGATATATGGTACGCCACGAACATCGAAATTGTAGATTATATGCGAATCTATCAGAGCCTCCAATTTTCTGCTGCGATGGATCTTGTATACAATCCCTCTTATCATTCGATATGGTTGGAAGTGAGTGGTGCAGTCATTGAAGTGAAAGGCGGTAGTCAAATAATACTAGTACGGTAATCTACCCACGCAAACAACGAATTCGTAATCAAGATAGATTCCCTTTTGTCCATCAAGGCTCTTAACTAGAGAGAAACGATGGAACAGGAGGGAATTTTTCCTATCTCTAGAATTTTAAAGAGTGATATAGTAATTCACGACGAAATGAATTACATCCAATCATCTGCTAAGGGAGGGATATGTTATGCGCTTAAGTATTTCGGGGAAAGTTATGATGATTTATGGATCGATCTTTATCATCGTTATTATCCTTACATTTAGCTTGTCTTATTTCGGGATGGTAGGACGTCTGCGGAGCGATTTGAAAGACACACATATTGCGCTACTCAAGCAGATCGACGATAAGATCGAACTCGTGTTTCGCTCAACAGAGAAAGATTTGCTGAATTTGTCTGAACAACTTGAATACGTGTATTTCATGTATGACAGTTTCGATGATGTCTCACAGAAGTATGCGAATTTCTTCGGTTTGTCGAACAAATTGAAAACGATGGTTCATGCCAACGATCAATTTTCCTCCGTCTTTGTCTACTCGAATACGAGCGGTGATGTATTGACGGATAAAGCTTATATCAACAAAAACGAATCAGAAGATCATTGGTTAGGAAGTTATCTAGATATGGAGGGTTATACGAAGTGGATCGCGACACACAAAATATGGGATGGAGAGAAAATGAAGGATGTTGTCACGTTGATCCGGCCCTATCCGCTAATAAGTAGTCCAGATTACAGGAAAGGTCTTGTAGCTGTCAATATTAATGAAGAGGTACTCTACCGCATGATTAGCGATGTGTTCGAGGGCAATCAAGAGGGAATACATACGTTCATCATCGATGACAAAGGGAACATCGTGACGCATGATGACAAATCACAATTATATAAGAATATGACAGACATTCCTTACATCAACCGGATATTAGGCGAGAAGGGGAGTGGACAATTCGCAGTCGAATGGAATGGAGGCAAGCAGTCCATCTTTTATACAAAGTCCAATTATACGGGTTGGAGAATTGTAAGCGTTATTCCTGAGACTCAGTTGTACCATCCATTGGCATCGATTCGAAATCTCATGATCGGGATTGTTGTCCTGATGGTCGTACTCGCATTATCCGTACTGTTCTTCGTGAACCGTCGAACCTTTAGACCGCTGGATCGCTTGGTAAATAAAATGACTGGCGTATTCAAGCCAATGAAGCCGGAGCACGCCGCCAGACTCGATTATTTAGAGACGGTGTTTGACCAAATGTTCATGGATCGCGAGCAGTTGGAGCAGCGAGTTCGGGACTCCAAGCCAATCCTGAAATGGAGAATCGTGATGGATATGTTAGCGGGTTATCGAACTGAGTATTCGTCCGTAAACCTCCAGTTAGAATTTACTGGGTTTCCATTGCATCCGAGCATGTTTGTCGTCTGTACGGCCGAGATTGAGAAAGAAGGCAGTATGAGCTCCAAGGATGAGACACTATATACCTACGTGCTCTGTAATGTCGCCGAAGAATTGATCAATATGGAGACCGCCGGCATTGCAATCGATTTAGGTTCAGGTAGATCTGCCATTATTTTTAGCTTTGCAGAAGGAGATGTGGAACAGAACCATTTGCAAGCCCTAACAATTCTTGAACTCATTCTGGACATTATGAAGCATCAGTTCGGACTACGCGTAACGGCCGGGGTAGGTAGATGTTATTCCAATATGAAGGATATACCGACATCGTATGAGCAATCACAAAAAGCACTGCAATATCGCATGGTGTTCGGCAGCCATGCCGTTATCTCATTTGAAGATTTGATTGGCTCGGATAATCAATATTACTACCGGCTCATTAAAATGACAGAGCGCATTATTGAAGCGCTTAGGCACACGGAGATCGAGAAAATCAGGAAAAATGTTGCACTCTTATACCAGGAGGCGATTGGGAACAGTCTATCTCCAGAGCTTATCCGGCATTTATCCTATGAGCTGGTGATGAAATCGTTGCAGGCCATTGCTGCGACAGGCATTGAAACAGACGAAGTACTAGATAGCATGGGCAATCTTCACGAACGAATGAACCGTTGTCATGATTGGAAGATGCTGGAGCAGATCGTTCTGGACGTGCTAACGCAGATAGCATGCAAAGTTAAAGAGAAACGGGAGCAGCGGGGCAGCAATAAATTGATCGAGGCCATGTTGATCTATATCGAGGAACATTATAGAGAAAGCGAATTTTCACTTGCACAGTTGGCTGATCAGTTTGAGCTCACTCCTACGTACATCAGCAAATTATTCAAAGAGCATACCGAGAAGAACTTCATTGATTACTTGATTGAGACACGGATTAAAGCTGCTGTTGGTTTGCTCATAGATAAGAATCGCAAAATCAACGATATTGCCGAAGAGGTTGGGTATAGCAATACTCGAAGCTTTTTGCGGGCATTTAAGAAATATACAGGCATGACGCCTTCGGAACATCGGGATTGGGTGCTAGATACAAATACAGAAATCGCCGTGGAATAAGCATTTACGAACCTCATCACAAAAAAATGAACGAAGCATAAAAAATGCGACCCAATATTTTGTAAGAAAAGTCACTGATAGTATAATGCGTCTCTTTCCGGGTTAAGGCTTCTTATCCTACAATTTGAATCGTAGCACTCATCAGTCGCATGTCTTCATGCGATAAGGTGAGGCGAGATGATGTGAAAGGATGAGAACATATGAAGGGGAGGTTAGCGACAGCGGAATCGCAGGCCGGATCGCATGTAGTACGAAACGGAACACATAGGCGGTCGATCTGGAGTAGAATGCTGCAGGACAAACATTTATATCTTATGCTTGTGCCTGTCATCGGATTTTATTTTCTATTTAAATACGTGCCGATTGTCGGAGAGGTCATTGCTTTTAAAGATTACAGATTCTCGGACGGTGTATTCGGCAGCGCTTGGGTTGGATTCAAACATTTTCAAATGATATTCGCAAGCTCAGATTTTTGGAGGATTCTAAGAAACACGCTTGTTCTTAACTTGTATAGTCTGGTGTTCGGCTTCCCCGTTCCGATACTTCTAGCTCTTTTATTAAATGAAGTACGACGTAACTGGTATAAGCGGATCGTGCAAAATATGCTGTACATTCCCCACTTTATGTCGTGGGCGGTGCTAGGGAGCATTGTCATTGCTGCGTTATCGCCGAGTACGGGAATCGTGAATCTTCTATTGAAGAAAATAACCGGCGGGGAAAGCATCTATTTTATGGCAGATTCGTTCTGGTGGCCGATTGCCTATACCATTGCAGGGATTTGGCGAGAAGCTGGTTGGGGAACCATTCTTTATCTGGCGGCCATGGCTTCGATTGATCCTCAGCTCTATGAAGCAGCCAAAATCGACGGCGCCGCCAAACTGCGGCAAATCTGGCATATCACATTGCCCGGCATTCGCGGTACCATAGCCATTCTGCTCGTTCTCCGAATGGGACAAATGATGGATGTAGGATTGGAGCAGACCCTTGTCCTCCAGAATAATTCCGTACTGGATGTGGCCGATGTCATTAGTACGTATGTGTATAGGGTAGGGCTTCAGAACATGAGCTACAGCTACACGACGGCCATCGGGTTGTTTCAATCCATCATTGGGGTCATTCTTATTCTCAGCGTCAATCGACTGATCCGACTTTTCGGGGAACGGGGGTTGTGGTGATCCGATGATACGAACCGAAACAAAACTCTTAAATAAAATCGCATTGGTAAGCGCTTACGCAGTCCTAGGTGTTATTTCGTTGTTAACCTTATTCCCTTTCTGGTACGAAATCGTGGCGTCTTTCAGCAGCAGTAGGGCAATTACGTCCGGCGAAGTGTTCTTGTGGCCAATTGAATTCAACACCGTTGCTTATGATCGGCTATTTGATGATGGACAGCTCATCAAAGCAATGGGAAATACCATCATCGTTACGATTATCGGAACACTACTAAACGTAATATTGACGATTATGGCAGCATACCCGCTCTCAAGGAAGAGATTGGTGGGGCGAAGCGTATTGCTGATGTTCATTACAATTTCCATGCTCTTTGTCGCTGGGTTGATTCCGAATTTTATTTTGATTAAGTCGCTTGGGCTTATGAATTCATATTGGGCGGTATGGCTTCCGGGCTTGATCAGTACGTATAACATGTTCGTGATGAAGACGTTTATGGAAGGGTTGCCGGAGGAAATTGAGGAGTCGGCTTCCATCGATGGTGCGGGAGACTGGCGGATCCTGTTACAAATCTACTTGCCGCTGTGCAAGCCGATTTTGGCGGCGTTGTCTTTGTTCTACGCCGTCGGCTGGTGGAACAGTTATTTCAACGTGATGCTGTATATCACAGAATCAACGAAACTCACCGTTATGGTCAAGCTGTATCAGATGATTAGTCTGGTGGACAGTAACTTATTGAACAACATGGGGGGGAATGAGGCGCTGGAGCAGGTTCTTCTGACACCAGAGGCGCTGAAGGCGGCTGCCGTCGTCATCGTTGTCACGCCGATCTTATGTATGTATCCTTTCCTACAAAAGCATTTCGTCAAAGGTGTACTTATTGGGTCGGTCAAGGGCTGACTAATAATATCACAGGGCCGAAGGCTCTTGATATAGTTCATTAGGAAAAAGGGGATGAAACGATGAAAAAGCTGAAACAAGCCATGAGTACTATGATGGTGATCACGATGTCCGTGACGATGCTGGCCGCATGTACCTCGAACAAAACCGTATCGGAGCAACCGGTTAATTCATCGGGCACAGCTACCACAGTAAAAGAAGAAACCAAGAAAGAAATCAGTATTTCGATGTTTGATCGTGGAAAAGTGCCGACAGAGGAAGGGACGTACGAGAATAATCGCTGGACGAAGTGGATCAATGAGAAATCACCCGTCAATGTGAAATGGGTTCCTATTGCGCGGAACCAAGCACAACCGAAGTTGAATGCACTCATCGCCGCTGGGGAAGCACCTGATCTGATCTGGGAATACGATCGGAATTACATCAGTCAGTTGGCGAATCAAGGCGCAATCCAACCGATTGGCGATTATATCGACAAATACAGTACGACGTACAAAGCGTATCTAGAGAAGCATCCTGAGCTGCAGCCATACTTGAATTTTAACGGAAAAATTTATGCGGTGTCGTTCGCACGGGAGACGCTTGCCAATCACGGGATGTGGATCCGTCAAGACTGGCTGGATAAGCTTGGATTGAAAGCGCCGACAAACGTGGAAGAGTTCATCGATGTAGCCCGAAAGTTCAAGGAGGGGGATCCGGATGGCAATGGTCAAGCAGACACCATACCGATCGCGTTAAGCGTGAGTTCCAACTCGATTGATCAAGCTTTCTTTTTTACAAGCGAGAACCAATGGTACGTCGAGGATGGCAAACTGCAATTCGGCAGAACGCTAGATCGGTATGTGGATACGTTAACCTTCCAGAAGCAGCTATTCGACGAAGGATTAATCGATAAGGAATATATCACGGATACGAATTTCCAGCGCTCAGGTCAACTGCTGACAACAGGCAAAGCTGGCATCTACCTTGCTAACTGGGATATCGAAGAATTGAATAATAACTTAATAAAAAATGATCCCACAGCAAAGCTAGTTCCATTGGAGTCGCTCAGCAGCAAATATGGCAAAAACGGATTGTATCAAGAGGCACCACCGAGCGTATTCACCGCGTTCAATAGCAAGATGAATGAAGAGCAGATCAAATCAGCGATTCAATTTATCGATTGGATGCTGCAGGATGGTTGGGAACCGCTCAGGTATGGCGAAGAAGGCGTCCACTTTAACATGGTCGACGGCGTCCGGCAGAAAACTAACCCGGATAAATTCAAGAATGAAGTTGCCTATGCTTCTGAATATGCGATCATGCTCGATAATGTGTTACGCCCAGAGACGTTCCTAGCTATGGCGGCTAAGGATGAGCTGTCCCAAAATTATGCCAAAGAGAAGGGAAAGTCGCTTGAACTGGTCATGAAAAATAAATACCGCAGAGATATCCCTTTTAATCCCGATTTCCCAGAATTGACCCAATTAATCGCGACATTTAATCCGATCGCACAACAGATTGAAGCGAAAGTCGTGACCGGCGGAAACTCGATGACGCCTGCGCAAGGTCTGAACGAATTGCAGAAAGAATGGAAGCGTCTTGGCGGCGACAATGTGGAGCGGCTCGCGCAAGCGTGGTATGACGCAAACAAAGACAATCTGAATTAGAACGCAGTTGGAACACCCGGTAGGTATGCTTCTGAATTCCCTAAAGGATCAAAAGCATACCGTAACCAGGTAAATCTAAGGAGGAAAAACATGTCGAGCACGAATTTCAGCAGAATACACGAAGAGGAAACCCAGTGGCTTCCCTTCCTCAAGAAAGCATTGGAACCAAAACATGTAAATTACAATGAAGAGATCAAGTTGCTTCGCACACCGTTTACGAGTCCTGGGTATCATACAAAGCTTAGAAATGTAGAAAATGTTCACCCCATCCGGGAGTCTCTGGATTATGCCCTAGCCATTCTGGATTGCCATGAGGATCCTTATAAAGATCGGGCATTCGAAATACTGCGAACGATTCTATCCCTTCAGGATCAGCAACCGGATTCGCCTACCTTCGGAATATGGTCATGGTACTTCGAGGAGCCACTGTCCATGATGTCGCCGCCGGATTGGAACTGGGCCGATTTCATCGGGAGGCGCTTACTGCAAGTATTGATACGTCATAGCAACCGACTTCCGGCCGATCTCGAGCAATTAACAAGCCAGGCGATCTCCCATTGCTGCGAAGCCATCATTAAAAGAAACGTCGGACCTGATTACACAAATATCGCGATTATGGGGGCATTCGTTACATTGATCGCAGGCGAACGGTTAAAGAATCCTACCTATTTCGAGTATGGCTTGGAACGACTCAAGCGACTATACGATTATTCCATGCAGACCGGCGCATTCCTCGAATATAATAGCCCGGCGTACAGTACGGTAGCCATTCTGGAACTATCCGCACTTGTAATGTATTCGAATACAGCAGAGGCCAAGCGGTTGGCGAACGAGATGTTAGATGCGACCTGGCTGACGGTTGCCGAGCATTTCCACCCGCTGCTGAAGCAATGGTCCGGACCACAAGCCCGTTCATACCAGACATTCCTAAGTAATTCGCATCTCTCATTCCTTCAGATGGCCTGTAAAGGTGAAGTGTCATTTGTGAGCAATGACGAGTTCGTATATGGACTGGAATGGTTTGCGCAAGGCATCGTCTGTCCGGAGCGGCTGTATGGACTGTTCACTAGCATTGATGAGCGGGAATTGAGGCAGGATTTGCCTCCTTATCACGAGTTCCGGACGCGGAAGGCTTATACGTACATGACTCCTGAGTTTACGCTTGGCACGTTCAATCATAATGTGATGTGGAAGCAGTGCCGAAATCTACTGGGTTACGTTCACACTGGAAATCAGGGGCGAAGTTATATCCAGCTTCGGGTGCTGCATGACGGTTACGACTTCTGTTCGGCGGTGTATACAAGTATGCAGGAGCAGGCTTCCGTACTGTATGGCATCCAATTCGCTCTGGATGGCGGAGATACACATGTGAATTTGGATCCTATCCACGGTCGAATGATTGCGTCGGATCTGCGAATCCGGATTGAAATTGGGAGTACTGGTGATGTACCTGTATGGAAACAAATCAGTGAAGATGCATTTCAAACATATCTTGGCGAGATGACATTATCGGTCAAGGCTTTGTATGGCGTGATGGATGGATTCAGTACATTCCATTGGGATTTGGTCGAAGAGGGTTCGGTTGTTAGCTTGGATTACGTCCTGTACCAAGGAGAGCCCACGACGATTGACTTCCATGCGGTGGAGGAAGCTTTGTTCATGTTTGCATTGACGCTCTGCGGGCCGGACGAGGATTCCGACAGAAGTTCATCGCTCTCTATCTCGGAACATGAAGTTCAAACTTCGCTGGAGTCGCCTGACCAATCGCTAACGTTGAAGCTAGCGAAGAAGCCAGCCGAACGGGTCGTATTATTTCATAATTAACAAATAGGGAGGACGTAAGTTCTAACAGATGATTCTTATCAGCATATAAGAAAGCGTTTTCAATTAAATTAAACGAAGTTTGAGAACGTGAAATCAAGTAGATTAACAATAAATAATTGAGGTGAGAAGGGTGTTCAATAAGAGCTCAATGAAAGCCTCCAATCGTATCTTGGGATTAACATTGTCGTTAGCCTTGCTTCACAGTCTTGTACTGCCATGGTCTACACCAATGTTCGCAACGTCATCTATTGCCTCTGCTGATACCGCTCCGACGGTTGTCCAGTTGAATCCGCTCGAAGATACCTACGTCAATGCTGGAGGAAATGCGAGTAAAAATTATGGGACCTCTAATCTGCTCATTGTCAAAAATTACAACGCAGATATTAATTTAAATCGGCAAACGTATTTGAAATTCGATCTTAGCTCCATTACCGGTGAGATTGGCACGGCCAAAATAAAGGTATATGCCATCGATACAGAGAATTCGACGATCGGCGTTCAAGCGTATGGCATGGAGGACGATACATGGGAAGAGCAGTCGGTGACCTGGAACAATAAACCTGAAATCGATCATTATTTGTCCTCCGCTAATGTCGGCAAGACGGCAAGCTGGCAAGAATGGGATGTAACAGCCTTTGTCAAACAGCAAAAGGCTGCAGATGGTATAGCAAGCCTAGCATTGATACAGCAGGCGGCGCAAGGCCATTCGGTCTCTATCAACAGCAGGGAGAACATCGTCAACCAACCCTACCTTGAGATTTCTCCCAACAGGACGAATGCAATCGCACCGAGTTGGCAAGGCGGTGGAGCATTGAGCGCCACCAATATGACGGAGTCTGGTCTACAGCTGGAATGGTCCACAGCAACCGACCCGATTGGCGTGACTGGTTATACGGTGTATCGAAATGGCAGCATCTTAGGGACGGTGAATGGATCAACGACCTCTTATACCGTAACAGGATTGCAGCTTGGTCAGAATTATACGTTTAAAGTGGAAGCCGGAAACGCCCAGAATCAATGGAGCAATGATGGTCCGTATGTTACAGCAGCGACACCAACGACGAAGCTGATTCAGACCCGTCCAGGGAATGTCTATACGAACAATGAGCCGATTCAGTTCAAAGTCCGAACGGCGAGGCCATCTGTAACATGGTCTGTTTACGATTATCAAGGAGCATTCGTATCGGAAGGCGTGGCACCAACGGTTCATAACGAAGCCATATGGACTGTTCCACATTCCAGGTATGGATATTTCACACTGCATGTCAGAGCCGATCTTGCAGGTAGCGATCCTGTATTAATCAAAACACCATTCACTGTGCTTGCCGCTCGCGATGCAACGGGAAATGAGCATGCTCCGTTCGGAGTATCGACGCATTTGCATCGTTTTCCCCAGGCCATGACTCCTGATATCGTGAAGTTGATGAAGGATGCCGGCATCCGTATGGTGCGGGGCGGATATGAGTGGCCTGGCATCGAGCGACAGCAGGGGAACTACACCTTTACCCCTCAGCCGGACTACTACATGAACATGCTAGATTCAGACGATTTTGACTTCCTTTACGTATCCGGATACACTAACCCCAATTATGACAATAACAGTACCCCTTATACAGATGCCGGGCGGACAGGATTCGCCAATTATATGAAAGCTTACGTCGATCATTACCAAGGCCAGTTGGATGCCGTTGAAGTATACAACGAATTTTATGGCAGCTTCGGAGATCGCGGCAATGGGCCAGCCGATTCCAAACCAGAATTCTATTATCCACTCTTGAAGAAAACGTATGAGACGATCAAACCTGTATACCCTGAATTGCCTATTCTCGGCACATCGACAGTAGGTAATCTCAAATGGATTGAAGATGTGCTTAAGCTGGGTGGCATGTCTTATATGGATGGGTTCTCGATTCATCCCTATCTATATCCCGGTGCTCCGGAAGGGTATGAAACCCAGATTGCTGATTTGAAAAATTTGATTCGGAAGTACAACAATGGAAATCTGAAGCCGATCTGGATTAATGAGACCGGATGGCCAACTCAGCTTGATGCCCGCGGTGTGGATGAGAAGACCCAAGCCAATTATTTGCTTCGCGCCTACGTTGTTGCAATCGCGAATGGTGTGGATCAGGTAGTTTGGTACGACCTGATCAATGATGGGATCCAAAATATTAATGAAGATAACTTCGGGCTTTTGCGGAATCCGAACGATCCATTAGGGAGCCTTACGCCGAAGCCTGCCTATACGAGTTTTGCGACCATGACAAGGATACTGAACAACGCACAGTTCGTTGCGCGGGATGTCACGGAAGATGAGATTCGAAGTTATACGTTTGACAAGAATGGTGACCAGGTTCGTGTCTTATGGACAACAAGCGCATCGACTCCAGTCGTCATACGTACGACGAGCCCGATTCAGATCACGGATATGATGGGAAATACGCACACATATATGCCGTATAATGGCAACGTATTTGTGACATTAAGCAATGAACCGTTATATGTGGATGGGGAAGTTACAACCATTGAGAAGGATTCCACATTTACGTTAAGAAGTGAGTCATCACACGCTGGTGATTCGATGTCCCTCGCACTAGAGACGGATAACAAGATGTCCGATGACTTTGATTTCAACCTAGTTGTAGAAGGTCAGCACTATTCGGTGTCCACGCCTAGCGGTCAGCAAACGACGGAAACAATCAGCGTGCCGAGTGGTAATGAACCGGGTACTCGTCTTATTACAGGCGTACTGATGAATGGGAGCGAGAGAGTCGGCCTGTTGAGAAGTTCAGCATCGACACTTCCATCGTATAACGTTCAGGTTCGACCTACTCTTAATGAATCGGATAGCAGCAAGGCACTCATGGTTACAATTAAGAACGAATCCAAATCCAAACCGATTCAGATTAATAAAGTGGAATGGCGATTCGGAACCCAATCCGGATCGGAGGTTCTGAATGTTTCGGTTCCAGCAGAGGCATCTAGCTCCGTGAATTTCCCCCTTTCTGCCATGAACCTTGGTGTTAGTAGTGCAATCAAAGTGACGGTGGATGTCGATGGCTTTGATCCGTTCACCTACACGGGATCTGCCGAATTCAATCCTGTGCCCCTAAGGTCCGTTGCAGTAGATGGAGTGCTGGATCCGGACACGGCAGCCAGCGCATCTCCGATCGATCTGTCGAAGGGTACGGTCAAAATGACAGGCTATCAAGGGGCAGGGGATTTAAGCGGGAATGTCTGGATCAGTTACGATGCGAACCATCTCTATCTATCCGCGAAAGTAAAGGACAATGTACATTATTCATCGTTCATGGGTGCCGATATTTGGAACAACGACAGCATTCAGTTCGCCATTGCGAATGGCCTTCCGGGTGAAGAACCGTATTGGTACGAAATCGGAATTTCTCAAACACCTGATGGTCCGCAAATATACAGTTGGAATGCGCCTCCGGGCGTGATTAAAGGGCATATCACCAATGGTCAGCTAGCTATTACGAGAGACCAAGAGCAGAATACCGTCTACGAACTATCTCTCCCTTGGTCGGAGGTCGCACCGATTAAGCCGGAGAAGAATGGGAACATAAGCTTCTCATTGCTTGTTAATGACAATGACGGAAGCGGTAGGAAAGGGTTCATTGAATGGGGAGGAGGAATTGGCGACGGGAAGTTATCTTCTAAGTTTCGCTCCATGCAGTGGGTTGTTACTGACGTAACCCCTCCGACGACGATCTCTTCACTCGAAGGTTCAGAACGGAACGGTTGGTATGTGGGTAGCGTTCAAGCGACACTGAGCGCAACCGATGACAAGTCCGGAGTAGCATCCGTGGTATACAGTCTAGATGGCGGGAAAATATGGCTGCCGTACACAACTCCACTTACATTTGAACAAGACGGTATGTACACCCTCACGTATCGCTCGACGGATCGAGCAGGAAATATGGAGGCAAACCAGAAGATCACCTTCCGCATAGACAGGACCGCACCAACGGCATCAATTGTATACAGCACTACGGAACCGACCAAACAAGAGGTCATCGCTACAATGACGGCAAGCGAGCCGGTTACGATAACGAACAATGAGGGAGCAGATAGCTTTACGTTTAAAGAGAATGGCACATTCACATTCGAATTCGTCGATGAAGCAGGAAACACGGGTACGGCGGTGGCAGAGGTGAGCAACATCGTGGCGAATGCTACCGGAGGCCCCGGTAAACTCGAACTATCAAGCAATAACGGGCATGATACAGGCTTAATGAACGGAAATTATGATGTAAAGATGAACATGTGGTGGGGAAACAACGGTACAACTTACAAATTATTTGAGAATGATGCACTCATCGATACACAAATACTCAATGACACATCACCTCAAGCCCAATCCACAGTCACCTCCGTGACGTACAAGGCAAACGGTACGTACCGCTATATCGCTGAACTGACAAATGCATTTGGTACCACGCGAAGCAACATACTAACTGTGCGCGTGACCGATGCCGATCCTGGCCAACCGGTTCTCTCACATGATAACTGGAATGGGGATGGAACCTTCAAAGTGAGCATGAACATGTGGTGGGGAACAAATGGGTCGTCGTACCGGCTTTATGAGAACGGCGTGCTCATCGATACCCAGACGCTCACAAATAAGACACCTCAAGCGCAATCGGCAGTAACGGAGATCCGTGATCTACCGGCGGGCACGTATGAATATCGATGCGAGCTTGTGAACGAAGCTGGTGTGACATCGAGTAATACGATCACCGTGTACGTGCAATAATCCTTAGCCGTTAAATCACAAAGACGCCAATACATCACGTGGTATTGGCGTCTTCAACATGTTGAGCATTCGGGCTTCTGCCGCAGCTGCTGTGACTGCGTTTTAGTTTATTTTTGAGTTTGATAATCATCGATCAAATGTTGCAGGTGTTTTTTTCACATATTCAGTCGGCGTGACACCAACGTGCTTTTTAAATGTTTTTAAAAAATAGATATAATCTTTGAACCCACTTGCCGTGGCAATTTCGTGAATTGAGAGCCTATGCTGTTCCAAGAGTGTCTGCGCTAGCTTTAATCGGTATTTTATCAAATACTCAGCAAAGCCAATACCAATCTCTTGTTTGAAGAGCTTACTCAAATAAACGTTGCTAATATTTATTTTGTCAGCGATCAGGCTTAGTGAAATATCTTCAGTATAATGCACATGGATAAACGCTAGTGCTTCTTTTACATAGATTGAGGTTGGCAATGCTTCACGCATCGCAAGCGCATCGCAGAGCTTGTCGAATAGCGATAATAGCCATTCCTGTACGGATGACAGAGAAGAAAAATCACTCAGATGCTTATCAGGCAAGATTGGGTCTGCATAAACCTCACGCAGATCGATCGAATGATTTTTGCAAATCTTGTTAATAAGACTGAGTAAATCGGTGAAGACCATTTGTGCAATCGCAAGCGGTGGTTTATTTGCTCGAATTTCGCTGAATAACTGCGATAGCATGGTGCAGATGCCTTCACGGTCCTGAATAGAAATTAGATGAGTGAGCGTTGATTCTTTCTGGATGTCAAAGTAGTTCAGCATCGCCGCATCTTGCTGTTCATCCGAGCTAGTGAATACAGCTCCAGCCTCGTAATAAAACTTGGTTTTTAACTTTTTCTCGGCTTGTTGATAACTTTGCGGGAGCTGCTGGATGTGACTGCATATGTTGCCGATGCTGAAGCTGACCGAAAGATTCAGAAAGTTCTTCATGCAAGATGAGATTCGAGTCATCGTATTCTGTATAATATCCTGAATCTTTTTTTGGCTAACGATATTTGCGAATGAGAGAAAAACGGCATACTTTTCATTGACAATAGGGCATACCGCTCCGTTCTGCTGATCTTCAAGAATTTCGGAAATAATATTGTTAACAGAAAAACGCAACAGTGTAGTTTTTTTCAGATCCATGGATTGGTAGTCGTCGATGCACATGATCATGACTAACACTTGAGAGAGATCTAAATTAAGCTTAAGGGTTTGGATATGTGCTGCGATCTCATCATCATCGATATAAAAACATGTCAGCAATTGAATAAGAAACTCTTGTTTCAACGCATTGATATTGTTGGTGTCAAGCATGTGGTCAGGTTGTTTGGGGCTCTGAGTCAGCGAACGACTTGCCTTATTCAACGCCTCCTTCAACGTGACGGCTGATATTTTATGTTTGAGAATGTAATCGACGGCTCCATTTTGCAGTGTACCATACACATAGTTAAAGTCATCGTAGTTGCTAAGTGCAATAAATTGAATATGAGGATGCTCGATATGTAGTCTCTCACACAAGGCAAGCCCATCGATATTCGGCATTTTCATGTCTGAGAGTATGATATCAGGCGAACAATCCGAGATTTTATCGAGAGCTTCCTGGCCATCACATGCTTCGCCACATAATATGTATTCGGCACTGCCTACCGCACTCACCAGCTCCGTACTGAGCATGTATTTGAGATTGTTGCGTACAAGGACATCGTCTTCCACAATCATCACTTTAATCATATTGCACCCCCTTTGTGATCAGTGGAATTCCAATTTCAACGGTTGTATATAGATTAGGCTCACTCCACATGGTAAAGCTGCTAAGTTCTCCGAATAGTAGGTGAAGCCTGGCACGCACGTTGGCAAGTCCGATATGAGTTGTGTTTGAAGCTGTGAAAGCGAGTAACGCGGTGAGCTCGTCCTCTGTCATCCCTTTCCCATTATCTTTAATACGTATTCGTAACAAATCTTCCTCTATGAATACACGTATTTGAAGAATTCCAACTTCATTTTGTGGCACAAGACCATGGAGTAAGGCATTTTCCACAATTGGTTGTAGTAAGAGCTTCGGAACCATCTTATCATGAACATCATCACTCACCGAAAAATAACATGTGAATTTTCCGCTGTAACGATATTCTTGGATTTCAAGATATTGCTGTAAATAATGAATTTCCTCTTTAACCGTAATGAAACGATCGTTGCTCAAATTTACATGTAACATATCGGAAAGCGCAATGGATACATTCTCAATATTTTGTGCGCCACGCAGCGTAGCGAGATATTTAATCGTGTTTAAAGTATTGTACAGAAAATGCGGGTTGATCTGTGCTTGCAGGGCGCGCATTTCTGATTTTCGTTTCTCTTGTTCGCTATTATGTATACCGTTGATTAATTCGCGAATACGCATAATCATAATACGGATTTGCTGGTAGAGCTGTCCAACTTCGTCCTTTGAACGGATATCTACTTCGAGATTTAGATTCTCATGGTCAATTGTTGTGACTGCACGAGAAAGCTTACGTAAATTACGGGACAGAAAAAATGTAAACAATGAAACCAATAATATAAACATTACGCCGCACAGTACGGCAATGATAACGACTTGACTGCGTGTATTGAAAAAATCAGCTAGTATTCCGTTAAATGGGACGAAACCAATGATTCTCCATCCTGTTAGGAACATTTTCTGAGAAACTGCAAGACTATTTTCTCCACGTAACATAGTGAAAAACCGTCCGTCACTTACAGACGCTTTGTCTGTTAGTGAGCTCATTTCCGTTTCATTGAGTTTGTGGGCATTGGACCCGGCAGGAAAGATAGGCGTACCGGCTTCCTCATCCATTACGAACACCGCATAATCATTGATATTATCAATACCAAACATGTCGTTAAGCATGGATATCTTAATATCGGCGACCACAAGACCTAACAACTCTCCATGATACTTGATTGGGCGTGCAATTGAAAATACAAGATCAGAGTCCTGCGTACGATATGAACTATAGAAATGAGGCGGTATAAACTTCACTGCAGTATCTGATGCCATCAACTCTTCGTACCAATCTTGCTTCAATACTTCCTTTCCATTCATGGTGGGTCCATAGGACAAGCTATTGCCTTCCAGATCATACACCGCCATCCCATTAAGGTAAGATTTAAAATTACACAAGCTAATCATATAGTCTTCAGCTTCGCGACGGTATTGCAACAAAGTAGCATCCCCAACATTCTTATACTTCAAATAATTAAAAATCCGGCTATTCAGGTTGTTCCCAAAATTACTAGAAATGAGTGCTGTCACGCGGTCAATATCCTTGAGAGCGGTTTCAAAATTGCTGTTGGATATTTGCAGCATGGCATACAAGTTATTAACAGATGTGGTCGTGGCCTGTTTGGTCAAGCTATCGTACCAATAATAAGTCGTAGCCGTCGTAAATATACAAAACAGCGTCAATGTTACACCTATTATCTTAAATTGCAGGCTATGTAAGGTATGTCGGAGAAGTTTATGCACGGGCTGTATCTCCCTTTCATGAAGCGAATGATGTGATGATTGAACTTCGTATTCCGAACTTATCACTCCATCTTTCAAGAAGTCAATGCATAATCCCTGAAGGTAGAGAAGAACGCGAAAATCTGTTAAAAAAGGACAGTTCAGTTTAAAAAAGAACAATTCCTCGCATGACAGATGCTGATAAGATGAAAGTACATTACATAAGGGAGGTTACAAAATGAAATCCAAAAAAATGTTTGTGATTCTGCTTACATCCGTCATGGCGCTATCCATGGTTGGTTGCGGACAGCAGGGGGCTCATTCATCCAAATCATCGGATCCTAGTCCAAACGCAACAAATGATGTGAAAACTGTTACCGTTCTTACATTTACAGAATGGTATAAGGATGGATGGAAAGCGCTTGAAAGCTATGTCAATGAAAACTCTCAGGAGCTTGGATTTAAATTGGATATTCAAAAAATAGCAGGAGGCTCTCAAGGCGAAGATGTGGTCAAAGCACGGTTTGCCACAGGAGATTTACCAGACATTATTCAAACTTATGGCGCAAAGTGGATTGATACACAGGTAAACGCACTGGATAAAATCGTGGATATGGGCTCACTTTCTAGTGAATCGGAGTATGACGCGGCTACACTTGAAGAAGGTGGATATCGCTACGATGGTAAACTATACGGCATGCCAATCGATACAACCAACCTATTAGGTGTGTTTTACAACAAAAAAGTATTCGAAGAAGCGGGTATCACAGAAATCCCTACGAACTGGGAGCAATTTCTAGCTGCTTCTGAAAAGATAAAAACGATCCAAAAAATACCTCTTTATTATTCCGGTAAGGATGCATGGACACTTCAGTCCTTCACACATTTTGGATTTAATAAAGAAGTATTTGAAAGTGGAAAATCATATAGCCAATTTTGGGGTGAAATGAATACGAACAAACGTAATTATGCGGAAAATAAACATTTTGCTGATGCCATAGCAAAGTCTAAAGAAATGATAGATAAAGGCTATGTTAATGAAACTTACCTATCGGATACATACGATATGGCTCAGACCGCTTTGGCACAGGGCGATGCTGGAATGTATGTCAATGCAACTTGGGTGATTGATGAAATTTCAAGTAAGTATCCGGATGCAGTACAGGATATCGGGGCGTTTGCATTGCCTTTGTATGATGAGAGTGAAAATTTCACGGACTCTTCGTTGCCAGCCTCCCTTCATATTACGACCAGCGCAAAAGATGTTGACACTGCGAAGAAAGTGATTAATTTTATTAGCTCTACCAAAGGACAGCAAATTTATGCTGATGCTCAACCAGGTATTTATATTAATAAAAATGTAAAAGTGAATCTTTCACCAGGACACCAAGATCTCTTAAATCTGATGAAAGAAGGTAAGAGTATAGCATTATGGCAAGGAACAGGAAATAACTATGGTTACGGCTCTTACGACAAGTTTCTACAAGATTATTACGTGGGCTCTAAAACCGTAGATCAAGTTCTCAAAGCAATGGATGAAGAAACCGCGAGAAACGCAACAGCAGCCCAAGATCCGAACTGGAAATAAACTTAACTTAACTGATATTGAAATACTTGAAATGGGTGATCTAATGCCAAAACAACTCAAAAATATCTATGCTTACTGGATGGTTATCCCATGTTTTGTGATCTATGGATTGTTCTTTTTACTGCCTTCCATGATGGGATTTGGATTCTCTTTTTTAAATATACGTAGCTTTGAATTTTCTGCAGCCTCCTTCGCGGGGTTGCAGAATTATATCAATGTGTTTACGGACAGTTATCTGAATATTGCGATTAAAAATTCATTTATATTTGCCTTTGTCACCACAGCATTAAAAGTCGTACTTGGTATGTTATTGGCTGTGTTCTTAAATAACAAACTTAGAACAACCAATTTTCTTCGTACGGTGTTTTTCTTGCCTGCTATCCTTAGCAGTGTTGCTGTGGGTATTATTTTTACAGCGATCATGCATCCGACGCGTGGTATCATGAATATCTTTTTGGACACCATTGGGCTGGATGTATTGGCACAACATTGGCTGACGAATCCACAAATCGCTATTTTCTCCGTCGCGTTCATTGAGGTATGGAAATGGACAGGCTTTACGATGGTGATCTTACTTGCAGGACTGCAGACCATTCCTGAAAGTTATTACGAGGCGGCAGAAATTGATGGTGCAACGGCATGGATGAAATTTAAATATGTGACCTTCCCACTGATTATGCCAGCCTTTACGAATGCAATGGTCGTTAATCTAATTGGTGGGCTAAAAGCGTTCGATATTGTACAGTCCGTGACGCAAGGAGGGCCTGGTTCAGCAACCGAAGTGTTTGGTACACTCGTGTACAAATCATTTGGTAGCGGCCGCTACGGCGAGGGTTCTGCAGCAAGTATCATCTTGTGTGTCGTCGTGCTTCTTGTTGTATTGCCAGTGTATAAGTTTTTGTCCAACAAGGAGGTGGAAATGTGATACAGCGAAAAAAAGGACGCTGGGGAGTTGAAGCACTCGGACTTTTGTTCAGTCTTGTCGTCATCATTCCATTCTATATGATCCTTGTCAACTCGTTTAAGAATAAAGAGGATGCTGCGTTGATTAACTTGCATTTTCCATCGCAATGGCAAGCGATGTCAAATTATATAACGATGTTCAAAGAGGGCGGGATTTGGACAGCGTTTAAAAACAGCATGCTCCTCACCGTACCGAGTGTTCTTATAATCATCATTTTGTGTGCAATGACCGGGTTTGTGCTGCAGCGACGCAAACATAGGGTATCATCGATCATGTCTTCACTCATTATTCTAGGTCTTTTTATCCCAGGGCAGATCATTCCTACGTATTTCATCTGTCACTACTTAAATATTTCATCGTTCACTGCAGCTGCTCTCGTCTTGATTGCAGCGAATATTCCCATGGGCGTGTTTCTATATATGGGCTTCTGTAAAAGTATTCCGGCAGAAATTGATGAATCTGCAATACTCGACGGTTGTGATCCAATAAAGCTGTTTTTCAAAATAATTTTTCCGTTGCTTCAACCCATCACAGTCACGCTTTTTATCATTACCTTTATGGCGATTTGGAATGACTTTGGAACAACGATCTATTTTTTGAACAGTACCAAAAATTTCACATTAACGCTTACGATCTTTAACTTTTTCGGTGTGCACAGCTCGGATTGGAATCTTGTGTTCGCGAATGTCATTATCATATCGCTTCCCGTTGTTATCGTTTATTTTCTTGCCCAAAAGCAGATTATTTCGGGGATGACGGCTGGGGCAGTGAAAGGATGAGTTTGAGTATGGAAACAGCATTTCGCATTTTCGAAGTGCCATCACAAATTGAGCCCATTAAGAATCGGTTAGATTTTATGCGTCGTGGCGCTGACGCTTACAATGCGTATTCTGATAGTCTAGCACTTTCTCTGGATTGGGATGTTCATGTGCACGATCAAAAGGTGCCTGTATATGCAGTACCCGTCACGTCTGGTGGTCCGCACAGCTTTTGTACCATCGAGCTACTAGGCGATGACGTCGCCATAGATTTATGCATGACTTTTCAAGGGAAACTTCACTCTGCGACGGTGTTTTCACAAGACCAAGGTGTTACCTATCGTGTTGAGGAGAATCAGGTTCATTGTTCCGACGTTGGAGCATGTCATTTGCTTGTGGAAGTGAACGGACGGGTCCATACGCCTCTATCGATTTTTGTAATGCCACCTGAAAACCGCATACCCGATCTGGCATCACCTCATGTTCTATATTTTGGACCGGGCGTGCATGAGGTTAGTTACTTGGAACTTTGTGATCATCAAACGGTTTATATCGCTGGAGGCGCTATATTAAGAGCTGTTCCACCTCAAAATGATGAGGTACCTATCCTGGGTGTTGATTGGGCTGGCAAGCCGAATTTCAACGATTTTATCTTCGCTAAAGGCAAACAAGGTATTCGTATACTGGGACGCGGGATCATTGATACATCAGCACTAGATTGGCATGCGCGCCGGACGATGTGTTTTACAGATTGTGAAGACGTTATCGTTGATGGGCCGATCCTGGTTGGAGCTGCGCATTGGACTGTAGAGGCGTTCCATTGTAAGAATGTATTATTCGAACATCTTTCCTTGTTTGGCTATCGCGAGAATAGTGATGGCATTGATATCGTCAGTTCTCAACATGTTCGCGTTCGTCATTGCTTTGTTCGTACGGGTGACGATGCGATTTGCGTGAAAGCAATGTTACCGGCTCCGACCCTAGGTGGTGATGATATTGTCGTAGAGTACTGTGAGGTGTGGAATGACAAAGTACGAGGACTTGGCATTGCAGGGGAATCAAAGAGTGATATTCGAAACGTGACATTCCGCCATTGTACGGTATTCCACAGCTTTGCTCGCTGGGCGTATGAATTGGGTGCGTTGTGTATCGCGCTTTGTGACAGTGGTACCATATCCGATATTCTGTTTGAAGATATTACGATTCACCAGGAGGATTCCAGTGCGGTGAACTGCATTTTGATGCGCGACCGCTGGTCAACCGACAACGATGCAGGTCAAATCAAAAGGGTTTGTTTTCGAAATATACGTATACCGTCCAATGCACCGGTTAGGTTATGGGGCTATGATGAAGAACATCGGGTAGAGGATATATTATTTGATCACATCTACACACCTGATGGCATTGCTCACACGTCAGATACACTGTGGCTAGAAACAAATCCATACGTAAACAACATACACATCAAAGAAAGGAAGGATCATCATGGCTCATCCTAAGTTTCATTTACCTAGAGCTGTTTTTGTACTGTTTTTTTCTTTGTCGTTCATTGTATTGTTTAGCGCGAACATACCAGCTGGCTACGCACAGACGTCGGAAGATACTATTGTTACGGCCTACCCTGTACCAAGTGGTCTACCGTCAAAATATGTTTCTTCTGATTTTACGATAACTGCGGGGAATACATCTGTTCCTGTATATGTTTCTGGAGAAAACGCGTGGGGCAACAAGGTCTCCTATGCAGCATTGGATACTTCGGGTTTGACCACTGTGAATATCAACGTACATTTTTCTTTTAAATCCTATCAGTTACTTCCACAATCGCTCGGGCTTTCAGGGACACGGAATGGTAATAGCGTATCTGTACAAGTCAATCCTGACACCGACGTAACGTTACTGCTGGATGGCGATTATAACGGTCGTGTACTACATTTATTTGTTCGTTCATCTGAAACCAATATCCCTTTGATGCAGGATAGCCATGTGATCTATTACCCACCTGGATACTATGATCTGTCTGCGCAAGGACCCGTACAAATCACTTCAGGTCAGACTGTATATATTTCAGGAGGCGCTATTGTGCGAGGTCGCTTTCTCGTGCAGGGTTCTGAGAATGTAACGATACGAGGACGTGGCATATTGCTGAACGATTACGTGAACGGTGATGGGTTTGACGAAGTCGCACTTGCTTTGAAAAATAGCAAAAATGTAGAAATTCGCGACCTGATCGTAGCACGTGACCAAAATGCGTGGACGGCTTTTATGTGGAAGTCCTCACAAGTAGATGTGCTTAATTACAAAGCGATTAATGCGCGTTATGCTTCGTCGGATGGCTTTAATATCGCAAACAGTCATGATGTATTGTTTGACCATGCTTTTATTCATACGAGTGATGACAGCGTAGCGATCAAAGGTACAGGTAATGCAGGCTATGATCCTGCTGTGGATCCTGCAACATCACCACCGACCTACAATATAACATATCAAAATTCTCAGCTCTGGAGTGATGCGAACAATGCCATCGGTATCGGGGCGGAAACACTAGCAAGTACCTTTGACAATATCAAATTTCAAAATATCGATATCTTACGAAATTTTGATGATATCAATTACCCGGATCAGCTTACAGAGCGGGCGGCAATCAATATATGCGCGCTGAATGCGACTACGATCCAGAATATCACGTTCGAAGATATCCGTGTGGAGAAAGCCAAACGTCTCATTAATATTACAATGGAAGACGATTTCTGGTTCGGTAGTTTACCAGGAAACTGGCAATGGCCTGGAGTCATCCGCAACGTTCATTATAAAAATATAACATCGATGTCGGATGGTTCGAACGAGATTCGTATTTATGGTAGAGATGCAGCACACCTTATTGAAAACATTACATTTGAAAATATCCAAATAGGCGATCAATTCGTATCAGCCTTCCAAGATGCATATTTCAGAGTCAATTCATTTGCACGTAATCTGGAGTTGTATTCATCGGAGAACCCAAATGGAATCACGACAGACGGCCCGATACTCCCTGATGGTTCCACTCATCATGCGGCTGAACAGTTTTCCTTGGAACAGGGAGTGAACCATTGGTTTTATCGAACTTGGCAGGCAGGTGTAGGTACAAGGGAGATGGTATGGAATTTAGATGGTTCAATGCATTGGCGCGGTCCAAAAGCTTGGGATGCGATATGGAAAGCGGATGGAGAGCTCTATTTTCATCCGGATGTAACGCAGATTCTGTTAGATTGGGTGTCTCCACGTGCAGGGAAGATCGAGATTAACGGGATCGTTAAGAAATCGGTCGTTAATGGTGGAGATGGGGTGACGGTAAGCATTTGGAAGAACAACCAAATGATTTGGCCTTCCAATGGTCAGTGGCAAGTTCTTGAGTATAATGACAATATGGGACATCAAACAGCGGCCTCTACGATCTTGGATAAAGGCGATGTGATATCGTTTCGGGTGGATAAGCGTGGAACAACCGACTACGATTCGACCAAGTGGACACCTGAGATTACTTTCATAGATTGAACCACTAGCGATATGAATACGATAGATAAGGAGAACATCATATGCATACGACACATATTCAAATAAGGGATCCGTTTATTTTGCGTGTGGACGAGGAGCAGCTATATTATCTTTACGGAACGACCGATGCAAATCCTTGGACTGGAAAGGCTCAAGGGTTTCAAGCCTATCGAAGTCATGATTTAGAGGAATGGGAAGGACCGTATTCCGTGTTTACGCCACCACCTGGATTTTGGGCAGATCAACAATTCTGGGCACCAGAGGTACATCTATACCAGGATGCATATTACATGCTCGCTAGCTTCAAGGCAGAAAACAAGCCACGTGGCGTTCATATTCTAAAAGCGCAAACACCTTTGGGTCCGTTCGTTCCCATCAGTGAAACACCGATCACACCACCGGACTGGGAATGCCTGGATGGGACCTTGCATATCGATGAAGATCAACAACCGTGGATAGTCTTCTCGCATGAATGGACTCAAATATCAGATGGTGCGATTTGCTGCATGCCGTTATCCATCGATTTACGTCATGCCTTAGCACCGCCGCAGTATATGTTTACGGCATCACAATCAGGCTGGAGCGTATCTAATACAGGGGATGTTATTGTTCATTCAGGTGAAAACTATGTCACAGATGGACCTTTCTTGCATCGAACGCTAAGCGGGAAACTGCTGCTCCTGTGGTCAAGCTACTCAAGCTCAGGATATGCAATCGGGCTTGCTAGATCGCAAAATGGTCATATCCATGGACCTTGGATTCATGACCCTCAACCGCTGTTCGCACAGGACGGAGGGCACGGGATGCTGTTTTATACCTGGCAAGACGAGTTAATGCTTACCATTCACCAACCCAATACAGTGAGCTTTGAACGGCCTTGTTTTTTTTCAATGGAAGAGATTGGGGATAGTGTTCATATCGTCAACAGGATATGAGCACGACCTGATGCCAGTAAGCTAAAGGCACTCTTAGTACACCTCATTATGCCCATTGCGTTACAGAGTGTAAAAAAACGTTCACCCATCGAATGATGAGTGAACGTTTTTTTTGCTGATTCTACCACTTATTCCTGTGACATTGGCGTATGGTATACATCAAGACAAATTTTGGTCATATCGTCAATGGATTTTGCAAAGTCGGATTGTATCCATTTGAGGAGAACATTATAGAGGGCCCCCGCTTTAAAGTATATTCGGTACACATTCTCATCGCTTTTGTCGTGAGCAGTAGAGAGCATCATTTCATTCAAGCAATCCAGAATCACATGATCAAACTTTGCGCTTTGAAGTGCTTTGTAGATGTTACGCTGTTGAAAAATAACTTCAAAAAGAACTTTGATGAATTTTCGAGGTTCATTGGCTTTGCCTGTTATTTCATTGGTGTAAGGCAAGAGTTTTTGATTAATTTCGAAAATAAGCGAATCGACCAAATCCACCAGGATTTCTTGCTTGGAGGAATAGTTGTTGTAATAGGCCGTCCGAGAGACCCCTGCACGCTTCACAATATCGGTGATGGTGATTTTGTTAAAAGGCTGTTCCTGGATCAAGAAGACTAATGCCGTGCAGATGGCTTCTCTTGTCAAACGGTTGGTTTCTTTATTGGAACTATGCTGAGAGGTATTTGGACTGTATAATTCATGATTTGAGATGACATTTCCCCTCCGTTTGTACATTCTGGTGTTCGTTTTATTGTTTTTCATGAGTCTTTTCAATATGCTAAAACCATAAGGCATTACAAATGTAATGTCAAAATAGTAGTAGATAAAATGGGAGGGCGTCATGTTAGAAAACTTATATAGACGATTGTCAGCGGTGCTGCTTTTGATCCTAGCACTCTGTGCTACGGTATTTATTGGCAAAGAAACAGTTATCTCGATAGTGACCATTATCCTTTTGTTAGCGGAATTAGGCATCTCCTTTTTACTTTTAAAGAAGCGTGAGAAGTTACATGTGGTGTTAATTAGTGCGATGGTGGCAGAAGGGTTGTTCTTACTAACATTAGAATTTTGGCTGCTTGCGCTTTCTATCTTGCTGCTGATCGTAGCGGGCATATGGAGAGGACTCTTTGGGCAAAAAGTGAGCAGAAGAGTCACTCCATTTACAGTGGTTCGTAAAGTGTTATTCAGCATTGCTGCTCTTATCGTTATTGCACTTTGGGGTATTGGAATCTATGCAAAACCTATTACAACACCTGTGGCATTAGCAGCTGATGCGGCTGTGACGATCGATGAACGAAAATTGGATTCTGCAGCAGTGATGCTGAAGGATATTGAAGTAATGAATTCTTTTGGAAGCCGTACAACCGGCTCTGAGGGTCATAATCAATTTATTTCATGGCTGGAGCAACAGGTAACAGATATGGGGCTGAAAGTTTATCGTGATCACTATACTTTTGACCGATGGGAAGAAAAGAACAGCTCTTTAATGATTGATCAGCAGTCAATTCATGTCTCTTCAGCTTTTCCTTATTCCGGTGAAACTGACGAAAATGGGGTAACAGGGGAGCTGGTATATACGAAGCGTGGTGAGTATGACCAGGCCAGCGGAAAAATTGCTGTCATTGAAATTGAGAATTTCAGAAATTTCCCAAGTGGGATCGTTATGAACATGCGGGATTCATCTCCAACGGAAAGCCAAATTGCCCCAAATGAAGGCGATCTAGTCCTCACTACAGCTTTAAAAGAAGCTAAATTGGAGCAAGCGAAGGAAAGGGGCGTGAAAGCTGTTGTTGTTGTCTGGAAAGGGGTATCCGACGATAAGGTTGAAAAGCAGTATGTGCCTTTTACTACCGATTATGCTGGAATTCCTGCGATCTGGGTCAATGAAACGGAAGGGAAAAAGGTGATCCGTGCAGCCCAGGAGCACAAAGAAGGTACGGTTATTTTAGAAGCGGAAATACAAAAAAATGCTCCAACAGAATCCTTTTATGTGAAAATTGACGGGAAAAATAAAGATGAAGCGATTATCATAAATACCCATACGGATGGGATAAATGTGGTGGAGGAAAATGGTGCTGTGGGCATGCTGTCCATGATTCGTTACTTACAGCAGGAGCAGCCGGAACGTACGATGATTTTCACCTTTGTGACAGGCCATTTTAGATTACCGGATTTCAAAGGAACTTCTCAGGCGACTTCCACTTGGATGGAGGGGCATCGAGAGCTCTGGGATGGCAAGAAAGGCCATATGAAAGCTGTAGCTGGAATTACGGTTGAGCATTTAGGCAGTATGGAGTGGAAGGACGATGATACGGGTCACTATAGACCAAATGGAAAAATAAGTACAGAATATACCTATGCGGGGAATGAAATGATGGCGGCCATATGGCTGAAAGCTATTGAAAAGACCGACGGCACACGTACTGTATTATTACGTGGACATAACAAGTTTGAGTTTGGAGAGAGTCAGCCTTTATTTGAAGCAGGGATACCGGTGATTGGCTTCATTCCAATGCCCGACTATCTGCTCGTGGATAGTGAAGACAGAGAGATGGGCAAATTTGATGCAAAGCTCATGAATACACAAATTATATCGTTACTGAAAGCGGTCAAAATAGTGGACGGAACGGAGACGACTAAGCTTGGAAAGTCAGATGGGTATTCTTTTTTCTATGGCCGTACTAAATGATGAATTGGAGATTGGCGGATGATTAAGAACTTAGTACCAAAAGAAAAGGAGAAAAAAACTACATGTTGATCAAAAGTGTTAAGGATCTTGAATTACAAGAGTTTACAACTTGCTTTAACGAAGCCTTCTCCGACTATGTAATTCCATTTCATGTTTCTTCGGAGTATTTAGCTGATAAATTTGCAGGTGCGGGAGTTAATTATCAGATGTCGTTTGGTGCTTTTGATCAAGAGAAGCTGGTTGCATTTGTTATGCATGGCATCGGGGATCGTAACGGCGAAAGTACTGCATTTAATACTGGTACAGGAGTCGTTCCTTTATATAGAGGGAGACGGCTAGTCGAACAAATTTATCGTCATGCTCTTCCCATCCTTAAAGAAGCTCATATTCAAAAGTGTTTGCTTGAAGTGATTCAAACGAATGATAAAGCTATAAAAGCGTATACCGCCATAGGATTTCAAATTCATAGAGAATTAGTTTGTTTCAAGGGGCGTATTGATGTCACCCTTCCGGACGATCATAGACATACATTCATTACTATGGTTCGACCGGAAAAATTCGATTGGACATCGGTACATTCTTATTGGAATTTTGAACCTTCTTGGGAACAATCTGTTCATGCAATTTTACGAAACCCGCATTTATACGATGTGGTCACGATAAGGGAAGAGAATAAGATTTGTGGATACGCGGTAATAAAATCGGCCAACGGAGCAGTTCTACAGTTCGGTATTTTGCGAGAAAAAAGAAACCAGGGATTTGGGCGTTCCTTATTTCATTGGATGGGAGAGAGACATTCTATCATCACCGTCAATAATGTAGACAAAAGAGATACAAATTCTATACTTTTCCTTCAAAGTGTTGGTCTTGACGTATACATCGAGCAATATGAAATGGAGAAAGATTTGTCATGACGAAGATGACATTAGCTTTAATTCAAAAACACTGATGATTTGAGTCAGTGTTTTTTTGTTGCAAAAGGGGGTATATATTAGAGGTTAAAATGAGGAAATATCGTTTTTTTTTCTAACATCGAAGTAGGAGGAGACTTGTGTAATCATATATACGCTATTGATTCAATAGCTCTTTTGGGTTATTTTTGTGTTATTCACTGAGTTGTCAGAAAGATTTGACCCTTTCTTGAACGTTTAGGGATTAAGAGATATCTGTGATTGAATTACTTGCAATTTAAGATAAGATGATTTTAATCGTTAGGTCACGTTATTAATTTGACTGCTCAGTATCAGGTAAATCAGGCTCGCCAACTCATGCTTTGTGAATTTTTTCTCTTTTTACATAGCAAAGAACGAGGAACGTCATACTAAAACGAACAGGCAACGATGTCGCTGAGCCCTGCTAAGCCTGATATTGAATGCAGCCCAAGAATTAGCCGGCCTAATCACAAGCATCAAGTTATGACGAAAAATGAACAGCGTTTGAAGGGAGCAGTAAAGAATGGCAATTGATACGGTGCTATGGAGCAGGCTGGTGACAGGCTTGACTCTCGGGTTCCACGTTATTTTTGCGACGATTGGCGTCGGTATACCGCTAATGATCGCTATTGCAGAGTTCATCGGGATCCGCAAAAAGGATCCCCATTATACACTTATGGCAAAGAGATGGTCTCGGGGATTTGTCATTTCTGTAGCGGTTGGTGTCGTGACCGGTACAGCCATATCACTACAATTAGCCCTGGTATGGCCGAATTTTATGAAACTGGCTGGGAATGTTATTGCACTTCCGTTATTCATGGAAGTGTTCGCGTTCTTTTTTGAGGCCATCTTCCTGGGCATTTATTTGTATACGTGGGATCGGTTTAAAAATCCGTATATCCATTGGCTGTTGACGATTCCTATTGTCGCCGGGGCAGGCATGTCTGCCGTTTTTATTACGACGGTGAACGGATTCATGAACCAGCCTGGAGGCTTTGTCATGGAAGCGGGCCAATTCACAGCGATTGATCCGGTGCAAGCGATGTTGAATACGGCGACGTTCTCCAAGGTGTTCCATGTATTAAGCTCGGCCTATTTGACAGGAGCTGCCTTGTTAGCCGGGATTGCAGCCTTTGCGATGCTGAGAAAAGGAGTGTCCGCATACCACAAAAAATCCTTGAATCTCATGATGGCGGTCGTTTTGCTGTTCAGCTTGCTGAACACGTTAGCTGGTGATGTGTCCGCCAAGTTTTTGGCCGAGCATCAGCCAGAGAAGCTTGCAGCGGCAGAGTGGCATTTTGAGACGGGTAGCGGTGTGGACTTGGTTCTAATGGGATGGCTGAATGCAGAGCATGAAGTGATAGGGGCTCTTCATTTGCCGAAAGTGCTCAGCTTCCTGGCCTTTGGAGACTTTAATGCGGAGGTAACGGGGCTGGAGGAATTCCCCAAGGAAGAATGGCCACCGCTTCTTGTTCACTACCTGTTTGATTTAATGGCTGGAATCGGATTTGCTCTGCTCGCGATTTCGGTCCTGTACTTCCTGTTTGTGTTCTGGAAAAAACGCAATGTGCTTAACAAGTGGATGCTTGGCATCATCGCACTGATCGCACCGCTCGCGTTTCTAGCTGTAGAGCTGGGCTGGTTTTATGCAGAGGTTGGGCGACAGCCGTGGATTATCCGTGGATATATGCGTGTAGAGGAGGCTGCCACGACTTCACCGAATGTAAGAATTATATTCTTCGCCTTATTGCTCTTGTACATCGTACTCGGCAGTATGTGTGTAATCGTGCTAAGACGTTTGTTCAACAATAATCCGGCAGAAGCTGAGATGGAGAAATGGATGAAGGAACATCCTAATCAATCTGTGGAAAAGGGGGGCACTGAATGATGAGTTACGAAATAATTGGCATCTCGGTGCTCTGGCTGTTCTTGTACGGCTATTTAATTATAGCTTCCATTGATTTCGGAGCGGGATTCTTCGCCTTTTATGCACGTTTGACGAAGCAGGATCATCTCATTAATCGTCTGATTTCCCGTTATTTATCACCCGTTTGGGAGATCACAAATGTATTTTTTATCTTTTTCTATATTGGCATCGTCGGATTTTTTCCAGACACAGCCTATTATTATGGCTCCGCGCTGCTTGTCCCGGGAAGTATTGCAGTGGTTCTTCTTGCGATTCGCGGTTCGTTCTATGCTTTTGAAAATTACGGTTCCAAGAAAAACATAGTTTATCTTTTTTTGTACGGAGCTACAGGTCTGCTTATTCCGGCTTCGTTGTCAGTGGCGCTAACTTTGTCTGAAGGCGGCTTTATTGTGAAGCAGGCTGAGACGGTTTCTCTGGATTACTGGGCGCTGTTTACCAATCCGTTATCGTGGAGCATCGTTGGACTGGCAATCGTGTCCGTTTTGTTCATAAGCGGCTCATTTCTGACTTTTTACGCATCTCGTGCAGAGGATCATTCCGCGTTGAAGCTGATGCGGAACTACGCCCTGTTTTGGAGTACACCGACGATAATTCTCGCACTGACAGCATTTATCTATTTGGGTCAACACAATGAGCGGCATTTTCAAAATATGATGGATTTATGGTGGTTGCTGGCACTTTCCGTTGCTTTCTTCATGATCGCGATGTGGCTGATATATAACGGACGCCGTTACGGATTAGCTTTCATATGCATCATGCTGCAATTTTTCTGTGCCTTTTTCGCTTATGGGATTGGGCAATACCCTTATATTCTCGATCCGTATATCACGATTCAGAGCAGTGCAACTTCACCAGCAATGGGCTTAGCGTTAGTTGTTGTGTTTATCGGCGGTCTGTGCCTGTTGATCCCATCCCTTATTCTGGTCTTCAAGCTCTTCCTGTTTGATGCGGATTATGTAAAAGGGAAAAAATAAAGCTAATTGATCCATTACGGCGTGTTTGAGGTTTCTCTACAAGCCTATATATAAAGGAGGTGTGATCTGTGCCGAGGAAATCCAGTCTGATTTCTCAACAAATGTCTTCACAAAGAAAAAATATGCCCCTCCTCGCGATCCTTTCGCTCGGGCTAGGTACAGCTATTGTGAGTCAGGCTGGACTGCTTGCTGAAGCAGTCCAACGGATTTTTGTGGAGAGAGCTTCATTTTCATCGGTTATCATGTTGCTCGGCATTCTTCTGGCTGTTATGGCTGTACGCACATTGTTGTCATATGGGAACGGTAAAGTTGGCTTGCGCATGGCTGCCACTGCCAAGACAAATATGCGCGCAGCCGTGCTGCAAAACTTAACCCATGCTTCCATGCCTTCCACCCTTCGTGGACAGACGGGAGGCAAGGTCAGTATTGCTCTGGATGCTGTGGATGAGGCTGATAGTTATTTCAGTCAGTACATGCCGCGTATGATGGAAGCTGCTATCATCCCGATTCTGATTTTGGTCGTTACATTTATCCAACATGCCAACACAGGTTTCATTCTATTATTTACAGCTCCTTTCATCCCGCTGTTCATGATTTTGGTAGGGCTGAAAACGAAGAACAAATCCGAAGAAAAATATGCGCAGCTGGCCGAGTTTTCAGGTACGTTTCTGGATTCTCTTCAAGGGCTAGTGACGTTGAAAATATTTGGACGGGCACACCGTCAGCAACAGAAAATTGAACACAGTAGCCTGAGTTACCGTGATGCCACAATGGGCATTTTGAAGATTGCGTTTACGAATACCTTCATGTTGGAATCGATCGTGATGCTAAGCATTGGCATTGTCGCTCTTGAACTGGCCATCCAGTTGCTCGTTTTCAAATCTATGACGTTTCACACCGCCTTTCTCGTGTTGTTGCTCGTTCCCGAGTTTTACAACCTGTTAAAGAATACGGGAACGGCCTTTCACAGTGGCCGGACAAGTATGGGTGCGGTTCGTAAGGTGGAACAGATGCTTGAAGAACCGGCAGGGGAGAGTAGGGACGCGAATAGCATTGAAGGAGCATTAACAACCGTTGGAATCAACGAGATCGACAGCATGGATAGGGTCGAAAGGGGAAGCAAATTGGAAATTGGAAATTCCAATGATCTTTCAGTACCGCCATCCATGGAAATAGATCATCTTCAGTTTCAATATGCTCCAGATTCATTCAAGCTTGAGACGGGTCGGATCCAGTTTAATCCGGGAGAACATATTGCGATTGTAGGTAAAAGTGGTTCCGGTAAAACAACTTTGCTCCATCTCATTGCCGGTCTGCTGAAACCAGAATCGGGAACGCTTCTGGTAAATGGAAGTCCACTCTCGCAATACGATGAAACTGAATGGTTCGAACATGTTAGCTACATTACACAGCATCCGTATATTTTTGCAGGCACATTTTCTGAAAATATTGCGATTGGTGCTCGTGGGAGCATCTCCAGGGCAGAAATTGAGCGGGCGGGGGAGGAAGCAGGACTCACTGCGCTTACAGCCCAATTGGAGCATGGATTTGATACCTTTGTTGGTGAAGGAGGCAGGGGACTGTCTGGTGGGGAAAAGCAACGGCTTGCCTTAGCACGCGCTTTTTTGAAGCGTCCTGCTATCATTTTGTTTGATGAACCAACAGTTGGACTGGATTTGCACACCGAGCGGGTACTGCAACGCTCCATAGCCAAACTGGCAAAAACGGCTACGATGATTACGGTGGCTCACCGATTATATACGATTCAACAAGCCGACAAGATTTTGTTTATGGACAATGGCGTGTTGGTGGACTCCGGACAGCATGAAGAGCTTCTGGGGCGCCTGCCTCAATATGCCGAGATGATTGATGTAGAGCGGAAAGGGGGGATATCCTCATGAATGAACTGGCCGTTCTGTCAAAGGCGATGATTCAGGAGCGTAAGGATATCATTCTTTCGATTTTGGGTGGATTTATCGCCGGCATAGCCGGTGTGGCACTCTTTTCTGCGAGCGGGTATCTAATTTCGCAAACGGTATTTGCGCCGCCGCTTTATACTTTAATTGTACTCACCTCGATGGTCAAACTGCTTGGTCTGCTTCGGGCGGCGAGTCGTTATGGAGAACGCTTATATTCTCACCGGGCGACATTCTCCATGCTTAGCCGTGTACGTACATCCTTTTTTGCCAAGCTTATTCCTTTAACGCCTGGTATATTGAACAAAAATCGAAGCGGGGATCTGCTTGCGCGGATCGTTGGGGATGTGGAAAGTTTGCAAAATTATTTTTTGCGAGTCGCTTATCCTCCGATCATGGTCGTCATGGTGTTTTTGGCTACGGTGCTGTTTACTTCTACCTATTCGATCTGGATTGCCGTTTTGTTTGTATTAGGTATGCTGATAACGGCATTCGTTGTACCGGGAATTGTGTTACTCGGGCAGCGGAGAATACATGGACGCGTTCGTGAGCAGAGGGCGCAGCTGTCCACGGAAGTTACCGAAGTGTTGTACGGTTTCCGGGATTTGAAAGTATACGGTCAATTGGCACAGCGGGAGGAGCAGCTTCAGCACGCTTCCGCTGTATTGGCAACTGAACAGCAACGAGCAGCCGGGCACTTGTTGCGCGGGCAATCGATGCACACTTTTGTTACGTTTCTCGTTTCCTGGGGAGTGCTGACGCTCGGCGCCTATTTAATTATGGAAGGAGCGCTTGCAGGCGTATTTCTTGCCATGTTGGTCATGGCATCACAAACCGTATTTGAAGAAGCGACGGCTATGGCCACATTACCAGCGTATAAAGAGGATAGCGAACACGCAGCCAAACGACTGACGGAAACAGTTCAGACCTTTGATGAGCAGTCCTCGCAGCCAAGTGGCACATTGTCTGTTGATCATGCTGTTACGATGGAACTATCCGATGTTACGTTTCAATATGATGGGGAGTGGAGACCGGCGCTCAGGGATGTGTCCCTGCACATTTTACCTGGCTCCAAAACGGCGATTGTCGGGCCGAGTGGGTCAGGAAAATCAACGATTATCGAATTGCTGCTCAAACTGCGAACACCAACGGCTGGAGATATACGATTAAACGGCATTTCGGTGAAGGAACTGGATGAGACGAGCATTTGGCAAACGGCTAATGTAGTGTTTCAACAAAGTCATTTTTTCCGGGGAACGATCAGGGACAACCTGCTGCTGAATGGAGAAGAATATACTGACGAACAATTGTTGGATGTACTAGCTAAAATGCAGCTGCCCGATACATCGTTGACCGATATGGTGTATGAAAAAGGGGAGAATCTGTCAGACGGCGAGAAGCAGCGGCTGGCTCTAGCGCGAGTGATGCTCCGCAAAGGACGGGTATGGCTTCTGGACGAACCCACTTCATCGCTGGATTATGTGACAGAGCATCACGTTTTGAAGCATCTCTACGCACAGGCGGCTAATGATACGCTTCTCCTGATTTGTCATCGGCTAACCGGATTGGAAGAGATGGACCAGATTGTGGTCATGGACCAAGGCAGGGTAGTCGAAACGGGGTCCTATTCGGAGTTGATGGGGCAAAAAGGCTATTTTTATGAGATGAAACAAATCGAACAGCAAATGATCGGAGAAGTTGGAGTGTGATGATTTGAAAAGTAGAAACAGTCTTGGACTGAATAGGAATGTCCAAGACTGTTTCTGCATTTTTTCGCTTAACGTTTCGAGATAGATTTTCTGCCAGCAGCAGGCCGTACAACTCGAAGACCTTTAATAGGAGAGGTACTCCGGCCAACATTCTTCTTTTTACCAGGAACTGCCGTGTTGACATTTAAAAACTTAGATTGACTTTGAATATTACTAGATACAATATTAACTGTATAATTTCTAAAGTTACCAATCCTGATTTTTCTCAAACCTAGCCTTCTACAAAGCGGAGCATCACAGTAACCTGCGCCACCACAAAGTTTGAAAGCATTTTGCGGTAGAGTAAGATAGTTAACACCTGACCATACAAGACTCCTATCTGTAGATTCAGCATAGTAATATATCTCTCGATTGTTGACTGCCCCGCTCAATACCTCTACCGTTTGACCTGGATTTATTGTGTACCAACCTACCGCTTCATACCAGCTGGGCCAAGGTATCAAGGGGATAGAGCCCTGATTACAGCTTGCTGAGGAGTAATATGCGAAGGCAACATATACGGTTAAACTCGTATTGTTACGAAAACTAAGTCCCATTGCATTCAGCTCCTTTCTTGTTAATAGAATAAAGTATGCAGTTTAATAGAAGAAGGAAATGGACATCAAGAATACAATTTCGAATCGATTGGGCTGCTCATGAGTAAACTGACGATCTGGATTTATGAAGTTCTAGCACTACTTATTACAGTTTTATTTCACCAATCGTACCTGGATGAATATCTAAAATAAAAGACTGATTAATTCTCTTGCGGTGTCCAGAAAGCCATTTTATGGCTGTTTAGGGCACCTTTCGTTTTTTTATATAAGATTTAGGTAAACACCAAAATTCGTTTTTTCTTTGAATCTACTACAGAAAATGTGATGATACATAGTCATGATATTCCTAAGGTTAATGAAGAAGATGAACGCATTTATGCTGTGCAGGGGGTCGCAGGCTTTGTCTATGATGCGGCTATAACTGACTATGAATTTTCACATACAACAAAAGAAAAAATATTTAAAGTAAGTAACTATGGCTTAATCCATGAACAATTGCTGTCACATTTTGGGTCGAGCTCTTCGTTGTATAGAGTGAAAGGGGGGGAGACAGCTTGAATGATACGGAGTTAAGTCAGATCATTGCAGATGTGTTGGATGGGGACACAGAAAAATTCGAAAAAATCATGGAGGTTTATCAAAAACCGATTTTTCTCTACTGTTATCATATGCTGGGTAATTATGCCGAAGCCGAGGATAACGCACAGGAAGTATTTTTGAAGACATTCCGCACCTTGAAGAAATATACCCAATATCAAATAGATTTTGGCGCCTGGGTATACAAGATTGCCTACCATCAATGTATCGACATCATCCGTAAGCGAAAGTTGGTGAAATATTTGCCTTTCTTTTACCAGGATGAGAAAGAAAATAATGAAGTCGACTTGCATATTGAAGCCAACTATTTTGATGAATCCGTACATCAAGCCATGGCAAAATTATCAGCGGAAGAGCGTAATTTGTTAATCTTACGTTGTGTCGAGGATAAAAGCTACCAGGAGATCGGATTGATTCTCGGCAAAAACAGTGCCAGCCTTCGTAAAAAATACGAACGTGCATCTGCAAAATTTCGAAAGTATTATGCTCAAGTGAAGGGAGTGGGAGTGTATGAATATGGACAGGGATCGGGATTTGAAAAAACTGTTTGATGACCCGCGCATTCCCGACGCCGACTTGACAGGAAAAGTAATGAGAATATTACATGCTAAGCCAAAAGAAAAGGAGAGGTTTTTTATGAAATATAAAGTTGTTCTGACTGCGTGTATAGGGATGATGTTAATGGCCTCCACAGGTTATGCGGCAGTTCAATATCATTCTTTGACGAATAAGGATGGCGAAGTCGTATATGATACTAAATCGACGAAAGATTACGGAAAAACAGAATCGAAAGATGAGATAGAGCGTTACAAGGCATTTTATGAACTTAAGGATAAGGTGCTAAAGAACGGGGAAGCTGGGCTGTTCTATATGGTTGCCAATAATCCGAATCATGAAACAATTCTTGGAACGAAGGTGACTATCTTCCAAGATCTTTCTCAATTGAGAGATAAGATTACGGATAAATCCATTAAGGTCGCAGACAAAGTCAATGGAAATTATACATTCCAAAAGGCGGACGTAATCTTTAAAAATGCTCAGGAAGTGAATCCTCCTTCTTCGGAAGAAAAAAAGAAAATGGCAGAAAAGCTGAGAAAGCAGGCGGAAGAATCCAATCAGGGATATGCCATGATGCCGGTTGAAATGACAGATCAGTTTTTCCTTCTCTTTGCTACGTATCAAAATGGCGAAGATAAAATCGGGGTTAATATCACTAATCTGAGTGGAAAGAGCGATCCTACAATGTATATTGACGAGAAGGTTGAATTTAAGCAGGAGAAGGTTCAAGTGAAGGGAGTAGAAATGCTGCATACAGAATTTGCTCCTTCGCAGACGCACGAGCTGAAATGGGTATACGAGAGCCCTGACAAAAAGGTGAAATACGCCTATACTTTACGTGGAGACATAAATAAAGTAAGCAAAGAAACCCTAATGAAACTTGCCGAAAGCTATTTGGAATAATAATTCTAAAACAACGGAACTCTTCTCCAATCCAATTGGGTGAGAGTCCCCTCTAGTAAGTCATAAGTCCTTCTCCATTTTTTTTCATAATCGTTTCAAAGCACCGATTATAATTCCGTTGAACAATTCAAAAAAACGGCCGCTGTTCGCATCGTTTGCGACAGGGCCGTTTTTTGTATTTCGTAGGCTGCTTCAAATTGCTATTCTTGCCAAACACTCATAGGGTCCCATGGCTTGATTTGATTACCATATTTTCCGGCCAAAAAAACTTTCATGTCTTCCAGCTTAGCAGGCACCTCGTTCCAAATTGGAAGGGGTGGTAACCCTCGTTTGCTTTTCAATAGGATGTCCACTGTAACATACAAACGTTCTGGCTGAATCCAATGAAGGAAGCGGGAAATATCAATTTGCTTGGTCAGGGACAAGGCATCAATTTCGTCATTGTAATGCTTGTTGAACTCGCTGATCAGGTTCAGGAGGTAGTCTCTCTGCTCCTTCACGAAGTCCAGGCCGCAGATGGCGCCATGTCCTGGAATAACGATTTCGGGTTTAATTTCATCAATAATGCGGTCAAGCACTTTAACCCAATTGAGGGTTCCCTCTTCGCTGTATGCCGTACACCCGTTAAACACGACATCGCCGGCGAACAGCACTTTTTCTTTTGGCATCCACAGCAGCAAGTCACTGTCAGAGTGGGCCGGAGCAACGTTGTAAATCATTACTTCCGTATCGCCAAGACGGATGTTGATATCGTCCTTTATCTCAATATTCGGGAGCAACCATTCTACGCCTTCCAGGTCGAATCCTTCAAATTCCGCTGCAAAAAACCGCTCGCCCGAAGTAGATTCCGGAGAATCCTTTCCTCTTCTGATGACGCTGTCCATCCAGGCGATATTTTCGGTGAGACGCTCTCTGGAGGCTTCCTTGTGCATAATAATGCAAGCATCTTCAAACACTTTGTTTCCCCAGGCATGGTCGCTGTTATAGTGCGAGTTCACCACATATGCGGGAGAGCCGCCGTTGCTTACTTCCATAAAAGCCTCCCTCATTTCCCGCGCATGGAACAAATCGAAGAACGTGTCATACACCAGCCCTTCACCCTTGTTGATGAACCCGGCATTGGCCCAACTGATCCCGCGATACGGCGAAATACCGGCAAAAACGCCATCTGCAACTTCAATAAATTTAACGCGAGGTTTTTGGATAATACGTCCATACTTCATGAAAATTCTCCTTTTTCGTATATGTTTTTGGGGTAAGGCATACTGACTATGGCTTTATTATAGAGAACGGAAAACAGAAATGCAAGCATGTACTTGCATGCATTTATACTGTACGATATGATAGTAACAGAACAACATCACACTACATGGATGGAGGCGCTGCAACATGAAGCTAGTAACCTTTCAAACCAAAATATCCCAGGAACCTTTGTTTGGGCTTGTAATTAACGAGAAATTTGTCGTGTCTTTTGCCGCAATCATGAAAAAGCAGGGAACATTCGTTGACAGTCTTGAAAGTATGGACAGCTATCTTCATTATTTACCGGCAAGTTATGATGCCGCTAAGGAATTGATGCAATATGCTGTCGAACAGTCGCATCAATTTAATGAAAATGAAATCTGCCCGATTGTAGCGGTAAAACTGCTGCCGCCAGTTCCAAATCCGGCTGCGCTTATCGATTTCGGGCTGACACCAAGACATCTGAGAAATGCTGGCGTAAATCTGCTGCAAAGAGAATATACAGGGCCGGAAAGAGAAGAGCTTACACGTAAAATTGCCGAAAAATTCCAGCAAGATCTGAATAAAGTAACTTTCAGTTATTATAAGTGTAACCATAATGCATTAATTGGCGATGGGGATACGATTCATTGGCCTTCGTACTCTTCCTACCTGGATATCGAGCCGGAGCTGGCCTTTGTTACAGGGAAGGGGAACTGCATTGCAGGTTATGTTATTTTTAACGACAGTACTGTCCGCGATGTGCAGTGGCCGGATTTCCAGGCGATGACCGGACCGACGCGCTGCAAAGATTTTGATCGCAGCAAAGGAATAGGACCATTTCTGGTAACGCCGGATGAAATCGACAACCCGCTGGCATTGGATGTGAATGTATGCATCGGGGAGAGACTGCACTGGAAGGGGAGCACATCCGAGTATTCTGCACACCCTGCAAAAGTGATGGAGGAGATTCTCAAAGTTTTCACGCCGCTCCCGGGCACGATTATAGGAATGGGGACGATACCGGATTGCTGCGCAATCGAGACCGAACAATGGCTGTTGCCCTCTGACCGAATCCAGATTACATTTGATAAATTAGGCACGCTCACGCAATTGGTCCCTGATCATGTCAAGATTACGGAACCAAGCCGCTGGGAAAAAAGAAGCGATTCGTTTTAAATAAACGTTTATGAAAATGATGAACCCCGACCCTGCTGCATATGCAAAACTTGTAGTAGAATAGGTTTAACATATGCAAAAGGAGAAATGCAATGCAAACTTCAGACAGAATCATTGAAGCCGCGACACAGCTCATCAAAAAGAAGGGCTATCGGGGAGTAAGCACCAAAGCCATTGCAACGGAAGCTAAAGTCAATGAATCTACGATTTTTCGGCAATTTGGAAGCAAACAAGGCATATTGGAAGCCATCATTGAAAGACATTCGGATATCCCGCAATTTGAGAAGCTGTTAAAAGAGGACGCGACCGATAATCCGGAAGTTGATCTGCTGAATGTAAGCCAGCAGTACCGTTTGTTTTTCCATAAAAATGCGGACATCATTTTGATTGGCATCCGCGACAAAGGAATGCTTCCCGAATTAGACAGAGTGCTAGCCGATCCGCCAGCGAAGCTTCACTCCTTGCTGGTTGAATATTTTCAACGCTTGCAGAATAAAAAAGTTATAGCCAGACAGGATGAGCGTCTTGTCGCAATGTCTTTTCTCTCGATGTGCTACGGATTTCAGATGAGCGAGCTGATTCACCGGCAATATCAATCCCAACTCGTCACCGAGGAAGAGTTCTACAAGCACAGTGTCTCATTGTTTGTTAAAGGAATTTTGGCTCAGTCATAAGCACTATTGATTTATTTAATGAGAAGTCTAAACTTACGAGAACGGGCTGAGTCTGGAAACTCGGTGTTACAATCCATTCATCTAATGGAAGACCATACAGCGACGGTTGATGATGTGGTAATTATTAAGCATGGAACAATCGTTGCAGATGGAACATTGGAGAAGTAAAAGGTAACCCTTCCACGCTGGAGGATGCCTTTTTTGCTCATGAATGTAGTTTTTAGTAATGGAAAATAAAATACGTGGATGCATTATATAAAAAACATGACTCATTAAATTAAGCCCAATTTTTTCTAGGGCTTTTTTTGTTTGGGACCTCGGGATTGTATTTGGTCTATACTCAAACTTTCGAGTCAGAGTTATTGTACGAGCTTTAAATCAAGACAATCATGCCTATTGGATTGGATTTTTCCAAAGCCCCACTTACTTAAAATCTTATAAGAAATTCTTGAAATCACAGAAATTTATTCGGGTAGTGGGATGCTATTATACAAATATAAATAAAGACGAGGTGATGATATGCAAGCAAAATTGGCAGCGGACGCCATTCCCCTCACCAAAAAGCGAAATTCATGGATAAGAACGATAAAAAAGTATAAAGTGATGTACGCTCTCTTGTTCCCGGCATTACTTTACTTTGCCGTATTCAAATACATTCCTATGGCGGGAATCATTATTGCTTTTAAAAACTATAACCTAGCATTGGGACTATGGGATAGTCCATGGGTGGGATTTAGAAATTTTACAGATTTTATGAACGGCGTTTATTTCTGGGACATCATGAGAAATACGATAATCATATCGCTGTATAAGCTATTGTTCGGTTTCTCAGCTCCTATCATACTTGCTTTGCTGCTCAATGAAGTCTATACCCAATGGTTTAAGAAAATCGTACAAACGATCACTTATTTACCCCACTTTCTATCATGGGTCATTGTTTATGGAATGATGGTGGCATTATTAGCCCCAGGGGATGGTCTTTTTAACATGATTTTGAAGGAAGCTGGAGTTGAACCCATCTCATTCCTAACGGAACCTGCCTGGGGCAGACTGCTGATCATCTTATCTGAAATATGGAAGGATATTGGATGGGGAGCGATATTGTACCTTGCAGCATTAGCAGGAATCGATCCAAGCTTATATGAAGCGGCTAGAATTGATGGCGCTTCCAAATGGAGACAGCTATGGCATGTAACACTTCCCGGCATTCGAGGCGTGATGATTCTGATGCTGATCCTTAAATTAAGCCATATTCTGGATGCTGGTTTTGACCAAATATTCATGTTTGCCAACAGCTTTAATCAGGAGAAGATCGACATTATCGACACATGGGTATACCGTGAAGGGCTCGAGCGACTTAAGATTGGCTTGGCTACTGCTGTGGGATTGTTTAAAGCGGTCATCGGATTTGTTTTAGTGTTGGCAGCGAATAAGCTCGCCAAAAAATTCGATGGGCAAATTTGGTGAGGTGGTTATCAATATGATCAATTTGACAATCGGAGAGAAAGTCTGGCAAGCAGTCGTTTATTTTATTCTTATTTTGCTAGCTCTACTTTGCTTACTACCCTTTCTATATGTGGTTGCTGTTTCAGTGACGCCAGAAGCGGAAGTGTTAAGAAGAGGAATTGTTATTATACCAGAAACCTTTACCTTTCTAGCCTATAAAGAAGTATTCATTTCTCATGGTATCGGGCAGGCGTATAAAATTACATTGTTTCGAACGATAGTAGGTACTGCTCTTAATGTGTTCTTTACGGTAATAGCGGCATATCCGTTATCCAAAAAATATTTGCCGGGTCGAAGCCCATTTTTACTATTCATTGTCTTTACCATGATGTTTGGGGGAGGATTAATTCCGACTTATTTACTAGTCCGCTCTCTGGGATTGCTAAACAGTCCATGGGTATTGATTATTCCCAATCTCATTAGTGCATTTAATCTGGTGATCATTAAAGGCTTTTTCGAGCAATTGCCTGCTGAAATCGAGGAATCAGCGAGGGTAGACGGTGCAAGTGAGCTTCAGTCGTTATGGCGGATCATTTTACCCCTGTCCTTGCCCGTCCTTTCCACAATTTCCTTATTTTACGCAGTCGGGCATTGGAATAGTTATTTCGATGCTATTGTTTATATCAATGATTCCAACTTAATGCCGCTTCAAGTGATCTTGCGCAACATCCTGCTTAACGTCGCAACACAAAGTGCTGATTCGCTTGCCAATACCGGAGCTGTTAGTACGTTCGCTATACAAATGGCAGCAGTTGTCGTGACTACAGTTCCGATTTTGATCGTTTACCCATTTATGCAAAAGCATTTTACCAAAGGTGTACTCTTGGGATCGGTTAAAGGTTAAAAAGAAATTCCAACCTGAGTTGTTACGGGGAAACCGTGATAATATAGAAGCAAAGGAGAGGTCATTATGCAACGTAAAGCGATTACATTTGCTATTCTGACAGCAATGGTCGGTGTGGGAACGGTATTGTCAGGATGTGGGGACAAAAAAGAGGTTACATCGTCAGCTACGGATAATTCACAAGGCCAGTCTAGTCCCTTTGAAACCAAATTGAAAATTTCGATGTTTAACCAAGGCACTTTCAATGCTGCTGCTCCGATTCCTCCCCGTGAAGAAGATATCCAACGCCAAATGTTGGAGAAAGCAGTAAATATCGACTTGGAAATGATGATTCCTCAATCAGGTCAAGCAACGACTAAATTAAATACGCTCATTGCTGGAGGAGATATTCCAGATTTGATTTTCTTGAAGAGCCGGGCTGATCTCGCGCAATATTATGACCAAGGCGTTCTTGCGGATTTGACACCGTATCTGGATCAATTTCCTGAATTACAGAAACGTTTTAGCAACGACTCCTGGGAGGCGATGTCCTATCAAGGAAAAACCATTGGGGTTCCAGGTTATGATAATGTAAATGGTATCAGTCGAAGCTTCTTCATTCGCAATGATTGGCTGAAAAAGCTGAATATGGAAGTGCCAACGACACCTGACGAGTTATTCGAAGTTATGAAAGCCTTTACAGAGAAAGACCCGGACGGTAATGGCAAAAACGATACTTACGGATTCATAGGCGGCATGAATAAAGAAGGCAATCTGCAAACCTACGGCTTCGATAGTTTGATGTGGATGTTTGGCGTCAATCCTCCATCAGCCATTGATGTGAAAGACAATGAACCGGTGTTCCTGTATACCGACCCAAAAATGAAAGAGGCGCTCGCTTATATCAATAAAATGATGGAAGCCAAAGTTGTAGATCCAGACTGGGTGACAATGAATACTCCCGATTTGTTGGACCAAAAGTTATTTAAGGGTAAAGTTGGCTTCATGATAAGAGATGCACGCAGGCTGGAACCGGATTATCAGCAGAAAATGAAAGAAATCAGTGGAGAGGTGCCGGAATGGATCGTCATTCCTCCAATGATAGGTCCTTATGGTGATCAAATTGTAGAGAGAAAATCGTTCCAAGGCAATTCATGGGCCATATCCAAGAAAGCGGATAAGGACAAAATCATTCGGATCTTGTCCATGCTGAATTATCTCTTTACGGACAAAGAAGCATATCCGAATTTTGCATACGGAATTAAAGGAATTCATTGGGATTTAGTGGACGGCAAGATCAAGAATAAAACCTCCGAATTATCAAAGGAAATGAAAGAAAAGTACCTATGGGTTGACCATTATAGAATGCCGCGTCGTGGTGATGATGCTGAGTACTTCAGCTTCCAGAATCCTAAGACGGCAGAAGCTTTTGAGAACAATCAGAAATACGTGGCGCCTACTTTGCCCGGGAATTTATTGACTGAAGACCCGAACGATACATTGGCAGCTGACCGCCAACGTTTCATTAATGAAAGTTTGGTCAAATTTATGACCGGAAAAGATCCTCTTTCTAACTGGGAGAATTTCCTCAATACGTTGGATACCAAGTTTGACATGCAGAAATATAAGGACACAGTAATCAAGCAATTTAAAGAAGCGGGCTTAATTAAGTAAATCAAGTAGAAACGGCTTCGCCGTCCTTTTAAAGGACGGTACCGTTTCAGCGAGAAAGATAAGGAACATTTATGCGCGAAGCATATAAATTCTTATCTTTTAAACAAAGAGAGAGGCTATAAATAGCCCCTCTCTTTATTGTCATATGCTATTATTTGTTTAATACAGATTTAAAAGGAAGATGATAGATGCGAAGAAGAATCAGCTTGCCTTTAAAATTATTTTTTATCGTTTTTGCATTTGTATTAAGCTGCATAATCTTGATAAGTCAATTGTCTTATCACTATGTCCAAAAGGAAATAAGAAAAACTGACATTTATTACACTAACCAAATACTAGACAAGGTAGATCAGTATTTCACAGTTAATTTTTCCTCCTTCCAGACGATCCTGTTCTCGGTCGAAACATCGGTGAAAGCCAACATTGACAATACAGAAGTGATTAAAAAGCAATTAAGAGAGCTGTATGAACTCAACAGTAATTACGTCAGTAATATTTATTTGATCAAAAGCGATTTATCCATTCTAGGCGGGAGTACACCTACCCGAATATTCGATGAACCTTTAGCTGAAAGAGAACCTTTGTTTGATGCGGCTGACAAGAACAGAAGGACTACATTTGTCAGTGATCCTTACAAATCTAAATATTCCGGCTGGACAGTTACGATGGTTCGATATCTGAACAGTGCTCCGTTTCCTATGGCCATTGCGGTAGATTTGGATCTAAATGCCATTGAAGAAACCTTGTTCAAGATTAATAAAAAAGAACAAATGGATTTGGCTCTAATCACCGCATCGGGAAAAATCATTGCCGGATTTTCGGAAAATAAAGGACCCATGAATATTCAAGATCATACTTTTTCAATCGGTGAAACGTCAGCGGAACAAATTCTGGATACTACAGAAACAAGCCTTCAACTACATACCAAGGATGGTATTCCAGTCTCCCTTCTGAAAAAACCGACTGAGAAATTCAACTGGACCATCATCTCGATCAACGATGAATCACGCTTGAAAGCTGCTTTGTCCAGATTAGAAACCTATTATATCGGGCTTCTAGCTGCAGGTCTTCTCTTAAGTCTGTTCATTTCCTTTTTTATTGCCAAATATATAAGGACCCCTCTCTATGCGCTCAAAACAAAAATGAAGCGGGTGGAGCAAGGCCTCCTCACAACTACAATATCGATTAACCGAAACGATGAGTTTGGAGATCTCTCCCGAGCATTCGATCGTATGCTGCAGCAAATTGTGGAACTGATACGGGGAGCAGAGCTACATAATGAACTTGAGCGGAAGCTGGAAATCCAAGTGCTTCAGTCTCAAATAAACCCTCATTTTCTGTATAACACGCTTGGTTCTATCAGCAATGTCATACGACTCGGACAAATAGAGAAAGTAGATGTAGTGATCGAGTCTCTCATTTCAATATTGGAATATGGGATAGCTGATGCTTCGGAGAAGGTATCACTGCGTCAGGAATTGCAAAATGTATCGGACTATATCGCGATCCAGAACATCCGCTATAACAGGAACTTCCACTTGATTGAAAATATCGAAGCAGGTTTAATAGATTTCCCAGTTTTTCGAATGCTGCTGCAGCCGCTTGTGGAGAATAGTATCTTCCATGGTTATAACGGAGGGGGGATCGAAGGCCCTATTACTATTCATGCGTACAGGGAGGGCGGCATCGTCATCATAGAAGTAGTTGATCTAGGCGAGGGAATTCCAACTGATAAAATAAAGCATATTTTGATTTCAGAACCGAGTGATGTGGAATTGAAAAGGAAAAGAATCGGGTTAAATAATATTCATGACAGAATAAGACTTCACTACGGAGAACAGTTCGGGCTCCAAATCATAAGCATACCTAAGGAAATAACCCGTGTTCAAGCCTTATTCCCAGCAGGCTCGTTTAAAGGAGATGCATGATGGTGAGAGACTACACCTGCTTCATTGTTGACGACGAAGATCTAATCATTCAGAGATTGGAATTGTTTTTTAACGAACTCTCCCATAGGGATAAGCGATTTCATTTAGTGGGAAAAGCGAATAATGGGCTGAAGGGGATAGAGGAGATAGAGAAGCTTAAGCCGGATATCGTGATATCTGATATCGTTATGCCGCGAATGGATGGAATTTCCATGATTGAGCAGCTAAAACCAAAGCTTCCCCATACCCAATACATTCTTTTGACCGCCTATTCATCCTTTGAATACGCCCAGAGAGCTATTCAAGCTAACGTATTGGAGTACATTGTTAAGGTTCCGCTCAGGGAAGCAGATTTAGATCGCGCTTTAGATAAGGCAGCCGGGATTTTAAATGAGGTTAAGAAAAAAGAAGCGGAATTTCAATCGTTAAACGTATCCGTACTTGAAAATAAATATAGAGTCCGCAAGCAATTTTTTAATGAGCTTATCAGAGGCGAAATTCCATCTCATCGGGCATCGGATTTTGCCAATCGCATGCAATTCCATTTCTTTCAAGCCAACTATTGCTGCTTCATTGTTGAAATGAATCTATATGAAAGTTTCCGAAACGATTATTCAGCGTCTGATCAAAACATCTTGAAATATGCGATTACGAATATAATCGAAGAAACTGTGGTGAACGGTGGCAGAGGTGTAGCTGCGGATCTATCCGATAATCGTTTTATTGGTTTTCTTTCCTGGGAAAATAATCGCAGCGATATGGATACGGAATATGCTTGCCATTCATTGGGCAGTCAGATCGTCTCCCATTTACATCAATATTTGAATCAAAGGGTATCCGTAGCTTTTGGAGGTCCGCACCGAGGCTGGGAATCCATCAAACAAGCTTACATGGAAGCTAATAACGTGAGTGAGGATTTCTACTATCATGAAGAAAAAGTAGTCAAAACACCCATACATCGGTTCCATTACCGTAATGACAAAAAGGAGGACTTTCAGCTGAAACTGGCTGATTTTCTCACATGGGTTCAAAGGAAAGTTTCCAAGGAAGCGTTGGAAAAAGAACTCTCAGCTTTAAACCAATTTGTGACGGATTATAAAATTCATAAGTCCATCATGGCACCTATGCTTCAAGGCTTGTACAGAGACATAACTGCGAAATTTAAATCGGGGAACTCGTTGACCACGGATGCATCAGAGTTTCCCATAAAATTCATGACATTTCGGGAGCAGCTTGCCTATATTGGCGACTTCACATTCGAATATGTACACGCTGGCCAACTCTTACATCGTATAGAAATCATGAGTGCTATGCGTTTTATAGAGAAAAACCTTAAACAGAGATTAACGCTCGAGGCGATTGCCGAGGAAGTGAATTTAGCTCCATCGTATTTTAGCAGCTTATTCAAAAAAACAATGAACGAGGGCGTTATCAGCTACATCAACCGCAAAAAAATTCACTTAGCTCTCGAGCTATTAAATGTTCAGGATTATTCTTTATTGGAATTGTGCGAGGAAGTAGGAATTGTGAATGAAGGTTATTTTTGCAAATTATTTAAAGAATATACGGGTGATACACCTAAGCAATATCGGATAAAAATGACACGGTATGAATCCAAATAAGGTTGCAAAAAATGTATAAATTTCTCGCGAAATCATGTAAAAAAAAGGGCATCAAAAGGCTTACCATGATAGAAGGATCTAATCATGGAGGTTATCAAAATGGAGCTTATTAAAGCAGATGTAACCGTCGTAGGCGGAGGTATTGCTGGGATATGCGCTGCCATTGCTGCCGCACGCCAAGGGCTGCAGGTTTCACTTATTAATGATCGGCCGGTTCTTGGAGGAAATGCGAGCAGCGAGGTCCGGGTTCATATCAACGGGTCAGCATATCTCGGAAACAGTCCATCCTATTATGCACGCGAGGGCGGATTGGTGGAAGAACTCAAGTTGAAGATTTTTCACTATAATCCGTTATACAACAAGAAGCTTATGCTTTCGCTTTCGGATACGGTCTTGTTGGATATGGTTTATGCTGAGCCTAACATTTCTCTATTTCTGAATACATGCGTGCATGAAACGGGCATGGAGAACGGCAGAATTAAATGGGTGGAGGGCCTTCAATTGGCTTCCGAAAGAAAATTCCGTTTCGAAAGCCAAACCTACATCGATTGCTCCGGAGATGGAGTTGTCGGATATCAAGCAGGTGCTCTCTTCCGCTGGGGGAGAGAAGCGAAGCATGAATACAAGGAAGAATTGGCTCCTGAAGTGGCGGACCATTACACCATGGGCGATACGATCCTGTTTCAAGCCCGTGACGTAGAATATTCCGTTCCATTCAAAAGGCCTGGCTTTGCGTATGATATTACGAAGTTGGCTTTTTTCGATAGTATCAGAAAAGGCTTAAACCATCGGGCTTTACCAAGAAAAATCAATGGGCTTGGCGGATTGTGGTGGCTGGAATATGGTGGACATATGGATATTATCAAGAATAATGAAGACATCGCATTGGAACTGCGGAAATTGGTGTACGGGATTTGGGATTATATCAAAAATAGCGGCGAATTTGATGATGTAGACAATCTCATCTTGGATTATGTATGCCCGATTCCTGGAAAGCGGGAGTCGAGGCGGTTCATAGGGGACCACATGTTGTCTCAGAACGATCTTACAGCAAAGCCGCATTTCGAAGATGCTGTATCCGTCGGTGGATGGTATATGGATTTACATGCGAATAAGGGCATCTACGATGAGGGGCCAGCTACAGCATGGAATTTCGTGCCAGGATTGTACAATATCCCTTTCCGCAGTTTATATTCACGAAATATTCCTAATCTCATGTTTGCTGGTCGCAACATAAGTGCTACCCATGTGGCTTTCGGATCTACTAGGGTAATGGCAACCTGCGGTTGTATGGGGCAGGCGGTTGGAACGGCTGCTTCGTTATGCTTGAAGTATGAGATAGACCCCTCGGCCATAGTCGAATCTCATATGGAGGAGCTGCAGGCGCTGCTGCTTCGAGATGGCCAAACGATTGTAGGGTTTCAAGAGGAATTGAATCCTTACTTCGCTGACGGATTAACTATTCGTGCCTCGTCTCAGCGCAGCTATGATAATCTTCATCCAACCGAAGAGATTTCATTGGAGAAAGGGTTATGTTTGGCCTTGCCGATTCAGACATCCGTGGCTGAAAGTGTACGGATCAAAATTAAAAATAGGTCCGAGCATTCGGAAACTTTGCATGTAAAGCTGTTTGGCGGGGAACGGAAGGAAAACTACATTCCCACCAGCGAGTTGAAAGATTACCACTTGGTTATTGCAGCCGGTCATGACGACTGGATTACGCTAAACTTGGGCTGCAAGAAACCGGCTGACGACAAAATCTACATCGTATTGGAAGGTACGGCTAGCCTTGCCGTCTACGGCAATGAAGAAAAAATAACAGGAGCGGTCAGCTTCCATTATAGACCGGAAGAGCCGTCCAGGCTGAAGAAATTCAATAAGAGCATTTGCTTCAAGGATCTGTTACCGTCCCAGAGTATGTATAATCCCGAGAATGTCGTCAACGGCTTCTCCAGACCTTATGGTCTACCGAACGCTTGGATTTCTGAACGTACGGAAGAACAGGAATGGTTGGAATTCTGTTTTGCAAGCCCCAAAAATGTAGACGAAATCCATCTTGTTTTCAATTCACAGTTGGATTTGGAGCATTTCAACGACCCGATCGAGTCCCTTATCCAAGATTATGATATGACCTTGACCTTAGAAGACGGAACCGAGAGGACAATCATAACTCGTGGGAATTATCTCACGTTGAATAAACATAAGGTGGATGCGAAACGTGTAACCCGAATCCAGATTAATTTCTGCGCAACGTATGGTTCGCCTTATTTTGAAGTATTTGCTGTAAAATTGTTTGCTCCTAAAATTGATAAATGAGGTCAGGTGAAGTCACGATGAAGGAATTATTCCCTCGTAATGGGCTCCCCAATATAATTCAGAAATTGGAAAATGGGGATACCGTAACAATCGTCTATTTCGGCGGCAGTAATACTCGTTCTGAAGGCTACAGGGTCATGACGGCGGATTGGCTTCGTGAGAAATATCCTAAGGCGGATATCCGCTCTGTGAATGCAGGCATTAATGGGACAGGATCGGATTTGGGTTGTGCCCGTTTGGAGACAGATGTACTGCGTCATCGGCCTGATCTAGTATTTGTTGAATTTGTCGGTAACGATGGCGGAGATCCCGAATCCAAGGCGCGGATCGAAGGGATTGTCCGTCAGATCCGCAAGCGGAGCCGGTTTACCGATATCCTGTTCGTTTATACGCTGAAGGAGCGGGATGTGGCCTTATTTCAGTCTGGGGAATACCAGAAGGGGGCTCTAATGCAAGAGGAAGTGGCCGACTATTATGGTATTCCTTCGATTCATCTGGGCGTAGCGGTCAGTCACTTGGTGTCGGAGGGAAAACTCGTTTTCACCTCAAGGGAAGACGTGTCCATTTCTGGAGCCGTTGTTTTTACGCATGATTCGATCCATCCGACTATTCCCGAAGGACACCAGATTTACACGGATACGATCACCCGGTCATTTGAGGCAATTATCGAACTCAGAGGTCATCAGGGAAGGTTAGTACATCACTTACCTCAGAATCCATTGGTTCCGGCTAATCCTTGGGAGTATGCGACCATGCTGTCACTTGATAGTCTTACTACTTTTTCCGCAGGATGGTCTTACATGACGCCCGATGATTCTGCTTTAGTGCGCGAGTACAATTGGTTGTTCCCCGGCCTATGGCGAGCAGTCGATCCTGGAGAGGCTATCACGGTGCAGTTCGAGGGCACCCATATCGGGTTATTCGATATCGGGGGGCCTGATTCTGGCAGATTGAAGGTGTCGGTGGATGGTGGGCAACCCTTTATTATCGATCGATTCACACTACACAACGATCATAATCGAAATCAGTATGTATTCTTGCCGGAGCTCCCGAATGGAAAACATACGGTTCGCTTTGAAATCGATACCGAGAAGACAGACAAAGTGGCCGTGTTTGAGGCATGCGGCAATGAACGAAGTAGAGAGCACGTTAGGCAGCATCCAGATTGGTATGATCAAACGGTGATTCAGCTTGGGAAGTTGTTATTAGTGCAGCCGCCATTATAATTAATCATTAGGCTTTGTACAATTGGTAGACCTACATCATAACTGACTGCAGTTGAGCGGGCAGTTATGATGTAGGTCTCTTTTTTAAAGGACGACAAAGTCGTTTCTTCTTCCTTAAAATCTTATAAGAAATTCTTAAAATCAAAGAAATTTCACAGTTCTGTAACATGCTATGATAAAACCGACAAAGCGGGCTTAGCCAAAAGGATAAGGCTAATTGCTTCTTTACGATCTTCGAACAAAGGAGGGCAACGTTAATTTGAAAGCGTTATCAACACAAGGGAGGCTGTGAGTTGTATGATAAAAAGGAAGCTGTTTTTCTTAATCGTTTTCATCGTGACGATATTAGTTCCTTTCAGCCTAGTCGGAATAAGGACCGCATACGCGGAGCCCTTACCGTATAAGACGATTATCATCGATGACGGGAGCATCACGATCAATGATGTTGTGACACCTGATGTGGGTAACGAGAACAACGGATATTCAGCTCCGAATTGGACCACAAGTACAGGGGTGAAGGGATATGATAACTCCAGTTCTAAATATACGAGTACAGCAGGCAGAGCGATATCCTGGAATCCACGATTGGAAGCGGGAACGGCGAAAATTTCGTTATACAAACTTAACTGGGAAGATAAAGCAGATAGCAATGTAAAAATTGAAATCGTCCACAATGGAACGACTGATGTTCTCTATATGGATTTGCGGCCTTCATTTGGTGCTCCTGCGGGATGGGTTGATTTGGGAGAGTACTATTTTTCCGGAGTTGGTAAAGAATTCGTTAGATTAACTCGGTCTACCAGCACAACCAGCACGATAATTACGCGAGCTGATGCGGTCAAGTTCGAAGGGAATATTCAGCAAAAAGAGCCGCATAAGACGATCATCATTGATGATGGAAGCATCACGATTGATGATGTCGTCACCACTGATGTAGATAACGCAAATAACGGGTTCTCCGCTCCTTATTGGACTACAAGTACAGGAGTGAAGGGATATAATAATTCCAGTTCCAAATTTACCGATGCAGTAGGAAGAAGCATCACATGGAATCCGAGATTGGAAGCAGGGACGGCGAAAATATCATTCAACAAGCTTGATTGGGCGGATAAAGCAGACAGTAATGTTAAAATTGAAATTGTTCACAATGGGATTACGGATGTCATGTTTATGGATCTGAGGCCCTCGTCGGGCCCATCGGCCGGATGGGTTGATTTGGGGTCCTATTATTTCAGTGGTGATGATAGCGAATTTGTCAGACTGACTCGAACGCAACCTACGACCGGAAAGATCATTACGAGGGCCGATGCGGTCAAGTTTGAAGGGAATATCCGGCAGCAAGCGCCGCCGTTGCCTCCGCTGCGCAGCCGTACATTGGCGAATCTCAGTTACACGGAAAAAGGCAGCATCGAGAATGCCAGCTACAAAGTAACCTTCTATGAAGCAGCTTGGGATGGTGGCAAATCCATCGTTCGTGATATGTTCTACAAGGACACGGATACGGGGAACTGGGTGCCTATCAATAATGTGGCGGAAAGACTTGAAGAGCAATGGGTCTTAATGGATGGAAATGCGGGGAGTCTAACCAATTACTACGATACGATGAACAAACGCTGGATTACATTCGACGAGATTGATTTCCCTGACAGCCACACGGCGATATTAACCGATTCTTCACATGGAAGCGATTACGATTTACAAGTGAACTGGTCCATGTCAGGAGACAAACCTGATGTTTCCTTCGCTTTTACACCCCGCCGGGATGGCAATTACGTGATCGGCTATCAGTCTTTCACAACAGAGCAGATCTCTGGCGTCAATGAAGTATTAAATGGTTTCAGGTCACACGCCAAAATGGTAGGTTCGGTGGAATCAACAAGCTTAAGGGAGCTAAGCGCTCCAATGAGTCTGGTTGAAAAGAATGACGGTTCGGGCAATCCATTGACATATGGGGTATTTGTACCTTCGGATGAGCTTCCGGTTGAATTTGAACCGACGGGAGGTGTTACGAAACAAAGGCTTGGCATGAGCCTTGTCAACAACGAAGGCAGCGTGCAGCCAATCTTGTATGCTCCTCAATTAGGGACTTATTCGCAAATGGCCGCAGAAAGCACTTATAAATTTCATATGGGACTAATCGCTCAAAAAAGCAATTTGTATGAGTCCTACGCGGATATTCTTCGCAATGAGTACAGTTATTCCGCATATCGGGAAAATGTATCAGATCAGTCGCTTACTGACGCGATGTTCAATATGATCGATTTACTTAAGATAGAGCCGCAAGGGGATGACTCTGTTGATTATGTCCCGTCACCCAGCGGATGGTGGAGCCGTGCCAAGGGCTTTATTGACATCGAAAACGAGGATAGTGTTCGAACAAGCTCGAATGCGGTTCTTTTGGGGGCTTACTATTTGACTGGGGATGACCAGCTTTACGATACGAGAGCATTGCCGTCCGTCCAGTATGGCTTATCGCGAAATGGTATAGGTTGGTCGCCGACGCAGAAGCCAGTATACGGTGTGCCGTCGTTATGGAAAATGGCAACCTTGCCGTTTGATTTTTCAAGCGTAGCCGCTGTCAATCAGATGATGGGGACTTCAGCAGGAATTGGGGCGCTGGCACAGGAAGAGTACCTCGTGCGTGATCCTGACCAGAAAGACCGGGGTCCTGTCATTCAGCCCCTGATGATCTATCGTATGACGGGAGATGCGCAGTATTTACAGGCTGCCAAGGATGCAGCCGACAGCTATATCATGCAGCATATTGATACGCCTGCATCCGTAAATGTGAGTAAAAATGAGTTCATTTATTATTATAGCAAGCTGTGGATGGAGATCTTGGAGCTTTACGAGGAAACTCAGGATATCAAATACTTAAATGCTGCTTATAAAGAAGCCAAACGGTATGCAACGATGTTCGTTGCTCGTCCGGTTCCTGAAGGTGCCGTTACGATTCCGCAACCTGAGACGTATAATTACGCGGAGTCGTTCCATTGGCCGGAAAGTGGTAAATATCAATATCCTCGGATCAAGCTCCCAGAAGATGTAGCCGGAGGCGTACAAGCGGATAGTTGGCTTGTCTCTCCCAATGGATTGACGTTTGAAGCGGGAAGTACAACTGGTTATTATCGGATGAATGCTCAGGAAGCTCCATTCATGCTGAGATTGTCGCTCTATACAGGCGATAAATTGCTGCAGGATATTGCTCATAATGCAGTCATCGGACGATATTCCAGCTATCCAGGTTATTACTATAAGGGCTTCGCCGTTAGTCAACTTGAACCGGAGTTTCCTCTGGAAGGCCCAAGCGGGGCTACATCCATCTATTATCACCATATACCGGGACAGCTCGGGCAAACGATGGATTATTTGATCAGCGAACAATCGTTGAAATCGAATGGAAGTATTACATTTCCTTCTGTATTTGAAACTAATTTTCTATGGTTCAAATATCACCTCTATGGAAATAAACCAGGTCATTTTTACGGTAATTCCAACGTTTGGCTCTGGATGCCTAAGGGGATAATACAGACCAACCATTCTCAATTGAATTGGATAACGGGAGAGAGCGGGAATAAATTCTACATCGGGTTAAGCAACGAATCGGCAGCTGAAGTTCAGACTCCGATCGAATTGAATGCGCAAATCATTGGGTTCAACCCGGCACAAGATTATACCGTAACCATCATCCGCGACAATGGCACACCAGAGCAAGCGGTTATGAGTGGCGGAATCATTCAAGCCACGGTTTCAAGCAAGGGAATAACCGCTATCATTGTGGAAGGACTCAACATTGAAGTGCCGCTGCACCAGGTCAGAACTGTTGAAACATCGGATGCAAGCTATTTCTTCGATATCCACAGTCCAATAGATGCGGTTAAAGGCATGCTGATCGTCAAGCCCGACGAAACGGCCTACGATGCTTATGTGCAGGCAAAAACGACGAAACCAGCGACGATCCATTATTCCTTGGATGGCGGGGCTACGTATACAACCATTCCAGATAAGATCTATCCGATGGAATGGTCGATACGGGTAAACGATTTATCCCAAACCTTCACTTATTATGTGGAATCGGACGGGAAACAGACCCGCAAGCGGACACTCTATCTGCCTGATCAGGTAACCGAAACTCCAGTTCAACCGGATTGGCAGGAGGGTTCATCTATCATTGTGGATAATACGGAGGCAGAGTCAGCAGGCGTCTGGATACGGGATACAACGGCTAACGACTATTACTATGATAACTATGTGTATGCCAAATCGACTGCCGGCACAGCGACAAGCAGAATTAAATGGCGACCTGAGCTGCCGGAAAGTGTTACTTACAGTGTGTACTATAAGCTTCCGCAAATAACCGCTGCCAGTGAAAATTGGGCAACGAATGCCTCATTTACCGTTTATTATAGCGGAGGCTCCGAGACGGTTACCGTAGATGAGACAGCGGCCAATGGGACTTGGGTGTACCTGGGTGCTTATCCTTTTGCAGCAGGCGATAGTGGGTACGTGGAATTAACCAATAAGGCCAATAAGTCACGGGTAGTAGCCGATGCGATGATGTGGGTGGACCCGAACAAGATGCCGCAATTGGAGTCTGCGGTGATCCTGTCGGATCGGAACGAACTGCAGATGACTCAAACCGCACAACTAAGCGTAACCGGCTATTTGGATAACGGTCTGATTGGTGATCTATCACAGGCAAATGTGCAGTATTTCGTTGATCGAACCGATCTGGCTGAATTGGACAGTAGCGGTTTGTTGACCCTTCTAAGTCTCGACGGAGAAACGGATCACATTGAGGTATGGGCCACTGTAACGATTGACGGGGTGACCTTAACAACACCGCCTTTGACAATTGCGATCAGGGACCTAACGGTTATTGTCGACAGCACGAATACGACTGGGTTGTACACGACAGAAGGGTCTTGGAGCCAAAGCAATTTAGCCGGATACAAAATTGGTGTGAAATCCCGTTACTCTACCGTTCAAGGATCATCCGCGACTTGGAAAGGACAGTTTCCAGAGGGGAAATATACGGTCTCCATCTATAAGCTCGTCCATACGACGGCAAATGATAATTATGTCAAAGTGGAAGTGAAGCATCAGTCGGTTACCGAGGTCACGTATATCGATGCAACCGTTGGCTCGTCGGGTTGGGTTAATCTAGGAACGTTCGACTTTACTGGAGACGGCAGCGAGTATGTTCGTTTAACAAGGGTTACTCCGACAACGGTAGATCCGCCAACTCTACCTGCCGATATGATTTATACCAGGGCTGATGCAGTCAAGTTCGAACGACATTCCAGTAGTCTGCCGTTGCTTGCAAATGGGGTGCCAGATAAACCGACACTATCGAATAATAGCGGTGTTACGACAGGCTTACATGATGGCAATTATGAGGTTACGATGAATATGTGGTGGGGAAACAATGGCACATTGTATAAGTTGTACGAGAATGGCCAATTGATCCAAACGAAGTCACTCACCGATGTTTCGCCAGCTGCCCAGACTTCCATTATTCCTATTCAAGGTAAGCCGAATGGAACCTATGTGTATACATGTGAGTTATCGAATTTGTATGGAACGACTTCATGTGATCCACACACCGTCACCGTGACTGATGCGAAGCCCGGCAAACCTGTGTTGTCTAGTGACAACTGGGATCAAGATGGGGACTATAACATTACTGCTAATATGTGGTGGGGCACGAACGCAACACAGTATCGATTATATGAAAATGGCGAACTTATTGAAACGCAATCTTTATCTTCACAAACACCAAGTGCTCAATCGGCCACTACACAAATTTCAGGGAAATCTCCTGGCATCTATCAATATCGCTGTGAGTTTATGAATGGAAGTGGAACAACGGAAAGTGATACTATACAGATTATTGTAAAATAAACCTATGAGCTGAGTGGATGAGAACGATCCATTCGGCTTTTTTATTTCTTGGAATTTAGTATTGACTATGCAAAATGATAATCTTTCAAGGCTCACAACTGAGTGATATTTACACGAACAGGTAGTAGTGCTTCAGAATTCTAGCTAAGGAATTGAAGCAAGCAGGATTGCACCCGGATGAGGGAGAAGGCGTCGGATATTAGATGGAGAACGGACCAACTCCAGTGTAGTCTACTGAAGTCGGTCCGTTTTATTTATGGTCATGAGAGGTAGAGGTGAACATTATAGCGCTCGGGATCAAGTCCCAAGGGCAGGATAGTTGAAAGAGAAACAACCTAACAAGATCCGATCCAATTGTCGAGCGACAACAACATATACCGATTAATTTCCGCGTAAATCGCGGTTTTTTTATTCAATCGAAATGAGCCAAGATTATGGTCCGATTGTCGTTCTTATATTAACTGATGTTACCACTGCATTGTATTCATTATCCCCATATACCCTAAATTGCTTGTGCAAGAGAATTCATCCGTCCGATCTAAGCCTAGACGCGAGGCAGGCTACGATACTGTGAAGGGGGCATTCCCCGTTTGTTCCGGAATATACGACTCAAATAGAAGCCGTTCTCATATCCGCACAGCTGCGCAATTTTGTCGATACTAAACTCTGTTTCTAGCAGCAATTTGCTAGCCCTGTCCAGCCGTAGCCGTGTCATATATTCAGAGGGAGTCATTCCGTAGGCCGCACGAAAACGTCTCGTCAACTGCACCGGGGTAAGCTGTAGCGAGAGCGCTAAGCTCTTCATATCGACCGGACCGAAAATATTGGCGGTGATGAAGTGGGCCGCCTTCCGCATCTCCTCATCGGCAATCACCACTGTTAACCCTATTTCCTTCGGCACGTTCCTCTCCAGCTCGTACAAACGCCACATATCGCTTACGAGGTGTTGTTTTCGCTCTATTGCGGCCTTATCCTGTTCCAACGCAATTAGTCGCAAGTAGCGGTAGTCTGAGCAAAGGCGTTCGATGTCCGCGATCATCAGATTGCCAGTCAACGAGCGCTGCTCTTCAAGCGAAGGCTCCGTGTTCCATGTGAAATGAATAAAGTGAAAGGTCAAAGGCTCAAGTGACTTCCTATGAAACCAGGTGTTTGGAGGACAGACCACCAAGCTGCCGAACCCTGCTTCGCCTTCTTGATCTTCAATGCGGTAAGTGAATCGGCCTTCTTCCACAGCCAATATTGTCCAATAGGAATAAATATCCCGGTCGAGAGCAAACGACTCTTTCTTGTCCCAATAAAAGTGCGTCACTAGCCGGATCGCAAAGTCACTTCGCATTTTATCACCACCAATGTTATGAAATAAAGTATATACCTTATCGTAACATGGTGCATGGAAATTGAAAAGTTGATAGCATACGATGAAATCATGGATATTATAGTACTTTAAAAGGAGATATTCAATCATGAGACAGGAAGTTATCATATCAGATATTACAGTTGTCGGCGGCGGCTTGGCGGGAGTGAGTGCAGCTGTTGCTGCAGCCCGTTTGGGCAGGTCCGTATCACTTATTCAGAATCGTCCTGTGCTAGGCGGAAATTCAAGCAGCGAGGTACGTGTATGGGTGTGCGGGGCTACCGCTCACGGAACGAATCGGTATGCGCGAGAAACCGGCATAATGGGTGAGCTTTTTCTTGAAAACCAGTACCGCAATATCGACGGGAATCCGTATATTTGGGATATGGTTCTCCTTGAAACGGTTCGCGCAGAGCCCAATATCCGCTTGTTTTTGAATACCGATGTTCATGAGGTGGAAGCTGACGGCGATGCAGACAATAGGGTCATCCGTTCAGTTACCGGTTGGATGATGGGGTCAGAGCAGCGTATTCGTTTTGAAAGTAGCATGTTTCTAGACTGCTCGGGCGACGGACTGGTTGGATTTCTGGCCGGGGCCAAGCATCGTATCGGCCGAGAAGCGAGGGAAGAGTACAACGAGGATTGGGCACCGCCCGTTGCAGATGACATTACACTGGGAAGTACAATGTTCTTCTATACGAAGGATGCAGGCCATCAGGTCAAGTTTATACCGCCAAGTTTTGCGAAGGATATCACGAAGACGACCATTCCGATGACGCGCGTCATCCGCAGTGGCGATAATGGATGCGCTTATTGGTGGATCGAGTGGGGCGGTGAAATGGATACGGTTCTCGACAACGAACGTATCCGTGACGAGTTATGGGCGGTGATCTATGGCTTATGGGACTATATTAAAAATTCAGGCAACTTCAATGCCGACAACATGACGCTGGAGTGGGTGGGCTCGATTCCAGGCAAGCGGGAGTACCGTCGTTTCATTGGTGATTATATGCTAAACCAGAACGATATCGTTGCTCAGCGCGAGTTTGAAGACGCTGTGGCCTTCGGTGGTTGGTCTATCGATTTGCACCCGCCACAAGGGATGTATTCGACTGAAAGTGGCTCCAAGCATTTGCATGCAGACGGAGTCTATCATATTCCGTTCCGTTCCCTATATTCTGTCAACGTGAACAATTTGATCATGGCCGGCCGCGACATCAGCGCATCGCACGTGGCTTTCGGAACGACCCGTGTCATGGCTACATGTGCCGTCATCGGCGAGGCTGCCGGCACTGGGGCTGCATTATGCACTGAGAAAGGGGTCTTCCCACGTGAGCTATACCAGACTCATCTACGTGAACTTCAGCAAACACTGCTTCACCAAGGTGCGTCTATCATCGGTCTACGCAATGATGATGTGACCGATTTGGCACGGAGCGCGAAATTAAAAGCTTCCAGTACATTGACGCAACTATTTGTGAAGAAGCCGATCGAAACCTATCCACTTGCTTCCGACACCGGCCTGCTTCTGCCGGTCGACCCGGAGCTGAACGGAATCGCTCTATTTGTCGATGCCGCAGAGAACACGACATTGGAGCTGGAGCTATGGGACACCGGTCGCGGTGAAAACTATGTCCCGCATACGAAACAACTGGCGACATTGACTCCGGTAACAAAAGGCACAGGACAACATGTGATCGTGAACCTCCATTGGAAGCCGGCCACCCCACAAAACGCATTCCTAGTGGTCAAAGCCAACGAACGGCTTGCCTTACATCTGTCTGATGAGTCTCAATTTGGAGTGCTTTCATTTGCGAAAGGGCCACGCCCCGTGGTTTCTCCGGATCTCGGAGATCATCAACCAAGTCAGCCGGTCGTGCAGTGGAATATGCGTCCATTTAACCGCAAACCGATCTGCTTCCGTCTCCTCTCGCCAACGCAAGCATACGCAGCGGATAAGGTTATCGACGGATATCACCGACCGTTTGCTGGGCCGCATCTGTGGTCGTCAGCCTCACTTCGGAAAGACTCACCGGAGTGGTTGGAGCTCAATTGGCCAGCACCGGTCAGCATTCGCACGGTGCATATCACATTTAACGACGATGTGAACGAGGATCTGATCAATCTTCATCATCACCGCACAACGTTCGAAGTGATTCCCGAACTAGTCAAGGATTACCTTGTGCAGATTGATGTGGATGGCGAATGGATTACCGTTGCCGAAGGCCGAAACAACCGAAAACGCAGAGTTGTCCATTCATTAGAACGGCTGGTTACCTCTAATCGGCTTCGCGTTGTGGTAGAAGCGACGAACGGTTGCCCGAGAGCCGAGATCTTCGAGATTCGCGTATACGAATAGCAAACAACAAAGACCCGTCTGCAGTTCTGAAACTCCCAAGAATCGTTATATGAATCAACAAGTTTTATATCTTCTGGATTCGTTTTACAGATGATATAATCGAATGAATAAAGAGAGATTCATGACAAGATCAATGAATGAGCCGGACTTAAGTATCGGAAGTGGCTCTGCAAGGCTAGTATTGTTAACCATACTCCATACACCAATACCCACGATTGACTGTGGAAAAAAACCTCTTGAAACAGAGGTTTTTTTTGCCTATTCGAGAAATCTGGAAACTCTTCAGACAATGAGAACATTCAACTACATTTTTGGGAGTGGATCCTACACGATGTTCAACTGGCGCTATTTGCTTCCGAACAAATTGAAGTACAGGCTGATCATGGCTTATATCACCCTTCTGATGATTCCTTTGTGCATAGCTATTTTTTATCTGTTCCAGCATTTTGAATCGATTCGTCAGAAGGATATGATGGATCGGATGTCCGAGCACATGCAGCAGGTTCATGTGTCCTTGACAGATATGATGGCATTCGCCTATAAGGCGAATATTATGCTGAGCCAGGACGAGAGCCTGATCCAAATTATGCACGATCCGGACAAATACGATCCCCTTGAGCGAAAAAAAGTCATCGAGAGTAAGATGTTTGGCATCAACAACAGTTTCTTCTTCCATCAGACAGAACTGTATTTTAGATTCATCGACCTGAAGGGCAATGTATACACCTCCTATGCACCTGCCGGCCGGTTGACTAACGAGCTCAAAACCTTACAAGATTGGCAGGATAAGCTACATAGCGGGACACATTCATACCGGTGGGTGGCGGATGATTGGAATGACGTAATAGGCAGTAAAGGAAGCAAGGTTTTAAGCCTGTACATAGTCCTGGATGACCCACTGCGTGGAAACTTCGGACTGGCGCGCATCAGCATCAATATTCAGGAATGGTTCCTGAGCACATTAAAGGATAGTCCGGCTAACCAGGATTTGACCATCTTTACGGGACGAGGAGAGACTGTTCTCCAAAGTAAGAAAACAACCTTCAGTATGGATATGTTGCATAGAATTACGTCGCTACAGGCAAAGGAAGGACACTATGAGGATAAACGTTCCTCATCCCTAGTCAATTACAGCTATCTTGAAGATCTGGATTGGTATGTGGTCAGTCAAATGCCGTTAAGCGAACTGCAGCAGGAAATCCGGCAATTAAGGTTTATCGCATTCCTCTTTCTGACGATTCTGGTCATCGTCTACGTACTAGTAACCATCATCCTATCTGCTCGTATGACGAAGCCGTTGGTTGTCTTAGAGCGGAGCATGGAGGAGGCATTGGACAAGAAGCTGAATGTCAAAATCAGTATCGGAAAGGGGGCAACTGACGAGGTGCGTTCCCTTGGTGACAGCTTTAACCACATGATAGATGATGTCATCGCACTCATTAACAAGCTTAAGCTGGAGGAGCGGCAGAAGCAGGCGGTACGTTTTCAAATGCTGCTCTCCCAAATGAACCCGCATTTTCTGTTGAACACCTTGAATACGGTCAAATGGATCGCCAGAAAAGAAAAGCAGGAAGCGATTGCTGGCATCTGCACTTCTTTGGGGCTAATCCTGGAGGCCAGCCTGAACTCGGAAATTGAGCTGATTCCCCTTAAAGAAGAAATGAAGCTGCTGCGTTCCTACGAATCCATTCAGTCCTTTCGCTTCAGGGATCATTTCATCGTCCGCTATGAATTGGATGGGCCGGTTCAACATGCTCTCGTTCCCAAGCTTAGTCTTCAGCCTCTGGTGGAGAACGCTATCGTCCATGGCTTTGACATGACGGAAGGGTGTGGCATGATTTGGGTGAGGGTGAGAGCGGAGGGTAGAGAACTTATCCTGGAGGTGGAGGATAATGGTATCGGCATGGAAGCGGCCGCACTAAAACCGGGAAGACGAAGCGGTCATGGCATCGGACTGAGTAATCTGAGAGAAAGGCTACAATTGCTTTTTAAGCGGGAAGGTTCCATGGAGATTATTTCAGGCGCGGAAGGGACCCTTGTTCGGCTCCGGCTGCCTTTACTGATAGCAACACCTTATTCACAGGAAGGAGGCGATGGGCATGTGGGCGATTTTACTAGTGGAAGATGAGGCATTTGTCCGGGAGACCCTACGAGATACGGTGGAATGGGAACGGCACGGATTTTACGTTGTGGGTGAGGCTGGGAACGGTAAGGAAGCTCTTACGGCTATTCTGGAGCTTAAGCCTGACGTCGTGATCGCGGATATTGTTATGCCGGGGATGGACGGGATTGAACTGTTGAAGGAGACACGGAAAGCGGGAATCCGCAGCCGGTTTATTATGCTGACGGCTATGAGCGATTTTGAATATGCCCGGGATGCCCTTCAATACGGGGCCTTCAACTATCTCTTGAAGCTTTCCTTGAATGATGAAGTTTTGCTCGAGAATCTGGCGCGGATTAAGGGAGAACTGCTTGAGGAGCTTAGCGTAGCTAGTGAGGCACTTTATCCTTATTTTCACCGTATTTGGTCGGGTATCCGGGGAACGGTCGCAGCGGCCGATCAAGATCAGACCGGAACAATTGCGGTAACGGAGAAATTCCACGGCTTAGAACTTGAAATTTATACCATACTGAGTGGAGCTGTATCCGCTACTGCGGAAAAGATGAATATTCAGACAGAGGAATATCTGTTGGTTCAACCCTTCCATGAAGGAGGACTGACAACTTTCTTTTGCTGGGGCTTTGGAAAGAAGGCAACGTGTGCGAACAGACACAAACATATCCTTTCGATTGGAATGGCTTCCGGCAGCAGTCTGAGCCAGCTGTCCCAGGATTGGCGCTCAGCACTGAATCAGTTGAACAGATATTGGTACGGCTCAATGGGAGGTCAGGTGAAGGAGCGGCATGAACTGCCGCCGATCGCAGAGCTGGAAGCAGAGCTGATCCGGCGTTTCGAAGTACGCGACGAACGCCAATGCACCGAAGTGACAGCTTTAATGTGGAAGAGCATGGAAGCCTCTTCGTTCTCCCATGTAGAAGTGAAAATACTGGCTGCCCATCTTGTTCATATGCTAGCCATGCTAGCAGGACGAAAATCGGAGTACCGGCAGGAACTTGACTCAGCCATCAGCCATGCGTCGCTGCTTGTTCATGTACAGCAAGTCATACATAAGCTAATCCAGCAAATGAAGGAAGAACATGTAAGTTTTACAGATCATCCTGAGGTAAATCGGGTGATTCAATATATGCTGGAGCATTTCAAAGAAAATATCAAGATTGCGGATTTAGCCAAGCTGGTATCCATTAACGTCGATTATCTAAGCACCGTTTTTGGTAAAAAAACCGGACTGACACCGATCGCCTATTTGCAAAACATCCGGATCGAGCAGGCGAAGCGTCTTCTGCTGCATTCCAAACTGAATATGGAGGAGATCGCTTTTCAGACAGGCTTTGCCGATGATGCATACTTCATTAAGGTGTTCAAGCGCATGGTTGGACAAACGCCTAGCTCCTTCAGGCGTGAGAATAATACCTAAGTTTTGTACTATTCATCTGTAAGTTTCAACCCTGATGAGGCAAGGGATTGATTGGTATAGTTGGGTGGAATCAAACAATCCAATCAAAGGGAGGTTGCAGGGAAGATGAGAAACAGAAAATGGATGATGACAGGGTTTGCTCTGTTTATGACCGTGCCTCTGGCACTCGCCGGCTGTGGTGGAAGCGGGGGCGGGAAGCAAGCAGAGGGAGCTACTTCTCCTGGGGCAACTAAGACCAGCAGTGAGCCGATCAAACTTACCCTGTGGGGAGCGGTACCATCCGAGAATGGCCCACAAGAGGTCGTAGACAACTGGAATAAGCAACATCCGGATGTTCAGGTGGAGTATGTGCGGTTCGTCAATGACGATGCTGGGAACCTGAAGCTGGATACAGCTCTCATCTCTAATCAGCCCGTGGACATGTACGTCAACTATGATTTCAGCCTTTACGAGAAGCGGATTAAAGCAGGCAACGCACTTGATTTGGGCAAATTCTCCGATTACAACGTGGACGATAAGATGGGGAAAGGCGCTGCGCTATGGAAAGTAGACGACAAGTATTATGGTCTGCCTACCCAAAAAGGCTTGTCTTTTGTCTGGCTGAACAAGGATATGCTCGATGCAAAAGGACTGCCGGTTCCGACGGATTGGGGGCTGGAAGAGTTCAGAGATTACGCTGCCAAGCTGAAGAGTGACAAGGTATGGGGATTGGCACAGAGCGATTATTACTTCACCGTGCCTATCAACGGGTCCTTACAGAAGCAAAGTTTGCAACTGACCAAAGACGATGGAACTTCCGCTTTTTATAACCCGCTAACGGTCAAGACGCTTCAGGTCTATTCGGACATGATGTTCACCGATAAGAGCCTGATGCCTCATACGGAGCAGATCACTTCGAAGCCTGCCTTGGACCAGATGTTCGTGAAAGGAGAAGCCGCAATGTTGTTCTCCACGAACCAGATCTTCCGCACGACGAATAATATAGCTGAATTTCCCCGGTCGTTCAAGGTGGCAGCGGCACCAGCTCCCAAAGTGAACAAGGATCAGACCGATTATATTAACGCCGGTGGCCTGGGAGATGTGATTTCCATCAATCCGAGCTCCAAGCATCAGGAAGCTGCCTGGAAATTTATACAGTGGTATGCGGATGAAGGGATGCTGCCGATGGCGGCGGGCGGAAGAGTACCTTCCTCCAAGGACTTCCCGGTCGATGAGGCTGTCGCGCTAATGTTCAAAGGTGTGGAAGACACGTATGATCTGGATTCAATCAAACGGGTGATGTTCGGTGATCTGCCGCTGGGTCTGAGCCGTTTGGACCGGAAGACAGGAAGCGAGCAACAAGCTATCTATGACAACGTGTTTTCTCGGAAGCTGACAGCTGAAGATGGCGCGAAAGAATTAGCGCGGGTGCATAACAAGAATTTGCAGGCATCATCCAAATAGCACAACCTGGCCAAGGAGGGGCGGGTGATTCGTACCGTATCCCTCTATACACCGCTAGCTGCCTGATGATGCAAGTTACCTTATTTAGAGAGAAAGGCGGTGACCGATCGTGAGCTGGATGAAGCGACAGAGACTGATTGGTTATGTGTTTATCGCCCCCAATCTTATCGGAATGACCGTGTTTATGCTCATTCCAGCCCTGTTCTCCTTTTATTTAATGTTTACGGATTGGGTATTCGCTAGTGGGGAAGCCCCGCACTACGTTGGATTGGATAATTTCAGGATGCTGGTGAGAGACGATTTATTCCTAGTATCGGTCAAAAACACCTTGCTGCTACTGATCCCTGTACCGATTTCTATCATGCTTGGGTTTCTGATTGCTGTCATGCTAAATAATCGGACGTATTTTCAAAAGACACTCAGAGCGTTCTTTTTCGCTCCGTATTTTACCAGTGGCATAGCCATTGCTTTTGTCTGGATGGTACTATTTCAGCCTAGTAGTGGTCCGATAAATGCCTTTCTACACTCCATTGGTATAACTGATCCTCCACAATGGTTTGCTTCCCCGGATACAGCAATGTATGCAGTGCTGATTATGATGACCGCAGGTGGCATTGGCTATAACATGATCATTTATTTAGCTGCCTTGCAGGAATTGTCCGCCGAGCAACTGGAAGCCGCGAAGATAGACGGAGCAACATTTGGGCAACTGCTGCATCTCATTATTTTTCCATTAGTGAGTCCAACGACGTTTTTCTTAATGATTACTGGTTTTATCGGCTCGATCAAGGGATTTGGCATGATTTATGCGATTACCCAAGGCGGGCCGGGCAATAGTACGACGGTTTTCTCGATTTTTGCATATAAAAAAGCCTTCAACTTCTATGAAATGGGGTACGCGTCGGCTGTCTCGTGGACCATGTTCCTGATCATCCTGTGCATCACGCTTATTCAATGGGTTGGTCAGAAAAGATGGGTCCATTACTAACAGAGGGGAGACGCACAATGGCTAGGAGAAATGTAAGAGTAATCAGAACACGGGTGATGAGAACCTTCAATACGATCATCATGGCGCTTGCAAGTCTGCTGCTGCTGTCACCAATGATCTGGATGATCAGCACTTCGTTTAAGAAGCCGAAGGACGTTTTTAACTATCCGATTCAGTGGATTCCGCACGATCCTGTATGGACCAACCATTTTAAGGTTTGGACGACTGGAGACGGATTTTCGCTTTTTTATTTCAATTCCTTGAAAATATCTTTGATTTTGATGATTGGAGCTCCTTTGTTGGCCGCTTTTGCCGCATATGGTTTCAGTCGGATTCCATTTAAGGGAAGGAACGCCATCTTTTTGCTGTATCTGTGTCTGATGATGATTCCACAGCAAGTGTTGTTTGTCCCGAAATTCATCATGTTTGATTGGATGAAAATTTATAATACCCATTGGGCGCTCATCCTCCCAGGCTTATTTACGGTATTCGGCGTCTTCATGATTCGGCAATTTTTCATGAGCATTCCCCATGAAATATCGGAAGCGGCTTTCATTGACGGAGCCGGTCATTTCCGGATATTCTTTCAACTGTTTCTGCCGCTATCCAAACCAGTGCTTGCAACCTTCGCAATTATTGATTTTACATGGACGTGGAACGATTACGAGAATTCCTTGATCTTCCTGTTAGACAAAAGATTGTTCACGGTACCGCTAGGCATGCAGAATTTCATGCTGGAAGCGGGAGTGGATTATAACATGATGATGGCTGCCGCTACAGCGGGAGTCGTGCCGCTGCTCATTGTCTTCTTCATGGGCCAAAAGTATATTATTCAAGGCTTCTCAAGCTCTGCTGTCAAAGGATAAACAACGATACGAACAATAGAGATAGACGGAGATTAAAGACGCCTCGGGGTCCATTCAAAATGTTTTATGATAGCGCATACAAAAATGTTTTAGGAGGAATTTCGTCTGTATGAAGAGGATATCGATTGTGATTGTCATGGTTTTATTGTCCAATCTGGTATTGTTCTACAGTCCTGCGCATGCAGCAGCGGATTTTAATCATGTACTGAGTGATTTTGAGCAAGGAGACGATAACTGGATTTTCGCTATGGGAGATTCGCCTGAAGTGAAGGGAAGCTTCAATCGGATCGAATCAGCTGAGAGTTATAACGGAGCCCAAATGGGACAAATAAAAGCAGATTTCAGCCTAAGACCAACGGGATCGCCATTTGCATCCATAAAAAAAGAGGTGGATGAGCTAGATATTGAACAACTGGCGTTCTGGGTCAAAACCTCGGACTTGAAATCACTGCGAATCAGAACGACAGATTCGACAGGGCAAACATTCCAACAGCGCATTACATTGCAAAATACATCGGATTGGCAGCAAGTTGTCGTAAGTCAGATGGGATCGAACACATTTACTTACTGGAATGGAGCAAATGACGGTGTATGGCATAAACCGGCAAACGCCATCACAATCATTTTCGACCGATTTGATATGAAGAACGCCGCGTTACCGGCCACTATCCTGGTTGACCACATGACGGCTCAGATGGGTGATTGGCAGCCAGAGCTGAAAATTCAGCAAACAGCACTTGGCAATATTTTTCTGGATTCTGAACCGAACGTTTTTATTGTAAGAACAAGCAGACCATCAGTAAGTTGGGCCACATATGATATTTATGGCGCACAGATTACTTCGGGAAGCGAGAGTCCGGTCAACGGGAAAGCTCAGATCACGGTGCCTTTCAGCAAATTGGGCTATTTTACGCTTGAAGTTACTGCGGAGAGACCCGGCAGTGAACCCCTGGTCCGAAGTACAGCTTACGCCGTTGTTTCTTCAGCATTGCCACCCGGTAATGGGGAATCACCGTTTGGTGTCAGCACGCATTTGAACTGGACTGCCTCCGGGTGGAGCAAAGAGCTGAGTAAACTTATCCGTTATATGGGCGCATCCTTCGTTCGGGATGGCATGGAATGGAGCAGCATCGAGAAACAAAAAGGCGTCTATACCTTCGCCCCTTCACCGGATGATTATATGCAGAAGCTTGCGGAGAATGATCTTAAGCTGCTTTTTGTGGCGGCATTTAACAACCCATTCTACGATAATAATGCAACACCCTACACGGATATAGGAAGAAGGGGACTTGCGGAATACGCTAAAGCTTATATAGAGCAGTACAAGGATCAGCTCATCGGTTTCAATGTATACAATGAGTTCAATGGCGGGTTCGGCAAAAGGGGCAACAGTCCTGCCAATTCGCAGCCGAACTATTACTTCAATCTGATGAAAGAGACCTATAATGTCGTTAAACCGGTCCATCCGAATGTGCCGGTTGTCGGTATCGTCTCAGGAGGCGTCGACCTTGACTGGATTGAAGGTGTACTGAAAGGCGTAGGAGAAGGCGAGGACAAAAACGCAGGACTGAAATATCTGGATGCTGTCTCTGTACAGACCTATATGGACCCGAACGCACCTGACGACGTATTTGCAAAATTGAAAGGTCTGAAAACTTTGATTAAGCAATACAATAACGGCAATCTGGTACCGATCTGGGTAACAGAATTCGGATCACCGACACATCAATCTGCAAAAGGCGTCGATGAGAAGACCCAGGCCAATTATTTGCCGCGTGGTTTTGTATCGGGATTGAGTCTCGGCGTAGAGCGGATGTCTTGGTATGATTTTATGAATGACGGACTTCGAGCTGATTATAATGAGGATAATTTCGGACTGGTCCGACATAAGGATGACCCGATGGGGGCCTATACACCGAAGCCGGCCTATGCGAGTTATGCCGCAATGAGCAGACAACTTGCCGGTGCAGTATTCAAGGAAATTGAGCAATTCGGAGATCCGATCAGAAGCAACTTATTCACAAAAGGTGGCGAAAATCTTAGAGTTGTCTGGGCGCAGAGTGACACTCAAGCCGTTATCGAAACGGATAACAACCTAGAAATTACTGATTTTATGGGAAATACAGAAATTTACTCCCCGCATCATGGCAAGATCTATATGTCGATAACGGGAGAGCCATTCTATATCAAAGGAAGCATCAACCGGATCGTTACGGACGGCACATTTACAATCGCTGGAGGGCAAACAGCAGTAGGAGATCCGCATGCGTTCAACTTAACGATTAATAACGATGATCTGCCTAACCTGACTATAACAGCGAAGATGGAGGAGAATAGCTATCCGATTGAAGCGGTGCAAGGTCAAACAGAAGCGCTTACTCTAAGCATTAACGAGACGCGAGAAGGTTTCCGTTCGGTAATCATTCACTTGTTGGACGAAGCTGGCAACAAGATAGGCAAGCTACAGCATAGCGTTGCAACCGGCGTACCACACAAGGTTACGGTCAGACCTGCGATGCAACAGAAGGAAGGACAGTACAGTCAAACGCTAAATATCGATGTAGAAAACTTCAGAAAGGCCGCCGGTCTTACTGTCGACAGGGTGATTTGGCAGGTTGGAGAACAGTCCGATCAAGAGCTTATCAACACGGTCGTACTGCCAGGCAGCAAACAGCAATTCAGTATCCCGCTTAGTCCGATCGCGCTGGGAGGGGATCAGCCGGCGTCCATCCGCGTCGAGTTTGCGGAGCAGGAGCCATACGTCTATAAAGGAAATTTTAGTTTTAATCCGATCAACCGGGGGACGATTGCGATCAATGACCATATCGAACCGGAGATTGAAGCTATGACGCCTACAATCGATTTGTCGCAGGGTAAGCCTGTCTTGCTCTCCGGCCATAGCGGAACCATTGGCGTGAGCGGTCAAGCCTGGCTTCACTTTGATCAGGATCATCTGTATCTGACGGCCAAAATTAAGGATAATGTTCACGCAGTAGCGTCTTCCGGCGCTGATATTTGGAATAATGACAGCATTCAGTTTGCGTTGTCTCCGGGAATTCCGGGCGAGAGCCGGGGATGGTATGAGTATGGCATATCGGATTCGCCTAATGGTCCGCAAGTCTATCGCTGGACGGCGTTGGGGGGATTGCCAGCAGGGCTGGTGCAACATAGCGAAGCATCGGTAACCAGGAATGAGGAACAGAAGCTGACGATTTATAAGCTAGCTCTACCTTGGTCGGAGCTGACACCGATTGCACCTCAGCATGGAGATGTGATGAGCTTCTCGCTGCTCGTGAATGAGAATGACGGACAGGGACGACGAGGCTGGATCGAATGGGCAAGCGGCATCGGTTCCGAGAAAAGACCGAGTTTATTCCGCTCCATGCAGTGGATGATGCCGACCCAATAAGCAATAAGGAGAAGAACTATGCCACTTGTTGATATGCCGTTAGAACAATTGAAAACCTATGAAGGAACGAATCCACGCCCAGCGAATTTCGATGAATATTGGGAGCGTGCTCTGGCAGAGATGCGGACTGTTGATCAGCAGCTTGAGCTGGTGCCTAGCAGCTTTCAAGTCCCCCATGCCGAATGCTTTGACCTGTATTTCACAGGCGTGAAGGGAGCGCGAATTCATGTGAAGTACGTGCGCCCCAAGAATATGGAAACCCCTCATCCGGCTGTCGTTATGTTTCACGGCTATTCCGGCCATGCCGGGGATTGGAGCGAGAAACTGGCTTATGTATCGTTAGGCTTCTCTGTGCTTGCCATGGATTGCCGCGGCCAGGGGGGAACCTCGGAGGATGTAGGAGGGGTAAAGGGAAATACGCATCACGGACATATTATCCGCGGGTTAAATGATCACCCGGATGAACTGCTATTTCGTCATATTTTTTTAGATACTGCACAGCTTGCCGGAATAGCGATGAAGCTGCCTGAAGTCGATCCTGAACGCGTTTACGCTGCAGGGGGATCTCAGGGAGGTGGACTTACGATAGCTTGTGCTGCATTGGAGCCGAGAGTGAAGAAGCTTGCACCGATTTTCCCTTTTCTTAGTGATTACAAGCGTACATGGGACATGGATTTAGATCAAGAAGCTTATGGCGAGCTGCGTACGTATTTTCGCTACTATGATGTGCTTCATCAACGCGAACATGATGTATTTGAGAAGCTCGGCTACATTGACATACAATTTCTAGCTGATCGAATTCGTGGCGAGGTCATGATGAGCGTCGGGCTAATGGATACCATATGCCCGCCATCTACGCAATTTGCAGCATACAATAAAATGAACACGATGAAGCAGCTTGTTATTTATCCTGACTTTGGACATGAGTATTTACCGGGTTCGTCCGACCGGACGATGCAATTTTTCCTGGAGTAATGAATCAGAACGAGATATCAACATTAAAATAATCACCCATAATTACATTTAAACGTTAATATCTAATGGCTTCGTCCTTTGTTTTCAGAGGGCGAAGCCATTAGTGTTTTGGGGATTATAACGGACAGCTCGCTTTAGGCTGTCTTTTGAAAACCAAAATTGAGGTGTTACTTTGTCAAAACGACAGTTCCTTTATAAGATATTGATCCCCTAGCACACACAAAATTGCGAACTAGAACTGTTTTTTTATTAGTCAAATTTGTTTTAATTCAGTCTAAATAAGCGCTTACATTAGAGGGCAGCTAAACTTACAATTATGTCTAACCATTTAAATTTGGGAACTTCTCCAGCAACGGCGATGAATTTCACTGTCATAGGCTTTCTTGCAAAGCTAGGTTGAATATTTGAAAGGGGGGGGCGTCATGGGGATTACTAGACGAAAAGCAACCGTGATTATTTTGTTTACCACTCTGATTGTTCTTGCTTTACTCGTGTTGAGTTTAACTAACAAAAAGGCGGAGCTACCTGAAGATTGGATATTTACAGTAGATGGATACGCCGTAACAGAGGACGAATTTCAATTTTATGTCAAGGAGCATAGAGCTATAACGGCAGACTATTTCTTCAGAACTTATGGGGTCCAAGTAGATGAGGGCTTCTGGACACGTCAATACGGAGAAAATCATGAAACCCCAACTGAATACGCCAAAAAATCTGCAATGACTGCATTGCTAAAGACCAAGCAGGAGCAATTTATTGCAGATGAGCGGGGGATCGCCCCTTACAAAAGCTTTGATGAGCTAAAATCCGACATGGAAGATGAAAATGTTAAGCGAGCTATGATGGATGATTCAGAAGGGACTTACTATGGATTGCCTCAGTTTGATTTAAATCAATACATGCAATATTTAAGTGGCGCCCGTTGGCCGGATTTGGTAGAAACGCAGGTTAAAAAAACGAAAATGAGCGAAGCAGAGTTGCAAGTTGAGTATGCATCAAAAAGTGCGGAATATGTTCGTGTTGCAAATGAATTGACGGCTGTGTTAGCGACAGCGGGACAGGCCAAGGAAGAGAAAGTGCTAAACCGTTTGGATATATCCAAAGAAGAAACCGAGTCTCTTAAGTTCTGGGAGTCTTTAGCTGCTGCTTCTGTAGGTGAGACAGTAATCGGTAAATATATGGGCGAGGATGTCGTTGCCACATTAACCACAAAACCGGAAATCACCAAGCTTAAACTGGAAGAAGTGAAAGATTCCATTCTATACGGATCGGCGGAGTCTGACTTGCGAGCGTTAATTGCAAATACGAATAAGTTGAAGATCGTATATAACGGTAATCGATTCAGTGAATTAGTAGTGAACTAGAATAGTTATGTTTTTAAGTTTATAAAAATCTATGTCTATTGAGGCTTCCATAGATGCAGATTTTTTATAAAGTATTAATTTATTAATTTCAAAGGGAGGAAGTTTTTGGATGATACGATCGAAATGGATGCAAAAAGCTTTGTCGATGATTACGGCAACTTCGTTGGTGTTCCCTGGTCTGTTCGGCTTGGCGCCTTCATCTGAAGTGTCAGCTGCGGGAGGGGGCGAATCTTTTGACTCTGTTGTACTAGAATTGACACAAGCGGCAGGTCAGGCAGGCAGGGTGAATCTTACCTATAAAGGTTCGCCTTTAAGCAGTCTCGTGAAAGGACCGGTTATTGACGAGGTTAATTATGATTCCAGCAATGCGAATCTTTTAACTGTTAATAATCAGGGGAACATTACTTTAGCTAGCGGTTATACATTTGCGTTGCCAGGTGCTCCGGGCATCCCGGTGACAATCACGGCCGCGGCGAGTTATTACCATGACTCAGATGTATTATTCATGGAGGATTTCGAGAACAACAATGGTCCAATGACATCAACTGGAAAATTAGGTTCGTCATACACGCTTTCCGATGCTCAGTCTCGTTCTGGATTGAAAGCGATTACACCTTCGAATGATACGAATAATGAAAATGTAGCCCAAGACGTGGCATTGCCGACAGGTAGCAATTATAAGATGACAGCATGGTATTTTGACCCGTATCCTGATGAGGAGAAGACAGCGACGGATAGAACTCAATTTGCTATTGTAGATGGCAAAAATGCCACCTTTGCCGGGACATTCTATCAAAGTTCAGAGGCTGATGTTATTCATAACCCGACTAGATATACTTGGGCATATGCACCATCATCAGCGGGTACAGCAGGCAACCGTTGGAAAGATAGCGGGGCTTTACGTTCCACAGGCTGGCATAAATTCGAGTGGCTCATTACACCGAATGGTGCGACTTTACAAATAGACGGAACATTAATATCCGATTCAGCGCAAAGTAATATTTACAAAGCTATGAAGAGCGGTACAACCATTCAGCCTAAAATAGCTGGAGGATGGAACAACCAGTCAGGTAACAAAGCTTATATTAAAAATAAACATCTAATCGACGATTTTTATGTTGTTAAAGATGTGGCTACAACAACAGGAACCAGAACATTAACATTAAATTTGGTACCTCCCGGTGGATTGCCAAATTTAGAAATAATCACTCAGCCAACAGCGGCAGAAGTGAAACAAGGTGAGACAGCAACATTTAGCGTTGCGGCATCAGCCGCTGCTTCAGTATATCAATGGTATGTATCTGACGACGAGTCTGGCTTGAACGGGACAAAAGTCAGCGGAGCTGATAAGGCGCTATTAACGCTTCCCAATGTGGACGCAGCTTCACAACAAGGCAATTTCTATTATTGCGAAGTGTCTTCGGCAGACGGAATTGTGGTGAAATCCAATGCTGCACCGTTGTTGATAACCACCAATACACAGGTGAATGCGCCAATTAAACCGACGCTCGACTCGGACACGGGCATTTATAGTGGCGCTTCCAATTACGGTGACACCCTTGTAACACTGTTCAAAGACGGTGGACCTGTTGGTTATTATTTATCGAAAAATGGAGGACCCGACCAGCCTAACAATCATGAAAGGCATCATGTTCTGCCCTATGCAAGGGCACTGGGAGTGGGCAACTACACGGTTACAGCCATTGTCATTAATAATGCGGGGGACATCAGTGAAGAAGTTGCAGCATCCGGAATATTAAAGATCGAGAAATTGCCTGTACCGGTAAATGTCAGATGGAACGGCACATACGCTACATGGGACCGCGTCGCTAACGCACCTGCCTATTCGGTTCAACTCTTCAGTAATGGAGTGGCTAAAGGAAGCCCGATTGCAGCAACAAGCAATGATGCGGCTTTGTTCCCGACTTTAAACGATACATTTAAAGTAAAAGCAAACGGCAGTGCAACGTCACGATTCTTGGACTCTGATGAATCAGGAGAGAGTGCACAATATTCAGCCAACATTGCACTAATTCGCCAGAGCGATACTTTACGGGCAGGAGATAGAACACGGTTAATCGTTGACACTGCTGATGTGTTCGTTGCTGATAACATCAGCTTCAGACCGGCAGATCAAGACAAGGATAAGATTAAAGTTGACGATGCCGGATTCGTGACGGTTAAGAAAGGTTATGTTCCGACAGGGAACGAAGAGGTTACTGTTCAAGTGAGCGTTGATTACTTCAATAAGGCTGACACTATGTTTTACGATGGATTTGAAGGGGAGAAGAAATTTTCAAATGGTGCGAACGGATATGTTCACAGCGATGTGATGTCCCGTACCGGAGGAAAAGCCGCAACATCAAGCGGCGCCGGTCAGGTGGCTACTGTTCCAGGTACCTATAATTACGCCCCTGCAACCGGTAAGACAACAATCGTTACTGCTTGGTACTATGATGATGGCAGAACGGCTTCCAATGACCACGCTGTCTTTGGTTTAACCCCATCATCCAATGAACATATCGCAATAAATTATGGCAATGGAGATGGCGATTGGGCGGCAAATCTGACCAATTACGCAGTCAGACCCGGTTCATCCGGGAGATTCTATCCTGTAGATGTCAAGCGAAGCGAAGGCTGGCATAAATTCCAATGGTTCGTTACATCAACGGGAACGACCTATAAAATCGATGGACAAGACATTCAAAGGCAATCAACAGATGGCGGCAATTTTGATACCCTAGTTAAGAACAATATTTCCAAGATCGATGCATTGCAGCTTGCTACGAACTGGGGCAACAAGGCTGGAACGATTAAGGATATACAGAACAGGCACTTTATCGATGACGTATATGTTATCGATAGTGGAATAACAGCCCAAACCGGAACATCTTCTATTACGCTAAAGCTCATGCCCAAAGAGTATAGCCACTTAGAAGACAGCACATATGTTATTGGTCTGGACGACTATAATATCACCGTAAATCCTGATTTAGCAGATCTAGCTGGAGTGGAGATCGGCGCTGTAACACTGCAGCGGGATATGGATTATACGGTTAGCGGTAATGTATTGAAAATTAACAAAGAATCATTCGCAAGAAATAATATCGTGCCAGGAAAATATACCGTTAGACTGGATCTGAATCCTGCCGAAATCACATTCGAGTTGAACATTCTACCACTTGAAGTCCGTGATTATTATTTCTCCAATAACGGTGACGATCATGCAGATGGACGCACACCGGCTACGGCATGGAAATCAATCTCCAAGATTAATGAATATGTATTTATGCCAGGTTCAACCATTTATCTGGATGCGAATAGCGTATGGAACGAACAAATCAGACTGCGCGGCAATGGTGAGGAAGGAAATCCGATTACGCTTACAAAATATAATACGACCGACCCTAACCAACGCCCGATAATTAATGGTGGAGGAACAGCATCAAGCCCATCAGGCATTTCCTTAAACGGTACAATTGAGTTATATGACGTTAACTATTGGGTAGTCAGTGGAATTGAAGTAACGAACATCGGCAATAAAGCAGGTGACGGCCGTTCCGGTATCGCTGTAATGTCACGGATTTCCAAGCTGGGACAAGGTCAGTTTAATATTCAAGATTATGCTGATGCTCGTATGCAAGGAATCGTCATTCGAGATAACTACGTTCATGATGTAAATGGGCTGCACCAAGCAAATGGAGCAAGTAAGGTATCCGGCGGCATCATTATTAATGGTTATGTAGATATATTGGTTGAAGGTAATAAAACCCTTCGCTGCGATAACGAAGGTATTCGCAACAATGCCTACGGGCCAAGCAATCCAGGGACGAATAACACAGGCATTACTTGGAGTAACTCAAGCTATCCTTGGGCATCAAACGCTGTGTTTAGAAACAACTGGATTTCTAGTTCGGTTGGAGATGGCATTGTCATGTCCGGCGGAAACAACTCCCTTGTGGAACGAAATGTGGTCACAGACAGCGGATACAGCTATTTAAGCGATAAGAGCGGCAACCTGGTTACGAACTGGGGGCCAAATAATACAACGCCAACATATCTAGGTTCGCAAAACTATGCGGCAGCGTGGATTATGGCAAGTAAAGGCACGATCTTCCGCTATAATGAAGCCGTGGACAACCCTTATCATGCAAGTAATGACGGTATGGCTTGGGACATCGACAACTATTGTCAGGACAATGTGTATGAATACAATTACAGCCGAAATAACTATGGCGGTTGGTACTTACAGATGAATGCTGCCAAGGGCAATATCGTTCGCTATAACATTAGCGTGAATGACGGTCGCAGCCCGGATTTTAACAAGAGCTTTAACAGTCTTATATTACTTGCGGGAGGTTCTTCAACGAGCGAGGAATTAAGCGGATTATACTATAACAATGTCATCGTCACACCATTGAAGAATAGCAGTTCGTTAGTATTTGATCCGACGGCCTCCAACTTGCATATTTATTTCCAAAATAATATTTTTGCCTACACTGGGGCAAACAACCAGGTTGGTCTGAAAGGCGGGGGAACATCAGCTTCATTTGCAGCCGGACGTTTTACGAACAACATTGTATATCCGGCTAATCTTTTTGGTAGCATGAACGCAGGCGGAGGCGGGTATCTAGGTGCAGGCGTAACAGCAACAGACAACCACTATGTATCGGAAGAGGAACTTAACTCTATATTAAATGATTATAAATCTGCGCCGGAGCATTGGATTACCAACAGCGGAACAGTGGATGCCAAGCTTGATTACAGTGCGATGAACGGGTTCCGTCTTGCTGACGGTAATAACCTGGCCTATGGTGGAGGTACCGAGATTGTAAGCCCATATGTGGATCGCGCGAACGCTCTGCCTCATATGACGGAGAGAACAGACTTCTTCGGCAATCCACTTAGCGACAGAACGCCTTCCATCGGCGCACACAACCCTTATGCGGTAACTTTTGATTCCAACGGTGGCAGCGAAGTGGTGATGAAGTTCGCAGATATGGGCGGGACAATTACCGAACCAACAGCGCCGACAAAAGAAAACACTATTTTCGGCGGTTGGTATCAAGATGCAGGATTAAACGATGTCTGGGATTTCGTTGCTGATCCTGTTACAAGGGATATTGAATTATATGCGAAATGGGTTGAAGACGCAGGTACTGCGCCAATGATTACGACGAAATCGCTTGCGGATGGCAAGGTAGGACAACCTTATTCGGCAGTTCTTACCACTGATAGCGATAAGCCGATCAAATGGGCTGTTGTAGATGGTCAATTGCCATCAGGATTGAGCTTGGATGAAGATGCAGGTGTTATCTCGGGTACACCGGATCAATGGGGTCAATTTACATTCAAAGTTCAAGCTAACAATGACGCAGGCAGTGACTCGAAAACGTTCAATATAGTGATCACTGAAGATGTCTCAGTTGACACAGCTCCGGAGATTATCACTAAGACTTTGCCGAGTGGCAAAGTTGGACAACCGTATACGGTAACATTAGCGGTATACGGCAGCGAACCGATTACTTGGAAGGTCCAGGGAGGAGATTTGCCAGTAGGTTTGAACCTAGATGAAGCAACAGGCGTTATCTCGGGTATGCCTCAAGAGGCAGGATATTACGAATTCACTGTTGGCGCAACGAATGATTTTGGTATAGATAAGCGAGTATTGAGCATCGAGATTAAAGAGGATAAGCCAGTGGAAACAGCTCCGGAGATTATCACTAAGAATATGCCATGCGGCAAAGTTGGAGAACCTTATACGGTAACATTAGCGGTATACGGCGACGAACCGATTACCTGGACAGTGAGTGATAATTATTTACCTGCTGGGTTGAATTTAGAAGGAGCTACGGGTGTTATTTCAGGGGTGCCTACTGAAGCGGGAACATACAAATTCACTGTTACGGCTTCTAATCATGCTGGCATGGATACGATAGAGTTAACTATCGTAATTAATGCAAATAATAACGGCGGAAGTTCAGGTGACCAAAGCAGTACGCCGACTCCTTCGCCAGAATCACCGATAGCGGATCTTATTGATGCTACAATCAAAGAGCAGCTGAAGAAAGGCAATTCCATAGCATTGACGATGTCAGCCGGAAAAGATGAGCTTGAGATTCAAAACGATACGATCGGTGAGATTATTAAAGCCGACAAACCGCTAACTGTTACGAATGACACCGTATCTGTTGAATTGTCCCCTGAATTGTTGAAGCAGTTGAATACAGGCAAGAGTATGAAGGTTGTCATTAAACCTGTAAATGATAGATACAGAGTTATAGGGCGGGGATATGAGTTGAAGATCTTCGCAGATGGCCGGGAAGTAACGGATTATACAGGGCTTATACCAGTAACCTTCGATCTGACAAAAGAGAAGTTGTCGACTAACGATATTAGCATGTTATGCGGTGTCATGCTTCGATTAGACGGTAACATGGAACGCTTAGGCGGCAAATATGACCATAAGACAGGTAACTTTACCTTCACGGCAAAAGGACTAGGCTATATCTTTGTTACAACCAAGCCTGAACCTGTGAAATTAGAACTTACTCTAGGTAAGAAAGGGTATAAATTAAACGGAATCGAAATGAGTATGGATGTTGAGTCGATGGTAGTTAAAGGCAGAACTTTAGTGCCGCTGCGCTTCGTTGCGGAGAGCTTAGGAGCAAATGTAGGCTGGGATAACATTACGAAAACCGTAATGATTACCTTGGAAGGTCAGACTTTGTCCATTGCGATCGGTGAACTTACACCAGGAATGGATGTTGCAGCTGAACTTGTAAACGGACGTACTATGCTCCCATTACGCTTCATTGCTGAATATTTTGGTGCAGTTGTATTCTTCAATAATACTACGAAATCCATTAGTATCATGAAGTAGTATTCGTTAGTATTCGCTTACAATAGCAGCTACACACGAAACCCTCTAGCATGCACTGCAGCGTCTCATAAAGATTCGTTTCGAGGACGTTGAAAAGGCAATCGCTGAATAATTATGAATATTTCATTTTCAGTTATGATCAAAAAATCTTGATGATAACTGAAGTGCACCCCTTAGAATAGATATTGGATAAACCCCCTGGTGTGTCCGATGAAATTCTAGGGGGTGCATTTTTATGGCGATTAAAGGGTAGAAGTTTAAGACATACTCAAATGAGATCAAAAAAGAGGCCATTCGTTTACTAACGAACCCCCCGAGAAGTTACATTCTGCTCTTTTAGACAAACAAATCCTGACAGATTCATATCCGCCAGGATTTGTTCAATTAAGAGCTGTAAACCTCAAAATCGAATATCGAATATCCGTATACTGTCCCTCTAGCAGTACAGAGCACTCTGACGTAACGTCCGCTATTTGCGGTAAATGTAATATCGTCAATAGAACCATTACCGGTCGTTGTTACGTAAGTATCCGTCCATGTTGTTGCATCGTTAGACACCTGAACTTTGTAGCCTTTAGCGTAAGCGTCTTCCCAATTCAACTTGACGCGGTTTACGCTTTGGGTTGCGCCCAGATCGACGTAAATCCATTCATTGTTGCTTCCTTCGATGCTCGCCCAACGGGTAGTAGAGTTGCCGTCTGTTGCCTTGGAAGCTTCAAATCCTACACCTTCGATAGAACTGGCTACCGCTGTCTTGCCCAGCGCAAGGTTGATACCGGCAGCAGGAGTTGAACTTGTAGTTGCTGATGCGGTATTACTGTTAGCAGACAGGTTGCCTGCGGCATCGACAGCTTTTACCATATAGCTGTAAGCTGTCGATGCGGTAAGTCCGGTATCGCTGAAGGATGTGTCTGTAGGCGCTCCTACTTCCACGCCGCCACGGAACACCCGGTAGCCTGTTACACCGACATTATCGGTAGAAGCAGTCCAACTCAGATTAATTTGGCTGCTTGAAGCTGCTGTTGCGGTCAGATTCGTTGGATCCGAGGGAGCTTGAGTATCCGCTGCACTGTAGGTAGGCTTCCACCAGTTCCCCGAGATGAACAGTAGGTTCAGCATGTTAAAGGAGTCGCTGAAGTAACTTTCTTTTTTGTTCTTCATCCAGTCCCATCCTGCATTGACCCAAGCTTGATGCGTGTTTGTAGTCGTCGCTGCGGAGATAAAAGGCGCTACGAATACCGCTGTCGCATAAGTACCGCGATTCGAACCGTTCAGTTGGTAACCGTCCTTCACATTGTTCGGATTGTTGCCTGTTTTTCCTTTGATCCATACTACCATTTTATTAGCGATATCCTTACCACGGGTGTCTCCGTACAAGGCGTAATCCATTACGATACGAAGTGGTACACGGCTTGCATTGTAGTTGTATTCATTTGTTTCAGGGAACTCTTCCAAATAGTTTTGGGGGGCCGGCTTAGGCGGGTTGCCTACCACAAAGTCCGAAATCAGACCTGTGCTAGACGAATAAGCTGCTGTAAATTGGCTGTATACGTTATACAGATTGTTGATGACATTTAGCCAAGTTGAATCTCCAGTAACTTCATTGAAAGCCCGTAGATGACTGAGCATCCAGTCGGAGGGACGCGTATTCAAGGCGCTCTTCGTATCCCAGTCACCAAGGTTCAGCCTGTTGTTAGTTGTCACATTGCTAAGCTTAATAGCGCCAATCATCTTTTTGGCTTCAGCCAAATAATTGATCGTTCCAGTCGAGCCCCATTGGCGATCAGCTAGAATAAGGGAGTAAGCGATATCGAGGTCCCCATCTGTTGCTGAACCGAAGTGCCCTTGAGCCCCAGTACTATCTGCTATTACCCATCCCATCAGGTTCGGATTATTAGAGCTCTTGAACGCTCTAGCCGTTTTGAACAAACCGTCATAGATTGTTCTGGAATTCGTATCGTATCCAGCCATTAGCACGGTAATAACCATACCGTATCCTTGGCCTTCCGATGTGCCGAGAGGATCGAAGCCGTCCGCTTCGCCAGTAATATCACCTTTTACATAGTACCCTCCGGGCAGCGAGGACAAGTTGTTTTTAAGATAAGTAGCCTTCCAATAGTCATAGTAGGAAGATACAGAACTGTTCATCGAGGATTGACTGACGTGGTTTGGTTTAATGATACCCGGATAGCTGACTTGTTGAGGAAACGGTTTCAATTCACCCGCTCCATGAGCTTTCTGTTGAAGCGGTGCAGGGGCGGCTAATGTCGCTAGAAGCATAACCGCCGAAAGCATGACAAGTAACATCACTTTCATTGTGCCTGAGGTCGATTTCAATGAGTACACAAAAATTCCTCCTTTAGTGATGGTTAGTTTAATTAACGTCAATGAATCCTCCTTCCCTTTAGACTGATCTCCAAAGTAAAACGCTTAACAATAAGTGCTATTCGTGCTCTTAAAGTTTAAGCGCTTTAACTTTAGGGCGGAAGTGACATTTTACATATATGCTGAAGAGATTTGAAGGTACGCGCTTCAGTAGGAAATCATCGCATCTTCAACGTCACTTTTCACCTACAGGTTACAAATCACCAGCCAAACAGTATTCCTTTATTCACACAAATGTAACACAACTATTTTCGCCGTGTCTAGGTGTTTTAAAATAAATTAAAAAGTAATGTTCATAAAATAAAAGCGTTTACACTAAATAGATTATAGTAAACAACATGGTCATTCTGGATTAGATGGCACGAGGAACATTCTGGAATCATCCAAAAAGAAAAAGAAATATTCATACGGTTTCATAGCATAGTCAGAAAAATGAGCATCAGTCCATCGGTGAACAGACTGGCGCCGGATACGATCAGGACATCAATAGACGCTGTTAATCTCTTGGCATAAATGGCGGTAATTGAAAAGATAAAAGCCGCCACAATTTTAAATCCTTCACCCTTGAAGGAAAGGAATAACTCTAGCAGATTACTCTGGAATTTGAGCTGATTACATCGATAAAGCCGAGCAGGCAGCCGTTGAATTTATTTTTGCTCAACCTCATACTGGCTCAGCGCTCCTTATCTGAATGACCGCATACAGTGAAATGGAGAATTCACAAAGATGTTCCAATTGTCTATTACATGTAGCCTAAGTTCCCGAAATAGCGTAGTGACAAAGGATTCACAAAAATGGTTGTTTTTACCTTGTTATACATTGTACAATGTGTAACGAGCCTGGTGTTCATTATGGTGATCATTTATCAAACTAATAAAAAACCTGGCATTACCTATGCCTACAATAATGAGCCTTACTGGGACAAGGAAAAACAGCAATCCCGTGCCAAGGTTGTTCAGCTAGCCATGGATATGGGATATCAGGAGGCGAATGCCGACGATACCATTCATATCAGCGAACAAAACGCGGTGACTATTAACGAGCGATTTGCCGAAAATTGCAATATATATGTTTGTGGGGTTTGCTTATGGTGAAGAGAATAAAACTTCGTACGCTGTTTATAGGAGGGTGTATTACCCTCTTTTTTCTTGTTTTGCTCGGCAGAGTGTTCTGGATTCAGGTGCTGGATCGTGATTTCTGGCAAACCAAGGCCGCAAAGCAATGGGCCCATACTTCGGTGTTTAAAGCGGTGCGTGGCACGATCGAGGACCGCAACGGCAGGATGCTGGCTAGCGATGTGCCGGCCTACACGGTAGTGGTCAATCCGGAAGCGATTACCGCTCTCAGTATCGGGGAAGAAGTTATCACCGGCCTACATGAACTGCTCGGCAAGCCTGAGGATGAGCTTAAGGCGCTCGTGGAAGCCAAAGACGAGAACGGAAAGTATCTGAAGAACCGGGAGATCCGTAATGAAGGCTGGAAGATAGACCAGGAGCTGCGCGACAAGGTCAACGAGTTCATTGAGAAACTGAAGGATGAACATGACACTCTGGAGACTGGCGTTGGCCTGATTAGGGAGCAGAAGCGCTATTATCCGCAACAAACACTGGCCGCACATATATTGGGTTATACGGACCGCGATGGCAATGCGGTGATGGGGTTCGAAAAGTATTTTGACAAGCAGCTTAAGGGCGCGGATGGTAAGCTATTCTACCAGAGCGACGCCAAAGGCATCAAGCTGCCTGACTCGGAGGACACTTACCAGCCGGAGGTCAATGGAAGTACTTTCAAGCTGACGATTGATAGCACAATCCAGTATTATATCGAGCAGGCAATGCAGAAGGCCTATGAAGAATATAAACCCAAGAGTATTACGGTAATTGCCGCGGATCCCAGCACCATGGAGATATTGGGGCTAGCGAATATGCCGACCTTTAACCCGAATGAGTTCTGGAAATATGCCTCTGATCCAGGGGTATTCTTCAACCATGCCATCAAAACAAGATTTGAACCAGGCTCCACGTTCAAAATTGTACCTCTTGCCGGAGCGGTGGAGGAGAATTTGTTCGATTCGGACGCAACCTTCATGTCCGGTTCTATCCGCATCAAGGGGTACGGCAAGCCGCTGTATGACCAGAAGAGAAGCGGTTATGGCGAAATCTCCTTCCTGGAAGGCGTGAAGCGGTCAAGTAACGTGGCCTTCGTCAAGCTTGGCTATGAAATGCTCGGTCCGGAAAGGCTGCTGCAATACGTGGATGATTTCGGATTTAACGATCTTACAGGTATTGACCTGCCGGGCGAAATCAGCGGAATCGTCAATCCGACTCCGAATAATGCTTCAGAGAACGCGACGATTGCATTCGGGCACGGCAAAGTGCTTGTTACTCCGATTCAGCAGCTTACCGCCATCTCGGCCATCGCCAACGGCGGAAAACTGATGGTGCCGCACGTGGTCAAGGCGACCACCGATCCGAATACCGGCAAGACTACCGTAACCCAGCCCCAGGTGGTACGTCAGGTTATTTCCGAGGAAAGCGCCAGGGAAACAAGCAGCTATCTGGAGCAGGTCGTTGCAGACCTGGTCCATGGAACTGGCCGCCATGCATACATTGAAGGCTATAGTGTAGCAGGTAAGACCGGTACGGCGATTAAACCTGACGGTAAGGGAGGGTATGACCGCGATAAGGTGCACTCGTCCTTTCTCGGATACGCACCGGCTAATAATCCGAAGATTGTGGTTTATGTCGGCATTGACGAGCCTGCTAATGCTGCTGGCGGTGGTGCTGCGGCGGGGCCGGTGTTTAAAGAGATCGTATCCGAAGCATTGTCATATATGGGTGTGCCAAAAGTTACATCGGGCGATGGAGGCAGTGTCTCCATATCCGTCAAGAATGCACCTTCCGCGCAGCGCTCCGCACCCGATCTGACCGAAAAAAATGATGCAGGCGGCCAGAAAATTGCTGATTGATTAGGGCTTTTATTTTGAAACGGTCGGAGGCTCAATATCTGGACTATGGATTGGTGTCGGTGAACAATAACATAGTCCCATTAGAATCCGCGCCTGGCGCGGTTTTTCTGTTTTATGGGATCAAGTTCTTGTCCTTTGCTTAAGACAAGAACTTGATCCCACTGCCGATTTCATGAGCATCTAAACAAATATTTTTTAGATTGTGTTAATCTGTCTAATAGTGAATTCAATTTAGAGCGAGGGATGTTACTTGAAAAGAAACGTATTATACATTGAAGATAATGAGAAAATAGGCAGCTTTCTAAAAGAAGAATTGGAACAGCGGGGATTTTCAGTTCAGTGGCTGCTTTCTGGTGAAGGCGCTGAAAAAGAAGTAAATCAGCATGAAATCGTTATTTTGGATATCATGTTACCCGGTTTAGACGGATTTACAGTGGGGAAACGATTAAAAAAGGCAGCTCCTGCTGTTCCTATTTTGCTGTTAACAGCTCGAACATCGATAGATGATAAGGTAGAAGGTTTACAATTTGCTGATGACTATCTAACGAAACCATTCCATACGGATGAATTAGTTGCAAGATTAGAAGTACTAATCCGTCGAAATGGCGGAACGCATTCCGATCGCATTTCATTAGGAAATTATATTGAAGTAGATTCAGAAGGCCAAATGGTATTTGACAAACGCACAGGAGAAGAAATTATATTAACAGGGAAGCAACATCATATTTTAATGTACTTCTTACGCCACCCTAATCAAGTTTTACCAAAAGAACAAATCTATGAAGCCATCTGGGAAGAAACATATATAACTGGCGATAAAACACTAATGGTACATATCCATCGACTGCGTCAAAAGTTGGAACGTCATCCAGATTCCCCAGAGATTATTGAAACGTTGAAGGGAATAGGCTATCGGGTGAAACTATGAAACAGACTAAATCATTATTTCGTCATTTTCTAAAAGGACATTTTCTATTTATCTTTTTACCTCCAATTATACTTATTTTCTTATCTGCGTTCATTGAATCTCCTATTAATGGAGAAGAGCTGAATGCGTTAAATCTATTTTACGTTGTACTACTTTTGTTTGGTTTTATTATTGTCGCATTTGTTGTAATATCTTGGATTTTCTTCTTAAGACTTCGTAAACGTCTCACCCGCTTACAGGAGGCCATGTCATTTTCAGCTAATCATAACTCATTTCCTAGACCAATATCTGTTCAAAGTGATCGTATGGATGAAATAGACCAGTTAGGCAATTCTTTTAATTGGATGATTCAGCAGCTTGAAGACAGCCGCAAGCGAGAACATGAAGAGGAATTGTTACGACATCGACTCATAGCGAATTTATCTCACGACTTACGAACGCCACTTACCATTTTGAGAGGACATGTCACCCGATTAAATAAAGAATCAATGAGTCTAGAAGGACAAAATTCATTAACAGAAATGAATAATACGATTACAAGAGTGGGGGATCTAATGGATGATTTACTTTCCTATACATTGCTTACATCAGGGAAACATCCTTTTAGGCCCACTTCAACAGATATTGGACGTTTAGTAAGAGCATCTGTTGCTGCGTGGTATCCTGTATTTGAAGAAAAAGAAATCCAGATCGAGGTTGATTTACCGACAGAGGCTACTTTTTATTGGGAAGCAGATCCTAAATGGATGACACGGGTTCTGGATAATTTATTTCAGAATATTCTTCGTCATGCAGCAGAGGGGAAATATGTAAATATTGTGGTTGATGTAGAAAAAGAACAAATCATTGTTGCAGACAGAGGTCCAGGTATGGATAACTCTTCCTATGAGCGTGGGGCGGGGATTGGTTTATCGACTTCAAATTATATGTTGAAAAAAATGAAGCTGAAAGCTGATTTTACATCAAATGATAGTGGCACAAGAGTAGCTATCGGAAGATCTTAACCTAAAGTTAACCCAGAAGTAAACAGCATGATAACCGAGATGTAACTTTGCTTCTTTATAATTAGAACCATAACAGAAAGGAAGTGTTATGGTTGCTTACAATTAATAACTTAGTCAAACATCGCGGAACTAGGGAAATCTTATCAGGTATCAGTTTTAAAGCTAGACCAGGTAGAGTAACTGGTTTTTTAGGTCCAAATGGGGCAGGTAAAAGTTCTACACTTCGCATCCTGCTTGGATTAGACCGCGCTACCTCAGGGAGTGCACTCATTAATGGAAAGCCATTCGCAGAAATACATAATCCTCTAGTAACAGTAGGTGCCGCACTTGATGGCTTTGGAGCTCATCGTATGCGAACAGGACGGGCACACTTGCGTTGGATTGCACGTTCTGCAGGATTGTCTAACTCACGTGTCGAGGAAGTTTTGGAAATAGTAGGTCTAACTAATGCAGCCGGGAAAAGAGTTGGGCAGTTTTCTCTTGGTATGGGGAGAAGACTTGGAATAGCAGCTGCGCTACTCGGTGATCCAAAAATATTGATTTTAGATGAACCCGTAAATGGGCTCGACCCAGAAGGAATTCGGTGGATTCGGACATTTTTACGTGAACGTGCTGAATCTGGAAATACGGTGTTATTATCCAGTCATCTAATGGGAGAGCTTGCAGAGACGGTTGATGATGTGGTGATTATTAAGCATGGAACCATCGTTGCAGATGGAACATTGGAAGAAGTAATAGGTAACCATTCCACACTGGAGGAAGCCTTTTTTGCCCTGACATCTGAAAATACAGGTGATGTTGTATGAGAGCATTTAACGCGGAACTATCTAAATTGTTCTCCTTACCGGGTATTTGGCTTGCTTTTCTCATTGGAGCGTTTGCACCAGCGCTTATTGCTGCCTTGGACAGCATAGCACAAAAAGAGGAGATTATAGCTGGAGTTAGCACACGGCTATCGGAAGTTGGCTATATCGGGTTAGCTCTTGGTGTGCAAGGCGTTATTATTCTTGGTGTGCTTGCTGTCAGCAGTGAGTATTTGACAGAGAGCAGTGAATCTGGTAGAGGACTACAGATAACAACGAGTTTAACTGTTATTTCATCCCGGTTTCATTTTTTACTGGCAAAAGCAGGTGCTGTGACTGTGATCAGCATACTGCTTTGTATTGTTGCTATTATGACAACTGTGTCAGCAACGCATCTTATTCTTGGTGAATATGCCCCCGCATTTGAATGGTCCAGACTTATCGGTGCAGTTTGTTACTGGACATTCACTGCTCTTTTAGCACTTGGAATTACTTTTCTAACTAAGAATGGCATCCTCCCGCTTGCTGTGCTCATAATAAATTCATCCGTTGTATCATTTAGTGTCCTGTTGTATAGGGTTACAAAGTTGGCGTTTTACTTACCAGATAGGGCTGGCGCTGAAATGTTTATGTTTACGGACAACACGTCCACAGGTACTTTATTCGACGGGTTTCACACCCCCTTCACAGGCGGTTTAGTCATGTTTGCCTGGGTAGTCGTTTTTTTCATTGTTGCAGCTGTTGTATTCCATAGGAGGGATGTTGCAGCATGAGTGTCTCATCTAGTAGAAAGTTAACACAAATCCTTGGTGCTGAACTGGATAAATTAGTTACATTACCATTGATATGGTTCACTCTTATGGGTACATTCATTCTAAATTTAGTTTTAGCCGCAGCTTTTACTTCTGTTGGTGTACAAGGGGCAACAGGTACGCAAAATATATTGAATATAGGACTTGCTTCTATGGGATATCTTCAAGCAGGGTTCATTATTCTTGGAATCTTAGCTACTTGTTCGGAGTATACTGGTGGACAGATTCGAACTACTTTAATTACGATACCTTGGCGTGGGTTTCAATTATCCACGAAGCATTTGGCATTGGCGATTATAACCATTCCTGTGGCGTTTATTATTGCTGCATCTGGTGTACTCTATACTTTTATTATGATGAGAGACACAACAGTAGTGATAGACACAATGATAACAACATTAATAGGTGCAACGGGCTATCTAACATTAACCACACTTCTCAGTGCAGCTGTAGGTGCTTTATTAAGACGAACCACTCCTGCTTTAGTGGTACTGCTTGGTTATTATTTCATTGTCAGTCCATTGACGAGGATTTTTCTACCTAGTAATAAAAATTTTTTAAATTATTTTCCGGATACGGCAGGATCTTATATGTATATGCCGTCTTCCTCTGATGAAATAAGTGTCCTTACACCAATGCAAGGGACAGGTATTTCAATGTTATGGACACTGAGCTTTATTACAGTAGCTATTGTATTTTACCGTAAACGAGATGCCTAGTTTTTTTAAATAATTATATCTTATTCAACTAACGGGGCAGGATTGTCGAAGAAGTAAAGGAGGAGTATCTGATAGAATTCAAAGTAAATAAAAATTATATTTGGGTATATTTCATAATATTTTACGCCCTATGGTGTATCAGAGAATTATGGTTGGTTCAATATTTAGATTTGATGGAACCCGTTCCAAGAGCTATAACATCAGCCACTATTAAAATAGTTATTTGGGTCATTCCTGTTATTTTATTAGTTATAATTATGGAAAAAAGTAAACCATTTTCCTATTTACAGTTACATCATAACTTTAGAAAAAGTCTAAAATGGACAGGTTGGGTATCCTTAGCCTTGATATTATACTATTTTGTAATAAATCTTATCGTTTTAAATAATAATATCGATTTTCAAATAGGATTTAACGGATGGCTTAATACTATTCTATTGGTTGGTATTACTGAGGAAATTGTCTTTAGAGGTTTTTTATTAAGAAAACTTATGGATTCTTTTAGATTCTGGATAGCAAATACAGTTACAGCTTTACTCTTTGTATCGATTCATTTTCCTATTTGGTTTTATAAAGGTCTGTTTGAATTCCCTTATATTCTAAGTTCCATATTAACAGTTTATGTGTTGAGTATTATATTTGGGTTTGTATATAAGAAAAGTAATTCTCTTTGGTCAGTAATTATTATTCATTCTTTGTATAATTTATTAGTGTTGCTCTTCTACTAGCGGGTGCTTTAGTTGAATAAGACTATACTACGACGATGATTAAACATAGATTCGGATTAAATTCTTAAAAAGGACAATTAGAAAAAGGCTGATCTTTTATTTGTTAAAGATCAGCCTTTTTTGTATGCAGAGAAAGAAGAGATATAGAGGTAATCGGACTATATTCTTGTCATCAGACAACAATAGTCGAGGGACAAAAACATGGTCCCAATTACGCTTTATAAGAAAAGAATGCTAGAGAGGGTAGGATTAACATTGGTCTTTCGATGGCTCACAGCATTAAACCAAGAAAGATGGAGGTATTCATGTCCAGAGTGGGATGAATAAAGGCATGATTTCGGATTCAATTTTACAAACAAATCATTTAATAAGCGTTTAAGTGACTAAAATGTCACTTCAATGTCACTTTAATGTCATTTTGGGAAGATATACTAAACCCATCGATGAATTATTAAAGGAGATATTATGGAAGTGAAATTACGGAAACTCCTCTTTGTAGGAACAATTTTGTACACGCTGTTGATATTATATTTTATGTTTTTTGCTTTCAGTAGATTAGATCATTGGAACAGCGATTATGGATACACATTTATACTTGTTCCAGAAGGAGTTCCACTTCGATTTCCAAAACTAACTTTTTCATGGGTATTCAACTTTGGAAACATTGCTGCCTTTATCCCTTTTGGAGTAGTAATTCCTCTGTTGTATCGTTCCAGTTTTGGGAAGTTCATATCCTTTTTTGTCTTGACGATTCTCGTTCTGGAAACGATGCAGGCTTTAACTCATCTTGGCAGCTTTGATGTAGATGATGTTATATCCAATACATTAGGTGCAGCGATAGGATTTATCGCCTATAAAGTTGGATGTTCTTCACAAATTTCTTATAAAAAGCTTATTGCTTCAGCCCTATCTATTGGTGTTCTTCTTGTTGGAGTAATCGTGATCTCGGAAACCATCAATTATGTTGTAGCGAAAAGAGAAAGCCCAATTCAAGCATTACACGATGTGAAAGAAATGAATGGAACCATGCCTATGACTGAAAATCTTCCAAGTTTCACCGTAGCAGGCAAGAAAATAGAACCCAAAATGAACGTGTATTACAGTGAAGGGGATAAAAGAAAATCATACACCTACATCTTGGGGAACAAAAAAGATGTGACGTTCTATTCTTATTTTGGCATTCCAGACAAGGGAGATTCCAAGGGAGAACTCACTATATTGGTAGATGGAAACCAAAGAGTTCATTATCAGTACAATGAACAATATAATAATGGAGCAGAACCTTTAAATATACCATTTTATGACAAGGTGAACGAAATTACGATTATCGTTTCCGGGAACGCTAAACTATGGGACGTTGGATTCAGTGAAATGAAGCATTGGTGGGAGTGAAGAACAAACACGCAACATATAGAAACCGCGATAATCGCGGCACGGCTGTCAAGAAGTCTCGACAGCTTTTTTTATATCATAACCATTTAATACAGTACCGCGTTAATGTTGCCGAATGATTGTCCAATACGTTTCGTTGCGTCCGCTCGTGACACGTCCCGGACCACCTAAGAGTATGAGAATACACCAAGCTGGACGCGATTCAGGGCTAAGCGTATATTTTCGTTAAAATGTTGGCGGGTCCCCAACTATACTACAAAATTGGCTTCAAGCAATATATGACCAGGGCAAGAAACATAATAATTAAAATAAACATAGGGAGTTGCGAAAATGAAATCTTGCTAAAACATCTAAGGTCGGATGTCGTTTTGTTTATTTCTCCAAATGAAAAGGATCATGTTGTTGATACTTTTGTTTTAAGAACATTGAATGCTGTATATAAAAATAGCTCCAAAGATGTTTCTATGCATATTCGTGAGATGTGAGTGACTTTTTTAAGATTTGATGTTCATTCCAAAAATTGGAGATAAGAAGTTAGAATATTTGAGGGCGATTTTAGCTTTTGACGATTTATCAAGGTTTCATCTTTTTATATAAAGGAGGGAGAGTGCACTCGACAAATGGGAGAACACTTAAATCCGAATGTCGGAGTGTTTGCTGCTGTCTTCGGGAGACAGCATTCCGCATTTGCCGGGGGTGAACCGATTGAACATGGAATTAAAAAACGAAGAGAACAGCCTGATACGCAATGTCCACAGCCTGAATATTGTCCGAAGGCTACCGATTGACGGGAATGATCAAATAGGGTTACACGCATGTTCCGTTACGGCCAATTCGTCGCAACCAGCCTCCAATTATGTCCCGGCTAATGTTGTGGACGGCGTCCTAGCGCCGCAGTGGTTTGCGGACAGTGCAGACACCCCCGACTGGGAAAGGCAGGCTGTTTCCTTGGCGTCTGCCGCCGGAATCATTGAGGTGCGACTGCCGCGGGACCATTTCATGCCAGGCGATACAGCTACGTGGGCGGATGTGGTGACGGTACTGCTGAGAATGTTGAATCTTAAGGAGTTGAATCGATTATGAAAGCTTTAATTATTTCGGATATTCACAGCAACGTCAAAACGCTGGAATCGATCCGCAAAGCAGAATCCGACTGTGACGTGATTTATTGCGCGGGAGATCTTGTAGACTACGGGCCTTTCCCGCGGGAAGTTATCGAATGGGTGCATAAGAACGATGCGAATTGTGTGCGCGGCAACCATGACGACATTATTATCGACCTGTACCGAAACGGCAATAGCGGTCACGATGTGGCGGAGGATGAGATCAAGTGGGCGCATTACAATGCAAGGCTGCTCGGCGAAGCGGAAATTTCCTTCCTCGAAAGCATACCGGTCTACCGCACATTCGAGATGGACGGCTATAGCTATACAATGCAGCATCTGTACGAAAACTATTTGACGATTGATAGCTTGCCCAAGTACGATGCTTTCTGGGCGGAACGCAACGTCAGGACAATTGAGGCCAAAGAATATCGCCGCATTATTTTCGGACATACGCATCGCAGATGCATTCATTATTTGAGTGACGACAGTTTGTGGCTGAATCCGGGAAGCGTGTCCTACCGCCGTCGCGACGATCCATCGAAAGAAGCGCACTATTTTACGATTACCGATGGCAAAATAGCGATGAAAAGTCTTGTCTATGACCGCACGCCTTTGCTCGAAGCGGCACAAAAGTTGCTGTTGAAAGAAGAAGAGATGAAGGTTGCGTACTTCTTTTTCGGGTAAGCGGGCGGCAGAGCAGGCAACAACAATGGGGACGTATCCACGATTTGGTGTCGGGATACGTCCTTTCTCATTTATTGTACACCGGCAGGTTGCGATTTACAGCTTGCAAGGCGGTAATTCCCGCTCATTTTGCGCCTCAGTTTACATTTTTATGATTGCTTCATTTTTTTACACTATGGCATGGGAAACGTATCTTTCATACTAGAGGTTGTGAAGTTGCGGATATGATCCTGAAGAGGCTGCGGTTCATATCCGTCTATTCTATAGGAAGCAGGTGGGAAAATGACTACTATTTATTGGGTATCGAGTAGCGACGAGTTGGCGGCAGCCATTGGCCGGGCAGAACCTGGTTCTTCGATCTTGTTGGCAGACGGCGTTTACGAACGGAATGAAGATTATATTATTGAAGGCAAAGTAGGATCGGACACCACAATATTAAGCATTCGCGCTGTAAATAAAGGAAAAGCGATAATCGCTGGAGAATCAAGTATACGCATCTTGAACTCTGCTTATGTAGAGGTATGGGGACTGCATTTCCTGGTCGAGCAGCGCGAATCTATCATTCTGGACGGTTCGCGGCATGTGAGGATTGCACGGAATAGATTTGAGCCGCGACAGGTTGGAGCGGAGTATAGCCTGCTGTCTGTGCTGGGAAGCGGCAGCGGCTGGAACCGGATCGAACGCAACGAGTTCGGGCCAAAAGCCGACCTCGGGCCGCTCGTTATTTTTGATGGCGACGGTGAACAAATCTCGCAGCATGATGTCATTGAATATAATTATTTTCATCATATAGGCCCGCGTGTCGTCAATGGGCTTGAAGCGATCCGGCTCGGCCTGTCCGGCATCTCTCTCTCGAACGGCTATATTACCATTCAACACAACCTGTTTGAAAATTGCGACGGAGAGCCCGAGATTATTTCGGTAAAAAGCTGCTATAATACAGTTCGGTACAACACGTTCCTTAACTCCGCCGGCCAAGTGACAGCGCGTCACGGACATGGAAATCGCTTTCATAATAATGTATTTATCGGCGATGGCGTGAAGGAAGAAATGGGCGGATTTCGCATTTACGGCAACGACCATCACATTTTTGATAACTATATGGAAAACTTGACGTTGGATGCGCTGCTCATTGACGGCGGCAACTACGATGGCGGATCAGACGGCTATCCCGAGGCGCCGACGCAGGAGGAACTGAGGAAACATTGGCGCGTCTATCGAGCCAGTGTAGTGAATAATACGATTGTCAATTGTCGTCACGGCATTACGCTCGGCAAGCGGATTCCTTATGCGCCGGAGCAATGTGTAATCGCTTACAATCGAATATGCGGCAAGGAGCAGCCGGCCATCTATGAATATCGGCCGTCTCCGGCGGTTTGTATTAACAATCATAAAGCGGATGTCGCGGATATTCGTTGTCCGGCTATTCTGACAAGAATTGACGTCGGTCCCGATTCCGACTAAAGCTAACATGGAGGAGAACCTATGGCCCAAACTCGAAACCGGTGGACAATCTATCTGAAGCAGCTCCGGCATAAAAATCGCAGCGTATACATGACCTGGATGCTTTCCTACGTCTCGGTGCTGCTCGTGCCCATTCTGATCAGCGGCGTTATATACGGCGCGACGCTGAACGTTGTAAAGGCTGAAATTAACCGTGCCAACCAATCTATTCTTCTTCAGATGGAGCAAGCCATAGATAGCCAGTTCAAAGGAATCGAGAATCTAAGCCTCGAGGTGAGCCTCAACAGGCGAATCGCAGCATTTATCTCGGCCGATACCAATCTGTCTGATTCGGACCACTACGATATATACCAAATCGCTAATGATTTGCGCGTATACGAAATCGCTAACGATTATCTTGAAGGTATTTATATTTACTACAAAAATAGCGATACGGTCATCGCCCGCAACAACCGTATGAACATCGAAGCGTTATACGACCATATTCGCCTTGAAGAGCATATGCCGTTCCAGTCGTTACGAGAATATTTTGACCAAGGGTACATTAAAGGCTACCACTCCGTTGTTGTGTCTGAAGAGAATGAGTGGCGGCCTACGGTCATGTATGCCCAAAATGTGAACTCGACAATCATGAATCAACCTGGAGCTGTCTTGCTGTTCATGATTGACCGCAGTAAGCTGCTAGAGCAAGCTTCGGCGCCTGAGAAAGGTACGATCTTTATTCTGGATGAAGACAACCGGTTCATTGCGTCTACGGGCGAGTCGCTGTCGGAACCTGCTCTATTATACAGCGATATGTCGAAAGAATCGGGACAACTTGAGATCGAGACTGCCGGTCGCCGGCTTGTTGCATCCTACACAACCTCATCCATTACGGGATGGAAATATGTGATGACGCTGCCGGCGAACGTATATCACCAGAAGATGAACGTGGTAGAGCAATTGACGATCGCCAGCATCTTGCTTTGCCTTATTGTTGGCGGTGGCGTGACGTATTGGCTCCTCAAACGGAACTACCTGCCGATCCATGCCCTGATCCAGAGCTTGTCGTTCAAGGCGGGTTTTACCTTTGATCGCGGCTCCAATGAATACTCCTTTCTGGAGCAGGCGCTGAGCAGCACCTTCCATGAGAAGGAGGAGCTTCATTACAAGCTGAATCAGCATAACAATACACTCAGATCGCACTTTTTGCAGCGGCTGCTGAAGGGGCAACTCGACAGCCATATCCCGTTGCACGAATCGTTCTCAGCCTATGATCTGCGTTTCCCGCTGGGCGGATTCTCTGTTATTTTGCTGCGCATCGAGCACTTCGGCAAGTTCCATCGGAAGGATGAGGATCAGGTCCATAATAAGCGGTTGCTGCAATTCCTGATCGCCAACGTGGTCGAGGAGGTCGCGCGAAAGTCAGTAAACGCCTATGCGGTAGAGCTGGACCAGGAGTTGCTCGCCTGCATCGTCAACCATCAGCTTGCATCGCCGACGGAACAGCGGGGGGAGCTGGGGCACATCGCGGAAGAAACGATGTCGTTCATCTCCAATCATGCCCATGTCCAGTTGACCGCTGCCATCAGCGCACAACAGGAGGGCGAATATGGCATCTTCCAGGCGTTTCAGGAAGCGATTGAGGCGATGGAATACCGTATCATTGCAGGCAGCGGGGGCATTATTCATTATGGGGACCTGAGCGGCAACGACAACCTAGGGGCTGCTCCAGGTGGTTATTTTTATCCGCTCAAGGCCGAGCAGCAATTGATCGTTATGATTCGCGAAGGGCAGCTTGATAAGGCGAAAGCCTTCGTCGGGGAGATCATTCAGAAAAATGTGACGACGGAGCCGTTTCCTTTTCATACTGCCAAATGTCTCATGTTCGATCTAATGGCTACGCTGCAAAAAGTAATCGGCGAAATCCGCATCGCGGGCAAGCCGGATATGCCTGACGGAGTGCGCGCCATCGAACGCCTGATGCAATGCCAGACGGTAGGGGAGATGCGCAGCCAGCTTTACGATATGCTAGAGCTTCTGTGCGGCTACGTTAATAACAACCGCGAATACTGCAGCAATCCGCTAATCGATAAGGTCATGAAATATGTCAACGAGTATTACCAGGACGAGAACCTGAACATTTCGATGATCGGGGAAGCCTTCTCCATGACGCCGTCGTATGTTTCCAAACTGTTCAAGGAACTTGCCGGCGAATCTCTGCTCGATTATATTAACAAGACCCGGCTGGTGCAGGCCAAATTGCTGCTTATCGGCGGGAAATATACGGTCAGCGAAATATCGCTGAAGGTTGGTTACAACGATGTGAATACCTTCCACCGCATATTCAAAAAATTTGAAGGAATAACGCCCGGGCGCTACAGGGAAGTCAAGTAGCTCTAGGGCTTTTCTTTTCAAGAAAAAGTAGCAAACATACGGTTTTGTTACCCTCATTTTTGAGAAATTGCAGTATATTTTAGGTTTTAACGATAGCTTGCGGCACCGGATTAACGATATGTTGAAAGCGTATTCACACCAACTTATTCGAGACGAAAAGAACGGAGGGCACAATGGCGAAAAATCGCAACGTCAAGACTCATAAGAGGCTGCAGCTCACACTGGGGATCGCAATGGTACTTTCATTGTTGTTAACCGCATGCTCCAGTAATGGGGGCTCTGGAAACAAGGATAAGACAGAGCCGACTCAAAGCGCCGTCAGCAATAAGGGCGGCGATGGCGTAAGCAAAGGCAACGAGGGATCGGATATGCCGGTGTATCCGCTGGATACGAAAGATACTTTCTCATACTGGGCTCCAATCAACGGAAACCTGATTACATTTACAACGAATCTGGCGGAAGCGCCGATCGGGAAGGCGATTGCAGAAGCTACCGGCGTGAAAGTGAACTACATCCATCCGACCGAAAGTCAAGCTGAAGAGCAGTTTAATTTGTTGCTGGCTTCCAGCAAGCTGCCGGATGTGCTGGAGTACGACTGGAGTATTTATCCGGGTGGACCGGAAAAGGCGATTTCAGACGGGGTTATCGTACCGCTAAACGATTTGATCGACCAATATGCGCCTAACCTGAAGAAGATGCTGGAAGCTAATCCAGAGCTGGATAAAATGGTGAAAACCGACAGTGGCCAATATTACGTCTTCCCGATGGTGCGAAACGAGGAAGGATTAGTCTTCCGCGGACCAATGCTGCGCAAAGATTGGTTGGATGAGCTAGGTCTGCAATTGCCTGTAACGATAGACGATTGGCATAAGGTTCTGACTGCGTTCAAAGAGAAAAAAGGCGCCGTAGCACCGCTGACGGCGCTATACGCGAACAAAATGAATTTGCAGGACGCGTTCTTCGACGCATACAAAACGTCGCACGGCTTCTATATTGACGACCAAGGCAAAGTTAAATACGGTCCGTTAGATCCGCAATACAAGGATGTTATGACGCTGTTCCGCCAGTGGTATTCCGAAGGGCTGATTGATAAAGACTTCCCGATCGTCGAGCGCGACACACTGGATAAACGGCTTCTGAACGGCGAGTCCGGCGCGACTGTGTTCCTGCTGGGCGGCGGCATGGGCAAATGGCTGGAGTCCGGAAAAGCCCAAAATCCGGCTTTTGATCTTGTAGCGGCTCCTTATCCGGTATTGAAAGCAGGCGAAAAACCGTTCACCGGACAGCGCGATTTCAAATATAACCCGAAAGCAAGCGCGGCCGTGACGACATCGGCAAAAGACCTGGAAACGATCGTAAAATGGCTGGACTTCGCATTTAGCGAGCAAGGAACCATGATGTACAACTTTGGCGTTGAAGGCGAAAGCTACACGATGGACAACGGCGTTCCGAAATTTACCGATATGATCGTAAAAAACGATAAGTACACTTCACAGCAGATGTTGGCGCAGTATACGGTTCCAAACGGTCCATTTCCGATGCATGAGCAAAAAACGACCAACACATTCCCACAACAGGACGAGGCGGTCCAGATTTGGTCGGAGACCGATGCGGCGAAACATATTTTGCCCGCGTTCATTACGCCTACTGTAGATGAGAGCAAGAAGGTAGCGCAGACGATGACGGCAATCAACACGTATCTGGAAGAAATGTTCATCAAATTTGTAATGGGCAACGAGCCGCTCGACAAGTTCGACAGCTTTGTGAAGCAGCTGGAAGATATGGGGATTCGTGATGTAATCGACATCTATCAAGGCGCTTTGGATCGCTACAACAACAGATAACTCCATGTATCGTCCCACGGCTGGCTGCAGGCTGCCGTGGGGTAAGGGAATGGTGCAGCCATCCCCTGCCGATAATGCTGGATTTGGATAGGAGGAGTAGGAGATGGCTCAATTGAAGCTGGGACGCAGCAAAGTCACGCATACCGGTCGTCTGCCGCTTAATATTGCGAAAGACATGGTTAAGAACAAGTATTTGTACATGATGCTTACTCCTGTTTTGTTATATTTCATTATTTTTCATTATTTCCCGATGTACGGTTCGATTATTGCGTTCAAGGATTTTAACCCCCGGCTTGGAATCGGGGGCAGCGCGTGGGTAGGACTTGAGCATTTCAAAGACTTTTTTGGCGGGATGTATTTTTGGCGGGTGTTAAAAAACACTCTGATGATTAGCTTGTACGATCTCATTTTCGGTTTTCCCGCTCCGCTTATTCTCGCCTTGTTGCTTAATGAGGTGAAAAATGCACTGTTCAAGCGTTCGGTACAGACGATTACTTATTTGCCGCATTTTATTTCGCTTGTCATTATTTGCGGCATGATCAAAGATTTTACGAGCAGTGACGGCGTCATCAACGATATTATCGCATTTTTCGGTGGTGAGCGGGTTACGATGCTGCTGGAGCCGTCTTTTTTCCGGACAATCTTCGTTTCGTCGAATATATGGCAGCATATAGGCTGGGGTACAATTATTTATTTGGCCGCGCTGTCTGCGATCGATCTCGAGCAATATGAAGCTTGCAAGATCGACGGGGGTGGACGCTGGAAGCAGATGCTTCATATTACTCTACCCGGTCTGCTTCCCGTTTTCGTTATATTGCTCATCCTGAACATTGGCCGAATTATGAGCGTTGGCTTCGAGAAGGTTATTCTGTTGTACAACCCGACCACTTATGTGACAGGGGATGTCATTTCCTCGTATGTGTACCGGATCGGGCTTCAAGATTTTCAATTCAGTTTCAGCTCCGCTGTCGGATTGTTCAACTCCGTGATTAACTTCGCGCTTGTTATCGGCTCCAACTGGATAAGCCGGAAGTTGAACAATACGGGTTTGTGGTAGAGGAGGGTTCGCATGCGAGTAAGCTTGGGTGAACATATATTCCGGGTTTGCAATACGTTGTTTTTGTCCGCGCTCATGATTGTAACAGTGTACCCAATTCTATACGTGGCATTTGCTTCATTCAGCGAACCAGCGCTGATGATGGCGCATAAGGGCATTCTTTGGAAGCCGCTGGGCTTCTCGCTTGAAACATATGAGGCGGTATTCAGCAACCCGATGATCCTGCTCGGCTACCGCAACACATTATTTATTGTCATTGTAGGCGTGGCTCTCAATTTGCTGCTTACTTCTTTTGCCGCATACGCCTTGTCCAGAAAAACATTGCAATATCGCAAGCAGCTTACGTTGTTTATCGTATTTACCATGTTTTTCAGCGGTGGATTAATTCCGTTCTACTTGCTGGTCAGAGGGTTGGGCATTACGGACACACTGTGGGCGCTGATCCTGCCTACCGCAATAAGCGCATTTAACCTCATTATCATGCGAACATCGTTCGAGGCAGTGCCGGATGCACTGGAAGAGTCGGCCAAGATCGACGGCGCCAACGACTTTGGCATTCTGTTCCGCATCTTCCTGCCGCTATGCAAGCCCGTGCTTGCAGTGGTAGGCCTGTATTACGGAGTAAGCCACTGGAACTCCTGGTTTAACGCCATGATCTTCCTTCAGGATCGGTCGCTGTATCCGTTGCAGTTGATCCTGCGAGAAATTTTGATTATTGGCGAGGCAAACTCCATGGCGGAAGGAGCCTCCCAGGATGAGATCATCATATTGGGCGAGACATTGAAATACGCCACGATTATGGTAGCAACCCTTCCGATTTTTCTGGTCTATCCGCTATTGCAAAAATATTTCGTGAAAGGCGCCTTGATCGGTGCCATTAAAGGTTAGGAGAAGGGGTGGAATTCAGAGATGAGCAATGAAAATGTGAAACTGAAACCATCCGAGCTGTCGGCTTGGTGGGATAAAGTGAAGATTAAAGTTGATCATATGATCGAAGCAGGCTGGACAGAAGCGCCGCATGTTTCGGCGGCGGGAAAATATGACCAGATCAAAGTGGATCAGTGGATTTCAGGCTTCTGGCCGGGCATTCTGTGGATTCTGTACGATATGACCGGCGAGCAACGTTATCGGGAGGAGGCGGAGCCTTGGGACGAACGCATGGAGCAATGTTACTTGCGGGACAACCACTTCCACCACGATGTTGGCTTTCAGTTCCTGCCGACATCGGTTATCCGCTACAAGCTGACCGGCGACCCGGACGCTAGGCGGCGCGGGCTGTTCGCCGCCAACTATCTGGCGGGCAGGTACAACCCGGCAGGACAGTTCATTCGAGCCTGGCCCCGCAACCAGACAGGTTGGTCGATCATCGATTCGATGATGAATTTGCCGCTTCTGTTCTGGGCGAGTGAAGAAAGCGATGATCCGCGCTTCAAGCATATTGCGGTCGCCCATGCAGATATGGTGCTTCGCTCATTCATCCGAGGCGACGGCTCGGTGCATCATATCGTTATCTTCGATCCGGAGACGGGCGAAGTGGAGCGTTATGACGGCGGACAGGGCTTCGCACCGCAATCGTCCTGGTCGCGGGGCCAAGCTTGGGCACTCTACGGGATGAGCTGCGCTTACCGCTTTACGGGAGAAGCACGTTACTTGAATGCGGCGAAGGGGGTGGCGCATTATTTCATCAGCGCGTTGGCGGAAGACGATGTGCCGCATTGGGATTTCCGTGCGGCGACCGACTTGACGGACGAGCCGCGCGACACCTCAGCGGCGAGCTGCGCAGCATCTGGCTTGATCGATATCGCGTCGCAGGTGGCTCCTGAGGAAGCCGCTTTATATCAGCGCGCGGCCACGCGCATTCTTCGCTCGCTGTCGAACAACTACAGTGCGCTCGACAAGCCGGAGTATGAAGGCATCCTGCTCGGCGCAACCGGTCATAAGCCAGTCAATACCAACATCAACGTATCGCTGATTTACGGCGATTACTATTATATCGAAGCTTTGGCGAAGAGCAAAGGCTGGAGCCAGCATGTTTTTTAAGCGGGATCAAAGGCCGTAATCACGAAGCCGGGAGGACAGGAAGCTCCTCCCGGCTTTCGTATTCTTGAGAGGAGGTGCCGGACGGAACGAAGGGAATGATTCAATAACCATCATTTCATAATAGAAAGGATGAAAATGAATTATGGGAACCAAATGTATGACGTTCATTATTTTGATCTGTATGCTTGTTGTGTTAATACCAGGAACGGCAAGTGCGGCTGATACGAAGTTCACAATTGGCAGCTCCGACGTGACGGCGAGCGGAGATGACGGCAACGTTCCAGCCAACACGGTGGACAACGATTTCTTAACACGTTGGTCGGCGAATGGCGACATGCAATGGATCCAGTACGATTTGGGCGTAAATCGCAAAGTGTCTTTCATCAAAATTGCATTTCTGAATGGGTCAAGCCGCACTTCTACTTTTGATATTTTGACGTCTACGGACGGTTCAACCTTTACGACCGTCAGCAGCGGAGTTGTGAGCAGCCTTGTGGAAGGTCTGCAAACGTTCGATTTTCCGGATGTCGATTCTACCCGCTATGTGAGGATCGTTGGGCACGGCAATTCCTCCAACCTGTGGAACAGCTATTCTGAAGTTGAACTCTACGGCACCGCGAGCGGATCTCCGCCAGGCGCAAGCAAGTTGGCGATTACTGTGCCACAACTTATGGCCAGCGGAGATGACGGCAATATCGTCGCGTATACAATCGACGGCGATCTTAACACACGCTGGTCAGCGAATGGCGAAGGGGAGTGGGTCCAATACGACTTTGGATCGAGCAAGCGTGTGGAATACGTGAAGATCGCCTTCACCGACGGGGCGGAGCGAACTTTCGCTTTTGATATCCAGACTTCATATGATGGCTACAACTTCAGTACAGTGCTTTCGGGAGCGGTCAGCAGTATGAGCAACAGCTTGCAGACGTTTGATTTTGCCGATGTTGCCCCCGTCCGCTACGTTCGTATTGTTGGCCATGGCAACTCGGTGAACGCCTTGAACAGCTTTGCCGAGGTCGAAATTTATGGTAGCGATTCAAGCGGCAGCGGTAGCGAAGGGACGGTCGTCGAAGTTAGCACTTCCACGCAGTTGGCTGCCGAGCTTGCAACCGCTACGGCGGGTAAAACGATTGTGTTGGCAAACGGCACGTATTCGCGTACAAGCCCGTTTGCTGTTCAGAACAAAAACGGCACTGCCAACGCGCCAATCGTCATTAAAGCGAAAAACCGCGGTCAGGCTATCATCTCGGGAGCGTCAGGCTTCCGCGTCGAGAACTCCTCGCATGTGGTGCTGGACGGATTAAAGTTTACGAACACAAGCAATGGCGCAGTGGTGTTGGAAGGCTCGCACCATGCGCGGCTGACCCGTAATACGTTTGCGCTTCCCAGCTCGGGGAGCGGCCTGATGTGGCTGCAAGTGCGCGGCACGAACAGCCATCATAACCGCATCGACCGGAACGACTTCGGACTGAAGAGCGACACCGAACCGCTGATCGCTTACGAAGGACAGGATGGCTCAGGTCAAATTTCGCAATACGATATTATCGAATACAACTATTTCCATGATGTAGGCCCATGGGTAGCTAACGGCAAAGAGACAATTCGTCTCGGCTTGTCGGGACTTACGCTCTCCCACGGCTATAATACGATACAATACAATGTATTTCAGAATTGCGATGGAGAGCCGGAAATCATATCGGTCAAGAGCAGCAGCAATTCGGTGCGCTTCAATACATTCCGCACTTCCAAGGGCAGCCTGACGCTGCGGCATGGCCATAACAACAGCGTATATGGTAACTTCTTCCTCGGGGACGGCGTGGAGTCGGATCAGGAAGGCATCCGGATGTTCGGCAATGACCATAAGATTTATAACAACTACTTTGAGAATTTGACTGGCGAAGCAATCTACTTGCCTAACGGAGACTTTGACGGCGGTACTGGAGGCTCCCCTCCAAGTCCGACGGTCGAACAATTGCGCAAACAATGGAAAGTTTACCGGGCGCTTATCGTCAACAATACGATTGTAAACAGCAAAACCGGTATCGTCATCGGCTCGGGCAAAGCGTATGCTCCGCAGGATTCCGTCGTGGCGAACAATATCGTATACAACAGCACCGGCACGCTTTATTACGAGGCGGCGACAACGAATACGCTGTTCCAAGGTAATATCGGGTTTGGCAGCACTATTAGCAACATATCGCGCAGCTCGGAACAGATCCGAAATATCAATCCGCTGCTGACTGCGGTGAACGGCATTCAGAAACTGTCCGCAAGCAGCCCGGCAATTGCTGCAGCTGTGGGGACATACGCGTTCGTGCTGGCGGATATGGACGGTCAAATGCGGACGACAGCAGATGTGGGGGCGGACGAATATTCCGGCGCGCCTCTACTGAATCGCCCGCTAGCGGCCGACGATGTGGGGCTGAATACGCCTTAGGATCGATATATGTGCAAGCGTGCCGGCGGTTGGTTCGCCGGCATGACTATGTCGATCCATTGATGTATGGAGCAGTCCTGTTATTCACTTCATTTGGAAGGATGGGAGACCATGTTTCACAGCAATTATGGAGCAGCGGGAAAAAACGAGGTGACTGTACATGCATACTAGCACAATGTTGCCGGCTCCGCGTGGCGGCGGCTTCCGTATGGAAGGTTATTGGGTATGGTGCGGTTCCGTCGTGCAGGGCGAGGACGGCAAATACCATATGTTTGCCTCGCGCTGGCCGAAGACACTGCCGATGCATCCCGGCTGGATGACAGCTTCAGAGATTGTCAGGGCAGACTCGGATACCCCCGAGGGACCGTACCGATTCTGCGAGGTGGCGCTTCCGGCGAGGGGAGCGGAATATTGGGACGGACGCTGCACGCACAACCCCCATATCGTCAAGCACAACAACAAATATTTGCTTTATTATACGGGTTCGACCCATCCGCTAAGCGATCCAGAGCCGCCCGGGAATTTCGGGTTAACCGATCCTCAATGCATCGTGGCGCGGGCGAACAAACGGGTAGGTCTGGCTATAGCGGACAGCGTTTTGGGCCCGTGGCGCAGAGCGGACGAACCGATATTGCCAACACATCCCGGCCGATTCGATAGCTTTCTGACCTCCAATCCGGCTCCGTGTGTCAGGGAGGACGGTTCCGTGCTGCTGATCTACAAGGCACGTCACTACGAAGGCAACCTGCATGGCGGCATGACGATTGGCGTTGCGTATGCGGATCACTACGAGGGGCTGTACCGGGTGCTGAGTGACGAGCCGGTGTTTCCTCCAGAGTCGTTCCATATCGAAGACCCTTTCATCTGGCAAACAAACGAAGGATACAATTTGATCGCCAAAGATATGGAAGGGCATCTATGCGGAGAAAAATACGGCGGCATCTACGCCAAGTCGCCGGACGGACTGAAATGGAGCTTGCATGGGCAGCCGCAAGGCTATTCCCGGACGGTGCGTTGGGATGACGGCACGGTGCAGACGCTGGGCAATCTGGAGCGGCCGTTCCTGTTGTTCCAGAACGGCAAGCCGACTCATTTGTTCGCGGCCGTCTCGGACGGCAGTGATGGTTTTAAGGACGCTTCTGATACGTGGAACATGGTTATACCTTTGAAATAATGATTCACCGGGGCTGTGGTAAATTATGAACCGGCTCGTGGACAAGGGCAATACAGTCATCGTTATCGAGCATAACCTTGACGTCATCAGTCAGGTGAATTGGATTATCGACATGGGGCCTGATGGCGGTGGCAGGGGTAGCAAAATTATATTTGAGGCGAAACCTATATAATTCATTTAAGCGAAACATTCTTTCACAGGAAAATATTTAAAATAATTTGGCTTTGCTGCTTGAATCAGAATGTTCAAGCACTAAACACTTGGTATGATAGTCCGACTTCCGTAAGAATATCAAATCAGATTAAAAATTGTTTAAACCTAGCCACCTTGCGTACTAAAAGCGGGTGGTTTTTTATTTCAGACAACTTATTATTTTTATCGAGGGACAAGAACATGAGCTGATTACCGATTAGAAAAGTATCTAACTATGTTTCCATGCAATTTCATTAAGCTAACGGGCAGGAAAGTTTTAAGAGTATGTTGAAGATTAGTAGATTTAATTAATCATTATTTAACTCATTCTTGGAGGTATCTGATGGAGCACCATGTACCTAATTTTCAGTATTTGATCCAAAGCACTTGACTATGACGTTAGGTCATAGTGCATAATTCTCACTATAAACGACTAGGAGTGAGAGATATGAACATAATAACATTGCGTTCAGACCACATTTATCAAAAAGTTGCCCAAGCTTCGCCCGAGGAAAAACTTGAATTATTCAGAAATGAAATGATGGCTCCCTTTATGAAACAATGGCAAATTCAACAGATCCCTTTTAGAGCTGAAGAGGCGAATGGTTTTGACGTTGTTACGTTTAATAGTATAATGCATCGATCCCCTGATCAGATTACCCAGCAGATTTCACCTGAGATAGAGTTGATTTCGTCAGATTCTTTTTGGTTAGAGTGTGAGCACGCGGTAAGGAAAAGCCTCCGTCTATTTATAGAACATGAAATAAGTCTCCCCGTATCCGAATATTTGTTTACCATTCAACTAGGGAATCCGGAAAGCAGTGCCTTAACAATAAACGAAGGATATAGCGGCTTTGGGGGCATTCCCGGGTTTATTTGGGGTACACTCTTGCCAAATGAGTACACGATTTCTCGAATGAAGGCTGCGCTGGCGCACGAATGCAACCATAATGTGCGATATCAATTTATTCAGTGGGATCACACCGTTAATTTGGGCGAGCTCATTGTAAGTGAAGGATTAGCTGAAAACTATGCTACGTTCATGTTTGGCGAAGAATTGCTCGGCCCTTGGGTAACGAAAACAAACGCAGACACACTTAACAGGCGCATAAAGCCTGTCCTTAGAGAGCAATTGCAATTAACAGGGTTTGATAAATTTGCTCCGTATCTTTACGGTGACGAGATCGCCAAACTTCAAAACTTTGAACCGGTCAATATGCCTAATAGTGCTGGCTACGCTTGCGGATATTATTTAATCCAATATTATTTAAGAAAAACAGGAAGAACGATCTTTGAGGCCACAATAACACCTGCTGCTCAAATACTAGACGAAGTAAAAGGATTTTGGGATGAAGAAACCATTATTAGCTGTTAAAGATATTGTTCAGATTACAGGCATTACAAGCCGGACCTTGCATTATTACGATAGGATTGATTTATTTAAACCGACACATCTGACGGAAAAAGGGTATCGCTTATATGATCGAAGCAGTTTGGAAAAACTTCAAACTATTTTGTTCTTAAAGGAATTGGATTTTTCCTTGAAAGAAATTGCGGACATTTTAAAGCTGACCAGGCAAGAACAGAATCAAATATTAAAGAAGCAGAGACAAACCTTATTTTCGAGAAAACAAAGACTAGAAAGCATCATGGTTGCTCTCGAAGAATACGTTTCGGGGAATGATATTAGTAATTTGCAAATTTTCAACAATTCTTCCGTTTTGCCATTAAAAGAACAATATGCAAATGAGGCGAGATTCATCTATGGTGAAACTGAAGCGTATAATGTGTTTAATGAAACGTTGGATAAACTTTCACAAGATGAAAAAGATGAACGTTTTCAATCGATGGAGGAAGTATTCAAGCAAATTGCGTCTTGTGTCGATCAGCATCCTTCCTCCGATGAAGTTCAGCGATTAATCGAGGAGTGGAAAAAAAATCTAATGCAATTCATGCCATGTGATACAGAGCTACTGGCTTGCATTGCCGATACTTACAAATTCGATGCACGATTCAATAACTACTTTAATCAATATAGCAATGAGGATTTAGCAGATTTTCTACACAGTGCTATTATGCATCATATATATCAATCGTGAACAGGAAAATTCGGCTTGCCGTTTTTACATTAAAGTAACGGGCATTATAATGAATTATTCGTTAACTTCTAGGTTCATAATTGGACAGGTGGGACAAAGAAATTGAAAACATTTTGGTATGAGTCTTGGCTGAAGATAAAAGAGTTCTACGGAGTCTAACACGGTTGAACTAACGGGAAACAAAAGCCCGCGATGGAACTCGCCCAACAAATTGGGCAGACGCAAGGGGAACTTCATCGTTATAGGACCCTTTATAAAGTATATTCATGCTGGTAATGGACAACGCTTAAGGTTAAGTATTATCTTATGCGGGAGGTCATCGCTTCTTGAAATTTGAACTAGGACGTTGTTTACTGAATGAACGATTGATGGAATCCGGAAAGTCAGCGGAATGGCTGGCAAAAGATTTGCTTTTTAAACCGGAACGAGTTTACGACTTTATTGAAAACAAAAGAGTGATGCCACTCAAAATTGCCATATCGATCGCCGATTCCATCGGTTGTGATGTTCGTGCCTTGTATGAATTAATTCCGAACAATAATGAAGTAAAGGGAGATTAATGGAATAAGTGGTAGGTTGCATTAAGACTACGAATGTGATCCATTAAGCTAAGATAAAGGGAAACGATAGGTCAATCAAAATAAGAGGGTAGCTGATCATTGTGATCGGCTGCCTTTGTTTGTCGAGGGACAAAAACATGGTCTCAATGAAAGTCGCTATTTTAGCGGATTTTTTGTTTTATCGGTACAAGTTCTTGTCCCGATTACCATAAAGGACAAGAAGATGGTCCGATTACCGATTAGATAAGTATTTAACTGCTTTCTTTTCTTCATTAATCTAACGGGCAGGTCAGTATATTTTCTGACCAAGACCAAGTATCTTCTTGGGCAAAATAAGCTGTCAAGCACGGAAATGGGCTGGGACAATGAAGGGCAAAGCTAACCTTCGTTTTGACCCGGTAAAGTCACGCGGGCAGAAATGGCTAAAATAGTGTATATGCTGATAAATGATTAAACGACTTTAATTGTAATCCACACAAAGAAAGTCGCCCTTAATTTGTGTGGATAATTTAGGGTTTAACACGATTTTCTTGCTTAATTAAGCAGTCCTATGATTAGCTAATCTGTCATTATTTGATGCTGGGTTATCACCTTTATGGTTATTAGATGTATAATCAGCGTAAAAGCTCAGACAACATACGCCCCAGCCTAGGATAAGAGCTATAAGGCTGTTTTTTTTATTTACACTAGAGATTTTGAGGGATAGTTTATAAAATTGGTAAAAAACGACATGCAGATTTGCTGAGATAGGTGAAGCAGGTCCTAGATTTGTAAGAATGACAAAAAGATAAATTGTTGAGCTGAAAGGTGGAAAAAAGGTGGGAGAAGGAAAAATAAGGAACTGGAATTCCCTGGTGTTTTTCAGTGTATTGCTTATTTTTATTATTGCAGGATGTTCTACATCACAAGAGACTCATCAACTCGG
>NZ_VTZR01000016.1:0-1071 GCF_008370385.1 Paenibacillus sp. B2(2019)
GAACACGACCGTTAAGCCCTCCAGCGCCGATGGTACTTGGACCGAAGGGTCCTGGGAGAGTAGGACGTTGCCAAGCAAGCAAGACCACTGTTGAGTAATCGACAGTGGTCTTTTTGTTGTGCCTTGTAGAGTGAATTTGCTTGTAAGGGTTTTTATGATAAAGTGGTTTAATAGAGTCACTAATAGATTATTCATGGGGGATAAAGATCTTGATTATATGGATCAATGGAGCTTTTGGTGCGGGGAAGACAGAAACTGCATATGAATTACATCGCAGACTTCCTGATTCTTTTGTATACGATCCAGAGAATGTAGGGTATTACATAAGAGCAAACATTCCCGATGTGATGACAAAAAGTGACTTTCAGGACTATTATCTTTGGCGTGAAATTAACCATTCCATGTTAAAATACATAGCTAGCGAATATAGTGGGACAATTATCGTACCTATGACCATAGTTAATCCAGAATATTGGATGGACATTGCTGGTAATCTAATAAATGAGGGATTAGAGGTTCATCATTTTACTTTGTGTGCCTCACGAGAGACGCTGCTCAAGAGATTGGGTGGTAGAGGTGAAGGGAATGACTCGTGGGCCGTTCAATAGATCGACAGATGCCTCACAGGGCTTAATAAGGACGTATTCAAAGACCATTTAGACACAAATAACCTGACTACTCTAGGAGTCGTAAAGATGATAGCTAGTAAGCTTGATATCACTTTAACGCCTATTATAGGAGAAAAGTGAAAATATATTAATTTAGGTATTGCTATACTTCGAAATACATGATATAATCTTTTTTGTTGTCAAAACATTTTGTTTTCAATACGGCCCGTTGGTCAAGGGGTTAAGACACCTCCCTTTCACGGAGGTAACATGGGTTCGAATCCCATACGGGTCACCAATTTCTTTAAAACGTAATTGTTCTTCTGAAATAAAATGTTGCATTACAGGTTGGATTGTGTTATGATAATTGAGTTGCTTCTTTACATGGAGGCTTAGCTCAGCTGGGAGAGCATCTGCCTTACAAGCAGAGGGTCGGGGGTTCGATCCCCTCAGCCTCCACCAT
>NZ_VTZR01000017.1:0-353485 GCF_008370385.1 Paenibacillus sp. B2(2019)
ACCTTATATCCTTCGAAATGCATGTTTTAGTCGAGCTTACGGACAAATGTATGCGAAAAACTGAACACAATGTGCTGATGGTAACGTAAACGAGCCAAATGTATGCGAAAAACCAAACACAATGTGCCGACGGTAACGTAAGCGAGTCAAATGTATGCGGAAAACCGAATACAATGTGCCGCCAGTAACGTAAACGAGCCGAATGTATGCGGAAAACCGAATACAATGTACCGACGCTAATGTAAGCGAGTCAAATGTATGCGAAAAACCGAATACAATGTGTCGCCAGTAACGTAAATGAGCCAAATGTATGTGAAAAACCGAATACAATGTGCCGACGGTAACGTATGCGAGCCAAATGTATGCGGAAAACCGAATACAATGTGCCGCCAGTAACGTAAACGAGCCGAATGTATGCGAAAAACCAAATACAATGTGCTGATGGTAACGTAAACGAGCCAAATGTATGCGAAAAACCGAATACAATGTGCCGACGGTAACGTAAGCGAGCCAAATGTATGCGAAAAACCGAATACAATGTGCCGCCAGTAACGTAAATGAGCCAAATGTATGTGAAAAACCAAATACAATGTGCCGACGGTAACGTAAGCGAGCTAAATGTATGCGGAAAACCGAATACAATGTGCCGACGGTAACGTAAGCGAGCCAAATGTATGCGGAAAACCGAATACAATGTGCCGCCAGTAACGTAAACGAGCCAAATGTATGCGAAAAATCGAATACAATGTGCCGATGGTAACGTAAACGAGCCGAATGTATGCGAAAAACCAAATACAATGTGCCGATGGTAACGTAAGCGAGCCGAATGTATGCGAAAAACCAAATACAATGTGCTGATGGTAACGTAAGCGAGCCAGCGCCGTTATCCGCCCCAAGTCACCCGGGAATAGGTTTATTATTAGGGAATAAGTGCAATATGGTCCGTCTCTCGGAACCTCACTACGAAGGTGTATATAGATACGATTATGGAATTACGGATGTACTCAGCTTGTAACTCTACTCTACCTCCAAGGAAGCCGTCAGGCGTTTTTCTTGCGTAGATGCAAAGATCGATCATAATCATCAAGCATAACGCAATCCGCTTAAAGACTTTTGCCAATACTTTTGATGAACGATTGATTCTATGGTCTGAAGCTGCATAATTCTGATGAAGTTTATGTTCTCCAAATATGTGAAGGGCAGTTGCTGTTTTTTGACTCCTGATTAAAGACTTAAAAGTGTATCTATAGTAAACTGAATGTAAAGTGCCCACGGTATAATGGGTATAATTTGTTGAAAAGCTCTTCGGATGAAGAGTTTTTTCCATTTTACAGAAAAGAATGTGATATGTTATGCAGCTTCGGGCTAGTCTTCAGAAGAAAAGATTGCTGGAGAAATATCTTTCTGGGGAGGGGATGGATTATCGGCAAATTATAGCTTTATTTATTCCAATTCTGATTGATCAGGCCTTCATTATTGGACTTAATCTGGTAAATACCGCAATGATCAGCTCGTCCGGGATGGCGGCGGTCAGTGCAGTGAATATGGTGGATTCGCTGAATATTTTTCTGATCAATGTGTTCGTGGCGGTTGCAACCGGGGGGACAGTGGTAGTCGCGCAGTATAAAGGGAGCGGAAACGACCGGATGGTGTCCCAGGCTACGGCGGCTTCGGTCGCTTCGGTGTCGCTGATCGCTTTGGGAATCGGTCTGCTCCTGATGGGCTTCCATACTCCTATATTGAACCTTTTGTTCGGAACCGCCTCACCCGAAGTGCTGGACAATGCCCGCATCTACCTGATCGGCAGCAGTATTTCATATCTGGGCATCGCGGTGGTTCAGGCGGTATGCGGAGCTCTGCGAGGTGTGGGCAAGACACGGGCTTCTTTGATGCTGTCGCTCATCATGAACCTGCTGTATGTTATTCTGAACGTGGTCTTCATTAACCTGTTGCACATGGGTGTGCTGGGGATGACGCTTGCGATTAATATCGCGCGGTATGCAGGTATGGTTTGTGCCCTGGTGTATCTGTTCAAGGTGGATACGGCCCTGCGGGTGCGTTTTCGTGACCTATTCCGAATCCCTCTGACCATGCTGCGGAGAATCATGTTCATCGGCGTGCCGTTCGCGGCGGAGCAGATGTTCTTCAACGGAGGTAAACTGCTTACTCAGGTGTTTATTGTCAGCCTAGGCACTTATGCCATTGCGACCAATGCCATTGCCGGCTCGCTGGCTCTGGTGTTTCAAATTCCAGCCAGCGCGCTGTCACTAACTATTGTAACGGTGGTCGGCCAATGTATCGGGCGAGGGAATGTCTCTGAAGCCAGAAAGTTCATCAAGTCCTTTCTCTGGATCGGGTCAGGGTCTTTGGCGTTGATCGCCTTGATTCTGATGCCGCTATTCCACCCGCTGGTATCGATCTTTTCCCCACCTTCCGAGATCATTGATGATCTGTTTGTGGTGCTGCTGGTGAATTCCATTGCCCAAGTTCCGCTGTGGGCCGCCAGCTTTATTTTGCCGTCCGCACTGCGGGCAGCGGGAGATTCCCGCTTCACCTCAATTACCTCAATGCTGACGATGTGGCTATTTCGGGTAATTTTTGGATACATCCTTGGGATCGTACTGGGCTACGGCGTCATGGGTGTCTGGCTGGCGATGAACTGCGAGTGGGCCGTTCGCGGGGGCATTTTTCTGTGGCGCTTCAGGGGCGAAAAGTGGTTTGCACACAAGCTGATTTAGAATTGTTGTTAAGGATACGTACTACCTAAGCCAGCTGACGGAAACGTTGCTCTTTTATATTAAAAACGTAAATATACAGCACAGGGCAGCGTTTCTCATATTTACTTGAGAATTGCTGCCCTCCGTTTTGGTTATCGAATGCTTGCTTTAGCTGATTATGTTTACAATTGGGTCAGTCGCGATTCTAGAAAATTCTCCGATTCCATCTATTCAGCTTGGCACTGCCCCCTCTGATTTCTGCGCTCGGAATTCCTTCCTTTTGAAACAAATTAAAAGACAAGTCAGTAACAACACACAGATTAACGTTGCTGTATGAGTAAAACTACTATTCCAAAACATAATCTGAACATTCATTAAGGAATGGACGCCAATCACGAAAAATAGATTCTTGGTTAAGACATAGAGTAATGAGAATATGACCCCTAGAATTACTAGTACGATAAAATCATAAACAAAATCCATTCCGACTAATCCTGAATAGATCCGATTTGGGATATGTATAGCGGCAAAGATCGATTGTGAGATAAGCATTGCATAACCAATGCGTGAAGTATTGTTACTGACTTTTTTTAATAAGAGATAGATTTGAACTAGCAGAAAGCCCCGAAACAAGACTTCTTCCAGTAAAGCATTTCCGAAAATCTGACCCAGGAATTCACCAAAGACGACGTTCGAATTCGTAAAGATATCATTATTGAATGTTAAACTTGAGTGAGTCAGTGATATCATACCTAAATCAACAATGTTAATTGCGAGCCAAAATAGAAAAGTGCCGATAAGTCCTGCTAATAACTTATTTTTTGTTAACCCCAAATCCTTAGGTGATAATTTAGCTATTATACATAAGAAAATAACCACTTCTAACACAAGACCGAACAGATTTGCAGCTAACGTTTCGTTGATCCATCCGTTTGTGCTTTTGGCAATAACGCTTAAAGTTCCATTTGCAAAAAGGACAAGGTTAACCGTTAGAGTGAAGAGAATATGAATAAAAATGAGACTGACGATAAAGCGTATTGATGTAGGCTTAACTTTAACAATCGATAGCTCCTCAGTTACTTTATTGCGCAGCATGATTTGTAATCCTCCTTTGGTTTTACCCGAGCATTGCGTATTCTAGAGCGTTATTTATAATACATAATTTTCCAAATGATATCTGAGATTTACTATATTCTTTAAGTGCCCGGCTTCACCATTACAAAAATCATATATTCTCACGTTATCCTTAACTCCGTCTCAGATTGACAGATGAAGGGGCACTGGCTATACTTGAAATGTTAAAATGTAAATCGGATAAAACGTTGATGAAAATGAAGTACGCCGGAGGATGGCTTGATCAGAGAACAGGTTCCTTTACGAAAGCATTTCGTAATGGCTGTGAGAACCTTGAAGACAGGCCGGTGGAAAGCTAATTTCGGAGTGTGAGATCACAAACTCACCGGGGGCACCCGTTATCAGCCGCGACAAGGCGATCGCCCTTTAACTTTCCCGTAAATTGGGTCAAGGCGATAACCAGGGTGGTACCGCGATATTAATCGTCCCTGAATTATTCAGGGGCGTTTTTTTGTTTTTATTTTTTAGAAAATTTGTACAATCTGGCGCATGAGCCGAATTAAAAAGATGAGACGGGAGCTGTAAACAATGAAAGCAAGTGAAATTCGTTCCAAATGGCTTAAGTTTTTTGAAAGTAAAGGTCACAAGATTGAACCTAGTGCATCTCTCGTACCGCATAACGATCCTTCGCTGTTGTGGATCAACGCAGGTATGGCACCGCTGAAAGCATACTTCGATGGCCGTGAGATTCCTGAGAATCCGCGCCTGACGAACTCGCAGAAATGTATTCGTACCAATGATATCGAGAATGTAGGGAAGACACGCCGTCACCATACATTCTTCGAAATGTTAGGTAACTTCTCTATCGGCGATTATTTCAAAGAAGAAGCTATCACATGGGCTTGGGAATTCTTGACTGGCAAGGAGTGGATCGGCTTCGATCCAGAACGTATCTCCGTAACTGTGTATGCTGAGGATGAAGAGGCATTCAAGCTGTGGAATGAAAAAGTGGGCTTGCCAGCAGAACGCATCATTAAGCTGGGTGATGAGAACTTCTGGGATATCGGCGAAGGCCCTTGTGGTCCTTGTTCGGAAATCTTTTATGACCGCGGCGAAGCTTATGGCAGCGACATGAGCGATCCAGAAATGTATCCAGGTGGAGAAAACGAACGTTGGCTCGAAGTATGGAACCTTGTGTTCTCACAATTCAACCATAACAAGGATGGCAGCTATACGCCGCTTCCGAACAAGAACATTGATACCGGTGCTGGACTGGAGCGTTTTGCATCCATTCTTCAAGATGTAGATTCCAACTTCGATACCGATTTGTTCCAACCGATTATTCAAAAAACCGCTGAGCTTGCTGGTGTAACTTATAAAGATAATGTTGAGCAGGATATCGCGCTTAAAGTTATCGCTGACCATGTGCGTACCGTTACTTTTGCCGTAGGGGATGGAGTGCTTCCTTCTAATGAAGGTCGTGGTTATATTATCCGACGTTTGCTACGCCGTGCTGTTCGTTACGGAAAGACCCTGGGTCTGGATCGTCCGTTCCTGCATGAGTTGACGGAAACCGTTGGTGAGATTATGGGTGTGTATTATCCATCCGTTGTCGAGAATCGGGAATATATCGCCAAGATTATCCGTACAGAAGAAGAACGTTTCCATGAGACATTGTCTGATGGATTGGCTATCTTGGGTGAGATCAGCGCTAAAGCAAAAGTAGATGGGCACAGCACGATTGCTGGAGCTGATGCATTTAAGCTATATGACACTTACGGATTCCCATTTGACCTGACTGAAGATTTCGCAGCAGAGCAAGGATTAACTGTAGACCGTGAAGGCTTCGATGCCGCTATGCAAGAACAGCGTGATCGTGCAAGAGCTGCACGTCATGACGGTGGCAGCATGAAGATCCAAGGTGGCGCATTAGCGGATCTGACGGTTAAAAGTGAATTTGTTGGATATAATGACTCGGTAACAGAGTCGAAAATCATGGCTATTGTTGTGGGTGATGAATTGGTCGATACCGCTGGCGAAGGCGCCCAGTGCCAAGTAATTCTTGAGGCAACACCGTTCTATGCTGAAAGTGGTGGACAAGTGAGTGACACAGGTCTGCTTACTGGCGGTTCAGTTACAGCTAAGGTTAAAGGATTGTTCAAGGCTCCACATGGTCAACATGTACATTTGGTAACTGTGGAAGCTGGAGAATTGAAAGTAGGCGAATCGGTTCGCGCTGAAGTGGATCGTGCACAGCGTGAAGATATCGTGAAGAACCATACAGCTACTCATCTACTGCATAAAGCGCTCAAAGAGGTTCTTGGCGGTCATGTCAACCAAGCAGGATCTTTAGTAGAAGGTGCACGTTTACGGTTTGACTTCTCCCACTTCGGAGCGATTACACCGGAAGAACTAAGCGACATCGAGCATCGTGTGAATGCACAAATTTGGCGTGGCCTTGATGTGGTCATTGAGAATAAGCCAATTGATGAAGCTAAGGCTATGGGCGCCATGGCATTATTTGGTGAAAAATATGGCAATATTGTCCGTGTCGTTCAAGTCGGCGATTACAGCCTTGAGCTTTGTGGTGGATGCCATGTATCCAACACGTCTCAAATTGGAATTTTCAAGCTGCTTAGCGAAAGTGGTATTGGTTCCGGAGTGCGCCGTATCGAAGCAGTGACTGGACGTTACGCTTATCAGTTCACTGAGAGCCAACTGGATCTGCTCAAGCAATCTGCGGGTCTACTGAAGTCTTCTCTGAACGACGTTCCAAAACGGATTGAAGCATTGCATAACCAAGTGCGTGAGCTTTCGCGTGAGAATGAATCCTTGCAATCTAAGCTTAGCGCAACATTTGCCGCTGAACTAACAAGCAGTGTGAAGACGGTTGGTGCAGGTACACAGCTTCTTGCTGTTGCTGTTCAAGCAGGAAATATGGACGCTCTGCGTTCTACTGCAGATGAATTGAAATCCAAGCTCCCGGATGCTGTACTTGTTCTGGGTGCTGCCATGGACGATAAGGTGAACTTTGTTGTAGCTGTACCACAGGATTTGGTGAAAAAGGGCTTCCACGCTGGTAAGATCGTTAAAGAAGTCGCAGCAGTATGCGGTGGCGGCGGTGGCGGACGTCCAGATATGGCACAAGCTGGTGGTAAAGATGCCTCCAAGCTTGGCGAGGCACTGGCTAAAGCAGAAGAATTTGTGGCTTCCCTAGCATAAATAAAAATTACGAAACTATTTCTTAATTTAAACGTATTACGAAAAAACATAGCGGTACTGAGAGTTTGACATCAGTACCGCTACTCTTTATTAACAGGTGGTTAGATTTTCATGAATAGTTGTGCTTGACAATAGCTTAAAAGCCAAAAATATCATTATTTTTGTAGAGGAAATGCCAAAAAAAGCGTTATTCCACGCGCAGGATTTCCTCGTTGGGCTATGAATATGTTATGATAAAGGAAGCAAGTGAGCTGCACAGTAGCAACTTTGCGAAGCCGCCCTTTTAGGGTGATTTTGCAGAAGGAAGGTGTCACAAATGGACTCCATGGACAAAACGGTCAAATTCAATGTGAAGGGCGACGAAAAGGAAGCTTCTCCCCAGGAAATATTGCTCGCTGTATACGATGCACTGGTGGAGAAAGAGTATCATCCGATCAATCAGATCGTAGGGTATCTACTTTCCGGAGACCCAGCTTACATTCCGCGTCATAACAATGCGAGAAGTTTGGTCCGGAGAAAAGAACGTGATGAGCTGATTGAAGAGCTGGTTAGATTCTACCTCGTCAATCACAAGGTGGATAATCCCAGATGATGAAGAAGTTAGGATTGGATTACGGCGACCGTAGAATCGGTGTAGCCACAAGCGATGTTTTTGGATGGACGGCACAAGCTCTTGAAACGATTGAGCGCCGCGGTACTGGTAATGAGTTCGAACGTATTCGTGAACTTGTTACGGAGCACGAAATTGGAGAGATTGTAGTTGGTCTACCGAAGAATATGAACGGCTCAGTAGGACCCCGGGGCGAAATCTGCATAGAGTTCGCTGACAAGCTACGGGAGCAATTTGCAATGCCCGTACACCTTTGGGATGAGCGTCTGACGACGGTATCCGCAGAGCGGGTGCTGATTGAAGGGGACGTCAGCCGGAAGAAACGCAAAGGGATTGTGGACAAAATGGCTGCAGCCCTGATTTTGCAAAATTTTTTGGATGCTAACAGTAAAAGGTGAGGGGTGCGAGGATATGACAAACGAACAGATTGGCCAAGAGGAAGAACCGGAAATTATCTATATTCCTGATGAGGAAGGTAATGAAGAGGAATTCGAGGTCATTATGAAGTTTGAGGTTGATGGCTCGGACGCTAAGTACATGATGGTAGTTCCGCTTGATTCCGAGGACGAGGAAACCGATGAGGTTTATGCGTTCCGTTATGTGGAAGAAGGCGACGATCTTCAATTGTTCATGATCGATAATGACGAGGAGTGGGCGATTGTCGAAGAGACTTTCAACACACTGGTTGACGAGTTGGACGGAGGATCTGAGAATGACTGATGTATCCGCTGATCAAGCGGTATGGACTTCGCGGCTTAAGGAAGCCTATGGAGAAACAGTAGAACTGGAAGATGAGCAGGGCAAGTCTTCCATTTACGATATTATCGCCGAGTTTGAAGTCGGTGGTATTGGCTATGCGGTGCTGAAAGGCACCGGTAAAGACGTGGAATATGAAATTCTGCGTATCGTTGTCTCTCCTAACGGACTTCCGGAGCTAGAGAACATCGTGGACGATGAAGAGTGGGAAGACATCTCTGAGCTATATGATGAGATGACTTTTCCAGTGGACGATGCAGAATAAACTTTAAACATGTACGTTACATTTATGATGAGTACGGAAGAGGGCGGAGAATTCCGCGCTCTTTTTGCTTGGAATACGATCAATATAATTAAAACAACAATCATGATCATGAAATATGTATTGAATTTTAAGTAGTACACTTTTATACTTTATAGTCGGAAAGTGAGGAACCTGACTTGAAATCCGCAATCCGTACTGTGCTTATTGTTATTCTTTTGCTGGTAGCAGCAGGAGGCGGAGGCGCTTGGTACATTTGGAACGGGATGCAGCCGGTAGAACCTGCAGGACCTGCCGTAACATTTACGATAGAGAAGGGCATGGGCAGCGCTGAAATTGCTGATCTGCTCGAACAAAATGGCATTATTCGGAACAGTCTTTTTTTTAAGGGATATTTGAAATGGACCAAAGAAGGTTCCAGCTTCAAAGCTGGTACTTATGTTGCAAGTCCAGGAGACACCTATGACGAGCTCATCGAGAGGTTAAATGCGGGTGATGTTGTAAAGGAAGAGACCGTAACTTTTACGATTCCGGAAGGATATACTGCTGAGCAGATTGCCAAGAAGCATGCTGAGGCTTGGAATCAGGATGCTGCTATTTTTCTCGAAATAATGGATACCGGTGCGGGCTTGAAGGGAATTGATGTTCTAGGTATCCCGCAGAATAAGAACCTTCGTCATCGGCTTGAAGGGTATTTGTTCCCTGAAACGTATGAACTAGCCAAGGATAGTACGCCACAGGAAGTTGTAGAGGCATTATTGGATCAGTTCCAGAAGAAACTGGACACGATTCCGAATTGGAAGCAAAAGCTAGAAGCACGTGGAATGACACTTCATGAGCTGTTGACAGTGGCCTCGTTAGTCGAGCGTGAGGTTGTGGTAGATAGTGAACGACCACTAGTTGCTGGCGTGATTTATAACCGCTTAAAGAAAGAGCAGAAGCTGGAGATTGATGCTACGGTTCAATATTTGCTCGACAAACAGAAGGAAAGACTGTTATATAAAGATTTGGAAGTTGACAGTCCTTATAATACGTATAGAAATATTGGGCTTCCTCCGGGACCTATTAGTAATCCGGGGCTGGCCTCCATTCAGGCGGCACTTGAACCTGAGGCATCTGAATACTACTTCTATGTGACTAAGAAAGATGGTACACAGGGCCATTTGTTTGCTAAGACCTACAAGGAACATTTAGCCAATATCGAAAAAAGTAAGCAAGAATCGAAATAAAATATTAAAATGAAGAGTGGTGCGGTTGAAATAACTGTACAAGTAGGAGGTACAACATGATTAACAAACCGGAATTGCTGGCGACAGCAGCATCCTTAGAGGAAGCTGCTGCTTTGCTGGATGCCGGAGCAGATGCATTGCTCATCGGGGATGACCGTTTTGGCATGCGTCTTGCCGGACATTTTTCTCTGGAGGATACAGCTGCTGTTGTAGAAATGGCACATGCGCGTGGCTGCAAAGTATATGCTGGACTAGGTGGACTCATGTCCAACCTTCTTCTCGAAGAGCTCCCTGCCTATGTGAAGGCTATAGGTGAACTTGGTGTTGACGGTGTTGAGTTCGGTGATCCTGCTGTGTTAACCACAGTGAAGAAGGAAGCACCGGGCATGAATCTGCATTGGAATGCGGAAATGACCTCTACCAATTACGCAACCGCGAATTATTGGGGGCGTAAAGGTGCTTCTCGCGTCGTTCTTGCCCGTGAGCTGAATATGGATGAAATGACGGAAATGGTTCCGCTTTTAGAGGTAGAGGCACAGGTTCAGGTTCACGGCATGACCAATATATACCATTCCAAGCGTAAGCTTGTAGAAAGCTATATGTCACATCAAGGACGTCCAAGCGAGGGCGGCAGTCTTGGTAAGGAACGTGGTCTATTTTTGATCGAGGCAGAACGAGATGACCAAAAGTTCCCAATCTATGAAGACGAGAACGGTACACATATTATGAGTTCGGAAGATATTTGTATTTTGGAGGATCTTCATATCCTTATGGCTGCAGGCGTACAGAGTTTTAAGATTGAAGGATTGTTGAAATCAACAGCGTATAATGTGGCGGTTGTTAAGACTTATCGCAAAGCTATTGATCTCTATGTAGCTGATCCAGAAGGATATTCTTTCCAAGAGGATTGGATGGAAGCTATCAGAACGCTGCAGGATCCAGAACGGGAGCTAAGCTTCGGATTTTTCTATAAAGAGCAAGTATATTAAGTTTAATTTAATGAGAGTTTTTTAGTTCCCCGCAAAGACTAGGTGCAGTAATCATGCATAGACATCACTTTGTGGGGCGATGGAGGGGAGAACAGGAATGGGAACCATGACAAAGCCGCAATACAAGGGCAAACGTTACCGTCTGGACAAACCGGAGCTCCTAGCTCCGGCCGGTAATTTGGAGAAATTAAAATTCGCAGTACACTATGGTGCGGATGCTGTTTATATCGGAGGGCAGAAATACGGTTTGCGTTCAGGAGCAGACAATTTCAGCTTTGAGGAAATGCGTGAAGGTGTTGAATTCGCCAAGAAATACGGCGCTAAGGTATTTGTTGCAACGAACATTTATGCTCACAATGAAGATGTCGCAGGGATTGAAGAATATCTGCGTAACTTATATGAAGTTGGCATTGCTGCTATTATCGTTGCTGATCCGGTCATTGTTGATACAGCACGCCGCTTAGTTCCTGGATTAGAGGTACATTTGAGTACTCAGCAGTCTACACTGAACTGGCAAGCGGTATCCTTCTGGAAAGAAGAGGGTTTGCCACGTGTAGTACTCGGACGTGAGACGAGCCTGGAAGAGATCGCTGAGATTAAGAAGCATGTTGACATTGAAATCGAGAGCTTTATCCATGGTGCGATGTGCTCTTCATACTCCGGTCGATGTGTATTATCCAATCACTTTACAGACCGTGACTCCAATCGTGGAGGCTGCTGTCAGTCATGCCGTTGGAAATATGATTTGTTCGAGGATGCGCGTCCTGAAGGCACTTGGGTGTCAGAAGAAGATCAAGCTGAAGCAGAAGTACAATCTCCGGCACCTTTGCTTCCGGGTGTAACTCAGATTCCACTGCATCAGCAAGGAGATAATCCATTCTCCATGGGATCTAAGGATTTGTGCATGCTGGAAAGTATCCCTGAACTCATTGAAGTAGGCATTGACAGCTTCAAGATCGAGGGACGAATGAAGTCGATTCACTATGTAGCTACTGTAGTTAACGCTTATCGTAAAGCTATTGATGCTTACATGGCTGATCCGGAAGGGTACGAGTTGAAGCAAGAGTGGCTGGATGAGCTGAATAAAGCGGCGAATCGTCCGCTTAACACAGGGTTCTTCTATGATACTCCGGATCATGAAGATCATATCTATGAGCCTGAAGAAAAAGCCGCTCCTTATGATTTTGCCGGACTTGTACTAGAATACGATGCTGAGAGTGGAATGGCGCTCATTCAGCAACGCAATCACTTCAAGCCAGGGCAGGAAGTTGAATTCTTCGGACCCAATGATACATTCTTTAAGCAGACTGTAGCGGAATTGTGGGATGAAGCAGGCAACCCGCTTGACGCAGCTCGTCATCCTCTGCAACGTGTCCGCATGAAGGTAGATCAGCCGGTAGCATACTTTGATATGATGCGTAAGAGAAAATCTTAATAAGATACAGGGATGTTCTTTCTATAAGAGCATCCCTGTTTTTCTTTTGACAAAGCTAACAATAAGATATATATATTAGTAACTAACAAATAAATCCAAAAGGAGGGTAGAACGAAGGGAGTTTTTTTGTTTCAGAATACATAGGTTAAAAGTTATAAAAAAAGTATAGTAAAGCTAAGAAAAAAGGCCTAATAAACCGATATATAATATGGTTAGCGCTTTCATATGTCCTCTAATATTAGCGGGTAGATGATCATGATGGGGATCCTGATTAAGATAGTATTAGTGAAAAGCATAAAGAGAGAAGGTTAGAGAGATGAAGAAGAACAATAAAAAATCCGTAAATGTACAGAGCAATGAAGTAGGTACAGGAAAGACTTCAAAGTTAGATGCTAAGAAAATGATGTTGGGTTGGGGAAGCCAAATCAAGAGAGTTAATCCTATCCAATCCGTCGGTGTGAAGTTATTTCTAATATTCTTATGTTCCACTGTAATCGTAGTTATGTCACTTGGACTTATATCTTATTCGAAGGCAAAAACAACGATAAAGAATAACGTATCCGAAGCCTACCGCCAGACTATTGTTCAGACTGCTGAGAAGCTGGATATTACCTTGAAGCAATATGAGAATACGGTATTGCAGCTCTTTTTTGATGTGCAGTTGCAAACGGATCTTAGATCAATGGCTACTGCACAAACTGCTTACGAGAAATTTGAAGCAACAAGCTCAATAAGTAAGAAATTGTCCAATCAGACTACAACAGATTCTAATATTCTCAGTGTCGCATTGATTCCCGAGTCACTTGAACAGGAAATTGTTACATCTGGCAGTGGTGGCATTTATTTTGATGGATTACGAGAACAAGAATGGTTCAAGAAAATTGTGGCCGATTCTAAAGAATATAATTCTTATTATTCAGACGCTAACAATAACGACTCTAAAAATATTTGGTTTTCAACCTCTCTTCAAGGAGCGGAAGAAAAAGATATTGCTTTGGTAAGATCTCTTAAAAGTCTGGGAGCAGATAAAGGATACATGATTATGCTTGTGTTGAAGAATACACTGCTGGAAGAATCTTTCGCAAGTGTGAAGCTGGGAGACGGCTCCCGTATTCAACTTGTGTCTCCGCAAGGTACAGTAGTGGCTTCTTCTAATCCGCTAGACGATGGAAAGTCATCGGAGTTTTCTTTTATCAAAGAGAGTAAGAAAAATAATAATAGCCTAGAAGCTAAAGATCCAAACGGAAAAGAAATTCTGGCGGTCTTTAATCCGATGATGCGGGCAGATTGGAAGCTCGCAGGTGTAGTTCCTACAGAAGAACTAGTGAAGGAAGCCCGTCCGATTCTGTTGACGACGTTCATTACGGCTGCCGGTGCGGCATTGCTTGCGATATTTATTGGGATTTGGATGGTTCGTATGATTGCTCGCCCTCTGGCACGATTGAAGGATCTTATGGTTCAAGGTGCAAGCGGAGATTTAAGTGTACGTACAGAATATGTGTCTAAGGATGAGATTGGACAACTATCAGCCTCCTTTAACTTGATGATGGAGCGTATTACTGAGCTTGTATCGCAAACTAGAGAAACTGCACGAGATGTGCTAGAGACCGCTGGTGAGCTTGGAGAAGCTTCGCGTAAGACAGCTATTTCCGCGAAGGAAATAGCTGCCGCTACGGAAGAAATTGCTGGAGGAGCAGGCAGTCTGGCACTTGAAGCTGAACGTGGTAATGAGCTTACAGATGTGATAGCTACGCAAATGCAGACCGTGATTAGTGCCAATAGTGAGATGGATGAGGCAGCACGCGGGGTTGGAGAAGCTAGTGCTCAAGGTGCCAAGCAATTAACGGATTTACTGGATCAAACTAGCCGTACTGGAGAAAAGACAGGTGCGCTTGTAGAACGTGTTAACAATTTGAAAGAAACAGTATTCTCAGTGATTAAGGTGCTGGATGTGATGAAGAGTATCACACAGCAGACGAATATTTTATCATTGAATGCGACGATAGAAGCCGCACGTGCAGGCGAAGCTGGCAAGGGCTTTATGGTGGTAGCAGGTGAGGTAAGACAGCTTGCCGACCAATCGAAGCAGTCTATTGCTCTTGTAGCCGGAATCACCGACAAGATCATAACGGAAATGAACGAAACAGAAGCTGTATTAGCTGAAGTGGCACCTCTCTTTAAAGAGCAAATAAGCTCAGTGAAGAGCACGAGCGATATCTTTGTATCCGTAAAAGGACAGATGGATGAGTTCATTACTAGTCTGGAATCGGTGACAACAGCGATCAGTAGCTTGAATCATTCACAGGTTGTGTTGTCGGAAGCCATGGGTAACGTAAGTGCTGTAGCTGAGCAATCATCAGCGACTTCAGAAGAAGTGGCTTCACTCAGTAATGAACAGCAAAGTGTAAGTGATCAACTCGTTTCATTGTCAGGTAAGCTGGAAAGTGCTTCAGGACAGTTAAAGGACAAACTGTCATTATTCACGATAAAATAAGTGGGTCCCTAACTAATTTTTTTATGATTTACATAACAAAACCGCTTCTTCGTTATGAGGAAGCGGTTTTGTTATTGTGTAAAGAAGGACTTCCCCGTATAATAATTTTGTTAGGTAAATAATAATAACAAGTTAGGTAAAAAAGGGTTAAGGAGAAGGACCGTATGAAAGGTAAACGCATCTTTGGCTGGTGGTCCGTTATCGGGGACATGAGTATGGAACGCAAGCTGCTCCTCGTCTTTTTAATAATTATTACCCTTCCGCTTACCTTCATTAGTGTGTTTACTTATAAGAGTTATTCAGAATCTATTCAGGGCAACACCATTGCTTATTCTGAGAAGTTAATCGATCAAATGATGGATGGAGTAGATGATTATATCGAAGATATGAAGCGTATTTCATCTATGCCAGCCTATGTGAACGATATTAAACAAAATTTAATTCGTTCAAACCACTACCATGAGCAGAAAGAGATCATGAGTGGCGAATCAGGCAGTGCTACATTGTTACCTGGAGATTTTGATTTACTGTTGTCCATTCAGCGGGGCATAGAAGGCAACATTTCATTTATTAACAATATTAAGCGAGGCGCGAACACGGTTTATATTTTTGACGCGCATGGGAATGGTTATTATTCTGCCAAGGATGGTGGAGTACGGCTCGACCTCGATCAAAGCTATAAGTACTGGAGTCAGCAGACGAAGGATTCCAGCGGAGAGGCCCTTTTGTTTGGTACCCAATCATTTACGAGTAATTTGCAGAGCACTCGATATGCTTTTACCGTTGTTCGCAAAATCGTGGATGGTTTGTTAAATCCGATTGGGCTGATCGCGGTTGAAGCGAATATTAGCAATTTGGAGAATCGGGTTACGGAGCTGGATAAAGTAACGCATGGCAAATCTCTGATCGTTGATGAGATGGGGATGGTCGTCTACGACAGTGACAAAAAACTTCTTGCCACGGATGTATCTGATTCAGAGCTATTCAAAAGAGTCGATGGGAAATCCGGAAGTTTCTATGATACAGTCAACGGAAAAGAATTTCTAAATATTTACTCAAGCTCTAGCAAGACCAATTGGAAGGCTATTATTTCGATTCCTGTAGATGTGCTAATGCGGGATGTGAAGGTAACCCGTAATACAACGCTCGCTGCTACATTAAGTATCATTGTACTTGCGTTAATTATCTCCATTATCCTTTCCTTTGCACTCACTAAGTCATTATCGCAGATGATTCAACTGATGAAAAAGGTTCAGGGCGGCGATCTAGATGTGATGTTTAGGGTTAGACGGCGTGACGAGATTGGTCTGCTCGGGCATCAGTTTAATCGAATGCTGGCTCGGATCAGGCAGTTGATTCAGGACATCTACCGAATTGAAGAACAGAAGAAGGAAGCGGAGCTTCACGCTCTGCAGAGTCAGATTAATCCTCATTTTATCTATAATACGCTGGAGTCGATCCGAATGACCGCTGAGCTCAATGATGATATTGAAGCTGCGGACATGATCTCAATTTTAGGTAAACTGCTACGGTATAGTACAAGTGATTTGAGCGGCAAAACGACAATGAAGCAAGAGCTTGGATATGTACGCAATTATGTTGAGCTGCTGAACTGTCGCTACCCTAATCGTTTCGTACTCGAGATCGACGTACCGAAGGAGCTAGATAATTACTCTATTATCAAGCTGGTCTTCCAGCCGATCATAGAGAATGCTGCTTATCATGGCTTGGATGATAATAAATCACAAATGCATTTAAGTATCCGTTGTGAGATGACTGAGCAAATGCTGTTCTTTCATATTAAGGACGATGGCTGTGGAATGGATAAGATCACTTTGGAGAGATTGAACGATGGGCTGCAGAAAGAAAGTCCTCCTAAGAAAAGTATCAATGGGGGCATTGGTATGAAAAATATACAGCAGCGAGTGCGCCTTCATTATGGAGCGGCTTTTGGAATTGAGGTATATAGTGAGCTTGGACAAGGGACGGATGTTATTTTGTCGCTACCGTTGCTGGAACCGGAAATGATTAGATTATCTGACTGAAATAAGAGGAGGCTGTCCGTTGATAGGGATGAGATTACACTGGACTACGCGTACCATACTGCTGCTTCTCATTTTGTTATCGATTAGTGGCTGTGAGAACAACACCAAGCAGACGGAATCTACAGTGCCTCCAGTTGGAAACGAGGTGAAGTCTGACTTATCCGGCACCATAGTCATGATGACCAATCGAATAGATCTGATTGAGAACGGAACCTTTCAAGGGTACGCAGACCAATTTAAGCAAAAGTACCCCGAAGCGAATGTTGAATTTGAAGGTTTATCCAATTACGCAACGGACATTCTGGTAAGACTGTCCACCAAGGACGCCGGAGATGTACTTTTGCTTCCTGTGAATCTTCCATCAAAGGAACTGGATTATTTTTTCGAACCGTTGGATGAAGAAACTTCTGCTAGTGAGCGCTTCACTTCTTTTGCTACTTATGATGGTAAGCGATATGGGCTATCTACGGGAACTACCACGGTAGGGATTGTCTATAATAAAAGGTCCTTCGAAAAAGCAGGAATTACCGCGGTTCCACAGACACTGGATCAATTCTACGAAGCTTGCGCTAAATTAAAAGAGGCTGGAATTATCCCGCTGTATATGAATTATGGAGCCGTCTGGCCACTGCGTGAATGGGGAAATAGTCTGGTCAATTATATGACAGGCAACCCTGAGTATCTAAATAATATGGTAAATGAGGATAGTCCATGGCAGCTTGATAATGAGTGGGGGAAATCCATTTCCATTGCTCGAACCTTAATTGCTAAAGGTTATGTAGAGAATGAACTCTTCTCGAACAATTGGGAGATCTCTAAGACTAGACTCGCTAAAGGTCAAGCTGGCATGTATTTACTTGGAAATTGGGCGGTTGGTCAAGTGCTTGATGTGGGGGCTTCACCAGATGATATCGGATTCTTCCCATTTCCTTATGATAATAGCAGTACTCACTATGCGCCGATCAATCCAGACTGGTTCGTGGGTGTTAGCAAATACAGTAAGAATAAAGAGCTTGCAATGGCTTGGTTGAATTTTTTTGTAAAAGAGACTTCGTATTCAGATGATTGGGGATTCCTTCCTGCTGATGGTAGTCTGAACCCTTTTATGCCGCAGTACCGTGAATTTTTATCTTATGAACCTAAGCTGGTTTATGGCACGGTACAAAGTGATGCGTTCATCGATCTGGCAAATGGAGCTAAGCTGTCCTTTTGGTCCGGAGATTATATTCAAGAGTTACTTGCTGCGCCTGATTTACAAAAGTCTTTTGACGAATTAAATGCAAAATGGACGGAAGCGCGGGTAGCAACACAGGTAACTTCTCAGCCTTAACTTTGGTTTAACATTAATTATATTACAATCTCTGGAGGGTTTAATATGGCTAAAAAGGTCACCATGCAAAAAATAGCTGATCATCTCGGTGTATCCAAATTTGTTGTCTCCAAGTCACTTTCTGGTAAAGCTGGCGTTAATGAGACGACTAGAGAACGAGTGATTCAAGCGGCTTCGCAGTTAGGCTATTTTACGCAAAAAAATGCTTTTGTCCAAGGTGTCAAACGGACTCCTCCGGTAGGGGGGAGTGATCGGAATAAGCAATCTGTGCTTGTATTAATGCCGAATATCCGCTCGCAAACTCAGGATTCCTTGTATTGGGGGAAAATTGTGGACGGTATTGCCCTTGCGCTGGATCAAGAAGGACTTGGAATGGTGATCATCTCTGAGAATCGTGCGGATAATTTCGTGAATATCTTGAACCCAAGCGGGATTCTTGGTTTGGTAGGTGTGGGCGAAATCTCCACTTCTTTACTACTTGAGGTACATCGCATCGGTCTGCCGATGGTGTTGATTGACCATGAAGATCCATTAATTCCAAGTGATACTGTATTCGCGAACAATGTGGATTCCATGGCTCGACTTACTAATCATTTGATGGGGACAGGCCATACACAAATGCATTTTATCGGGAATATTGGATTTTCACGCAGTTTTCGAGATCGGTGGATTGGCTTCCGGAGTGCGCTGGAGGAGAGTGGGATAAGACTGCCTTTGGAAGATGATGCGAATCTCTTTTTAGAAGGGGTGGAGGAAGATGTATTCCAAGAGGATTTTAAAAATTGGGTCATGAAGCGGAAAAAAGCTAAGACACTCCCAACCGCTTTGGTCTGCGCCAATGACAAAACAGCACTTACGGTCAGTGATATCCTGAAGGCAGAAGGTCTTAATATTCCAGGGGATATCTCGGTCACGGGCTTTGATAATATTGAGGATGCCTCAAGAGGTGTTCCGCCGCTTACTACTGTACATGTCCCTAAAGAAGCGATGGGCCGGGCGGCAGTGGAGAAACTGCTAAGTCGGATTGGGCATCCCTCTGCACCACTGGAGAAGATCCTGATTGCAGCAGACATTGTGCATCGTGATTCTGTGGATATGCCGAGAGACTAGAAATTAGCCGATTAAAAATAATTGAAAGCCATGGAATTTTGGTTAGGGGGAATTCAGTTATGTCAGAAGCAGTTGGAATACCAAAGATCGAAGGCGAAATTATTCATCTGCGTGGTGTAGGAGAGTCCGATCTGGAGGCCTATTACAAATTTTTACTTGATGATGAGATGGGTCGTCTAACAGGGTCGCAAGGGGAAATCTCTCGCGAGCAAACTTCGGCTTGGATTCGAAAGATTAGTGTTCCAGCTGAGGATCGTGTGGATCTTATGATTATCGTCAAGGAAACGGATGAGCTTATTGGAGAAGTGGTTCTGAACGAAATAGATCCGGACAACCGTAGCGCAAATATTCGAATTGGGATTCGTAGCCATGAACATAGAGGGAAGGGTTACGGTACTGAGGCTATGAATCAAATGCTGCGATATGGCTTTGAAGCCTTGAAGCTGCATCGTATCCATCTGGGTGTATATCCTTTTAATCCAAGAGCCATTCATGTCTATGAGAAGCTTGGTTTCAAGCACGATGGTGTGGAGCGGGATGCTCTTTATGTAGACGGAGAGTTTCATAACATGATTCTGATGTCTATGCTGGAGGATGAATATCGGGCTTTGTACAATTAAAAAAAGTGAACCAATGGTGAGGAAGACGCTGCGTAAATTCCTCACCAGATTCACGTTAAATATTATTCGGTAATATTTCCAGCCATTTTGAGGCGTTTGGCAATTTCTTTAAAGTCTTCGGGGGAGATTCCTGGGGCGAACTCCTCTTCGACTGCAGGGGATTACTGAGCTATTTTGAGCTTAATCTATAGGAATTAATCATTAAACGGCTAAAAAGTATGGATATTTATCAACAATAAGGGAGTATCCATGAACAGATTTACAAGTCGAAAGAGCATTAGTAAACACTATCAAATACCCATAGTAACGTGCTAGGGGACACAGAATGATCAAAAACGCAGAGCAGCGACCCTCCATTAAGGAGAATCGCTGCTCTGTTGATTTTTAAGGACTCTGAACTCTTATTTACAGCGCTAAATTACGATCGATGAGGGCGATACGTTGCTCTACACAAGCATAAGAGCGGAGTGGATCTTCTGGTGTGTTCAGTACGTAATCTAACATTTGATCAACCGTAGTTGTTGCTACATGGATGCGGGTGTCGGAGGAAGCGTAGTAGATATAGATCTCACCGTTATCGCGTGCAATTACACCGTTACAGAATACAACGTTGGAGACATCACCGACACGTTCTTCACCGTCTGGTGCGATGAAATGACCGCCTGGTGAATGTGTGACTTTGTTTGGCTCCTCAAGATCAGATAAAAAGGCATAAAGGACGTATCTAAGCCCAGCGGCAGTGTTTCGCACACCGTGTGCGATATGCAACCAGCCTTTTGGTGTTTTGATTGGAGCTGGACCTTGGCCATTCTTAACTTCCTTGATGGTATGGTAGTGGCGCTCATCCATGATTGTCTCACTTGTAATCACGGCATCCTCAATCGTATCCGAGAGTCCCCAGCCAATACCGCCACCGGAGCCTGCATCAATAAAGCCATCCTGAGGGCGAGTGTAGAAGGCGTATTTTCCATCCACAAATTCAGGGTGGAGCACGACATTGCGCTGTTGAGCAGAACCTGTCTTAAGATCGGCCAGACGTTCCCAGGTCTTCAGATCCTTTGTGCGAACTATACCACATTGTGCTATTGCACTGGAAAGGTCACCGTGTGGGGCGTCTGGATCTTTGCGTTCTGTACAAAAGAGGCCATAGATCCAGCCATCTTCATGGGGTACGAGACGCATGTCGTAGACGTTGATATCCGGAACTTCTGTCTCAGGCAACACGACTGGATGATCCCAGAAGCGGAAGCCATCCACACCATTGTCACTTTCAGCTACAGCAAAAAAAGATTTACGGTCATTACCTTCTACGCGGGCAACAAGATAGAACTTACCGTTAAGTTCTATGGCACCAGGGTTGAAAACGCCGTTGACGCCGATTCTTTCGGCGAAGTAAGGATTAGTGTCAGGATTGAAGTCGTAACGCCAGATTAGAGGAGCGTGCTCAGCGGTAAGCAGTGGATAAGCATAACGGTCATAAATACCGTTTCCATAAGGAAGCTTTTCATTTTTACGGGTGATCAGCGCTTCATAACGTTCTGTTAATTGTTGTTTGCGTTCATGAAATAACGATGACATTATACAGTCTCCTTTAGGGTTGAATTCAGTCGTGCGATCATTTCGAAGCAGGCTCTGCTGTTATGATAAGGGCATTTCCAGGCACTAACCTTGGTTGCGTGAGGGAGAGGCAGATGGTTCTCGTCCACGCCCCAGTACCATTCGCCTAGTTTGTGATCCACCATATATTTATCGATAAAAGTCCAGGAGGCTTGGGCAGCCTCGTTAAATTTGCTGTCACCGGTCAGCTGATAAGCATTATAGAATCCAACAACCGCCTCCGCTTGCGGCCACCAATCTTTATCTTTGCTTAGCAATCCGCTCGGATCAGCTTCATTCCATATCCCGCCATCGGTATCTATACCTTCTGCAAGAACAGCTTCTGCCATGGAGATAGCGACGGTTCGAACACGCTGTAGCAGCTTTTCTTCACCAAGTATTTCTGCGGCTTCCACTAGCAGCCAGCTGCCTTCGATATCATGTCCGTAGGAGATACTATCTGACTTCACATTCCAAGCCTCATCTAAGAAAAGATGAAAATGCTTGCCTTCGTTATCAATGATATGGTCCAGCATCGTTTCGATTAGCTCAGCCAGCGTACTCGCCAGCTCCTCTGACTTCCATACTCGATAAAGTCCGGTATACGCTTCCAACACATGTAGATGCGTGTTCATTGATTTTTTCTCATTCAAGTCCTTGCTGCTAAGACTGAGGTTATCCGTGATTTGCCATTCCCGAGATAAAGCTTCAACATAACCTTTATAAGTTGAATCATAGCCATATTTCTCAACAAGCCGGAATATTTGAATGGCCTCATCTAACACCTCAGGCCGTCCAGTCGCGTGGTAGAATTCAGCCAATGCGTAGATAGCAAAAGCTTGGCCATAGATCTGTTTTTTCTCCTGAGAAGGTTTGCCTTCAGCATTCACCATCCAGTATAATCCGCCATACTCCTTATCGATGAAATGATCCATCAAATAGGCATAGGCACGTTCTGCCATGGCCAGATATTCTGTCTTGCCGTAGATCCGGTAAGCGCTGGCAAAGGACCAAAGAATACGGGCATTAAGCACAAGGCTTTTCTCCGCGTCAGGTGCAATGTTCAGCTGATTGTCGATTTCACCAACAAAACCGCCATTGATTTCGTCCTTCGTCTGTTTCATCCAAAAACTAAGAATATTACCCTGTAGCTCATCCTCAAGCTGGGTCAACCATAATTCTGGTGAATTAATCATTGGTAAGTAGTCACTCCTCACATTACTTATTGATTTTCGAGGTGAAGTATTCGTTAATGATCCCAGCGGCTTGTTTGCCATACATACAATAATCATCATTGTGTTCTGCTTCATGAATTGGATAAAGATGAGTAGGCCAATCCCAAAGCATAAAGCCCTGAACCCAATCTCTGCGCTCACAGCCTTGAAACATTGCCTGATAGAATTTGCTTTGTTCTGCTTGACTTGGTTCACCCTTCAAGGTCCAATCATTAGGAATTGCCGCGCTCCCGCTTCGGCTTGGGCAACCCGCTTCCATGAAAAAGAACGGCTTATTCTGTGATCTCACCACATGCTCAATCCGGTCGAGCTGAGCTTCCCAATCGTTAGCTGGATAATATCCACTTGAAGAAATCACATCGAGCGCATCCCACCAGGTCACGTTATCCTCCTGATACTTATCGCAATTATAAGTAAGAATTCCTGAGTAAACCTTCCGAACCTCGGCAATAAGCGTACGCCATTCGGTTTCTCGTCTATCCGTTTGTACAAGCTCGCAGCCGATACAGAACATCTCACAGCCTGTTTCTTCAGCAATAGCAGCATAATGCAGAATAAATTTAGTATAAGAGCTGAACCACTCAGACCATTTAGGCTCGCAAGGAACATCCTTATCGAAAAAGTTAATGTGAGCACGCCAAGTTCCATCCGCGCAATTAACGATCGGTTTCAGGCATACCTTTAGCTGCAGTGACTTCGCTTTACTGATGGACTGTTTCACTTCTTCGTCGGTAACGGTTGGCGCCTCCCAGTAGGGAATTTCCGTAGAATGAGCGGTAGCTTGAAGCGCACTAAAGGCAATGGTCGTCCAGTTCGCTCCAGTGACTGAAGACATGAGTTCCATCGAACGTTGCGCTTCTTCCGTTTTCCATGAACCGCGTGTACCCGAGAAGCCCCAGGTTATGCCTGCAATGTATTCGTTGTTAAATATCATCGAGAATCCCCACCTTACATTGAAAATAGAAAAGAGAATAATTAGTAAATTAATTTTTGTTATATAGTTATTATTAATTTGTTAGTTTATAATAACAACTTAATTTAGTTATATACTTTTTCGAAGATGATTTCAAGGACAATTTATAGTTGCAGCTGGGAAATTAGAATAACTTTCGTTATAGTAAATACAAGACTATAAAAGAGTGTAATCGTACATTGACGTAATACATAGGAAGAATTCTATTCGTGATGATGGAGCAATCATAATAACTGGCAGATACAACTGGAGGGAAGCGCTCAAATGATAAATGTTATGATTGCGGACGACGAGGAGGTCATTCGCAGGGGGCTCGAAAAAATCACATCCAGGATGGAGCTAGATGTACATGTAATTGGATCCTACGGTAACGGGGTGGAAGCCTGGGAGCATTTTGAAAAGTTATCCCGAGATGACATTGATCTGCTTATTACAGATATCAAAATGCCTAGAATGGATGGCTTTATGTTAATTGAACAGGTTAGAGGACATATGGAGGATATACCTATTGCCGTTCTTAGCGGTTTTAGTGAATTTGAATATGCCCGCCGAGCAATCCGCCATGGGGTGATGGATTATTTACTAAAACCTATTGATAAGACTCAGCTATATGAATTGCTCAAGAGAGTAGAGGATACAAAGAAAAAGAACGTCACAGAGCAGGAGGAGATGTTCTCTCAAGCGGCAGATGGTGGTGAGCATTACGTAGTTGAACAGACTAAAAGCATACTGGAGAGGGAGTATGATCAGAACTTCGAACTTGAGCGTTTGGCGGAGACCGTCGGTATGAATGCGAGCTACCTCAGCCGGTTGTTCAAAATAAAGACGGGGCAAACCATCACCGATTATCTAATTCGAATTCGTATTACTAAGGCGAAAGAATTGCTGATCGAGCATCCCGACTTAAAAAATTATGAAATTGCCGATAAGGTTGGCTATAGTGATCCGGTTTATTTTAATAAATTGTTCAAGAAAATGTGTGGTATGACACCTAAGGATTACAAAAGTGGCTGTAAATTACCGAAAATGGAACGTGAGTTTTAGTCCTATATAGGAAGCTATTATTTAGGAGAGCGATAAGCTCTCTTTTTTTGTGGTTATTTTCAATAAATTAGATAATAAAAACACCATAACAAAAACAAAAATAACAAATACAAGACCAGAAAAAGCAATTCAAACCATCGTTTTGCGTTAAAAATAGATCTATAATGAGTTTGTAAGCGATATCATCACTTTTTTTTAAGAGTATTTCAGTGAGTTTGATAATAGTGATTACTCTATTAAATTGATAGTGATGATAAAAGTTATTATTTTTGTTATCAAACCAAATTAGAGTCGAATTGAAGAGAGGGGTCGTAAAAGCATGAAAAAAGGCAAAACAATGATGGGCTTGATGGCACTGACACTTATGGCAGGATTGTTTAGCGGTTGTTCCTCAAACAACAACACCAACAATGAAGGCGCTAAAAACACAGGAAGCAATGGATCCTCAACAGAGGCGACGGCAGCTCCGGCTGATGATGCAGCAGCCAAGGATATTAAAGGGGATATCACGGTTATTACGCAAAGAACGGATATTGTTGATACCGTATTCAAAGAGTATGCGGCTAAGTTCAATGAGAAATATCCTGATGTAAAGGTAAACTTTGAAGCGCTTGCTACTTACGAAGATCAAATTAAAATTCGCATGAGCACTAGTGACTATGGCGACGTTCTGTTGTTACCTACAAGCATAGCTATTAAAGATATTCCCGATTTCTTCGAACCACTGGGTACACTCGAAGATATGCAAAAACAATATACAGGTGTGGAAGAACGAGCAGTAGACGGAATGGCTTACGGAATTCCAATGACCATCAACTTTAACGGTATTATTTACAACAAACAAGTCTTTAAAGATGCCGGGATTACAGAGGTTCCAAGAACTCCTGAACAATTCTTAACTGCTCTGCAATCTGTTAAAGACAAAACGAAAGCTGTGCCTCTGTATACAAACTACGCAGCTGGCTGGACATTGACCCAATGGGAAGCGGATCTGGCTACAGTAGCTGGTAACCGTGATTATGTGAACATTGGTCAAGTGGCTAGCGACGATAACTATGTTCCAGGTCAACCTCACTATGAGCTGTACAAAATCCTGTACGATGCAGCACAAAAAGGTTTGATTGAAGAAGATCCGACGACTACAGACTGGGAATCTTCCAAAGCGGATCTGGCTAACGGAAAAATCGGCACGATGGTTCTTGGATCTTGGGCAATCGGTCAAATCAAAGGCTTAGCAACGAATCCAGATGATGTTGGCTTTATGCCATTCCCTACGAATGCAGATAAAATCCTTGTACCACTTGCTGGTGACTACAATCTGGGTGTCAGCGTTCATAGTAAAAACAAAGAAGCTGCTAGAGCTTGGGTGGATTGGTTCATTAACGAATCTGGCTACCCAACGACTGAAGGTGGCGGTATGAGCCCGGCTATCGGTGCAGAGCTTCCAGAAATTCTGAAACAATATGAAGGCACTGAAGTAACCTTTGATACACTTGCAGCTGCTAAAGCCGGTGAAGAAGGCTGGTCTGATGAAATCGACAAACAAGCCGAAATCGGTGCTTGGCAACCAGACTTCAAGAAACGGATTATTGAAGCCGCAATTGGCAACAGAAAAGAATCCTATGATGACATCATGAAGGACCTCAACGACAAGTGGAAAGCCGCTCGCGCTAAAGTCACAGCACAGTAACAACTATAAGCTTTTTTAAATGCTATAGGCGGTAGAGGATGTGGGAGGGGATATGCGAACGGGCATTTCCCCCTTCACATTTAAACGAGTCATAAATAAATGAGGATGCTTTTCTGGAGGTGTATCGGGTGTTTAAGTTTTCGAATTTGAGTTACAAAAATCAACGGATTGCCATCATATGCTTGTTCTCATTAGTGCCGATCGTATTACTACTCACATTTGCTTATTATCCAGTAATCAGTATGTTTCGGTACAGCTTCACCAGCTGGAATGGCCTAAGTAAAAATATGGAGTACGTTGGGTTAGAAAACTACAAAACCATTTTTACGAAACCGGAGTATTTTTCCGTATTTAAGGTCAGCTTGTATTATTTCTTCACTACCTTTATTCAGATGGCACTTGCTTTGTATTTTGCAACCATACTGAGCTTTAGTGTTCGCATGAAAAATTTATTCAAAGGGATTTTGTTCTTCCCAACCTTGCTAAACGGTGTAGCGATCGGCTTTATCTTTCTGTTCTTTTTCAAACCAGATGGAACGCTAGATACGATTCTTAACCTGCTCGGACTCAGCGGTTTACAGCAGAAGTGGCTGCTCAATCCGAATTTGATTAACTTCTCGCTTGCGGGTGCGTCACTGTGGAGATACATGGGGATGAACTTCCTGATCTTCCTTGGGGCTATTTCCTCGATCGGTTCGGATATTTATGAAGCTGCTGAGATTGATGGTGCAAACAGATGGCATCAGTTTATGCATATTATTTTGCCAAGTATTAAACGTATTCTGCAATTGAACCTGATTCTTGCGGTCAGTGGCGCCATTGGTGTGTTTGAAATTCCATACGTCATGACAGGCGGATCTAACGGAAGTAGCACATTTGTTATTCAGACAGTCGATGTAGCGTTCAAATATAGCAAAGTTGGATTAGCGTCAGCGATGGCCGTAGTTTTGCTGGGTATCGTTATAGTAGTTACTATTTTGCAGCGCGTTCTGATCAAGGAGGAGAAATAAACTATGCATTCTGTAAAATATACCACTGCTAGTATATTCAAATATCTCACCTTGATTTTGGGAGCACTTGCAGCATTGATACCTATCGTAGTTGTATTTTTTGCCTCATTAAAAACAGGGCCGGAATACGCTTCAACCGGACCGTTAACGCTGCCAGAGAATTGGCTGAATTTCTCCAACTACACTAAGGCTTTTGTTGATGGCAAAATGCTTCTAGGATTTAAAAACACTGTCATTATCGTTGTGATCTCTATCCTGGGTGCAACGCTGACGGGCTCAATGATGGCTTATATTTTATCCCGGTTTAAATTTAAAGGCAGTAAAGTTCTCATCAGTATGTTTCTGATTGCTACCCTGATTCCGGGTGTTACAACGCAAGTGGCAACCTTTCAAATCATCAATCACTTGGGCCTGTTTAATACCAGATGGGCACCCATCGTGATGTACCTCGGTACGGATATTATCGCTGTATATATTTTCATGCAGTTTCTGGATTCGATTTCCGAGTCACTGGATGAATCCGCGATGCTGGACGGGGCTTCGTATTGGACGATTTATTGGAGAATTATTTTGCCACTGCTGAAACCGGCGATTGTAACAGTAATTATTGTGAAGGGCGTAAATATTTATAACGATTTTTACACTCCTTTCCTATATATGCCGAAAACAGATCTCCAAACGATCTCCACAGCACTTTTTAAGTTTAAGGGTCCATACGGATCGCAGTGGGAAGTAATATGTGCAGCGATTATGATCGCGATTATTCCGACATTGGTTGTGTTTACCGCGTTACAAAAGTATATCTACAATGGATTTTCGCAAGGTTCCGTTAAGTAAGCTTAGTAGTAGATTTCATAGCAGCAATAGATAAAGTAGCATACTGAAAAGTTGCATACATTTGGAGGGAATACTAATGAGTGAAGTGAAATTGGTTGGAGCAAGTGCGATTAACATCCCGAACATGCCTTGGCAGGATAAGCCTGCTGGCTACGAGAACCCGATTTGGAGACATAATGATAACCCGGTTATCAAAAGAAATCCTGCAAAAGGAGTAGCCCGTATTTTTAATAGTGCGGTTACTGCGTTTGAAGGTAGTTTTATCGGAGTATTTCGTGTAGAAGATAAGACAACGCGTCCGCATTTGCGCATGGGACATAGTGTTGACGGTCTAGATTGGAAAATCGATGATGAGCCGATCCGATTTATAGATGAAGAAGGTAACTCTTATCAGCCGCGTTATGCTTACGATCCACGTCTGGTTAAGGTCGAAGATACATTTTATATTATCTGGTGTACAGATTTTTACGGCGCAGCTATCGGTGTTGCTAAAACGCAAGATTTCAAAACATTTATCAGCTTGGAAAATCCATTCCTGCCCTTCAACCGGAACGGTGTATTGTTCCCTAGAAAAATCAATAATAACTTTGTGATGTTGTCCCGTCCAAGTGACAGCGGACATACACCATTCGGTGATGTATTCCTTAGTGAAAGTCCTGACTTTGTATTTTGGGGTAAACACCGCCATGTCATGAGTAAAGGTGGCCAAGGCTGGTGGCAAAGTGTCAAGATTGGCGGCGGACCTGCACCGATTGAAACTACAGAAGGCTGGTTGATGTTCTACCATGGCGTTACTGGTACCTGCAACGGTCTTGTATATAGCATGGGTGCAGTTATTTTGGATATTAACGAGCCTTCGAAAGTAAAATATCGCTCGAAAAATTTTGTGCTAACTCCTGAAGAATGGTATGAGGAAAGAGGTTTTGTGAATAACGTTCTGTTCCCATGTGCCACTCTGCATGATGCAGAAACGGGCCGTATCGCCATCTATTATGGCGCTGCTGACACTTATGTAGGCGTTGCATATACAACCGTTGATGAAATCGTCAACTATGTCATCGACACCCATGAAGAGGTTGGCGACGATGCGGGTTTAGGGAAAATTTAATAGGGTGAACAACCTTTAGGTAGAGTGAAGTTGGGTAGATATTTGGTGGCTGAGCAGCGTTCGAAAAAAGTGTGCGGCGTGTAGTGTGCTGTATTTTGTGTGCTGGGTTCTGCACGTTGCGCGCTTTGTGTTATGTGTTCTGTGTTCTGTGTTATGTGGCTTGAGCTTTTCATTGCATTCTCTGCAATAGAAACTCTCGATTTCGTCTGAAAAATAGAATCTATTGCACTCTCTACAATGGATTCCCGCAAAAATCACTTTTATGCTCGGTTTCGCTCGAACTGATTGCACAAAGTACAATAGAACAAAGACTGACGCTCATATGGAGAGATTCTATTGCACAAAGTGCAGCCAAAGAGCAACGAGTGAGTACTATGAGCTCATTCATGAGACGCCAGTATGTCTAGGCTAAAGCCGCTAGTTGCACAAAGTGCACTTAAACTAACCTGTTTGGTGGTGTTTAGTGCAACTAGCGAGCTCTTGTTATTAGTAGAAACTAACGGAAAACCCACATAAGCGGGTTTTCCGTTTCCATTGTTTTTTAAGTGAAAAAACTTTAAGGAGGACCTTAATATGGGAAACGACATGACATTGTCACAATTAAAAAAATATAACGGAAGCAGCCCAAAACCAGTCGACTTTGACGCATTTTGGGAGCGGGCTTTGCATGATCTGGACGCCCAGTCACTAGATTATGAGCTAGAGCCTGCGGAGTTCGTCAGCGAGCTGGCGGAATGTTTTCATCTGTATTTTACCGGCGTTGGCGGAGCAAGAATCCATTGTAAATATGTAAGACCGAAGAAAAGGGGTTCAGAAAAAGGTTCTGGTGTCGTGATGTTTCATGGATATTCCTGTGACAGCGGGGATTGGATGGAGAAGGTGACTTATGCGGCCCATGGGATTAGTGTCCTTGCGATGGATTGCCGGGGACAAGGCGGACTTTCCGAGGATAATCTTACAGTAAAAGGCACAACCATTCGTGGACATATTATTCGCGGCATTGACGATCCTAATCCGGACAACCTTTACTATCGTAATGTATTTCTGGATACAGCGCAGACTGCTCGAATATTGATGTCTATGGAGGAAGTTGATCCAGCACGAGTAGGTGCTTTTGGTTTATCTCAAGGCGGAGCGCTTACTGTAGCTTGTGCAGCATTAGAGCCGCGTGTGAGTATGGCCGTTCCTGTGTATCCGTTTCTTTCAGATTATAGACGGGCTTGGGAGCTTGATATCACTACGTCAGCTTATGAAGAAATCAACTATTATTTCCGCTTTTTTGATCCCCATCATTTACGTGAGGACGAGATTTTTAATAGACTGGGTTACATCGATATTCAGAATCTCGCGGAGCGAATTCAAGCCAAAATGTTGTGGGTTACAGGGTTATCCGATGTGATTTGTCCACCTTCAACGCAGTTTGCCGCGTACAACAAAGTACTAGCGCCCAAAGAGCTTATGGTTTATTATGAGTACGGTCATGAGTATTTGCCATATCTTTCCGATCGGGTGTTACAAATGTTCATGACCTTGTAAACGATAAGCCAGTAGGCATAACAGACGACAACGGTGGTGAATGATTAGATGAAAGTACAAGTGAAAAAAGAAAAAAGACGATTCCAGCTGCATCCATCCAAATCCATTGGGGTGCGGCTTTTTCTCATCTTCTTTGTTTCGACGATGGTGCTCGTGCTCTCTCTCGGCTACACTTCCTATTCCGTAGCTGAGCATACGATCGAGACGAATGCGCTGTCAGCCAATCAACAGACAGTCGTTCAAACTGCTGAGAAGTTTGATGTGGAATTGTTACGTTATGAGGATGGTCTAGGAAGAATCTTGTACGACAATGAAATTCAAAATGCACTCAAACAAGGGAATAATCCCACTACAAGTAATGAGGAACGTAAGGTACTATCTAACCAGATTAGTGCGCAGCTAAATGATTGGCTCACGGCATCAAACGGTGTGGAGGCCGTATACCTTATTCCGATGAATGAAGGTTCTCCAATTTCTTCGGCGGGTACAAAAGATAGCGCTTTTATTGAGAGTTTCAGAGAATCCTCATGGTTTAAGCAGCTAGAGGAGAAGCCACAGAGTGTATGGATTCCACGTGAATTACAGGGCCAGGAAGGAAATACGTCAGGTGTTTTCCATTTGGCCAAATCGATTGCCGGTGATTCTAAAAGCTCAGGATACATAGTCATTAACGATATTAGAATTAGCGAATTAGAAAATCAGCTTCGTAAAGTGGATCTTGGAACAAGCTCCTACATGCAATTGCTAACGAATAAGGATGAATTGATTGCCTCCTCCCAGCAAGTGGGGACGGATACATATTTGAATCTGGGAGGGACGCTTCTGGGTGGTCTGCAGAATACAGCAGGCTCATTGCCAACAAAGGATGAGAAGGGGAAATCTATATTAGCTGTATACGGAACACTAGAAACCTCGGGATGGAGGTTACTTGGTGTTGTACCGGCTGAGAACTTGACGAAAGACGCGCTGCGTATTCTCAAGACTACTTATATTATTGTTGCTGTAGCTGCTGTTATCGCCATTTTAATAGGGTATTGGATGTTCAGAATGGTATCTCGACCGCTGACCAGACTTAAGAATTTGATGTCAGAGGGAGCCGAAGGGAATCTAGGGGTGCGTACGAATATCACCTCACGTGATGAGATCGGTCAGTTATCCAGTTCTTTTAACATGATGATGGAACGAATAACAGAGCTGGTTATCCATACGAATGAAACCGCTCGGAAGGTACTGGAAACCGCCGATGAGCTTAGCGGTGTTTCGCGCAAGACAGCTGATGCAGCTATGGATATTGCCGCGGCCACGGAAGAAATTGCGGGTGGTGCTGGCAGTCTAGCCTTGGAAGCTGATCGTGGCAATGAGTTGACGGGGCAAATTTCGGTACAGATGGATTTAGTTAATTCAGCTACTCACGAGATGGATCACACCGCACATAGCATCGGTGAACTCAGTGAGGAAGGCTTCAACAGGTTGAAAGAATTACTTAATGAGACGAATAGGACGGGCCTGAAGACGAATCAGCTTGTGATGAAGGTTAACGAGCTGACAGAAACGGCATCTTCCGTTATGAAGGTTCTTAATGTGATGCAAAATATTACTCAGCAGACAAATATCTTGTCTCTGAATGCCACCATTGAAGCAGCAAGAGCAGGTGAGGCCGGGCGAGGATTCATGGTGGTAGCCGATGAAATACGTCAGCTTGCAGATCAATCGAAAGAGTCTATTGCTGTTGTGGCAGAAATAACAGATACCGTTATGAGAGATATGAACGAGACGGTTGTGGTCCTTTCAGAAGTTGCACCGCTCTTTAATCAGCAAATGACTTCCGTGCAGAGCACTAGCGATATCTTCGTATCTGTGCAGGATCAGATGCAGCATTTTATCGCCCGTCTGAATGCTGTAACTGTGTCGATGGACAGCCTGAGTCAATCGCAAAAGGTTCTATCCGATTCGATGAGCAACGTAAGCTCTATAGCTGAGGAATCGTCAGCTGCATCGCAAGAGGTCGCTTCACTTAGTGGTGAGCAACAAAGTGTAAGTGATCATTTAGTAGAGCTTTCTTTGAAGCTGGAGGATGCATCCTTGCAGTTAAAGGAGAAATTATCGAAGTTCAGCGTGTAGGGTAGCCGTAACAGAATACTAAATTAAAGAACCGCTTATTCTTTTGGAGAAGCGGTTCTTTGTTTTGAGCGGCATGTAGCGAGTATAAAATAATCCAGATGCATCTGAAGATAGTCTAGATAAGCCATCCCAAACCTCAAGCTATAATATGTCTATCAAATAGGGGGTGAACTGAAGAGATCTTTTTGTTAGATGGTATTGTTAGCGTTTACATATTTTACTGAGGAGGATGGCATGTTGACAAAATATAAAAACAGTTCAAGCCTAAAAGTTAAGAAAATGCACATAGCTAGAAAGCTGGCCAGTAGCTTAGCAGTCGCTGCGTTGTTATTCTCATCTGTGAATCCAGGGGCGTTTGCCGCTGAAATTACAAATGTTCAAACGGTTGCGAGTTTTAAGGACGTAAACGGGCATTGGGCGCAATCACCAATAGGAAAATGGGCGTCAAGCGGAATTATAAATGGATATACGGATGGAAGCTTCCTACCAAACGGAAAAGTAACTAGAGCAGAATTTGTGGCAGTGCTCAACCGATTATTCGGTTTTTCACAGCTAACAAGCAATAGCTTTAACGATGTACCAAGCGGGAAATGGTATGCAGCTGATGTGCTGATCGCACGTCAAGCAGGTTACTTTGAAGGTTTTGCAGGTAATCTTGCGAAACCAGATAACTACTTAACGAGACAGGACGCTGCAACCATGCTGGCTCGTGTGTTCGAATTGAATCAGGCAGGGACGGCTTCCCTATCCTTCTCGGACGCTGCTTCTATAAGTGCTTATGCTGCCTCAGCGGTTGGCATCCTTACTCAAAAAGGGGCTATCAACGGGTATACGGATGGTACATTCAATCCAACGGGGTCCATAACACGTGCTGAGGTCGTTAAGATTATTGATGGTATGGCAAAAGGATATTACAATGCTGCAGGTACTTATGATACCACGGCGATCGCGGGTTCTGCGCTAATTACTGCTTCAGGAGCAATCCTATCTGGTAGCAAAGTGAGTGGAGATTTATATTTAACCGCAGGTATCGGTAACGGAGAGGCTACACTTGATCAAGTAACCGTATCTGGAACCACGTTTGTAAGCGGCGGAGGAATAGACAGTATTCACTTGAAGAGTAGCACTTTGTCGGGTGTAACCATTAATAAGCAAGGCGGAAAGGTTCGAGTTGTAGCCGAAGGGTCCACTGCAATCCAATCTATGGAAATCTTAGTTCCTACCGTTATTGTAATCAATGATGGGGCGAAGGTGGGAACGATCACTATCCGACCAGGAGCAGAGGGAACAACCATAACTGGTGGGAAAAATGTGACCAGTATCGTGGTACAAACTTCAGGTGTGATCATTGATGGTAAAGGGGTTGGCCAAGGAACAATTACTAATGATGGTAAAGATACTGCGGCTAAGCCAACCAGCAGTCCTGCTACTGGCGGCGGAGGGTCCGGGTCAGACTCAAATAATGGAGGCAGTAGCACGAAATGGAGCCAAAGCGTTGTTGGTACGATTGGTACAGTGACCAATCCTGGTGGAGAGACCTTAGGATACTCAACACAATCAGGGGTAGCTCTGTTAACCGTAGATGGGTTAGCATTTAAAGATTTGAATAAAAACGGCAAGCTCGACAAATATGAGGATTGGCGTCTTAGCACAGAAGTAAGAGCTAAGGATCTTGCTTCGCAAATGTCTGTGGAGCAAATTGCCGGACTTATGCTGTACAGTGGTCATCAATCCATACCAGCAGCCTCAGCTTCGGGATTCCGTGGGGGAACTTATGGTGGAAAACCGCTGGCGGAAAGCGGTGCATTGGCATCCGATCTAACAGACCAACAGAAAGTATTCCTGACAGAAGATAACTTGCGGCATGTATTGATTACTACGGTTGAGAGCCCTGAGGTGGCTGCCCGTTGGAACAACAATGCCCAAGCCTTAGTGGAGAAGATTGGACTTGGTATTCCAGCTAATAACAGTTCGGACCCTCGTCATAGCACTGTGGCTAACGCAGAGTATAACGAAGGATCAGGTGGAGCGATCTCGATGTGGCCGCAGGCACTAGGTCTTGCTGCTTCCTTCGATGCCAATCTGACGAAGCAGTTCGGCGAAATTGCTTCTAAAGAGTACAGGGCGCTTGGCATCGCAACAGCTTTATCCCCTCAGGTGGATATGTCTTCGGAACCGCGCTGGACTCGTTTCAGCGGAACATTTGGTGAGGACTCTAAACTGTCTGCTGATATGGCAAGAGCCTATGTGGATGGTTTTCAGACTACACCGGGCAGCAGCGATGGATGGGGCAATGAGAGTGTGAATGCTATGGTCAAACATTGGCCAGGTGGGGGTTCCGGCGAGAGTGGCCGAGATGCACACTATGGGTATGGAAAGTATGCTGTTTATCCGGGAAATAACTTCGATGAGCATCTGATTCCTTTTACAAAAGGAGCATTTGACCTGGAAGGACCGACTGGAAAAGCCGCTGCAGTTATGCCGTATTATACAATCTCATTTAATCAGGATAAGGCGAATGGAGAGAATGTAGGGAACTCGTATAGTCCTTATGTAATCACCGATCTTTTACGGAATACGTATCATTACGACGGTGTAATCACAACAGACTGGGGAATCACAGGCGATGAAGGACCTGTTGAGTTATTTGGTAACCGCCCATGGGGTGTAGAAGAAAATTACACAGTTGCGGAACGTCACTATCGAATCATCATGGCTGGCGTCGACCAATTCGGTGGAAATAACGATTCCAAACCTATCATTGCAGCGTATCAAATAGGAATTGAGAAACAAGGCGAGAAGGTGATACGGACACGATTTGAAGAGTCAGCAGTACGACTACTTACTAATATTTTTAATGCAGGGCTATTTGAGAATCCATATCTTGATGTAGAAGAAACAAAAGCTACTGTGGGTAACAAGGAGTTTATGACAGAGGGTTATATGGCCCAGTTAAAGTCAGTCATTATGCTGAAAAACAAAGATAACCATGTACTTCCACTTAAAAAAGATGAGAAAGTTTATGTTCCAAAAACTTATGATGCAGCTACCAAAACGTATTCGTACCCTGTCAACATTGACCAGTTAAAGAAATACTTTAATGTGACGGATGATCCGGCTCAAGCGGACAGCGCGATTGTCTTTATCAAGAATCCGCAAACTGGCGCAGGCTACAGCAAAGCTGACGTAGATGCCGGAGGTAATGGGTATATCCCGATCAGCCTGCAGTATCGTCCATATACAGCGGAGTATGCACGTGAGACGAGTTTGGCTGGTGATGCACGAGATGTATTGAACCGTTCTTACAAGGGAAAGAAGACTACGGCATCCAATGAGTCTGATCTTGATCTGGTGCTTAATACCAAAAAAGTAATGGGAGATAAACCGGTAGTCGTTTCCCTAACGATGTCTAATCCGACGATTGTTGCTGAGTTTGAAGATCGTGCAGATGCGATTATTGCGAACTTTGGCATTCAGAATCAAGCGATCTTCGATATTCTGGTAGGTGCATATGAACCATCGGCCCTTCTCCCTATGCAAATGCCTAAAGACATGAAGACGGTAGAAGAGCAGTATGAGGATGTATCCCATGATATGAAAGTCTATGTAGATTCCGAAGGGAATGCTTATGACTTTGCCTTCGGGATGAACTGGAGCGGTGTAATTAAAGATGCCCGGACAGCGAAATACAAAAAAGCTGTTGATCCCGGAACTGACCCTGAAGAAGGACTTGTTGCTGCTCCAACAGCTTCTATCCCGTCAGGAACTTATTATGGAGCTCAGACGGTAATGTTGACCGCTCCGAGTGGCGCAACCATCTTCTATACTACCGATGGATCTATACCTGCAGCATCAGTAATGAATACGACCAAGCAGTATAATTCACGGTCTGGAATCAGTATTACGGCCTCCTCAATAGTAAAGGCATTAACGGTTAAAGACGGCAAGACAAGTAAAGTTGCTGAATTCAATTATGTAATTGGAGCGGCATTGCCTACTGCTTTTCCAGAGCCTGGTGTATATAAGAGTGGCCCTAAGGTTACGCTCACCTCAACATCCGGCGCTACAATTTATTACACACTTGACGGCAGTACACCAACTGAAAACAGTACCGTATATCAAGGACCAATTACAATTGTAGGTGCCGATAAAGAGACGGCTACAATTAAAGCCTTGGCAGTTAAAGCTGGTATCCCATCAAGTCCTATAGCTGAATTAAAATACACTATCGACGCAAGTCTGGTTGTACTGACAGACGAAGCATCCATTGATGCCGTTATTGGTGAAATGACGCTTAAGGAAAAAGCTTCGCTGGTTGTCGGTGCTGGTTCAGGCACGAAGGTAGCTGGAGCTGCTGGTGGTTCTTATGAGTTGCCACGTCTTGGGATTCCTAAGTTAATCATGGCAGATGGACCAGCGGGAGTCCGCATCAACACGAAACAGGGTGAAGATACAACATTCGCTACAGGGTTCCCTATCGCCACTTCCATTGCAGCGACTTGGAATGAAGCCTTGGCTAACCAAGTAGGTAATGCGATGGGGAACGAGCTGCTGGAGTATGGTGTGGATTTATATCTGGCTCCCGCGCTGAACATTCACCGCAATCCATTGGGGGGCAGAAACTTTGAGTATTATTCCGAAGATCCGCTCATCTCAGGAAAAATGACCGCTGCGATTACGAACGGGGTTCAGGCGAATGGGGTCGGAACGACAATTAAGCATTTTGCCGCGAATAATCAGGAAACGAACCGGATGTCCATCGACACAGTCGTTTCAGAGAGAGCACTGCGCGAAATTTACTTGAAAGGTTTCGAAATCGCAGTGGAAGAATCGCAGCCGTGGTCTGTTATGAGCTCTTATAACAAAATCAATGGAATATTCGCTTCTGAAAATAAAGATCTTCTGAGTACAATTCTTCGCGATGAGTGGGGTTTCCAAGGTTTTGTAATGACGGACTGGGGTGGGGGCTCGAACCGGGCACAAAATATGATTGCAGGCAACGACCTCATCATGCCAGGAAATGCGGCAGCCATTTCAGCGATTACTAAAGCTGTGAACGATGGCGATCTGAGCGTAGAACAACTGGATGTTAACGTAAAAAGAATTTTGAAAGTCGTAGTGAAATCTCCATCCTTTAAGGGGAGCGGACACAGCAACAAGCCTGATCTTGCTGCAAATGCAGTGACCTCTCGTCAAGCCGCAACAGAAGGTATGGTGCTGCTGGAGAATAAAGCTGAGGCGTTGCCTATCGCAGCAGGTACGAATATTGCCCTCTTCGGAAATGCTCAGATTGAAACCGTCAAAGGTGGAACTGGCAGCGGCGATGTCAATGTCGAGCATACTGTATCCATTGTGGAAGGGTTAAGTGACGCAGGCTACAGCGTATATGAACCTTTAAATGTCAGCTATCAAGAATATATTACAGAGCTAAGAAAGAAGCCGGAATACGGTCCAGTGAGCAGCTTTGGCGGCTTGGCCTATCCACCACTTCCGGAAAAGGTATTATCAGCGGATGAGATTAATTCAGCAGAAGCTTCTTCCGAGACGGGCATTATTGTAATCAGCAGAATATCTGGTGAAGGTGCAGACCGGAAAAATGCTGAGGGTGACTTTTTGTTGACAGCGACAGAGCTGGATATGATTGATAAGGTATCAACTGCTTACCATGAGCAAGGTAAGAAGGTCTCCGTGATTCTGAATATCGGCGGTCCGATTGAAATGATCTCCTGGAAAGAAAAAGTGGATGCTATTCTCTTGGCTTGGCAGCCAGGACAGGAAGCAGGCCATGCGATTGCCGACGTATTATCCGGAGCTGTGAATCCATCGGGCAAGCTGCCAATGACTTTTCCTACAAGTTATGCTGTAGTTCCTTCCGCTAATAACTTTCCAGGAAATAGTACGGAAGTGAAGTACGAGGAAGATATTTATGTGGGTTACCGTTACTATGATACGTTTGGAAAAAGCAGTGCGGTTGCCTATCCATTCGGATATGGCCTCTCCTATACAACCTTTGGCTACCGCGATCTTAAGATCAGTTCAAATGCTTTTGATTCTGCAGCGGGAAGTGTGACTGTAACCGTGGATGTATATAACAACGGTACAGTTGCAGGTAAAGAGGTAGTTCAGCTATATCTAAGCGCTCCGGGTGCCAATAAACCAGTTCAGGAATTGAAGGCTTTCCAAAAGACAGCGTTATTGAATGCAGGAGAGCATCAGACCCTTACGTTCACACTAAATAGTATGGATCTGGCTTCCTTCGATGAGAGCAGTCATGCTTGGGTAGCAGATTCAGGCACTTATGCGGTTCGAATCGGTTCCTCTTCCGCAGGAGAAAAACTGAATACGTACTTCCAGTTGGAATCGCCAATGACAGTGAAGACCACCAACAGTGTACTGATTCCGGTCAAACCGCTAAATCTTTTGGTTCATCCGGTCATTGCCGATTACGTGCAAGAGGCTTTAACTGTTGCACCATAGTCTTTTCCCTTCGCAAGCAGGAATGACAAAGCTGCCTCAAGCTATAAGTAGCTTGGGGCAGTTTTTTTTGGAATCGGGAATTGACTATATTTACTATAGTATCTATTATTATTTTAATGTAAGCGCATTCTTATTAGCATAAACAATGCTAGAGGGGGAAGAACACCATAAATATACTTCGCCGACCTTTTTATATTTTCATGCTGCTCTTACTGTCCATTTCCCTATGTTTTACTGGCGTGTTTACTGGAAAAGTGTTGTATTACGATCATTTACTAGCCGAACGAAAGCCCGCGCAAAAGCCACTACTACATCTGGTCTTAATTTCGGAAGAATTGGATAATCCCTATTGGCGTGAAATTGAGAAAGGTGCTCAGAGAGCAGCAGCAGAGGAAGGGATTGCGCTTGAATATCTCGGACCCGTCCAAGCAGATAAGAGAGAGCAAATTCGAATCATAGATAAAGCTATTGCATCGAAGGTAGACGGAATATTGACACAAGGACTTAATGATAAGGAATTTAATCCCATCATTGCTGAAGCTGTTAAACAAGGTATCCCTGTCATTACTATTGATTCGGATGCACCATCTAGCGGGCGGATTGCCTATGTTGGCACTGATAACTACGCGGCTGGATATTTAGCCGGAACGACACTTGTTCAGCAATCGAAGGGCGTAGGTAAAGTTGGGATTGTGACCGGGAGCTTTACCTCTACGAATCAACAGCAGCGGGTTAAAGGTTTTATGGATGCAATTGATGGAGAGTCTGGTATCCGTGTCGTACAAATTGAAGAATCAAACATTAATCGGATTCAGTCAGAAGTCAGTGCTTTTAAAATCATGAATCAGCATCCGGAGATAGACACTTTTTTGGGTACAAGTTCTTTGGATGGATTGGGGATTGCCCAAATGCTGAAAGGTAAAGATCAGCAGGCGCGGATCATTGCTTTTGATGACTTACCGGAAACGCTTGAATTCATTGAAGAAGGCATCATAGATGCCTCTATAGTGCAGCAACCGTACATGATGGGACGAAAAAGTGTAGAACTTATGGTGGATTATCTAGCAGGGAAAAAGATTGTTACCATATTTAATACGGATGCCAATGTGGTCCGCAAAGAGGAAATTTCCCGCGGAAAGGGGGACTTCGGGCCATGATTCGTATTAAAAGCAAGCTGATGATCTTTTTTAGTGCTTTTATAGTACTACTTAGTAGTGTTTTCGTCTTTCTTTACATAGATAATATCAATATGGCAAGGACATACGATCAAGTTCTGCACCGATTTTTTCTGCTTAATGAGCTATACCAGGATGCCACTGATGTTAATGATGCTATGAACCGGTATGTGCTCCGGAATCGAAGTGGCGATGAGACCCTGAAGCAGTATGAAACTGCCATTATGAAGCTTAATAACAAACAGGATTTACTAGTAAATATTCTACAAAATGATCATAACCAACTGCTCGTTGATAACTATAGCAATATGATAGACAGCTATATGACAGAGAGCCGGCAAAGCCTTATAGCTTTTGATCTAGGCAACCAGGATGCTTACTACGCACACTTAAAACAATCGGGTGAGATTACTAGATATATTCAAGAGACCACATTGACGATTATTAATAGCGAACTGACGGATTACCGGAATGTGTTTGAGCTGATTAGTCGAAAGAATGAGAACTTTAGATATTTAGGTGTTTTTGTTTTTAGTTCGGTAGCCATTTTGTGTATGATTTTTGCGTATTGGTTCTCCAATGGAATTACGAAGCCCATACAGCAACTGACGGCTGCGGCGAATCGGATATCTCGCGGGAATTTCGAGGGGGAGGTTACGGTGAATACGCGTGATGAAATGCGCTTTCTCGCAACAACCTTTAATAATATGCGCTCTAACATCCGCGATCTCGTGGTTGAAATCAAACAGAAATCGGAACTCGATCAATTGGTTAAGAAAATGGAGCTGAAAAGTCTGCAAAATCAGATCAATCCACATTTCCTATTTAATACACTGAACATGGTTTCTAAAATGGCTTATGTCGAGAGCGCAGAAAGAACAAGCGAGTTGGTGGATTCCGTTTCGACCTTGCTGCGTTACAATCTGAAGAAGATGAATTATATTGTTCAGCTGCGTGATGAGGTGAATATTGTTAAAGAGTATTTGTTTATTCAAAGGATGCGTTTTGATGATAGAGTTGCGTTTACGGATGACATTGAGGAGCGAGCCTTGGATTGCATGTTACCACCACTGACCTTGCAACCCTTTATCGAGAACGCTTTCACCCATGGTGTGGAATCCTATGAACAGGGTGGGAAACTACATCTGGCCATTTACGAGAGTGGTAATGATGTCATCGTAGAGGTACAGGATAATGGTGTTGGAATAGACCCGGAAACGATTGCTCGCTTGAGCGGAGATATTCCTTTTTCCGAACATACGCCCATAGATTCAGAGAAAGAAAGGGAGCCTGTGGGGAGCGCTGATTCGAACTCCAATGGAATTGCAATACGAAATGTACAACGACGGCTGCAGCTTTTCTATCAAAGGAACGATGTAATCGAGATTATGTCCGAGCAGGGAAAGGGAACGACCATCAAACTGAGGCTAACGCGTGTGAATAATAGCAAGGAGGAGATCCTGCATGCTTAAGCTCCTGATTGTGGATGATGAACGTATTGAACGTAGTGCTCTCCGGATGATCATCGAGCGGTTTCTACCAGAGATTCGAGTAGTTGGTGAAGCCGAAAATGGTAGGGTAGCTGTAGAGCTCGCGGAACAACTACGGCCTGATGTCATCACTATGGATATCAAAATGCCGGGAATTGATGGAACGGAAGCTGTGTCCTTGATTCATAATAGGTTTCCAGCGATTCGTTTTATTATGATGTCTGCGTTCGATACGTTTGAATATGCACGTAAAGTCATGCGTTATGGTGTGAGGGAGTATTTGCTTAAGCCATATCGGAAGGATCAGATCGTGGAGGTCATCCGCACGATGTCCCATGAGATTGCACGAGAAAAAGAGGATAAACAAAGAACTAATGAGCTGGAGTCCAAATTTAAAGAGACATTATCACTAGTAGAGTCCGAATGGGTTAGTGCTATTTTGATGGATCGAATACAGGAAGTGCAGGTTAGAGATTGGAGCCATACCCTTGGTGTACCAGAATCTTCAGGATTCGCTATCGTATTTGTGATGTCAACGAAGGAGAAGGCATGGAGTGTTCAGGAACGAAGGGAGATATATTCTTGGCTTAGGCATCAGTGTAAGATTAGTTGCTTCTCTCTCGTAGGTCCGATGACAGGAGCTCGTATCCCGGTCTTCATGTTTCCGGATGCGAAATCCCGTTTGCCAATACAGCATATTCATAATGCTAAAGATTTTACGTCTAATCTAGCTAAATTTGCTTCCCGGCGTTTCCGTTCATTGCAGCTGTCTGTTGGAATCGGAGGTTTAGCAGCTTCTACTGATCAGTTGATAGGCTCTTATCACGAAGCGCTGTTATCAGCCAGAGCTCTTAATGAGGGGGAAAGCTCACAAGCACAAGAGGAATGGCTCTCAAATTCTGGTATGAGAGAGGCGGAACGAAGATTGCTTCGTTCTTTAGGTAGTGGACAGTTCCGAGAGATGGAGGAAGATTTCGAGTTTTGGGTAGCGGAACTTCGTCTCTTCTGTAGTGACGAGATCGAGGATATAAAGAGCGGACTACACCGATTATTTACTTTGGCTGATGAGACGCTCAGGGAGAGCGGGCTTGAGCCTTTGCCGCAGCTTAGCTTCGGAGAGGTGGAACAGGTAGAGCTGCTGGTAGAGCAAGCCCATTCAAGACTTTTCCTTCAGGCCCGAATGTTGAAGCATTGGTACGATAACAATTCGGCTAGCGCGATTCGTCGGGCTCAGACGTTTATTTCCGACCATTACAGGCGGGAGCTATCGCTTGAGGAGACGGCTGAACATGTAGGGCTGAACCCAAACTATTTTAGCAAAATATTTAGTGATCGCTGCGGCATAACCTTTATTGATTATTTAACTGGCCTGCGAATCAATAAAGCCAAGGAGCTGCTAGCCGATCCTGCGCAAGTGTTGAAAGAGATCAGTATAAGAATTGGATACCGTGATCCTAACTATTTCAGCAGAGTATTCAAAAAGACAACAGGAATGTCACCGACGGAATTTCGGCAATCCATTGGCAGACTGTAAGCAGAAAATAAACGAATACAGCGGGAACTATAGGAAGGAAGAATCTCAATGAAAAGGTCGCTGATTAGTCTGGTATCCAACACGCTCATTGTCAGCTTGCTTTTATCCTCATGTATGAACTTAAGAGAAAAAGATTTGTCTGCATTTTTTCCAGATGAGGAGGCCATGCGATCTAGTGAACCGGTTAACAACATTCAGGAGGCAATAACGAGAAGCGAGGCGGAGTCGGATCATCCGCAGTTGGAAATCTTTAGCTGGTGGACAGGGGCCGGGGAAGAAGCAGGGTTAAAAGCTTTGATCAAGGTATTCAAAGAAAAGTATCCCGGCATTTATGTCTTTAATGCTGCCGTTGAAGGCGGTGCAGGGGGAAATGCCAAGGAAGTACTTGAACGGCGAATGAAGGAGGGGGAACCACCGGATACCTTTCAGGGGAGGAATATGCTCTGGGCAGCTGAAGGGCGGGTAGAGCCGTTAAATGATCTGTACGAAGAAGAAGGCTGGTATACAGTATTTCCTCCAGAGATCATCGATATGCTTAGTCTTGGGGATGACATTTATTATGTTCCACTTAACATTCACCGTCAAAATGTGCTCTGGTACAATAAATCCATCTTCGCTGATAACAACCTTCAGGTTCCATCGACATTCGATGAGTTTTTTAAGGTGGCTGATCAATTACAAAGAAAAGGCATCACACCGCTGGCTTTTGGAAACAAGGAACCGTGGATGGTTAGCGCTCTTTACACGAATGTCATGCTCGGAACACTGGGGGCCGAGGATTATAAAAAGCTAAGTAAAGGAGAAATCAATACTGACGATCCTCATGTAAAAGAAGGGATGGAGCGGTTCGCCAAGATGTTGACCTATGTGAATGCTGATCATGCTGAACGAAACTGGCAGGAAGCGGCTAAGCTCGTTGCTGAGGGGAAAGCGGCAATGAACATTATGGGCGATTGGGTGAATGGTTTTTTCACACATGATCTGAAGCTGAAGGACGGTGTGCAGTTTGGCTGGAACGCTTCACCAGGTACAGAAGGGATATTTAGATTCCAATTGGATGCTTTTGGATTGTCACGCGGTGCTGAGGATCGAGAGTCAGTTCGTGATTGGTTAAGGGTACTGGGATCTGCCGAAGGTCAGAATGCCTTTAATCCGCTTAAAGGTTCGATTCCAGCTAGGCAGGACGTTTCGATTTCGAATTATGACAGCTATAGCCGACAGGCCATGGAGGCATTCCGAAACAGTGCAAAGAACAAGGAGCTAGTGTCTGATAGTAGGCTGCCCGCTTCTTTAGAAGCTGAAGCTTTTAAGAAAGCAAAGGAACTACAGTCTAATCCATAAACAATCCTTATATTTCCGAGAAACGTTTCACACATACTTAATCCGAATATTTCTCCCACAAACACTTACCGTCCTTATAAGGATGGTAAGTGTTTGTGTTTGGAAAATAAATTATGGATTGTGATGTTGCAATGAACATTTTATGGCGATTCTAATGGATGTAGGTAGGACATAATAGGTGTGGAGTCTGCTCAGGAGGGAAGACATTGCGTAATAACAAACATCGGCGTGTATTCAGCGGTCTTCTTATTTTATCTGTGGCTGTAGCCGTGTTGATTCTTAGGCTGGCATGGGTTCAGCTAATTATGAAGGAACAGACGGTTCCTGGAACAAAATATACACTTGCGAAGATGGCGGAAATTCAAAGTGAACGGGAGACTGTACTGGACAGCGGTCGGGGACGTCTGTATGACCGCAAGAATGAGCCTCTTGCGGGGGAAACCATTTGGACGGCGGCTTTTTTTCCACAAGAGGAGATGGCTAAGAAATCTGTGACGAAGGTTGTTTACGAAGAAGCTAAACCCATGCACCGACTGGCGGAGATTCTGGGTGTCAGCTATGAACAACTGTTGAATAAGCGGGCGTCACTTAAAGAACCTTTGCTATGGCCATCTTCAGTGGGAAAAGGACCACTCGCGTTGTCTCAGGCACAGGCAGAAGAAGTGAGTGCACTGGGGATCGACGGAGTAGGCGTGCTCCCTTTCGCACGCAGATATGATGGGATTTCTTCAGGTCGGCAATGGCTAGGCTATTTATCGGAAGCTACTATGCATGCTGGAGCTAAAGCTTCTCCTACGGGTCTTAGAGTTCCTATGACGGGAACGGACGGTTTAGAGAAGACATTAGAGCCTTTGCTTCAAGGGGTAGGACACACGGAAGCTTATGTTCAAGTGGATGCGCGTGGGAATCGCCTTCCAGGCAGTCCCATTCAAGTTAAAGCTCCGGGTAATCCTTATTTCCCTCTGTCGTTATATACAACGATTGATAAAAAGCTTCAGGAGGGAATTGAGGAGCTTGCGCTCAAATCCGGAATGAAGGAAGGAGCCATAGTGGTGTTAGATACCGGGACGGGAGATATTGAAGCCATGGTATCTTTACCCTTCTATAATCCAGAGAAGATATCTCCACAAGGCGGGGAGTGGAACAATCGGGCACTCCAGGCTGCCGTTCCTGGATCGATCTTCAAAATCGTTACAGCCGCCGCGGCCTTAGAAGCGGGTGTAACCTCCGCTGATGAGCTTTTTTATTGTTCCGGGCAATTTGAGAAATATGGATTGTCTTGTCTGACAGGAAAAGGACACGGACCCCTTACGCTGGCGCAAGGATTCGCCGTGTCCTGTAATACTGTATTTGCTGCTCTGGCAGAGCGCTTAAGCGGTATCCAGCTTCAATCAACTGCACTGGCGCTAGGACTCGGTAGAGATATCAGCTGGCAATCCGAGAAGACGCTTGGGTTTCCACTTCTAAAACCACTTTCCGGAGAGCAAAAGGGAACCATCTTTACTACCTTACTGCCGGATGACAAGGGAGCCAGGGTACAAACTGCAATTGGACAGCGGGATGTACAAGTCACACCCTTACAAGCAGCTAATCTTATTGTAACGCTACTGCATGGAGGTGAAGTAAGGGCACCAAGGATTCTGCAGCGAATCACATTTGCGAACGGGCAGAAGCTGGAGGAGCTGCCGGGACATCTGTCCCCTTCCTCAGCAGGGAGAATTTCTGAGTCTACAGCCCGCCAGTTACTGTCCATGATGCGCAAAGTTGTAACGGAAGGAACGGGAACCCGTCTACAAAGCACACACTGGCCTGTTGCAGGTAAATCTGGGACGGCACAGACGCTGGTTAAGGGCGTAGCACGCAACAATCAATGGTTTATCGGCTACGGTCCGGTGGATCACCCAAAATATGCTGTATCAGTTGCAGTAGAGAATGTCGCTCCGGATAGTCCGCATCTCGCCATTAAGCTGTTCGGTCAGATATTTGATTTATTATCGTCTTCTACAGAAGCTTGAGGCTCCGGAGGAGTAGCAGTGGCCTTGCCCTTAGATGAAGGGCCATTTGCAGCAAAGGGCGAAACGATAAACTCTTCTTGAGGCAAATAGATCCAGCTCTGAAGATATCCTTGTTGAATTAGTTCTTTGATCAGAATAAGCAGAATCGGCGACAGGATCAGACCGGCCATACCGAAAGCGGATGTGGACAGAATGACGAAGGACAGCATCAGAAAAGCAGACGATACGCCAATCGAATTCCCGGTAATCTTCGGTTCAAGCAGCTGTCTTACAATCAATACAATCGCCAGGAGTACGATTAAACCGATTGCTAATGAGGTATTGCCAACAATGAACAGATAGATGATCCAAGGGACTAAAATCGTCGTTACACCAAGGAGCGGCAAAACATCAAATACAGCACAGATAAGCGCCATAGTGATTTCGTTACCGGTCCTTAGTATGAATAAGCCAACCAGTACGATAACAAAGGTAATGCTGATCAGAATAAGCTGGGCTTTTAAATAAGAGCCGATGGCTTTAAAGACGTTGCCCTGCAAAAAAGCGTAAGCAGTTTTAAATGTTTTTGGCATTTTGTCATGGGCAATCTTGCGCCAATCTTTAATCTCCATACTAAGGAAAAACGCTAAAATAATGGCGATCCCAAAATTGGCCATGAAGGAGGAGAAGGATCCGAGCACACCGACCATATATTTTAGAAAAGTAACAAGCCATCCAGTAAGAACATTCGTGGCATCTTTAAAGTAGCCATTCACTTTATCGGTAATATCCGGCGGCAAGCTTTCGATTTTTTGCTGAAGGTAGGTTGTGGATTCCACGAAATGTTGTTGCACCACATATGTATACTTAGGAAGATTATCTTGAAAGTGAAGCGCTTGGATGGTGACCAATAGCCCAGCGCCAAATAACGTACCCAGAAGAACGATTAAGAACAGAAGCACTGAGATCGCTGAAGCGAATGGTTTAGCAAGCCCCCGTCGGTTCAAGAAACGGGCAAGCGGTTCAATAAGCAAAAATACAAAAAAAGATAGGAATACAGGTGCAGCTAACTGATACAATTTACTGAAGGCGAACATAACCAGATAGACCGTGAGGACAATTAATCCAATGTCGAAGAACGTGCGCCAATATTTTTTGTATAACGGCAGCATAGATATAAACAACTCCCTTTTTTAATAAGTTGATAGGTCAGCTTGAATACATTGTACATGATTTTACCTAAAAACCGTCTATTTCTTTGATACATGTGTTAAAATAGGGGGTAACGTATTTTTTATCTAACTTCACTTGGCCGTATCACAGGTTCTGCTTGCAGATGTAAGGCGAGCCAAAGTCAACTCTGGAAAAGCGAGGAATTCATATGCAGACTTTGCTGCTCTGGTTATTTTATATCTCATCTTTTTATGCTTTTATCCCGGGTATGATTAGCCGCATTTTTGGTTACCGTGTCTTTCGTAAAGGAACTGGGCGAAATGAGTTCGCGTTGACCTTTGATGATGGACCTGACCCTCGATTTACACCGTTACTTCTGGATTTATTGAAGAAGTATGATGCAAAAGCAACCTTTTTTGTAGTAGGATCTAACGCTGAACGTTATCCGGATCTTATTCAACGGATACATGAAGAGGGACATCTTATTGGAATTCATAATTATGTTCACAAGACGAACTGGCTCATGCGGCCCGCAACCGTTCGTCGGCAGATTCAGCGCACGAATGATATTATCTACAACATAATAGGCGAGCGTAGTACTTATTACCGTCCACCTTGGGGGATTGTCAATTTGTTCGATATTTCCAAACGTCGCCAAGTTGAAATTGTTCTATGGTCGGTAATGTTTGGAGATTGGCGTGAGAAGCTTGGTGCGCAGCGTCTCACTGAGAAGATGCTGGCGCGATTAAATCCCGGTGAAGTGATGTTGCTGCATGATAGTGGCACAACGTTAGGTGCCGATCCGGACGCACCCGAGAATATGCTTGTAGCCCTTGAACTGACGCTGCAGGAGGCCCAAAGAAGAGGACTGCGCAGTATTCGAGTGGATGACATGATCAAGATGGCGGAGAAATCACCGATTCGGCGTTTATCCTTTGGTAAACGAGTACTGGTCGGACTCTGGTTGGCTTGGGAGCAGGTATTCCAAGTAATGTTCCAGCTCAAGACGATTAATCCAGCCGATCCATTCATGCATTATCGAATGCGTAAATATCAGGGAGAGCCTGTTGAACTTGGTGATGGAACCTTGCTGAGTAAAGGTGATAAAGTCATTGAGCTGCATATTGATAACAGGCAATTATTCGAGTTAGGTATTCATTCTCGTTCTTCTGCTCAACTTGCGATTCGCATGATCCGCAGAATGGAGAAAGGGTTGCCAATGCTGGCAGAAGTTATTGCCGAAGATGTAAACCTCGCGCAAGCCAAAGCACTTTATGGGGTTAGTATGATTAACCGTGGGCCAGAGAAATTCGGCTTTAGTGTACATGATTTGCCCGATGGCATATTCGCACGCTCCACCAAGTTTTACTTAAAGATCCTGTTAAGTGTGATTCATCCAGATGGTGGTGCTAGGCTCAAGGAGCGTAGTGAGGTCCTTGTACCGAAGCTAATCCTGATGCCTGTCTCAGAATTACTCAAGAAGATGAATAAGCAACTGCCTCATGATGAAAGGTCAGTAAGAAAACGTAAAGCGCAGCAAGAAGAAGCGTTGTCACTTAATGATTCACTCACAGAAGTGGAATTGCCAGGAGCAACAGTAACGAATTGATTCATGATATTATTTAGTCTTATATAATGAACCGTAATATAGATGCCTCACAAACCAGAAATGGATTGTGGGGCGTTTTTTCTTGTGCCCAATAAAAAAGAGCAGTCCGACCATAGATTATCTAAGGTAGACTGCTCTTGTATGCCAGAAACAAATAGAACTCGGGTTTGCTAATTAAATCTTCAGTACTGCACCGTTACTTGCGTTGGTAACCATTTTGGAATAGCGAGCCAGGTAACCAGTCTTAACTTTAGGCTCAAACTCTTTCCAGCCCGTACGGCGAACCGCCAATACTTCTTCGTCAACCAGGAGTTCAATCTTGCGATTGTTGAGGTCGAGTTCAATGATGTCGCCATCTTCAACAAAAGCGATCGGGCCGCCTTCAGCAGCCTCCGGAGAAATGTGCCCGATGCTAATTCCGCGGGAAGCCCCCGAGAAACGTCCGTCTGTAATCAGACCAACCTTAGCACCAAGACCCATCCCCACGATTTGCGATGTAGGAGCTAGCATTTCCGGCATTCCCGGTCCACCTTTTGGACCCTCATAACGGATAACGACTACATGGCCTTCTTTAACCTTACCGTTAGCGATACCTTCGAGTGCGGATTCTTGGGAATCAAAGCAGATCGCAGGACCTTTGTGATATCCACCAACAGAAGCATCTACTGCACCTACTTTAATGATGGAACCTTCAGGAGCCAGGTTGCCGTAAAGTACGGCGAGACCGCCTCTTTCGGAGTAAGGGTTATCGATCTTATGAATAACGGAAGTATCTTGGATCTCATGTCCGGTTACGTTCTCGGCTAATGTTTTGCCGGTAACCGTCATGCAGTCTCCGAACAGAGCCCCCGGTTTCTTAAGTAGTTCATTTAATACGGCACTAACGCCGCCCGCGCGGTCCACATCTTCAATGAAAATATCGGAAGCCGGAGCCAGCTTAGCCAGGTAAGGAACACGGTTAGCCACTTCGTTAATGCGTTCAAGTGGATAATCGATACCAGCTTCTTGAGCCAGTGCAAGGGTGTGCAGCACCGTGTTAGTGGAGCCGCCCATTGCCATATCCAGCGCAAAAGCGTTATCGAGGGATTCTTTAGTTACGATATCTCTTGGTTTAAGGTCTAACTTAATCAATTCCATCAGTTGAGTAGCAGATCTGCGTACAAATTCTCTGCGCTCATCAGCTACAGCTAGGATGGTACCATTACCTGGCAATGCCAGTCCAAGTGCCTCTGCCAGGCAGTTCATGGAGTTGGCCGTGAACATTCCCGAACAAGATCCGCAGGTAGGACAACCGAATTGTTCTAATTCAAGCAATTCAGCATCGTTGATTTTGCCTACTTGGTGAGCACCTACGCCCTCAAATACCGAGGTAAGGGAGAGCTTTTTACCTTTACTATCTACGCCGGCTTTCATTGGACCGCCGCTTACGAACATGGTTGGGATATTAACACGCAGTGCGCCCATCATCATACCCGGTGTGATTTTATCGCAGTTAGGGATGCAGACCATGCCATCGAACCAATGCGCCGAAACTACAGTTTCCAAGGAGTCAGCGATGATCTCACGGCTTGGCAGTGAATAACGCATGCCGATATGTCCCATTGCGATACCGTCATCAACGCCGATCGTATTAAATTCGAAAGGAACGCCGCCAGCTTCACGAATCGCTTCCTTAACGATCTTACCGAACTCTTGAAGATGCACATGACCTGGAACAATATCAATATAGGAATTGCAGACCGCAATAAACGGCTTTCCGAAATCTTCTTCTTTTACTCCGGCTGCACGCAGGAGACTACGGTGTGGAGCACGGTCAAAGCCTTTTTTAATCATGTCTGAACGCATTTTCTTAGCTGCCATATTGACATTTCCCCCCTAAATAAATTGCAATGAAATATAGTGTCGCATTAACGCAATGAACTCCAAAGACCTGCGTATATACGGTTTATAGAATGAACGGGGACGAGCTTCCTAGAGAAGAAGGGCGAAGCCGATTCTATAAAAAATGCCGCTGTTTTGGTATAAACGGTTCCCGCCAATAATGAACGGAGAAGTCATTGTTATTAGTGAGTCTATCACAAAGAACACGTTTTTTCTACCGGACAATGTGAAGTTTCTCATGAGGAGACTGGCCTTAAATAGTATAAAAAAACCTATCCGCTAGGGGATAGGCCACTTATAATGAGCGCCTTAAGGCAACACGCTGCAGGGTGATCATCCAGCCAACGGGGGGCTCAACAATAGGATGCATCAGCCTTTTTACACTTGGTTGGGCTAAGAGAATGGTCAGTAAGATTGCAGAAAGCACCAATAACATGGCACCTATAGAATGGTTGATATAAGAGTACAGGCCAGAAACAGCGGCAAAACGAACGATAAATCCGTGAAGTAGAAAAACATATAACGTACGGGAGCCCCAGTCAGTCAGCCGGCTAAGCGAGTAAGGAATCCACCCCATAAACGCTAGTGCAGCAGTGATTTGTAGCCCGTAAACGCCCAGACGATAAATTCCTGCGTACCATTCTTGAAACCCAAGCTGCATGTATGTCATACTTCCATAAAGCCAGCCTATCGGCAAGTCTGATCCCCAAGATGCAAACAGAAGGAATAGAAGGATGGAGACTGCGGCAGCGGTAATTTTAATCCATTTTTGAAAAAAGCGAGAAAAGGACTGGAACGAAAAATGATAACCTAATACGAAGAATGGCAGGTATACAAAAGTGCGGCTAATGCTGAACCATACGCCATCAAGCTGTAGGTACCCAACGGTAATTCCAGCGGCGACAGCAAAAATGAATTGAGTGGCAGGCGCCCATTTACGCATCCCGATCATCAGTATACGCCAGAAGGCATGACTTGCCAGGAACCATAAGAGCAAATAGGGGGCGAAAAAGGAATGATGGATACCCTGCACCTGATATATGGTGGCGTCCAGCATAGAGTAGAGGCTTTGAAAAATAATGTACTGCAATCCGATTTGCATGATAATGCGACGGCCTTGTGTACCCGTAAGGTGTTTATTGGCAAAAAAACCTGTAACGAGCACGAAGAGCGGCATATGAAAGCTGAAGATCCACATATATAAGCTATGCAAGCTGCTCATTGAGCCTATCAATGGTTCTATGGCGTTTCCAACGATTACAGTAACAATGAGAACAAAACGTAAATTTAGAAAAAAGGTCTTTCCAGGCGTGTCTAGCGAGTTTTCCCCTACCATGACTTCCCCCCAAAGATGCTTGATGCTTTAATTTTAAAATACAAGATTTTCTTCAATTGAATTGTGAATTAACTCACTATTGAAAGCGTTATCATGAGTGCCAAATGTGGCGATGTGTTGAAGGTTGTTAGAACAGTGGGTTTCTACTATAATTTTCTTATATGCAGTAACATCCGGGAGTGGAGCATGTTGAAGAAAAGAATAACTAAGCGTCGTATTGGTTTAATTGTACTAATCATTCTTGTTGTAGCCGGATTGCTGTTGTGGAAATATTTAACTCCGTATGCACCAGCTGAAGAAGCCGAAACTGCACTGATTTCAAGTGGTGGAGTTACAGTTGAACAGAATGAAAACTGGATTTCGTTCGAACCCTCCATTACTAAGGGGGCCTCGATCATATTTTACCCTGGAGCTCTGGTGAAACCAGAAGCTTACTCCCCACTGGCGAAGGGCATTGCTGCTGCGGGGCATCCGTTCTACATCGCTAAAATGCCGCTTAATTTAGCAGTAACAAAGGGCGATGCTGCAGAAGAGATTATTCGTGTGCATCCAAAGCAATCTTTTGTTCTAGGTGGGCATTCGCTTGGGGGTGTCATGGCGTCACGTTATGCGATTGAGCATGCGGACCAGCTGGAAGGTGTGTTTTTCCTGGCTTCTTATCCAGATGAAAAAGGTAGTCTGCGTGAGACTACTTTGTCAGTATTGTCGGTAGTGGGTACAGAGGATCAGGTTATTGACAGAGACAGCTACAACAAAGGACGTTCCTATTTGCCGGATAATACGGTTTATAGTTCAATCGTCGGTGGAAATCACGCTCAGTTTGGAAGCTATGGACCACAAAAAGGAGACGGGAAAGCAACCATTTCCGAAGAGGAACAGCAAAACGACACTGTGCGAGCCATGCTGGATTGGCTTGGGAATATCAGGTAGTCTTCAGTCTTTCCAACAAAGGGAGGATACTTATGCCAGAATTACAGATTAACAATGAATGCATACCCTGTTCAGGAATATTATTCGACAAAGATGGCACGTTATTGGATCTATTAGCCACTTGGGGGAATTGGGCCGAGCTTGTACTATGTGGAATGGAAAATCAGCTTGCGATTATGGGAACTGATTTTATCGTGGATCGGAGTAAAGTGCTAGGTACCCAGCATGATGCTTCAGGAAAGTTGATTGGTTATGATCCAGCAGGGCCGCTCACCATGGCTACAGAAGAAGAAAGTTATGGTGTGCTTGCATGGCAGCTGTATGGTGCGGGTGTTCCTTGGAATGAAGCGTTGACCCGTGTAAAGAGTATAGCTAAGGACGCTATGTATGAATTACGCAAACGCCGCACGGCACAACCTCTAGAAGGGCTTCTTCCTTTTCTGGAACAGTGCGCGGCTGCATCACTCAAGCTAGGGGTGGTTACCTCAGATGGCGCAAAGACCACTCAGGAGCATCTGGATTGGCTTGGTATTGCTCATTATTTTCATTCGGTAGTTACAAGAGACAGAGTATTAAACGGAAAACCCGCACCTGAAATGGCTGAATTAGCTTGCCGGGAGCTGGGGCTGTCTCCTGAAGTGACGATTATTATTGGTGACAGTAATGCAGATATGCAATTGGGTAAAGGTGCAGGCTTACGCCTCGCCGTTGGAATCTCCAACATGGGTGATGGAAATCACTTGATTGACGCAGATGTGATTATTTCTAGCTATAATGAGCTAAGGATCACCTACTGATCAGCATACTAATGGAAAGGATGTGCTACAACATATGGATCAATTGCAGACACTTGCTTCTTGGATTAAAGACTGTGACAACATCGTTTTTTTTGGAGGGGCAGGTACATCAACAGAGAGTGGGATCCCGGATTTCCGCTCGGCAGCAGGATTATACCAGACTCAGCACAATTCACCTTATCCGCCTGAAGTGATGCTGAGCCGAACTTTTTTTATGTCCTCACCGGACATTTTTTTTGATTTTTACCGTAGTAAAATGATTCATCCCGATGCTCGTCCGAATGGCGCACATCTGCTGCTTGCAGAGTTAGAACGACAGGGCAAGCTTAAGGCAGTGATTACGCAAAATATTGATGGCCTACATCAGCTGGCGGGTAGCCAAAAGGTACTTGAGCTGCATGGTTCTATTCATCGTAACTATTGTATGGACTGCTCACGTCATTACGGGCTGGAGCAGCTCCTAAGTACCACTGAGATCGTCCCTCGCTGCCCCGAATGTGGTGGCATTATTAAGCCGGATGTTGTGCTATATGAAGAAGAATTGGACCACTCGGTGCTGGTGAGTTCTGTCGAAGCGATAGCAGCTGCAGATATGCTTATGATTGGTGGAACCTCTCTTACGGTCCAGCCTGCAGCTAGTCTAGTCACTTATTTCCGGGGCAAACGTACGGTGCTGCTGAATGGCGACCCGACACCTTTTGATGATCAAGCTGATCTTCTGATTACAGATCGGATTGGGAAAGTACTCGGCAGTGTAAAGGAGCTTCTTGGTTAGAAGGGATAATCTCATGGCTTGTCGGTTGCCAGATTATTATTGCGCTTAGTAGTTTAAAGATAAGGTAGTACAGAAACAGCGCGTAATGAGAGGCAGGGATAAGCAATGGTATATGTAGCAAATGAAGCACGATATGAAGACATGCGTTATAACCGTTGCGGGAACTCAGGTCTTAAGCTTCCGGCAATCTCATTAGGACTATGGCAGAATTTTGGCGGAATTGATACTTACGAGAATGGCAGAGAAATGATCACTCGTGCTTTTGATCTTGGAATTACTCATTTTGATCTAGCCAACAACTATGGACCACCAGCGGGTTCAGCAGAAGAGCTCTTTGGTAAAGTGCTTGCAAGTGATATGGCTCCATATCGAGATGAAGTGGTGATTTCTACAAAAGCAGGGTACAACATGTGGCCCGGTCCTTATGGCGAATGGGGTTCGCGTAAATATATGCTGGCTAGTCTGGATCAGAGTCTGAAGCGGCTGGGCATAGATTATGTTGATATCTATTATTCGCATCGGCCGGACCCGGAAACACCTCTTGAAGAAACCATGCAGGCGCTCGACCATGCTGTGCGTTCCGGCAAAGCTCTGTATATAGGATTATCTAACTATACCGTGGAGCAGACGCTCGAAGCGGTTAGAATCTTGAACAGCTTAGGAACGCCGCTCTTAATTCATCAGCCGAGTTATTCTATGCTTGATCGCTGGATTGAGGGTAGTTTACAGGGTGTGTTGGAACAGAGCGGAGTTGGCAGTATCGCTTTTACACCTCTGGCTCAAGGATTGTTAACCAATAAGTATTTAAATGGAATCCCAGAAGGATCAAGAGCGGCCAAACCCTCTGCTGCATTAAATGAAAGCCGAATTACCCCGGATGTGAAGCGCAAGATCCACGCGTTAAATCAGCTTGCTGTTTCAAGAGGCCAGAGTTTGGCGCAGCTTGCACTAGCTTGGACACTACGTGATGGGAAGATTACTTCTGCATTGATAGGGGCTAGCAGAATTAGTCAGATTGAAGAGAATATAGCTGCACTTCAGCATTTGGAGTTCTCGCAGGCAGAATTGGATCGCATTGAGACTATTCTTCAAACGGAGAATGGAACTTGATGAAGACGTAGGTGAAGGGATGAGCTGCATCGATGGAGTTGCTTCAAGATGAGAACAAGGTGAAAGAGTGGGCCGAAGCCAACTCGGAATCTATAGGCTTAAATAGGTCGAAGATTGAGGCTAAGTATATTTGGAATCCTGGAGGGTTTGTAAACCAATCTTATCGCATAACGGATGGTCAAACCTTTCGTCATTTAAAACTCTCGCAAGAACAAAAAGCAGCAGGACTTAAACAGTGGGTTAAGATCAGTGAACATTTGACTTATAATTACAAGGCACCACGGTTGATTAGGGAGATTACACAAGAAATAACATCTGGTTATTCTTATGGTTTAGTGTTTGATTTTATCGAAGGTAAACCATTAAGCTCCATTTCCGATCCACTGCCAGTGGTTGAAAAGGTTCTGAGGTCCCTGCATCAATTACATGCGGATAAAGGAATTAGGATGGCAGTTGTAAGTGAGGATGAGGACTGCAATTATGCCGCCGCATTTACTGACGAATACATCAACCGATTTGAAGAAGATCTGCAAATTATTAGAGCGGAAAAGCATTTGCTGGACTTCGTAACGGCGGACACTTTAGATTGGTTCGATACAGAAGTGGAAGCTTTGAGAATTATGGTTAGTCAGCATCCTTCTTTTCAGAGAAAGGCGTCCGACATCGTACACAATGATGTGAATTGGCAGAATATCTTAGTCAATGATAATAATGAATTTTGGATTATTGATTGGGATGACCTTACGGTTTTTGGAGACGCTGCAATGGATTATTCCGTACTACTTTGGCCGCTCTATAAATCAAAAGATTGGACTTACTGTAGGGATCTAGTTATTGATTTAGCAGGCCTTGCAATATTGGAACGGATTGAGTTTTATTTTAGAGCGAAGCTACTTGATGATGTGATTGATGTTCTTGCTGACTATGTTGAAGCGGAGCAAGTGCCAGAACTGAAGGAAATGGCTCAGAAAAGGGCAAAAGAGATACATCTTCGTGCTTACCCTGAATATCTGAGTCTATATGCAAAATAACCGAAGCTAACTGAAAGATCAGCTTAATAAAGGGATTCACATATTGGACTTGCCTAATATGTGAATCCCTTTTTCAAAGGCTTCCCTTACTGATTTGTCTTTTTTACATGTCTAGTCGTTGTGAGACGGTAAGCGGTGGGTGACTGAGCACAAAACCGTTTGAATTGGCGTGAGAAGTATAAAGCATCGGTGAGCCCCACGGATGCTGCTACCTGTTCCACGGACAATTCGGGTCGTTCACGCAGCAGCTGTCTGGACTTTTCAATGCGCAGCTTCAGCAAGTAGGTCACCGGAGATAATCCGGTCTCTTGCTTAAATACACGGGATAGATAGGCCCGGTTATAGCCAAGAGTATCACACATTTGTTCAATGGATACTGGATGAGCATATTGGGAGGCCATGTAGTGGATCATTTGCTTCACAGTACGCTTAACCTGCGATTCAGCTCCAGGAAGACGGGAGAAGGAAGAGAGTAAATCTGCGGCTTCACCTACAATGAGATAAAGATACCCTAGTGAAGTTAGGTGTGCACTTTCTTTGTTTGCTTTGAAGGCTTGCATGATACTGGAAAGGGCACCTGGGATGACGCTATCACCCGTTGTAGTCACCACAGGTTTTTGAGGTGTAAAGCCTGTCTGCAGCACGAGGCTATCAGCCTCACTCCCAGTAAAAGCTGCCCAGCGATAGCACCAGGGCTGATCATTATCCGAAACATAACTGACCAGCTGTCCTGGATGAATAAGGAAGCAGTCACCTTTTCCCAGTGCATATTGATGATGTTCAGTACGGAAAACACCTGAGCCAGACTCTATAAAGTGAAGTAAATAATAATCGTAAATCTTAGGGCCAGCTTGATGCATAGGAATCGTCTGACTCTGACCAGCAAACAGTACATGGAGATTTTGTTTATCATAATATACGGGATTAGATCCTACGGAATAAGTATGCTCCATTTGAGACAGCCTTTCTTGTGTTATTGTCATTTTATGGCTTATAGTTTAGAGTGTATCAATTATTTGTGTAATTATTATATTATGGGAAGTCACATTTATCCATACATTACACACATGATTGCATTATCAGAGGATGACTGATTCTATTATAATGAATACATAAAGAACACTTTACTAATTCCCACTGGCTGAAGCAGCGAAAGGATGGAGTGGCATTAATGAGCACACAGGATCTTAAAAAGAAATTCATCGAAAAGTACGGGGTAAGCGAGCAAGAAGCTCAAGTATTTTATGCACCAGGCCGTGTTAATCTCATTGGAGAGCACTTGGATTATAACGGTGGATACGTGCTGCCGGCAGCTTTGGAATTCGGAACAACTTTGATTGTGCGTCCACGCAGTGACAGCAAAGTGAATTTTGCATCTACTAATTTTCCTTATGAAGCATCAATTGATTATAGTGAAATTGGCAAGGCCAAAACTGGAGAATGGATCGACTATCCGGTTGGAGTAATGGTTGAATTGGAGAAGAAAAACACTCCAGTATCTAAAGGTTACGATCTGCTGTTCCATGGTGATATTCCGAATGGCGCAGGCTTGTCCTCATCGGCTTCTCTTGAAGTCGTGACTGCTTACGCTTTCCTAACTCTCGAAGGCGGCGACACGGATACCGTTGAGATTGCACTCTTGTCTCAGCGTGCTGAGAACCAGTACGTAGGTGTAAACTCCGGAATTATGGATCAGTTCGCAGTTGCTAATGGCAAACGAGATCATGCAATCCTGTTAATGTGCGATACGCTTGAATATAATCTGGTACCTTTCATCACAGGTGCTTACAAACTGGTTATCGGCAACACGAACAAACGCAGAGGACTTGTAGATTCCAAGTACAATGAGCGTCGTCAGCAGTGTGATGAGGCCTTGTCTATTTTGCAAAAAGAAGTTCCTTCACTAGCTTATCTGGCACAGCTCAATCGTGAACAATTCGAAGCACATCAAGATAAAATCACAGATGAAATTGTTAGACGCCGCGCTCGCCATGTTGTGGAAGAGAATCAACGTGTACTAGAATCCGTTGAGGTCTTAAAGAACAATGATCTGAAGCAGTTTGGACAGTTCATGAATGACTCACATACTTCCTTGCGTGATTTGTATGAAGTTAGCTGTGAAGAGCTAGATATTATGGTTGAAGAAGCACAGCGTATTCCCGGTACACTGGGTTCCCGTATGACTGGTGCAGGTTTCGGTGGCTGTACTGTATCCTTGGTACATGAAGATGATGTAGAACGTTTTATTCGTGAAGTAGGCGAGGCATATACCACAAGATCTGGTTTGGTTGGTGAGTTCTACGTTTGCGGCATCGGTAATGGTGTCCAAGAATTGAAGGGAGTGTAATCAAATGGCAATTTTAGTAACAGGTGGAGCAGGGTATATTGGATCTCATACTGTAGCAGAGCTGTTGGATCGCGGCGAAGAAGTGGTCGTTATCGACAATCTGCTAACAGGGCATCGTGAGGCGCTACTGGGTGGCAAGCTGTACGAAGGCGATCTGCGTGATAAGGAGCTGCTTGGCAAGCTGTTCGCCGAGAATGAGATTGATGCGGTTATCCATTTTGCAGCAAGCTCTTTGGTTGGTGAAAGCATGAAGGACCCTGTGAAATATTATGACAACAACGTATACGGCACACAATGCCTTTTGGAAGCTATGCAAAAAGCTGGCGTGAACAAAATCGTATTCTCGTCTACAGCTGCAACCTACGGCGAACCGGAAAAGGTGCCGATTGAAGAAACAGACCGTACCGAGCCAGCAAATGTATATGGCGAAACTAAGCTGACTATGGAACGCATGATGGCTTGGTTTGATAAAGTACTGGGTATCAAATATGTAGCGCTTCGTTACTTTAATGCTGCAGGTGCACATGCTAGTGGCAAAATCGGTGAAGACCATCGTCCGGAAAGTCATTTGGTTCCGCTGGTATTGCAAACCGCTTTGAAGCAACGGGAGAGCATCGCCGTATTCGGAGACGACTATCCTACAGAAGACGGTACTTGTGTGCGCGACTACATTCATGTTAGCGATCTGGCTGACGCCCATGTTCGCGCAGTAACTTATCTGCGTAGCGGAAGCAGCAGTAATATTTTTAACTTGGGAAATGGACTTGGCTTCTCGGTAAAACAGGTTATTGAAACTGCGAAGAAAGTTACAGGACTAGAAATCCCTGTAGTTATTCAAGAACGCCGTGCTGGAGATCCGGCAGTACTGGTAGCTTCCTCCGATAAAGCGCGCTCTATCCTTGGATGGAACCCTCAGCATGCTGACTTAGAGAATATCATTCAAAGCGCCTGGAACTGGCATTCTGCCAATCCGCAGGGGTACGGAGAATAAGGGGCCTTTAGCATAGCTTAACTAGAGCATGAGACCCTACTTAAGGAGAATTGAAAATGCACAACGAGAATAAGGTTACGCCTGCTGGCCAGAAAGCCTTACATGCGATTGAGCAGCTAGTTCTGTTCGCACTACGTGAGCAGCTCATTGCTCCATCAGATGAAGACTATAGCCGTAATGTGCTGCTAGATCAGTTCGGATTTAGCGAGCCGTTCGTTGGCGAGGTCGATCAAAGTCCACTTACAGGTCCACAGGTTCCACTGGATGCACTGATTGATTATGGTTTTGAAATCGGATTGATTCCAGAGAATAGCGACACTTACCGTGACTTGCTGGATGCCAAGATTATGGGACTCCTAATGGCCCGTCCATCAGACGTAAATGCGGAGTTCAACCGTTTAGCTGCTGAAAAAGGTATCTCCGCGGCTACAGATCGCTTTTATAAATTAAGCATAGATTCCAACTATATCCGGATGGACCGGATTTCCAAGAATGTCTACTGGCTGCAAGATTCGCCTTACGGTGACATCGAGATGACAATCAATTTGTCCAAGCCTGAGAAGAGTCCGAAGGAAATTGCTATGGCGCGTTTGCTCCCGCCGCCGGTCTATCCAAAATGTCTGCTGTGCCGCGAGAATGTTGGGTATGCTGGTCGGGTTAATCATCCGCCGCGCCAGAACCTGCGTGTCATTCCACTTCAGCTGAATAATGAGAAATGGCTCTTTCAGTATTCGCCATATGTTTACTACAACGAGCACTGTATTGTATTCCATCATGATCATGTGCCAATGAAGCTTACCAAGGATACCTTGAAGCGGCTACTTAGCTTCGTGGAATCTTTCCCGCACTATTTTATTGGCTCGAATGCAGACTTGCCGATTGTTGGCGGATCGATTCTGACGCATGACCACTTTCAAGGTGGACGTCACACCTTCCCTATTCAGAAAGCGCCTAAGGAAGATACGTTCACGCATGCATCTTATCCGGGTGTCAGCATTAATATCGTAAAATGGCCTATGTCCGTATTACGTTTGAATGGTGAAGATCCAGCGGTATTGCTGGAGTGTGGCAATGCACTTTATGAAGCTTGGAAGGCGTATAGTGATCCTGAAGCAGAAGTGTTGGCGTTCAGCGAAGTTGATGGTGAAGTGCAGCCTCATAATACCGTTACTCCAATCGTTCGTCGGGCGGAAGATGGCAGCTTCGAGATGGATCTCGTGCTGCGTAACAACCGGACTAACGAGCAATATCCTGAAGGGATTTTCCATCCCCATCGGGAGATGCACCATATCAAGAAGGAAAATATCGGCTTGATTGAGGTTATGGGACTCGCAATTCTGCCAGGTCGTCTGAAGGAAGAGCTCGATTCTATTGCGAGCATCCTTACAGGAGATCAAGCACTATTAGAAGCGGTGAAGAATGATCCTAGTCATCCACTTGCGCAGCACGCTGCTTGGGTTCAGGAGCTTGTAGAGCGTTTCGGAACGGCATTACAGCATGAAGAAGCCGTCAAGATTGTGCAGAACGAAGTTGGCATCAAGTTTACACATATTCTTGAACACGCGGGTGTCTATAAACGGACTCCGGAAGGGCAAGCTGCTTTCCGTCGTTTCGTGAAGAGCTTCGGCGCGATCTAAAGTTTGGAAAGGGGATGTTCTTAAGCCTGTAGGCTTAAGGACATCTTTTTTTTAGGTTATATATTTGGGGTCCCCGCAAAGTACCTGAGTTTGCATCGAAGCAAAGCACCACTTTGTGGGGATATTTATGTGGCTTGAAGCTAATCCATTTGAATGCGGCAATTCAGAGGTTTATAATACGAGTGAGCAAAACATTCTGAAATAACTAATGGAGGTTTACACATATGCGTAATTTTGATTTTTATAATCCTACCAAGTTGATTTTTGGACAGGGTACGCTGGAAGCGTTGAAGACTGAGGTTCCTAAGTACGGCAAGAATGTATTGTTGATGTACGGTGGCGGTAGTATCAAGCGTAGTGGTCTGTTCGATAAGGTCATGGCTGAGCTGAGCGCAATAGATGCTGTGGTTACTGAACTCTCAGGCGTAGAGCCGAATCCACGCCTTTCCACCGTACATAAAGGTGTAGAGCTGTGTCACGAGCATAATATCGACCTCATCCTCGCTGTAGGCGGCGGTAGCGTGTTGGACTGCGCTAAAGCAGTTGCTGTTGGGGCGAAATATGAAGGTGACATGTGGGACTTTGTTGAACGTAAGGCAGCTGCTCAAGATGCTCTCCCACTCGGTACAGTGCTGACGATGGCAGCTACAGGATCAGAAATGAATAGCGGCTCTGTAATCACTAACGAAGTGACCAAGGAAAAAATGGGCTGGGGCAGTATTCATGCATTCCCTGCATTTTCGATTCTTGACCCAGAGAACACCTTCACTCTGCCACGTGATCAGACGGTCTACGGCATGGTGGATATCATGTCTCATGTTCTGGAGCACTATTTCCATACTGATGGCAACACACCGGTACAAGACGGCTTCTGTGAGACTTTGCTACGTACGGTGATCGAAACCGCACCAAAGCTTATTGAAGATTTGAATAATTACGAACTGCGTGAGACGATCATGTACTGCGGTACAATGGCGCTTAACGGTATGGTTAGCATGGGCTTTGCAGGAGATTGGGCGACTCACAACATCGAGCACGCAGTATCAGCTGTATACGACATTCCACACGGTGGAGGACTAGCCATTCTGTTCCCACAATGGATGAAATATAATATCGATACTGATCCTGCCCGTTTCCGCAAGCTTGCTGTAAACGTGTTTGGAGTTGATCCTGCGGGTAAGAACGATAAGGAAATAGGGCTGGAAGGAATTGCAGCGCTGCGTAGCTTCTGGGATTCCATTGGCGCACCGAAGACACTCGCTGATTATGATATTGATGACAGCGAGATCGGCAGTATGGCTGATAAAGCGGTCCGTTTCGGACCGTTTGGTAATTTCCGCAAGCTTGACCGTGAGGATGTAGTTGAAATTTACAAAATGGCTCTGTAAGTAGATTCGTCTACGAAAGAGACCCTTCGTCTTTAGTCTAGAAGATGTTATAGAACGTCAAAGAAGTGATTCTTCCGTAATGGATGAATCGCTTCTTTGCGTTTATACTCTACTGTGGATTTCTCCTCGACATGATCCCCGATCTCCGCTGCTGCTGACTGCATTTTTAGTACGTTTATCCTCAGAATGGAACTTTTATGGGTGAATATCCAAAGATTGTGAAACCAAGGACCTACTTTGTACGTTTAATGTAATATGACAGTCCTGATTGAAGACAGGAGGAAATAAAAATGCAAACGCTGTATTTAGGCTGCTTGGCGCTAGGCGTCATATTTGCCATAGTCAGCGTCCTGGTGGGCGATGTGATCGGAGATGCCTTGCATGGGGTCTTTGATTTCGTATCCGTAGATTTTCTGAATCCCACCGTACTGGCAGGAGGAATAACCGTGTTCGGCGGAGCGGGCATTCTTCTAACCCGGTACAGCGCTCTGGAAGCTGGGGCGATCATTGCTTTGTCTTTGTTAGCCGCCGCTTTTTTGGGAGTACTTATGTATCTAGGGGTGGTTAAGCCCATGGAAAAAAGCGAAATGTCCAATGGTTTCTCTATGAGTGATCTGCCTGGCAAGATCGGGGAAATCACAATTCCTATTCCCGCAAAGGGTTATGGTGAGATTATGGTAAAGTTTGGCGCCGGCAATAGCCTGCATACGGCAGCAAGCTTTGATCATGAGCTGCTTCCGGCAGGGATTAAAGTTGTTGTAGTGGAGGTTAGAGAAGGCGTTGCATTAGTGTCAGAATTCGAAAAGAGAAGAGGAGTGGATCTTTAATGTTCGGTATTCCTGAGTATTTGTTAGTTCCTGCTGTTGTCGTTGCTGTTTTGTTTGTGCTAGGTATCGCATTCTGGGCACGTTACAAAACGGTTGGACCCGATGAAGGGATGATCGTAACGGGGTCGTTCTTGGGTAAAAACCATATTTCAGACGATGGTTCTGGTCGTAAAATAAAGATTGTACGCGGGGGCGGGGCCTTTATACTCCCTGTCTTTCAGAAGGCTGAATTTATGTCGCTTCTTTCTCATAAACTCGATGTGACGACCCCGGAGGTATACACCGAACAAGGGGTTCCGGTTATTGCCGACGGTGTGGCGATCATTAAAGTGGGTAGCTCAACGGAAGATGTGGCGACAGCTGCTGAGCAATTTATGGGCAAACCGATTGAAGCACTGAAGAGCGAAGCACAAGAAGTTCTTGAAGGTCATCTGCGGGCCATTCTCGGTTCGATGACCGTTGAAGAAGTATATCGTAACCGTGACCGCTTTGCGCAAGAGGTTCAAGGCGTGGCGGCGCGTGATCTTAAGAAAATGGGTCTGCAAATTGTTTCCTTTACCATCAAGGATGTGCGAGACAAACATGGATATCTAGAGGCACTGGGTAAACCGCGGATAGCTGCAGTGAAGCGGGATGCAGAGATCGCTGAAGCAGAAGCAGTGCGGGATGCGAGGATTCAAAAGGCAAACGCTGAAGAGCAAGGGCAAAAAGCAGAACTGCTGCGGGATACGAATATCGCCGAAGCCTCCAAGGAAAACCAGCTTAAGGTGGCTGCGTTTAAACGGGATCAGGATACAGCGAAAGCGGAAGCCGACCAGGCTTATCATATTCAAGAGGCACGTGCAAAGCAGACCGTTGTTGAAGAACAGATGAAGGTTGAGCTGGTACGTAAGGAACGTGAAATCGATTTGCAAGCCAAAGAAATTCAAGTTCGCGAGAAGCAGTACGACGCAGAAGTGAAGAAAAAAGCGGAAGCGGATCGTTACGCAGTAGAGCAAGCGGCGGAAGCTGATAAGGCGAAGAGAATGCGTGAGGCAGATGCCTTGCAATATAGTATTGAAACGCAAGCTAAAGCGACAGCTGAGCAGAAGCGTCTTGAAGGTCAAGCGATGGCGGATGCAGAGCTGGCTAAAGGTACAGCGGATGCTGAGGTTATCCGGTTGCGCGGTCTAGCGGAAGCAGAAGCCAAAGAAAAGCTGGCGGAAGCCTTCCAGAAATTCGGCGAAGCAGCCGTGCTCGATATTATCGTCAAAATGCTGCCTGATTTGGCTGGCCAAATCGCGAAGCCGCTGGCATCCATTGATAAGCTTACGGTTGTAGATACCGGTAATGGTGAAGGTGCGGCACGTGTCAGCAACTATGTAACCCAGTTGATGTCTACGGCTCCTGAGATGCTGAAGAGCGTCTCTGGCATTGACGTAGAGGCCCTGATCAAAGGGCTGACGACTAGATCCTCAGGGTCAACTGGAAGCAAGGCTGTTCCGGTCACACCCGTGACCTCCATACAACCTCCAGCAGCATCGGGGGGAGCGAGCAAAGCTTCAACTTCTGTGGCTGAGCAACCTGAAGACTAGTTAAAGCAATAACTACTATAGAATGATTTAACTTAAGGTAAGCTCGGTGATTGCTACCGGGCTTACTCTATGTTTTGGGTCTTAGCTATAGAATAGGAGAGGTGCGCGAGCGTGCAACTAATTTTAGATCATATCCATAAAAGCTTCGATGGTAAACAGGTGATTAAAGATGCAGACTTCACCTTTGAAAGAGGAAAGATCTACGGGCTGCTTGGACGGAATGGAGCAGGTAAAACCACACTTTTCAATTGTTTGAGTGGTGAGATCCAAATGGATAGCGGAGCTGCCTTTATTGGTGAGAAGGATAGTGCCCGTCCGCTTCGTGACGAGGACATCGGATATGTATTTTCCCTACCCATTTTGCCTGAGTTTCTGACAGGTTATGAGTTCGTAAAGTTTTATATGGACATCAACCGTGAGAAGATCGATCCGAATAAAAGCATTGAAGATTATTTTTCAATTATTAAGTTTGAGGAAGAAGATCGGCACCGACTGATTAAGGGTTATTCCCACGGGATGAAGAATAAAATTCAAATGCTCTGCTTTATCATTACTCGTCCGCCTTTGATTTTATTAGATGAGCCTTTAACTTCTTTTGACGTGGTTGTGGCTCTTGAGATCAAGAAATTGCTGCGTGAGATGAAGCAGGATCACATCATTATTTTTTCTACGCATATTTTGCAATTAGCCGCCGATTTATGTGACGAGTTGGTTATTCTAAATCATGGAACCCTTCAAGAAATTCCGCGTGAGACTCTGCAAAGTCCAGAATTTGAGGAGCAAATTATAGCTTTACTTCAGGATGGCAACAATGATTAGCACACTTCGCAGCATTCAGAGGATTAGAGGTTCGTCCGGAGCCAATCGGCTGATTTACTATTTCAAAAAGCTGCCTGTTCTTGGCAAACTTTTAAAAGGGGATATTTACTCTAACATTGCACTAAAACAAGTCTTCGCTGGGATAGTACTTGCATTGAAGGTAGTGTGGGGGTTTTTAGGCAAGTTCGCCTATTTGGGAATTGTGATCTATTTGCCAATCGTCCTTACACACAAGGAATTGCCGCTCGCCGAACAATATGCAGTGTTCTTACATATTTTTATAGTTCTGAGCTTTATAGTGGCTGCGGTTTCGAATGTATTTATATTAGAGCCCAAACGGGATAAATATATATGTGTGAAGCTGATGAGAATTCCGGCGAAACAGTATATGCATGCTACGCTTTTGCTTAAAGGGCTAACGTTCTTTATATATTTTATTCCGGCATTAACCGTGTTTGCGGGGATTTTTGGGGCACCGCTGTGGCATGGCGTATGGCTTACACTACTGTTAACGGCCTGGAGAATAGTCACCGAGGCGTTGAATCTTTGGTTTTTTGACAAAAAAGAAATTGTGTTAGTTAAAAAGATGAGTTGGGTATGGTCGGTGATTGGACTAGGTGGCCTACTTGCCTATGTGCCCCTTTATCTAGGGTATGCTTTTGTAAATGATGCGACAGGATTTAGTGTCCCAGTGAGTCTTGTGATTGTTGTACTTGGAGGAATTGCAGCTGTGTATATTGGGAAATATCCTAACTATCGCAGTGCTGTAGATGTCGTTACCAAGATAGATGATCCATTGCTGGATATGAACCGGATGATGAAAGAAGCGAGGGTGGCAGATGTTCAGACCAAGGAGAAGGACTTTTCTTCGGAAGAACTTATGGGGAAAGCTTTTCAAGGAAAGACAGGTTACGCCTACCTGAATGCTATTTTTTTCTCCAGGCATAAACGCTTGTTGATTCAACCCATCCAGAGGCGTTTAACGATCATTGGCGTGCTCTTTATAGTGGCTGTCCTAATGATGCTTATTTCGCCGGAGACTTCGTCCAAGTTTACAGCATATCTGCTCGGTGGACTTCCCTTTTTTGTATTTATAATGAACTATACCTCTATAGGTGAGCGCGTATGCAAAGCGATGTTTTACAATTGTGATTTAAGCTTGTTGCGCTATGGATTCTATCGTGAGCAAGCTGCGATTCTGGACAATTTTAAGATTCGTCTTATTAAATTGAGTGGCCTTAATCTTATTCCTGCTGTCGCCATATGTTTAGCATGTACTCTGCTGTTTCTGCTTTCTGGTGCAGATTGGGGTTTGATGGATGCAGTGATCTTTTGGGTAACGATTCTTTGTCTTTCCTTGTTCTTCTCAGTGCACCATTTGTTCATGTATTATATCTTTCAACCGTACAGCACGGAGCTAAATATGAAAAATCCGTTCTTTTTTATCGTCAACAGCATTGTATTGGGACTAAGCGTCGCTTGTATCGGATTTCCAAAAGCATCGTCACTATTTACGCTAGTTGTTCTTGCGGGAACGATTGCTTATATGGTTATTGCCGTGACGTTGGTATACAAGTTCTCCAGCCGAACCTTCCGGGTAAAATAGAACGCGAGTGTTCTTCTAATATCGGAATGTTGATGATATGATGGTAGCGAGAGTTTTTTAATCGTACCGTTTCATGTTGCGTTTGCTGCTTGGAAGTCAGGTGTTTAGAAATAAAAGAGGTGTCAAAAATGAGTAGCATAACTGTAGCAAAGGTGTTAAATAACAACGTTATCATTGCGGACCATCCCCAATATTCCGAGGTTGTAGTGATTGGCAAAGGAATAGGGTTTAACCGAAAATTGCATGATCGGATTGATCTATCCTCCGTGGAGAAGATGTTTATTCTTCGCAGCCAGGAAGAGCAGGAACAATATAAACAGCTTCTTCCCCAAGTGGATGAGAAGTTGATTGAGATTGTACATGAAATTTTGTTATATATTATGCATAGCAGTAGTCAACCACTTAATGAGCATGTTCATATTGCACTCACTGATCATATTTCATTTGCTATCCGGCGTTATGAACAAGATATCCCAATTCATAATCCGTTTTTGTATGAGACTAAGGAAATTTATCCTGAAGAGTATAAGATGGCAGAGTATGCGATTGAGCGGATTAATGAAGGCATGGGCGTGGAATTGCCTGTAGATGAGGTGGGTTTTGTTGCACTTCATATCGTTAGCGCGCTGAGTAATAGACAAATTTCCGAGGTTAGACAGCATTCTCTTTTGATTGGTGATTTGATCGGAATTGTAGAGAATAATCTCGAATATCGAATTCCACGTGATTCACTTGATTATTCGCGGTTGGTGACTCATCTACGATTTGTTCTAGAAAGACTGCGCCGTGGAGAATCAGTACGGGAGACTTCTACGCTGGATGGTCTTATGAAACGAGAGTATCCCGAAATGTATACCTTGGCTTGGCAATTAACTAAGGTGATAGAGAACCGAGTGCGAATTCCTGTGTATCCAGCAGAGGTCAGTTATTTGACGGTTCATTTGCAACGTCTTGCCCAGAAGAAAGAGGATGAAGTGGATATGGAGACGAAGCGAGAAATATAAGGATAATGTATAAAGTGAAACTTATACTTTCTTATATTTAAAAAAAAGCTTGTCACTACAAAAAAACGGTGCTACAATATCGGTGTCCTAATTAAAACAGAATACCAAGCGTGTAACTGATTCGATCAGGCATGAGTGATTTACAGTATTTTGGTTGCTAGTCCCCATCTTGGGGTAATCTAACCTTAGCGTTAGATAACAACCTTTATACTGTGTTGCTCATGCCTTTTTTGGCATCTGTTTTACTGAAAATGTGAATAATGAAAGGAAGTGACCATGATGTTCAAAAAGCTTTTCGGCGTTTTACAAAGAGTCGGTAAAGCGCTGATGCTTCCGGTAGCCATACTGCCAGCAGCCGGTCTGCTCCTTGGAATAGGAAACATGCTGGTAAACCCCGATTTTCTACAATACGTTCCGGCACTTGAGAACGATGTAGTTCAGGCAATTGCGAACGTATTGATGAACTCAGGGCAAATTGTATTTGATAATCTATCCTTACTATTTGCCGTGGGTGTTGCCATCGGTTTATCCGGTGGTGAGGGTGTTGCTGGTCTAGCCGCTATTATTGGTTTCCTCGTAATGAATGTTACGATGGGTACTGTAATTGGCGTCAATGATTATGTCCTGAGCCAAGGCGACTTTTCCTATGCTAGCGTCTTAGGAATTCCAACACTGCAAACGGGGGTATTTGGAGGTATACTCGTCGGTATATTGGCATCGTCCATGTACAAACGATTCTTCAAAATCGAACTTCCATCCTACCTGGGTTTCTTCGCAGGTAAACGTTTCGTTCCGATCATGACTGCGGTAACGTCTTTGATTCTTGGTCTGGCATTGACCTTAGTTTGGCCGCCAATTCAACACGGTCTGAACTATGTATCACAAAGTATGATTGATACGAATAAAACGCTCGCAGCGTTTATCTTCGGAACAATCGAACGTTCGCTCATTCCTTTTGGCCTGCATCACATCTTCTATTCTCCGTTCTGGTATGAATTTGGTACCTACGTAGATAAAGCTGGGGAATTGGTTCGTGGTGACCAACGGATCTTCATGCAGCAGCTTCGTGATGGCGTAGAATTCACAGCAGGAACATTTACAACAGGTAAGTATCCTTTCATGATGTTCGGTCTTCCAGCAGCTGCTTTGGCCATTTATCATGAAGCTAAACCTCATAATAAAAAACTTGTCGGAGGTTTGATGCTTTCCGCAGCATTGACTTCATTCCTGACAGGGATTACTGAGCCGCTTGAATTCTCATTCTTGTTCGTAGCTCCATTGCTGTTCGCAGTACATGCTGTTTTTGCAGGTTTGTCCTTTATGACCATGCATATTCTTAATGTCAAGATTGGTATGACCTTCTCTGGAGGTTTTATTGATTACGTGCTCTTTGGTATTATCCCGAACCGTACGGCTTGGTGGCTCGTAATTCCAGTAGGTCTTGCCCTTGCCGTAATTTACTACTTCGGATTCCGCTTTGTTATTCGGAAGTTCAATCTGATGACACCGGGTCGTGAAGAGGATACGGGTGAGGATGAAGATACTAACACAGAAGCCGTTTCTAAAACGGGTGATGATTTACCACGAAACATCTTGTCTGCGTTGGGTGGTAAAGAGAACATCGCTCATCTGGATGCTTGTATTACCCGCCTTCGTGTGGAGGTTAAAGATAAATCAGGTGTGGATAAGACTCGTCTGAAGAAGTTAGGTGCATCAGGTGTGCTTGAGGTGGGTAATAACATTCAAGCGATCTTCGGCACACGTTCCGATACCATTAAATCTCAGATTCAAGATGTAATTAGCGGGAAGACACCTGCACCAACGCCGGTAGCGGCTACGCCACAGCCTGAAGAAGAACAGCAGGCAGGTGAAGCTGGTGAAGCGATTATCAAAGAAGATATCGTCTCTCCGGTAAATGGTGAACTAGTGGATATCACTGAGGTTCCTGATGCAGTATTCTCCCAAAAAATGACGGGTGATGGTTTTGCTTTCTTATCCGATGATGGAAAGATTGCTTCACCGGTCTACGGTAAAGTGTTTAATGTGTTCCCGAGCAAGCATGCGATCGGCATTATGTCCGATGGAGGTAAGGAAGTGCTCGTTCATATAGGGGTTAATACAGTTAAGCTTAAAGGTCAAGGCTTTACAGTTCTAGTCGAAGAGGGCGACCTTGTAGCTGCTGGACAGCCGATCATGGAAGTGGATTTAGAATATGTAAAAGCACATGCACCATCAGTAATGTCACCTGTTATTTTCTCCAATTTACCAGAAGGCTCTTCCGTAACCTTGAAGAAGCCAGGTAAGGTATCTATTGGTGATAAGGATATTATTACCATTCAGTAAAAGTGCAAGGGTGGACGCTTCCTTTAAACATTAAAGGGAGCGAAGCCTTCACTATAAATTTAAAAATATTCTATTAAAAGAAAGCGAGTTGGATAATATTATGCAAACAACATTCAGAATTATCGATGAAGATGGAATTCACGCACGTCCGGCAACTGCCTTGGTAAATACAGCTACGAAATTCAAAGGTACAGAAGCTTATGCAGAAGCAAAAGGCAAAAAAGTTACATTGAAATCTATCCTTGGCGTATTGTCATTGGGTCTAGAAGCTGGAGACACTTTGTCTCTGATTACTGAAGGTAGCGAAGAAGCTGAAGCTCTGAGCGCACTTTCTGATGTAATGATTAAAGAAGGGCTAGGGGAAATCCATGAATAAAATTTCAGGAATCGCGGCTTCAGCAGGGATTGCAGTAGCCCGTGCTTTTATCCTGAAACATCCGGATTATACAATTACAAAAACTAGTATCAGTGATCCTGAAGCAGAAGTAGCCAAGTTGAATGACGCACTTGCTAAATCAAGTGCTGAACTGCAGACTATTAAAGAGCGTACTTTAGCAGAACTAGGAGAGAAGAAAGCAGAGATTTTTGCATCCCATCTGCTGATTCTTGAGGACCCTGAGCTGATTAATCCCGTAATTGATAAAATTCGTCAGGAATCGGTTAACGCGGACTATGCACTAAACGAAGTAGCTACACAATTCATTGAAATGTTCGAAAACATGAAGAGTGCTTACTTACAAGAACGTGCAGCTGACATGCGTGATGTGACCAAACGCCTGCTGAACCACTTGCTGGGTATTCATTATGTTAGTCCTGCAGAAATCAATGAAGAGGTTATTGTTATCGCTGAGGATTTAACACCTTCTGACACAGCACAGCTAAATCGCAAGTATGTTAAAGGCTTCACAACAAACATTGGTGGACGTACGTCCCACTCCGCGATTATGGCACGTTCTTTGGAAATTCCAGCGGTAGTTGGAACTAAGAATGTCATGACAGAAGTGAATTCTGGGGATCTAGTGATTGTCGATGGTCTGAACGGTGACGTTCTTATTAATCCTAGTGAAGCAGAAGTGGCAGAGTACGTTCGCAAGCAGGAAGCTTACGACTTGCAAATTGCAGAGTGGAAGAAACTTCGTGATAAACCAACGATTTCTGCAGACGGTAAGCACGTGGAGCTGGCGGCTAATATCGGTACACCAAACGATGTCAATGGTGTAATTGAGAATGGTGGCGAAGGTGTAGGCTTGTATCGTACTGAGTTTCTATACATGGGCCGCGATAAGCTGCCTTCTGAGGAAATTCAATATAACGCCTATCGTACTGTGCTTGAGAATATGAAAGGCAAACCGGTAGTCGTACGTACACTTGATATCGGTGGCGACAAAGAACTTCCGTATCTGGATCTTCCAAAGGAAATGAATCCTTTCTTAGGATTCCGTGCGATTCGTCTTTGTCTGGATCGTCAGGATATTTTCCGTACGCAACTGCGTGCTTTACTGAGAGCAAGTGTTCATGGGGATCTTCGCATTATGTTCCCTATGATCGCAACACTTGGTGAATTCCGTGCAGCCCGTGATCTTCTGCTTGAAGAGAAAGCTAAGCTTCGTGAAGAAGGCAAGGAAGTATCTGACAACATTCAGCTCGGCATTATGGTTGAGATTCCTTCCACTGCTGTACTGGCTGACCAGTTCGCAAAGGAAGTTGATTTCTTCAGTATTGGTACGAATGACCTTATTCAATATACAATGGCTGCTGACCGTATGAATGAACGGGTGTCTTACCTGTATCAGCCATACAATCCGGCCATCCTGCGTCTGGTCAAGAATGTAATTGATGCAGCGCATGCAGAAGGTAAATGGACAGGAATGTGCGGTGAGATGGCTGGGGACGCAACAGCGATTCCACTCTTACTAGGTCTTGGCCTTGATGAATTCAGTATGAGTGCAACGTCAATTCTGCCAGCACGTAGTCAAATTTCTAAATTGTCGGCTGCCGACATGAAGGAACTGGCTGCAAAAGCATTGCAACTTGGCACTGCTGAAGAAGTAGCTGCACTTGTTCAAAGCATCACTAACTAACTATTTCCATATGCATTACTCCGTTAAACGTTTTATAACGTTCCAACTACTATTACCGACTTCCGATGTTTGGAGGTCGGTTTTTTTGTGTGTATATCGATAATTTTATTTCTTACGTTGGCTTAAGTTCATACGTGAGCATTATACTCAATTTAGAATAATTAAATTCACTTTTTATTTGCTTTATTGCACAGATGTCTATGCCGATAGTAATAGTGATGAGTATAAAGTCGGTAAGGAACCCAAACCTGTAAATATGTCTTACATATAATAATAGTATGAATCCATAGAAAGTTTATACTCCTTTACCGACTTGCAGAGCTGTGCAAGTATTAATATGATCTAAATTGGAAATATTTGGACTTATAAGCATCCCTATAAGTTAGCCAGGGAGCCATAGGATGGTGTTAACTCATGAGTAAAAATGTTATAAATACAGAATTAATGTTAGAGGTCTATGAAGGTAAAGACCTGGGCTTGACGTACTCGGTGGAGTACAGTGTATTTAAAGTTTGGGCACCTACTGCTTTTGCTGTATCTCTAGTTATGTACGAAACAGATGGAAATCAACGTAACATTGGATTTGATCCGAGCTCTACAGATAGTGGGCGTATTATATATATGCAGCGTCAGAACGGCGGAGTCTGGCAGACTAAGTTATCAGGTGATTTAAAAGGGAAATATTATATGTACCGTGCTGTATTTGCTGATGGAAATGTGACGGAAGCAGTAGATCCTTATGCAACAGCCGTATCGGCAAATGGTTTAAGAACAGCAATCGTTGATTTGCGCAGGACCCATCCTGAGCATTGGGAGAAGGACGTTGCTCCTCCATTGCAGCATCCTGCAGACGCGGTTATTTATGAGCTGCATGTGCGTGACTTCTCCTCACATGAGAGCTCTGGCATGTACTATAAGGGCAAATTCAAAGCATTTACCGAATTTGGCTTAAGAGATCCAGAAGGAAATGCAATAGGTATTGATCATCTTGTTGAATTGGGTATCACCCATGTACATCTGATGCCCGTGTTTGATTTCCAGACCGTAGATGAGTTAAGTGTAATAAAGCGTGGTTCGTCCATTGAACATACCGACTACAATTGGGGATATGATCCTCAACATTATAATGTACCGGAAGGATCATATAGCACTGATCCTACCGATCCAGGTCTACGAATCCGGGAATTTAAAGAAATGGTTCAGGCTTTGCATAGTCGTGGGATTTCAGTGATTATGGATGTGGTTTACAACCATACGTACGCTGTGGAGAAGGGCCCCTTCGAGCCGCTTGTACCAGATTACTTCTATCGCCGTGACTACTTGGGACGTTTATCTAATGGCTCGGGAGTAGGTAACGAGCTGGCTACAGAGCGTCCGATGGTACGCAAATATATTAAGGATTCGTTGTCCTACTGGGCTACGGAGTATCATATTGATGGCTTCAGATTTGATCTTATGGGTCTGATGGATAGTGTGACCATGCGTGAAATAACGGAAGAGCTTCGACTTGAGGTGAATCCTAATCTGCTGTTATATGGCGAACCTTGGACAGGTGGAGATTCTCCACTGGCAACAAAGACTCTAAAAGGTGTGCAGCGGGGGAAAGGATATGCTGTCTTCAATGATAACTTTCGTTCCGCGATCAAAGGTGATAGTGATGGATGGGGACGGGGCTTCATTACAGGGGAATACGGCAAAGAAGGGGCTATTGCAGCCGGAACCAAAGGAGCCATCCACGAATTTACAGACTCCCCAGTGGAATCGGTGAACTATGTAACGGCCCATGACAATTTGAATTTATGGGATAAGGTGCTTACCGTTCAAGGGGGATTTCAGGATGCCGTTTCACGGGCTAATCCTTACGTGAATGTAGATCTGGAGAATATTCTCAGCAATGAGACCGTGCGCCGATCCCTACTTGCAAATGGAATCATCCTGACCTCGCAAGGGATTCCATTCCTGCATGCCGGTGATGAGCTCCTGCGCAGTAAATTTGGAGATCATAATAGCTATCGTAGCGGTGATACGATTAACGCGATCCGCTGGAACATGAAGAGTATGTTTAAGCCTGTATTTCAATATTATAAAGGGTTGATCGAACTGCGGCGTACACATCCGGCATTTCGTCTACATGGTCGGCAAGAAATTGAGCGTTCGCTGGAATTTCTGCGCTGTGATGGGGGGATCGTGTCGTACCTGCTTAGAAATCATGCAGGAGGCGACCTCTGGAACAATATAACAGTCATCTTTAATGCCAATAATGATCGAGTAAAGCTATCTCTTCCTGAAGCTAATAACGGTTGGAACGTGGTAGTGGATCATACCCGAGCGGGGACAGAAGCATTCCGAAAGGTTGCAGGTAGCGAGGTGGAAATTGAAGGCTTGTCGATGATGGTGCTCTATGATGAATGTGGTGAGCCAGCACCGCGGTCCAAAATTATCGAAGTACACTATGAACGGCCAGATGGGAAATATCAAGGCTGGAATCTTTGGGTTTGGGATACAGGAATTCAGGATGGACAATGCGACTTTCGGTATATGGAGGATGGGCGTGCAGTTGCACGAATTGAGGTGTTGCCAGATACCGATTCTATCGGGTATATATTACGACTTAATGACTGGGAAGAGAAAGATGGGGATGGCGATCGCTTCATTGATTGTTCCAAGGATGACGAGCTGATCAAGGTCATGGTTATAGATCGTGATCAAGAGAATGATGGGATCTCAGATGATCATTTGCAGTTAACCAGTTAAAAAATAAAAAAGAGCTGCTTCAGGGTTAGTTGTACCCCGGAACAGCTCTTTTTGTTGATCTTATGGTTTTCCGATGATCTGGTTGGATAAACCTACATCTAAAAGCTCGTAGTAGAGATTAGCTTCATTCCCTCCATGGTCTTTGGAAAGGTACATCGCTAGATCTGCGGCACGCAGAAGTTCATTAATACTGCCTCCATGCTCAGGAAATAGGGCTACACCAATACTTGCGGAGGTGTGGAAGCTAGATCCATTGTCAATAGACCAAGATTTGTTGAATAACTTAAGCAACCGTTGTAGCATTTCATCTAACATTTCTGGAGAGGTAAATCGGTGCAGTACCACCGCGAATTCATCACCGCCAATCCGGAACGCCTGGCCTACACCTTTAACCGTTTGCAAAAGCTCTCGAGAGAGCAGTTGGAGAAATTCGTCTCCAGCCAGATGTCCTAAGGTATCGTTTAACTGCTTGAATCTGTCACAATCCAGCAATGCGAGTGCAATATTCTTTCTTCGTTCCTCGGGTTGGTTGATGAGATTCTCCATGTACATTTTGAAATGAGCACGGTTGGGAATCGCGGTTAAATGATCATAGAAGGCTAGCTTATGTAATCGTTCTTCGTATTGCTTCCGTTGTGTAATTTCACGGGAAACTAACATAAATTGTGCTGGGAAATTATTGCTTCCCCGAACAGGCGACACCTTCGTTTCCAGCCATACCCATTGCCCTTCAGCTCCACGCATTCGTAGCTCTGAGATACGAGGGGTTCCTTGAACGACACTCTTTAGTTTAGCCCAAGCAATTTCCGGTTCACGAATGTAGTTGGAGAGTGGGTCACCCTTTTTAGGAACATAGCCGAGAATACTTGAATGTGAAGGGGAGCTATATAGTATCAACCCGTTAGGATCAGTCAAAATAATAAAGTCAGACATGGTTTCACCGATTAGCTGATAGAGTGTTTGTTCCTCCAGCATTTCATTTTTGAGCCAAATGATTTTGCGACCCAGATAAATAATAACTAGAAGCAGAATAAAGAAGACCAATGAGTATAGCGCAAAGAGTGCACTCTTTTTATCTTGGAACCCATCTGTTACTTGTAAAGCGTAGGTGTCTATCAGGTCTTCTGATTGATCTAGATGAGTTCTGACTTCATTTAACTGCATGTTCAGACTTACAGCATGATATGAAGCAGGGTCCCATCCGATTTGCATCCGTTCAGCTATCAATTTACTCCCTGTACTCTTCCATAGGACTAGGGATGTTTCGAAGGCATGGAGCTCGTTCTCTAATTCAGTAAGTATATTTGCCTGTTTCAAATCACTGTAGGGTTTGTTGATAGATTTGATGTCTGTACTTGCTAGGCCTACCCGTTCTTGTGCTTGTTGATTATTGTCCTTAAATTCCTGAATGAACTGATCACGTTCAGCGTCAGTGAGGTTCGAGCTCATGGAGGAGTGGAGAGCGATTGCGGCTTGATGCAGATCACGATCAGCGCTCAGTATGAGCTCGGAGTTCTCAAATACATCTTCATATAAAGAATCTGACATTCTGTTAATGGTGTGATTTAGATAGAGTAAAGAAGCTACACTAATTCCAACCAGTAGAATGGAGATCGCAGCGAAAATAAAGATTAGTTTGCGTGTTACTTTGATATCGAAAAATCCAGCCACGGTCATCTTCTCCCCGCATAAGATGTTTAACAAATCTTATTGCTGCTAACCTATAACCTGCGGAACTTCCATTTGTGGCAGGCGTGTTTTATTTTCAGGCAAAGATGTTGAGAGTGATTATGTAAAAAAAGAGGTGTTGTAACATAGTGGGAAATGAGGCATGGGAAAGATAAATTGTGTGTGGATCGCAGTTTGTAGTACAACAAGTATATAGGACGTCCTACTTATAGAGCAATCGCTTCCTCAAATAAATATCAATAATAAAAAATTTAAATGATTATGGTATGGGCCTATTGCCTTATCTATATTCAAATCCATAAATCCTATTACCCAACGCCTTCGTAAATGATACCCAGCTCAGCCCCAAAAATATGAGTTCTGTTATGTTAAAAAAGCTGCCTAGTCATAATAATGACTGTGGCAGCTGACTTGAAGTTACTATTCGTTACGTAGTGCATGAATGGGGCGAAGCCGTGCGGCTTTGTTCGCAGGCATCATTCCGAAAATCACGCCGATAAGCAAGGAGAAAACAAAAGATATCAGTACCATATCCCAAGCAATGGATACTGTAAGTGAAGTGTACTTTCCTAGTAACCAACTACCTGCGACTCCAATGCCAACACCGATCACCCCACCCAATCCGCTAAGCACAATGGATTCGATCATGAATTGAGCGAGAATATCGAGTTTTTTGGCGCCGATTGCTTTGCGGATACCAATTTCTCTTGTTCTTTCATTGACGGATACGATCATAATATTCATAATGCCGATCCCCCCGACAAACAGAGAAATGCCGGCAATTCCCGCAAGTGCCATTGAAAGCGTAGCTGTCGTAGAATTTACAGTTTCCAGCATCTCTTGAGAGTCAAATACACTAAAAGCATTATCCGCATAATTAAATTTAGCATCCAGTGTACTCTCTAGTTTATCTTTTACGGTAGCTACAGTGTCTGCTGAAGTCGTCGCAATTGTGATGGAACGTACGCCTTTGCTTTTTAACTGACGTTCTGCAGTAGCTATAGGGATCAATAAGATATCATCGTTGGAGCCACTTAGACTAGAGCCTTTCGCTTCCAAAAGACCGACGATTTTATAGCTGATCCCGTTTAGCTGTACCTTTTGGCCTACTGGATCATCTGTGCCGAATAAATCCTCAGCCGTACCTGTGCCGATTAGCGCTACCTTCTGCCGGTACTCCGTATCAATATCAAGCAGGAAACGTCCTGACTGTACATGAAAATCCTTAACGTCCTCATAAGAAGGTGTAATGCCCTCAACAGTAACGCTAACATTCTCAGTATTATGCTTGGCTGTAACGTTGCCACTGATCACAGGAGCTACATTTTCTATCCCCTCAATATCTCCAAGTGCCAAAGCTTCTTCATAGGTGAGGGAGGTGGTAGCCCCACGGCCAGTGATGTTTACCGTCAGTTGATTTGTTCCGAGTCCATTAAGCTGCTCCGTAATCTGAGAAGTAGTTCCCTGCCCCACAGAAACGAGGATGATAACGGATGATACACCAATAATAATACCCAGCATCGTTAAAAAAGCTCTTACTTTACTGCTGTAAATACTTTTTAGAGCCATCCGCATACTTTGAAATAATTTCACCTCGCATTCCTCCGATCTTCTACGAGGTTGCCATCCTGAATACGAATGATCCGCTTTGCTTGCTTTGCAATTTCGAGGTCATGTGTGATTAGGATGATTGTATGACCCTGCTCATTTAATTCTCGTATCATCTGCATGACCTCTTGTCCAGTTCGCGTATCAAGCGCCCCGGTAGGTTCATCTGCAAGTAGAATCGGGGGAGATCCAGCCATGGCTCGCGCAATCGCTACACGCTGTTGCTGTCCTCCTGAAAGCTCAGAAGGTCGGTGATGCATTCTCTCCTCCAAACCAACTTTAAGGAGTGCTTGCTGCGCTGTTTCTCTGCGTTCTCGATGTGAGAGGCCGCGGTATATTAGCGGAAGCTCCACATTCTCGACAGCAGATAACTTGGGGAGGAGATTGAAGTTTTGAAAGATAAAGCCGATCTTCTCATTCCGGATAACTGCCAGCTTGTTGTCGGATAACTTGCGAACCTCTTGTCCGTCTAGAAGATAGCTTCCCTCATCCGATACATCCAGGCACCCGAGCATGTTCATTAGTGTTGATTTACCAGAACCGGAAGGACCTATAATCGCTACGAACTCTCCGAAGTCGATTGTAAAGGAAAGATTTTTTAGAACCGTCATAGTTTCTCCGGCCATAGTATAGCCATGGGTCATATTCTGGACTTGGATCAGTGGTGTTAAAGCACTCATCTACTGCCACCTCCGCCACCACCAGGTGCTCCGCCCGTGCCACCAGTACCACCTCCACTGAAGCCACCACCGCCACTAAAGCCGCCGCCGCCGAAACCGGCGCCACCCATACCGCCCATGCCACCTTGCATTTGCATCTCAGTACTAGTTGTACCTGTTTTGGTAGAGATGACAGTAGGGATGATCACTTTGTCTCCTTCATTAAGCCCACTGACAATTTCAATACTGCTCTCATCATGGATGCCCACTTCGACGGAAACTGTTCGCTGATTACTATTTCCACGGTTTCTTGTGCCAGCTGCTCCGTTAGGCATAGTACCGCCGCGAGCATCAGGCGCTCCACTAGGCATAGCGCCATCGCGAGCATCAGGAGCCCCGCTAGGCATCGGTGCTTGGCCCTCGCTAGAGGCTTTTGAGGAATCGGTTGAACCCGCTGAACCCGCTGTTAAAGGGAGAGAAACTGTGTACTTGCCATTTCTTTCTTGAACAGCTTCAATAGGTACGGTTAATACATCTTTTTTCTCAGCTGTTGTAACTGAAACTTCTGCCGACATCCCTACAAGGGCACCTTCGGAGGTGGTTAAGCCAACGGTAACATCGAAGAGGGAGACTCCGTTCGAGACGGTGCCTTCCTTGGCAATCTTAGTAACACTCCCCTTGAATTCAGTGTCGGGCAGGGCATCCAATGAAATGGTAGCAGGCATCCCTATTTTCACTGTAGGAATATCAAGCTCATCCACCTGCACTATGACGCTTAAATTAGCATAATCGGTGATATCGATGAGTTCAGAGCCATCCATCGCTTTTTCACCGCTGGCTATGTTAACTGCTGTAACAGTTCCGTCAATAGGGGCGGTTAGGGGATCTGGAGGGATCATATCCTCTTGTACAGCTGCAATTTTTTCGATTTGAGAAGCGATATCCGTTTTCGCTTTTTCAATCGAACGTTTGGCACTGGCTAATTCATCCTCGGAGGCACCTGCCACGGCAAGCTTCTTATACTGCTCCTGTTTGTCCTGAAGATCCTCTTCAAGGGAGGTAAGAGAGGTTTGTTCCTGCTTGAGATTGTCGCTCAAATCATCGCCTTCGAAGGTAATTAATATCTGACCTTTTTTCACATTGTCGCCTTCTTTGACAAGCACCTCAGCTACGGTTCCAGCGTCCTTCGTTTTCACTTTTCCTGTTTCAGTGGCCGTGACGGAGCCTGCTCCAGATACATTTACTACGATATCGCCCTTCGTAACCGTGGCTGTATTAACGGGCACTTCAGCAGCCTGACTGCTCTTATCAGGTAAAAATGTATACACCAACAATCCGGCTGTTACTACAGCTACTACTCCGATGGTCCAGAGCAACACTTTTTTCTTCTTCATTTCTTTCCTCCATAGATCATCAAATTTCTTTTAACTTAGGCCACCCCTCGTACTCTTACTAAGTGTCGGATGGATTGTTAGCACTAGAATCGGTGTTTGAAGTGGAATTGTTGTTTGAAGTCGTTGACGCTGCCTGATAAGTGACAACATAGGTCCCAGTTCCCAGCAAATTTCGATGACCTTGGAATTCGTCGTATACATTCAATCGGATCGCGCCGCCACCTACAGTTTTGTAAAGATTGCTTGTGAATGTTGTGGTGTATGACTTGAAGTTCCCTAATGGTAGATCTGTGCCCAGTGTTAATGTCTTCTCCATCGTTTGTCCGAAGGGGTCGATCAGCTCTAGTACAAGCTTGTGCTCATAGGTACCCGATTCGTAAAGCGTGCTGCTCGACAGGTTGTAGGTTAGGACAGCGCTTAGCGTATCTTTTCCACCAGTGACGGTGGCGACTGCATTTGTAACGGATAGGGTATAAGGGAACAATTCTACATCCAAAAGATTACTTTTTGACTCCACCGCAACATTATTTAGACCCAGTGACACCGTATTGATATAACCCGTTGATTTCCCGCCAGGAGCCGTAAGTTTTCCTTCGGATACCCCTTCACCGACATAAAGAACAAGCTGAGAAGGATCTACTCCAAGTGGAAGCTTAGTCCAGACGGTAACCAGATTTTTTCCGTTAGGGCTCGTGGAAGTGGTAGACTGGTTGACCTCGGCTTCGTAATATTGATTGTCAGGCGTTTTGTAATAAGCTACGAGTTGAGCCTGCTCCGATTTACGTGTTTCCTCACTGTTCATTTCCAGTTCTGTGTACATGATATTGGAGCTCGCACCCTGATAAACCGTTGTCCGGCGCTCTAACACTTCTGCTTTTTTACTTTCAAGGTCAATTTGGAAGGAACTTAGTGCTACAACTTCCTGAACACGGCTGTCCAACTGATTTGTATTTAAAGAAAGAAAATTATTTTTGCTTTCGCCGGAGGTTTCTTGCAGCGTTATTTTTAATTGATTGAATTGGTAGGTGTAAGGAACATTGGCCACGACATAAACGTCTGCGGATTCATTTGGCCCGAGTATGGTTTGCGTGCTTTCTGTGACAACTTGGGAAGTGCTGCTAATATCACTCTCACCAGCTTTAATGACACTTGTAAATGCAGGAAGCTGCACAGAGGTCGATTTCGTGTTGCGAATATTGATTTTAGCTACAAGCTGATCTTTGTCTGCCCAAGGTAGCCGCTGGATGTTCTCAAGCTTGACAGCAAATGTGCCGTGACTGTTCTCCACCGCGTATTCTGTATCCTGCCAATTGTTAGTTTTGAGTGTGTAAGGAATCTGATAATAGGCTGTAGGAAAAATGATCTTACCCTCTACAGCGGGTTCAGTCATTTGCAGCTGTAGCGTTCCTTGAGCTATTGTTAGCGGAACTTCTGCACTGAGCTCAATTATTTTTTCTTCAAGGGGTTTGAGTGTAAGGTTAGCGAAAGCCTTCGTGTCCACCGGAAAGCTATATCCTTCAGCGGCTTTAACGGTAAACTCATAAGCAGGCAAAGTAATCGCCTTGTTGCCGCTATATTTTACTCGGAATTGCAGCGTCCACTTCGCGGTGCCGTTGTCGGCATAAACATTGGCGCTTTTTAACTGCGTCTCGACAGTATTATTGTTGATCGTAAGCTTCTTGATGACATTGCTGGCTACGACAAGATCTGGTGTGGTAGCAGCGGGAAGGTTATAGGTGACGATGGGCAAAGCTATTTTTAATGAGGTATCTTCTCCAGTAAACTGCAGAGTCATATTGTCTGTCTTCATATAAGAGGGAATTTCCGTCATGTAGTAGATCGTCTTTTTTTCCTGTGGCTGTACTTTGTAGTTACTGCTCGCATCATCAAGCGTTAATTCAAATACAGATCCTCCTGCAGATGCGAGGTATCCCTTAAGTCCAGGATCACTTAGCACTTTGGTTCCTTGATTGGTTAAGCTCACACCTACTTTGGCGTATACCTTACCGTTATATTTGTAAATTTGCAGACTTTCCGTTTTGGTTGTTACGGGCTGATTATTCAAGGCTATCTTTTTACTTTGGCCTCTAGCGACCGCTTGTGAAAAAGCCACAGGCAAGGTGAAGGTCCCCAGCTTTTTTTTATAATCGGTACTGCTGAAATCCCAACCGAATACTGAAATCTTCACTCCATTTAAAGATGTGGATTTACCGACGTTTGCGTAATAGGTTATGGATTGACTGCTTTTGGAGGGGATAGATTTGATGGTTGCACTGCTGGTTACTGGGCTTCCTTGGATAACGGTTCCTCCGGCAGTAGTTACTTTAGAGAAATAGTCCACAAGATTGATGCTGCTTCCGCTCCCGTTGTTATAGCTGAGGGTGTATGTAAGAATATTGCCGCCATCCTGAGTCAAAAAGCCAACATCGGTCAGCTTCACACTAAAGTTACTCTTTAAAGCTATCGAGCCGAGTTTATCCAGAGTGGATACAGTAGTGGCAGTTGCTGTTTTGGTGGATGAAGTAGTCGTTGATGCCGCGTATGCTCCATACGCTGAAGCTTGACTCAGAACTGCTGCGCTAAGTATGATCACAGCTACTTTTGTTCTTCGTGCATGCATGTAATTCCCTCCCGGTATGAAAGTCCTTGTATTATGAAGGTGATTTATGATTGAGTACAACCATGCCTTCTTAATAATGGAAATTATCAAGTTCCGCTGAACGTTAGCTGAAAAAAAGTCCCCAAAATGGCTCTGAACCTTAAAGCCAGCTTAAAGCCAGATAAAAATTGCCCTAATTATGCTTGAACTTGTCAAAACGACAGATTTTGCATATAATAAACAGACATATCTCTTGCATAAAAGAGATACCTGACAATTAGATTGAATTGTGAAATGCAGTGATGGAGAAGAGTACACAGTGCCTGACTTACAGGGAGGAGACGCCGGTGATTGAGAGCGTTTCTAGGATACAGAGCTGTCGAAGTTCACTCCGGAGCAGTTCCTTGAATTCCTTAAGATTGCCTTGTAAGGAAGCGTAGGGGAAACCGGTCACAGACCGTTATTTCTGTATAAAGTGAGATAGGTATCTGTCCAGCCAAAAGAGGGAATGAAGCTCTTAAGGGAGCAGATCAGCTTATCTAACAAGGGTGGTACCACGGTCTTTTCGTCCCTTACCGGGAGGAAAGGCCTTTTTTTGTTGAACTAGACAATGATTGAAGGGGGCTGTACACGGCCATGAAAGAGAAGTTGGAAGCATTGAAGGTTGAGGCGCTGGCTAAGTTGCAGGAGGTTATGGATCCACAGGTTTTGAATGACCTAAGAGTGAAATATCTCGGTAAAAAAGGCGAGCTTACAGAAGTTCTACGTGGTATGGGAGGACTTAGTGCTGAGGAGCGTCCGGTTATCGGGCAAGTAGCGAATCAGGTGCGTAGTGCCATTGAGGAGATTATTGGAGCGAAGCAAGAGGCTTTTCAACAGCAAGAGACTCAGCAACGTCTGCAGGCTGAAAAAGTAGACGTAACCCTGCCGGGTCGCCGCATGCAGCAAGGGGGCGTTCACCCGCTTAGCAGAGTGGTTCAGGAAATTGAGGATATTTTCATTGGTATGGGCTACCGTGTGGCTGAAGGTCCGGAAGTGGAGACCGATTATTATAACTTTGAAGCCCTAAATCTGCCTAAAAATCACCCGGCACGCGATATGCAGGATTCCTTTTATTTAACGGATGACCTGCTTATGCGTACTCAAACGTCTCCGGTACAGATTCGTACTATGCAGGCTATGAACGGTGAAGTTCCAGTTAAAATCATTTGCCCGGGTAAAGTATTCCGCCGCGATGATGACGATGCAACGCATTCCTTCCAGTTCCATCAAATAGAAGGTTTGGTTATTGGAAGCAACATTCGGATGAGTGATCTGAAAGGCACCTTGCAGCAATTTGTACAAGAGATGTTCGGCCCGAATACAGACATTCGTCTTCGTCCGAGCTTCTTCCCATTCACCGAGCCAAGCGTTGAAGTGGATGTAAGCTGCTTCAAATGTGGCGGCGATGGCTGCAGACTGTGCAAGCAAAGCGGATGGTTAGAAATCCTTGGTGCGGGTATGGTGCATCCAAATGTTCTGAAAATGGGTGGCTATGATCCTGCTAAGTATAGCGGCTTCGCATTTGGTATGGGTGTTGAGCGGATTGCTATGCTTAAATACGGCATCGATGACATCCGTCATTTCTATAACAACGATATGAGTTTTGTAAAGCAGTTCAAGGGCGTTTAGATTTTTGGTGGGCGAGCTGGCTGACGGGTTAGGAGTAAGTAGCAATTGGGTTACTGATCTTGCTTAATAAAAGACTATTAATAGAAGGAACGGAGAGAAATTTTGGAACTGTAGAAGCGCCAGCGTTCGCCTTTATCCTCGGATTTCTACCGCGAGAAGCGGTTTTAATCAGGAAATCTGAGGATAACAGCGATCGGGAGTCCAATATTTTTCGTAGTGACTGCTCTAAATAGGACGGTTATGAAGCTTTGATCGAGTAATCCTAAATTGTACTACTCCCACAGGAAGCAGATCGAACGGCAAGTAGATAAATACATCTGAAACATAAAGGAAGTGAGCGGACATGAAAGTATCAACCGGATGGTTGGCTGATTATACATCGATTGAAGGAGTAACCGCCGAAAAGCTAGCGGAGAAGATTACCGCTGCCGGCATTGAAATTGACGGAGTAGAGCGCCGCAATAAAGGGATTTCAGGCATCGTAACCGGCTATGTGAAATCGAAAGAAAAGCATCCTGATGCGGATAAACTGAACGTATGTATCGTGGATGCAGGTCAAGGTGAAGATCTGCAAATCGTCTGTGGCGCAAAGAATGTAGCTGCGGGACAAACCGTTCCTGTAGCTCTTGTTGGCGCTAAGCTGCCAGGGCTGGATATCAAAAAAGCGAAGCTGCGCGGGGTATTATCACAAGGGATGATCTGCTCGGCTAAAGAATTGGGACTCAATGATAAATTGCTTCCTAAAGAGCAGCAAGAAGGAATTCTTGTACTTCCTGAAGGTACAGAGATCGGTCAAGATATTTCAAAGTTGCTGGGTCTAGATGATGAAATTCTGGAATTCGATCTGACTCCGAACCGTTCAGACTGTCTAAGTATGATTGGTGCTGCTTATGAAGTGAGCGCGATTCTTGGACGTGACATCAAATTACCTGATCCTGCGAGTGAAATGATTGAGATCAGCGGAGCAGCTGCTCAATCTATTTCCGTTAAGATTGAGAATGAAAAACATTGCAGTCATTACGCAGTTCGTTATATCTCAGGTGTTAAACCTGCAGCATCCCCGCTGTGGATTCAGAATCGTCTGATGGCGGCAGGGATTCGTCCAATTAACAACATCGTTGACATCACTAACTATGTGATGCTCGAATACGGACAGCCGCTTCATGCTTTTGATGCAGATAAAATAGAAGGCGGAGAACTCGGCGTTCGTCTTGCTCATGAAGGTGAAGTCCTGACTACACTTGATGGCCAAGAACGGAAGCTTGAGCCACATATGCTCGTTATCGCTGATGGAGCTAAGGCTGTAGCTCTGGCTGGAGTAATGGGAGGTCAGGATACGGAAGTTACTGCTGAGACGGTAAATCTCGTTCTGGAATCCGCTAAGTTTGACGGAGGAACCGTTCGTAAAACCTCGCGTCAACTGGGACTTCGCTCGGAAGCATCGCTTCGTTTCGAGAAAGAAGTGGATCCAAATGCAGTGATCCCTGCATTGAATCGCGCTGCAGTACTTATTGCACGTTATGCTGGCGGATCTGTGCATGAAGGAATTGTGCAAGCAGGAACAGTCGCAGGAGAAGAGAAGGTACTTACTTTGTCCTTGGAGAAGCTGAACCGTTATCTCGGAACAGATCTGTCCTTGCTAGAAGTGAAGACATTGTTTGGTCGTCTACATTTCAAATGCGGGGATACCGCACAAGGATTGATCGAAGTTCAGGTGCCAACTAGACGTGGCGATATCAGCTATGATGTTGACCTTATCGAAGAAATTGCTCGTCTGTACGGGTATGACAATATTCCAACGACTCTGATTGAAGGTGTTACAACGCCAGGCGCATTGACGCATAAGCAATCACTCCGCCGTGAACTGCGTCGCCTGTTGTCGCATGGCGGTTATCAGGAAGTGATGGGTTACTCCTTCATCCAGCCGAAACAAAGCAAAATGTTCCCTGAGTTATCAGAAGGCTCACAAGCGGTTAAATTGGCTATGCCAATGAGTGAAGAACGCAGTGTACTGCGTACTAGCCTTCTGCCACAACTATTGGATATTGCTAGCTATAATACCAACCGTCGTCAAAGCGACCTAGCGTTGTTTGAAATCGGCAATGTCTTCTTCACAGATGAGGAACAGTTGACTCGTCAGCCGCGTGAACTGCCGGTGCTGGGGTTGTTACTTAGCGGTAGCCTAACCGTGAAGCAATGGAACGTTTCTGCACAGCCTGTAGATTTCTTTGATTTGAAAGGTGCGCTGGAATCAGTATTTGCTTATTTGGGTCTTACAGACAGAATTATCTACGAGGGAGATAGTCCAGAAGGGTATCATCCTGGACGTTCCGCGTCGGTATATTTAGTCGGAGACGAGGGTCGTGTGAAGATTGGAACTATGGGCCAGCTTCATCCGGAACTGCAAAGAGAGCTTGATCTAGTGGATACTTATGTAGCTGAGATTCTATTGCAGCCGCTGTATGATAACACGCAAAGCCGTCTGCAATATAATGAGCTTCCACGTTTCCCAGGTATGGAACGGGATATTGCAGTGGTTGTAGATTCAACTGTACCAGCAGGTGATCTGCTAGCTTCCATCCGTGCAAATGGAGGAACTTTGCTGCAATCCGTACAGGTATTCGACGTGTACACTGGTGGCAAGTTAGAGAGTGGAAAGAAGAGTATTGCGATCTCACTGCTGTATCGTCACGGTGAACATACATTGACAGATGAAGAGGTTGGAGAGGTGCATGATAAGCTATTATCAGTCCTTCAACAAACTTTTGGTGCAGAATTAAGAAAATAGCAGGAATTGTGTAAAGCCGCAGCGAATCCATTTAGAAACTGAGATTCGCTGCGGCTTTTTCTGGGTAGAGTGAAATGCGGAGGATATCAGCGAGAATCTATTGATTACAAGGGATTTTGCCAAATGCTTAAGAAAAAAGCTACAATAGAAACAGTAAGACTAACTTAGAATCCGCACACATACAAAGGAGGGCACAACTGTGGCTATGGACCGGACACGTGTCGCCGTGGAGATATACGGAACTTCCTATAAACTCGTCGGAAGCAGCACTGAATATATGAAACAAGTGGCCCGTTATGTTGACGAACATATGCGCACGATTTCTAAATCACACAACAGACTGGATACGCCGCGCATAGCGGTGCTTGCAGCAGTACATATGGCGGAGCAGGCTATTCAGGTTCAGGATTTTAAAAATGAACTCAACATGATGACAGGTGAACGCAGTGAACTGCGATTGGAAGTATCTCGCCTGCTGGAGGTTCAGCGGGAGCGACAAGAAGAATATGAACGCCTTGAAGCGGCGGCAAAAGAAGAAGCTACACGACTGATTGCTGCGGTTGAAGAAGAGCGCAAGCGTCATCTGGAAATTCAGGAGAATGAGCGTAAAGTACATGCTAACCAGCTGCAAGAGGCAACCCAAGCGGCTGAAGCCGCACGAGAGAAGCTGGAAGAGGAGCTGCTTGCGCGTGAGCTGGAGTTGCAGGAACTGCGGGCAAGTTATGAGGCTGAACAGTCTGCTATGCGTGAGAATCATCGAGAGGAACTAGCGAGTGCAGAAGCCATCCGTCTACAGCAGTTGGAAGAGCAGGAGGCAGCGCATTTGCAAGAGCTGGAGAACATCCGGGAGACGCTGACTAAGGAGAATTCAGACTCCTTGTCTGCCCTGGAGCTTGAGTTAACCGAGACCAGGTCAACCTTAGAGAAACAGCTTGAGGAAACCAAATCAACATTAGGTAAGGAACTCGAGAAGACGAAGTTGACACTGGGTAAGGAGCTTGAGAGCACGACAACGAAGCTAAGCAAGGAATTGGCTGAAGAACGGGAAGCTTTACAACGGGAGCTTGCTAAGAATAAGGAACTTCGTCAGTCACAAGGTACTCAGGAACATAGACATAAGCAAAACATTCAAGAGCTCGAGAAACAGCTGGCTGAGCTTCGTGGTGGAACAGGACAACTTCAGTCTAGACTCCGTTCGGCTGAAGCCAGTCTTAAGAGTGAACGAGATGCTCGTCAGACGCTGCTCGGACAATATGAAGCGGTGGTTAAACGTGAAGAACAGCTCAGTGAGGAGCTGCGTACTGCTACTGAGCTAGGCACGCTGTTGAATGAAGATCTGGAAGAATTGCGCCAGCGTTATCAGCAGTCTCAGAATGAAGCATCAGAGCTGCGGAAGTCACTACAGGAAACGAATGACAATCTGCACCGTGTTCAGGAAGAACTCGCTGGATCTATGGCGGAGGCAGCAAATTGGCAGGAGCTCTCGGATAAACGGATGGAAGATATTAGTGAGCTTGAAATGAACCTACTGGAGACCGAAGAGAAATCTTTGGCGCTTCAAAAGGAGATTGAGATCCTTCGTGGTCAAGCGGATGGTTTAGTACAACAGTTAGATCGGGAAGCTCAGCTTCGTACAGATGCAGAACACGAAACTGCAGCACTCCGTGAACAAGGTGGACAGGTTCAGAAGGAACTGTCTGCACTTCGTGAACGCTATGAGGAACTGATCTCTCAATATGATGAAGTGCTGCAAGATGGAGAACGTCTACAGGAAAGATATCAACTGCTGCAAGAAGAAGGCGAAGAGACAGCTCGACGCTTAGAGGAATTGTCTGAAGCTAGCCTTGAGGCCGCTGCTACGGTTGCAGAGCAGCAGGATGTTCTGAGGGAAGCAGAGGCGTACGGCGCTTCATGGAAGCAAAAGTACGAGGAATTATTCGAGCGACAGCAGCAGTGGAGTGATTTGGAAGCGAAGCTGCGTGAAGAGATAGATATTTGGCAGCAGGAGGCCGGTGAGGCTGAGGCTAAGCAAAAATCTATTGAACGTGAACGCAGTGAGGTGCTTCAGCAGCTTGGTGAAGTCGGCGAGAACTATGAATTGGCCCAAGGACAACTTCGTCTGCTACAGGTCCAGTTTGAGATGCATCAGAATGAGCTACAGAAGATGACGGATGAGCATCATAATCTTCAAGAGGAATATGCCAAGCTTCAGAATGAATATAATGAATGGATTCAACTGATCGAACAGGACAGTTGAATGTCGGATGCAAGAAAGAGGGCTGTACCTGATGTGTAGAGAGATCTATTTCAGGTCAGCCCTCTTTGTTTAGTTTAATTTATTCGAAAGAATAAGTTTCACACCATGTCTTATATTTCTCACTTAAATAAAAAGCCGATCGTCAGGGCAATTCCCTACGATCGGCTTTTTAATGATTCATCTATTCCACAATGATTTTTGCGTTCATGCCGCTATGTCCAGATCCACACATAATCGAACAGGTCATTTCGAATGTGCCGGCTTCCTCTGGAACAATTACTTTCGAGGACTTTTTGCTATTAAGCTGGAGTTCGAATTCAGGGATAAGGATACCGTGATTGCCGCTATCATTTTTAAAAATAATTTTGACGGGTACACCTTTTTTTAGATGATATTCTTCCTGATCAAAGCTGTAATTGGTAGCTGTAATTATAAGTTCTGTTTCTGCCTCGATCTCCGGCTCCGATGTGTTAGCATTGCCAGCAGCACTATCATTGCTGTTTCCACAGGCTGTAAGTGCTATAACGAACACAATTGAAAGTAGAATTGCAAATTTTTTAATGATCCAAACCTCCTCCTAAGAAGTCCAAGCATAGTGAAAATGTGACAATTATGTAGACATCATAACTTAAAATTTAAGTAAGCGCTTTGATTAAATGTGAAAAATCCGTGAACAAGGGAGACTGTTCAAACTTTGTCGTAAATTGCAAATAAATGATGAAAATATAACTAAAATTTATTATAATGAAAGCTATTACATTAACGTACAAAAGTAGGGGATACATATTTCAAGCACTAACGATACGCTAAATACGGAGGTTTGGCACCGTAGAATCTTAAAAGGTTATTGGATGGTAGTTATTCTTTTATTGTTCTCACAGTTGCTGTTTTTGTCGAATATTGACCGACTTCAAATAAAAACAACCATGGACACGAATCTATGGCACTTATTTATTGCTTGTAATTTACTAATTGTGGTCCTTATGATTACTGCGGAGCTGTGGCTTCGTTATAGTAAACAATCCCCTAAATATGGGGTGGTTAGTTGTGGGTTTTTAGTGTCCTACCTTATGTATTTTGTATTAGAGCCTTTTGTCGATGGTGCTCAGATGACGCTCATGATGCCGATTATGGTCGCTCTTATTTATTTTGATCGTAAGCTCCTGTATCTAATGGGACTATTTAGTATTGTGTTTTATGCGGGAGTATATTTCGGGTTGGAACGGCCATTCCTACATAAACCGCTGCTTGAATTCTTAATAGTAGAGTGTGTGTTTATAATATTTGTAGGGATGGCTCTTGCTGTAATTATTCGTGCGCGGGAAGCGCGTGTAAATCTGGAGAGATTAACGAAGGAAGGCCAAGATCTAATGGTGGAGAGGGCTATTTCGGATAAGCTGCTGAAGATAGATGCACTCACTGGACTATATAATCATAAAACCTTTCATGAATATTTGGATTCATTATTGGAGCAATGTGAAAGCAACAACCTTCAACTACAGCTCGCGCTCTTCGATATAGATAATTTCAAGCAAGTTAATGATACCTACGGACATAGGGTTGGGGACCTTGTTCTTAAGGTAATTGCGGACAAGGTGGGCGGTATGATTGAGTTAAATGATTTTGCGGCTAGGTATGGCGGTGAAGAATTCGCTGTGATTTTTACAGACAAAAGTTTTTCAGAGTCTTATGAGGCTGTAGAAAAATTACGGATCAATATTGCTCAAATCGAGCATTTGCAGGCTGGAAATAAGCCGATCACTGTCAGCATTGGAATTTGTGATTATCAGCTTGGGGATGGGAAAGAGCTTCTTTTTCGTAAAACGGACAAAGCGCTCTATACCGCTAAAAAGCAAGGTAAGAACAGAGTGGTCAATTGTGCTGAGAGTCATGAAGCGGAGATTGTGTCATAAGGATAAAAACAACACAGAACCCTTATTACCGGAAAAGAACCGGAAATAGGGGTTCTGTGTTGTGAATAGCTTTCGTTACTTTGCTGCCTCAAACGGCGTGGATACCGGCAAAAATAAATCGACAATACCGATGACCAACGCCGCCAGGATAGCTCCTAGAATGGAAACGCTGACCCCACTCACTACGAATTGAGCGACCCAGATGACTAATGCACTAACGATGAAACCGACGATACCACGCCCGAAGGGCGTTGCTTTTTTGCCGAAGATTCCTTCGACAACCCAGCCGAGTAACGCAATCACCAGTGCAAGGATTAGAGCGCTCCAGAAGCCACCAACCGAGAACTGTGGAACAATCCAACTAACGACCATCAGAACAAGCGCTGCTACAATAAAACGACCCACATGACTCAAGAAATTCACTGTACTAACCTCCTTTGGCCCAAGCTAAGGATATGTGCAGTTCTTATTGTGACCTTAATACTTGTTTTTATGCTTTAACCGATACCAAATAGCGAAATTGGCTTGAATTCTGTATAATGGAAACATCTATGAAGGGAGCTGTGACTGTAATTGGACGACAAAATTTTGCATACGCTTGAATATCGCAAGATTTTAAATAAATTAATGCAATATACGCAAACCTCAATGGGGCGAATGACTGCGGAGCAACTAAGACCGTCCGGTGATTTTGAAGGTGTGAAGAAGCTACTTCAAGCCACGGACGAAGCGGCTAATGTAGATCGTCTGAAGGGTATTCCTTCATTCGGCGGGATAAGCGATATTCGAGCAGCACTAAAACGTGCCTCTATAGGTGGAATGTTGGGAACAACTGAACTGTTGGCAGTGGGAACTACCATTGGCGGCGCACGAAGAGTCAAACGATTCCTGGCAGCTATGCATGAGGAGGAAAAAATTGAATTCCTATTTTCACTCAGCGATGTTTTATCGGAGCAAAAACATGTAGAAGATGCTATCCGTTTATGTATAGACGAGAACGCAGATGTACTTGACACAGCTAGCTCTGAATTAGCTACGATTCGCCGTGAATTGCGCGGAGGAGAGACCCGAATTCGTGAGAAGCTGGATTCCATGATTCGTTCTTCTTCCGTTGCTAAAATGCTGCAGGATCAGCTGGTAACCATTCGTGGAGATCGGTTTGTTATTCCTGTAAAAGCGGAGTATCGTGCGCATTTCGGTGGCATTGTACATGATCAGTCCGGATCAGGAGCCACTTTATTTATCGAGCCTGAGTCCATTGTGGCCATGAATAATAAGCTGCGTGAAACACGGCTGCGTGAAGAACGGGAGATTGAGATCATATTGCATAGGTTGACAGCGCTTGTAGCTGATATAGCCGAAGAAATGACTTATGATATCGATATTCTTGGCGAGCTTGACTTTATCTTCTCCAAGGCGCGTCTTGCCCGAGATATGAAGGCTACACAGCCTCGTATGAACGATCGCGGGTATTTGAAGCTGCGCAAAGGACGCCATCCACTTATTCCCGCGGAGCATGTGGTTCCTCTGGATGTGGAGCTCGGCAACCAATATAGCTCCATTATTGTAACCGGACCGAATACGGGTGGTAAAACCGTTACACTCAAGACCATTGGACTGTTGAGTCTCATGTCGATGTCTGGGTTATTCATCCCTGCAGAAGAAGGCAGTCAAATGTGTGTGTTTGATGGCATTTATGCAGATATTGGGGATGAACAAAGCATTGAGCAGAGTCTGAGTACATTCTCTAGCCATATGACGAATATTATTTCCATTCTGCGGAGAATGACTCCCAAGAGTCTTATTCTGCTTGATGAAGTGGGTGCAGGAACGGATCCGGCAGAAGGGTCCGCGCTGGCGATTGCCATTCTGGAACATATTCACCGGACTGAATGCCGTATGGTCGCTACCACGCATTATAGCGAATTGAAAGCTTACGCTTATGAGCGTAAAGGGGTCATCAATGCCAGCATGGAATTCGATGTCCAAAGTCTCAGTCCTACCTATCGTTTGCTGATTGGTGTTCCTGGACGAAGCAACGCCTTTGCAATTGCAGAGCGGTTAGGTCTGCCAGGTGCAATTCTGGAGCATGCACGCGGCGAAGTGAAGGAAGAGGATCTACGTGTAGAGCATATGATTGCCTCTCTCGAAGAGAATCGTCTTGGAGCGGAACAGGAACATGAGCGAGCAGAGAGTATCCGCCGCGAAGTAGAGGAATTACGCAGCAGACAGCAGCAAGAGCTGGAGAAGCTGGAAAGTCAGCGAGATAAACGACTGGAGAAAGCGGAGAAAGATGCCAGCGCAATCTTGGAGAAAGCGCGTAAAGAAGCTGAGGAAATTATCAGTGATTTACGACGCTTAGCTATGGAAGAAGGCGCTTCAGTCAAAGAGCATAAGCTAATTGAAGCACGGAGACGTCTAGACGAAGCCGAACCTTCACCGCGTAAGAAAGCCGCTACTCGTAAGCCTGCTAAGACTCCGCGGACGATTGGTCCTGGTGACGAAGTGAAAGTAGATAGCTTAAACCAAAAAGGTTTTGTAGTGGAATTAAGCGGCTCTAAAGAGGCTTTAGTACAGTTTGGGATCATGAAGATGAAGGTAAGCCTGGATGATTTGGAACTGCTCTCTTCGAAAGCAGCCTCTGTACCAACGCCCCTTCGGCAGGCGACAACCGTTAAACGCTCCCGTGATGAGAACATTCGTAGAGAACTGGATTTGCGAGGTACGAATTTGGAAGAAGCGATTATGGAGACGGATCGTTTTATTGACGAAGCCTTCTTAGGAAATCTGGGCCAAATTTCTATTATTCATGGTAAAGGCACAGGTGTGCTCCGCACAGGAATTCAAGAATATTTGCGTAAGCACAGACATGTTAAGAGCTATAGGCTTGGAAATTATAATGAAGGCGGCGCAGGCGTAACCGTGGCTGAGCTGCAATAGCGGGATTGCCCGGCAGAAAGAAGGGAAAAGTGTGCAAGGAGATATTGATCTTTTGCTGGGTCATCCGCTAGGTGCCTTGCTTGGTTACTTTGCAGTAGCAATTCTTGGGCTTGTTGTATTTCTGTCTATTTTTGAAATGGTAACGAAATATAATTGCTGGGAAGAAATTCGCAAGGGGAACTTGGCAGTAGCCATGGCTACTGGTGGCAAAATCTTCGGAATTTGCAACGTACTGCGTTTCAGCATTGAATCAGGTGTTTCGATTTATGAGACGATGAAGTGGTCGGTCGTCGGTTTTTTGCTGCTGCTGCTTGCCTATTTTTTATTTGAATTCCTAACCCCAGTGTTCTCTATTGATGAGGAGATCGCTGCAGATAACCGTGCTGTTGGGCTAATAGCGATGCTGATCTCGGTTTCGTTGTCTTATGTGATCGGTGCAGCTATATTTTAAAAAATAGAAAGTTTTGCACCTCCCTACAAAGGATTCCAGATGAAGCTGGACAAGCTTTGAAATGAGCAGCTCCACTTTGTGGAGTATTAGGAGGATATCATGAAGATTCTTACCCGAGTTCTGTTTGTGTCAGCTATTGCTTTTATAGCAGCCGGTATTATTTATTTAATGATGAACTAAATTTAAACGTGGAGTATGAAGGAGATTATTAAGATGGAAACAACTGTATGCCCTTGGTGTCATACCGAAATCGTATGGGACGAGGAATTCGGACCCGAGGAAAATTGCCCTCACTGCAACAATGAACTTAACGGATATCGTACAGTTACTGTAGGGATAGACGGCATTGAAGAAGAGGAAGAAGAAGTTGTAGAAGAACCTAAACAAGAGGTTATTAATGATGATGATCTTTGGGGAGACGTCGACAAAGACAGTGTAGTTCCTATTTACAACACGCTCAACCAATTCGGTGACGATTATGATTTGAATAAGTATGAAGAGCGTGTATCGGGCATCTTAGCGATTCAGGAAGAAGCTCCGGAATGTACACAATGCCATGAGTTAACTATCCTTGCTGGTAAACAGCTTGTTAGCAGCTTCGAGCCGTCTGCACCGGCTACACTAGGTGGACCTGTACTAACATCTCCATTCTCCCTTAATGTGTATGTGTGCCCGTCTTGTTTCCATGTACAGCACAGTCTAGCGCAGGAAGACCGTATTCAGCTCGTACGTAATCTGAGTACCGATAAAGCATAAGCATCCTCATAAAAAGCTTAGTCCTCTTAATGAACATAAGGGGACTAAGCTTTTTTTAAAAAAACCTCAATATTGCTTATTCACGTCCGTTTTCTAAGAAGGAGAAGGTTTGGCTGATCGTGTCAATGAGAATAGATCAAGCTCCGGCCGATGTTTACCCGCAATCGTATCTGTTAATAACTCTGCAGCAATCATGCTGTACACCGTCCCATTGCCCCCATAACCCTCGATGAAGTAACAATGAGGGTACTTGGGATGAGGGCCGATATAAGGAAGCCCATCACGTGTAGAGCCGAATACAGCACCCCAGGAGTATTCTATCTCAATGCCTTTGATCTCAGGAAATAAAGCTTCCAGCTCTTCCAATAACCTTTGACTTTGTGAAATCACTCTGATATCACGGCGCTCTGGATCCGTCAACGGTTCATCTTTTCCTCCTGCAATAATACGTCCCTCCGGTGTTGTCCGAAAATACAAATACGGACGGGCGGTTTCCCAGAGGAGGCTCCGCTCATGCCACTTGGGGAATTCCTTCAGAGGTTTGGTCATCACTGCATACGTATTGATCAGCTCAGCGCCTCGGTCTTTTTTAAACTCCTGCGTTTCATAACCCATTGCAAAAATAACCTTCTTCGCAATAATACGTCCTTTCTCTGTGTGGCAAATTACTCCATCTTCAGTAAACTCATAGTGTTTAGCCTCGGTCTGCTCATAAACGTGTACACCATTCATTGCTGCATTGGCAATCAGGCTGTGAACTGTCCGGAAAGGGTTCGCTTCTGCATCACTGCGTGAATAAAGTGCAGCAGGTTTAGAAAAAGAATACACCGAAGCAATTTTATCCTCTTCCCAGAAATCAGAATCGAATCCGTGAGCAACGAGATTCTCATATTCTTCTCGCAGAGCAGGTACATCCTCTGGTGTACTGGCATATAGAAGACTGCTGCGAGGAATGATCTGGGGATCGATATCGAGCTTGGCAGGCAGATCTAAAATATTTCTAACCCCTGCTTGGCATAGCTGATAAAAGAGTAAGCCGCTCTTTTCTCCAAAAGTGTTCATGCATGAGGTTAACGATTTGTCGTTAGATATCTGAAGTAAACCAGTATTGGCATGTGAGCTTCCGCTTCCGACGCGTCTTTTTTCGATCAGAACAGCCTCAGCTCCGCTTAACGACAGGCGATAGGACGCCATTGCTCCACCCATTCCAGCGCCTACAACCAGGCAATCACAGTGAACGGTATCCTCTAGCGATGGATAAGTTGGAGGGTCTTGTAAAGTGTTTCTCCAAGGGGGGTTGCCGCTGTTTAGTCTCATGAAATTGATCGCTCCTTCATTCGTTCCATAATTAAGTATGGGCGGCATATTACCGCCTCATTCGCAGCATGTTCTTATTTTTGTCATAACTCTCTAATGCTTTCGGGCAAATAAATGATGTGCATTGGAGGTATACTAAAGCCTGTTTGGATCAACTACAAGGAGGGACTACAACACATGCAATCAAATCAAATGCAGGCATTAAGCGGAAAAGAATTGGAATATATTGCCGACTCCATTTCCAACGAGGATTTGCTCCTCAAGCAATGCGTGGCCACAGCTGCGACAACACAGAATGAGCAAGTTCGTCGAATTTGTATGGAGCACATGCAGAACCATACACAGCACATGACTACACTTACTCAGTTAATCCAGCAACATCAGCAATATGCGCCTACAAGCCCACAATAAATGTATTATTAAACTTTAAGGAGGTTATTTTATGAACGCACAAAATTCAGCAGCATTTATGCCAGATGAGGATTTGATGAACACCATTTTGTGTGATTTGAAGCGGACGGTCCGTGAATATGCGACTGCTGCTACAGAATCGGCATGTCCAGCGGTTCGTCGGGTGTTTAACGACATGACCATGAACACGCTTCGACTTCAGGGCGAGCATTATACGCAGATGTCCCAACTGAATATGTATCCTGCACCTGCAAAAGCATTGCGCCAAGATGTGGACAAGCAACTCCAAACTGCACAGCAATTGCAGCAAAAAGCCGGACAATTTGTTCAGCAAAAAACCGGACAAGCTGGATCTATTGCTCACAATGCGAACAGCCACCTTCATTCGAATGGACAACATCAACCGTCTCATTTAATGTAACCAAGATGGTTAGCGGATGAAGCATCCTGCCACATAACCTTAAGGCTGACGCCCGTTTATACCGAGAGCTCCGGTATAAACGGGCGTTTTTTGTATAAAAATCCATTTAGCTGAGTAAACCTAGTCTTCTATGCGGATATCATATGGGGTTATTTTGTTTGCAGAGATGCTCAATTCATGTCATATTAGTATTAAACTCTTTTCGCGGGGCGACGCATGAATAGCGCAACGTCATTTGCGAACTATCCGGAGGGAAGGCATGAAGGAAATGAACGAACTAAAGAGGAAAGTGCTGGAACTGCTTAAAGAGGACGCGAGAAGATCTACTGCACTCTTAGCTACGCTGCTTGGCGAGGAAGAAGAAGACGTAAAGACGGCGATTGGGCAATTAGAGAAGGACCATGTAATTGTTAAGTATGCAGCCGTTGTAAACTGGGATAAAGTCGATGACGAGAAAGTGACAGCGCTGATTGAGGTACAGATTACACCCGAACGGGGTCGCGGATTTGAAGGCATTGCCGAGAGAATCTACCTGTATCCACAAGTGAAATCCGTTTATCTGATGTCAGGTGCTTACGATCTTCTGGTAGAAGTGGAAGGCCGAAACTTACGTGAAGTGGCCAATTTTGTATCCGAGAAGCTGTCTCCAATTGATTCAGTACTCTCAACTAAAACGAATTTTACCCTTAAAAAATACAAACAGGATGGGATCATCTTCGAGGAGCATGAGGAAGACAACCGTCTGATGATCTCTCCATAAAGGAAGTAATCATATGATCACGAACAAAACGCAGCTAACTGGAGAAGACAGCAAATCAATGAATTCTTATTTGGCCCCGCTGGTACAGCAAATTCAGCCTTCGGGTATTCGTAAGTTTTTTGATCTGGCAGCAGGCAGCAAGGATATCATATCACTCGGAGTCGGGGAACCTGATTTCAAGACCCCGTGGCATGTCAGAGAAGCTTGTGTCTATTCGCTGGAAAGAGGATTTACAGGCTATACATCCAACGCAGGTATGCCTGAGCTAAGGGAGGGTATTGCGAACTATTTGCACACCCGTTTTGCAGTGGAGTATGATCCTGCCAATCAAATTATAGCAACGGTCGGCGGAAGTGAGGCTATCGATCTGGCTCTGCGCGCTTTGATCACGCCGGGCGATGAGATCCTCATACCAGAACCTTGCTATATTTCTTATTCGCCGATAACGGCTATTGGTGGAGGTATTCCTGTAGGTATCGAAACCATCGGAGAGAATGACTTTAAACTTACTGCAGAGAGTTTGGAAGCGAAGATTACTCCACGCTCCAAAGTTCTAATTCTGTGCTACCCGAGCAACCCAACGGGAAGTGTTATGACCCGAGAGGATTGGGAGCCGATCGCCAAGGTTGTAGAGAAGCATGATCTTATTGTAATTTCAGATGAGATCTATGCGGAATTAACGTATGGAATTAATCATGTCAGCTTTGCCTCATTGCCAGGTATGATGGACCGTACGATTTTGGTCAGCGGTTTCTCCAAGGCTTTTGCCATGACTGGATGGAGAATGGGTTATGCTTGTGGTCACCCTGATTTGATCTCCGCTATGCTTAAGATTCACCAGTACACTGTGATGTGCGCTCCTTCTATGGGCCAGGTGGCTGCACTTGAGGCACTGACCAATGGGATGGAAGAGAAGGATCGAATGGTCGATTCTTATAACCAACGGCGGAGGCTGATTGTTAAGGGTTTGCGTGATGCGGGACTGGAGTGCCATGAACCACAAGGTGCATTTTATGCTTTTCCAAGCGTGCGCAAAACGGGACTGACTTCTGATCAGTTTGCACAACGATTATTACTTGAATATAAGGTGGCAGCTGTACCTGGAAGTGTCTTTGGTTTAGGTGGTGAAGGTTACTTACGCTGCTCCTATGCTACATCAGTAGCTCAACTGAATGAAGCTATAGAACGCATTGGTGCTTTTGTCACACAACTGGAACGAGAGAGAATGGAATAGAGAAAATTGGACTATAGCCTATCCTATAATCCTATGGTATTATTTTACTTTGAGAGTAATTAACCCCTATAATAGAACTAACAAGGACGTATTTTACTCTGGAATTAAGCGTTGCTTTGAAGTTGCTTTTATTACTTTAATGACATTTTGTGGCACGCGCTCAATAATACTTTTAGGAGGGATGATTGTGCTTAGTGCCGATTATTACTTACCTTCCTATGGAGGGCAGTGTTTTTCTGGAAGTGGGAAACTGTCCCCCAAGGGTGATGCTTCTGCTCGCATGCTCTCTCTGGAAGATGAAATTAGAATACTCCGTAGCAAAATGGAGCAGCTTTTTTTGCAGGAAAAATCATTCACTTCAGATAATGTGATTGAAATTAGCAGTTTACTGGATCTCAAGATAAATGAATACATGAAGGGGCGTCCAGTTGGAAAATAACGTCGCTACATGCTGTTGAAGAGGACCCTAGGGTCCTCTTTTTGTTGTTCCTTTAAGCTCACATATCGCAACATTGCAGTCACACTTGGAGAGAATATGCCTATACTCTTCATTTGCCATTTTTATATAAGAAAGCTTAAACTAGCATTATGTGATTTGAAGAATGGATAGGAGGAGTAAGCCATGGTGATCTATACACGCACGGGTGATGCGGGTCAAACTTCAGTGATTGGCGGCCGGGTTGGTAAGGACGATGTCCGAGTTGAAGCTTACGGAACGATCGATGAACTGAATTGCTTTGTAGGTCAGGCAAGGAGCCTGATGGAGGACGATCAGTTTGATGATGTACGCGAGCAGCTGCTGGAAATTCAGCATGAGCTATTCGATTGCGGAACCGATCTGGCTTTTATTAAGCTAGGTGATGGTGGTCAATATATGGTAACAAGTGAGATGGCTAAACGGTTGGAGGGCTGGATTGATGAGCTTCAAGCAGAGAATCCACCACTAGAAAAATTCATCCTCCCTGGGGGCAGTCCGTTGGCTTCGGTTCTACATGTGTGCCGTACGGTTTGCCGCCGGGCGGAACGCCGGGCAGTTACACTTGGAAGAAATGCAGACATTAACCCGGAAGCGGTTATTTATTTGAACCGGTTATCCGATTATTTCTTTGCGCTGGCTAGGACGGCTAATACACGGGCAGGGATTACTGATGTAGAATACATTCGCAGTAAAAAGGTGTTCCGAGACTAATATGACTAGCTATTATTCACCAATTACTTACATTATACCGCCAGAAGAGGATGACTGGTTGCTGAAGACGATCCTGCATAAACGGATGGATGTCTCACGTAAATTGTTGTCACGCCTTAAGCAAACAGAACAAGGGATTACATTAAATGGAGAGCGTGTTTATATCAGCGTACATGTTAAGGCAGGCGATATTGTACAGATTCGCATGGAAACAGAGACTTCGGATGATATTTTACCGCAGCCGATTCCCTTTGAAATTCTATTTGAAGATGAGCATCTGCTCGTAGTAAACAAGGCAGCAGGGATCATCGTGCATCCCACACACGGACATTACACTGACACGCTGGCTAACGGAGTAGTTCATTATTGGGCGCAAAAAAATGAACGTTTCCGCTTTCGACCCGTCCATCGTCTGGACCAGGAAACCTCCGGTGTGTTAGTCATCGCCAAGAATTCGTATAGCCATCAGCATATTTCTGAGCAGATGATTGCGGGTACAGTGGACAAACGTTATGCTGCATTTGTTCATGGGGCTCCTGTGGAGCCTTTCGGCGATATCGACGGACCTATTGACCGTGATCCTGAGGAGCCGCATCGGCGTATCGTGACACCGGATGGTTATCCTTCTCTGACTCGGTATGAGGTTAAAACCGTATACGCACAAGGTTCAAAAGTTGAACTGAAGCTGGAGAGTGGTCGTACTCATCAGATTCGGGTCCACATGACCTCTATCGGCTGTCCTTTGATTGGTGACAGCATGTATCGTCATGAGCTGTATAATCTACCGGAATTGACTTTAACTCAAAGTGAACAGTTGGAGTCCGTTACAGCACTAGATGCCTCCATACCGCGTCAAGCACTGCACGCGGTGCGTCTGACGTTCAAGCATCCGGTGTTGCTGCAGGAAATGATCTTTGAAGCTCCTTTGCCGCCTGATATGGCGGCCTTGGAGAACGTATTGGAGCAAGGCCCGAAAGCGAATTTGAGGTAAAAATTATCTTAGTGATGTTAGCCAGAGGGCGAATTGGTTCTGGAGAAACGGAGTGTTCGCCTTTATCCTCGGATTTCATCCGCAACAAGCGGACTAAATCAAGAAATCCGAGGATAACAGCGATCGGAAGAATAATTTGCCAGCGTAGCGCACTCATCACTACCATTAAAGGAGAACAACATGAGCAAACTAAAAGTATATCAATATCCAAAATGCAGCACCTGCCGCAGTGCAGTAAAATGGCTACAAGCTCAAGGTCATGAGCTAGAGCTTCAAAACATCGCAGAACAGCCACCTACCGTTGAGGAGCTGCGTGAATTGCTGGCCAATAGCGGACTTGAACTGAAAAAGTTTTTTAATACAAGTGGTGAAGTCTATAAAGCATTGGGTCTTAAGGACAAAATGGCACAGCTTAGTGAGCAGGAGAAGCTTGAGCTGCTCGCGAGCCATGGTATGCTAAATAAACGTCCGATTGTCACTGATGGTGTTAAAGTTACGGTAGGCTTTAAAGAAGATCAATATGCTGAAGCTTGGACCAATACTTCCAAAGTATAAATCCGTAAAGGGGATGTCCCAACAGTCATTTCATGGCTGTTGTGGCATCCCTTTTTGGATATCTAGGAAAATCACAAAAGACCAAGATTCTATAATATACTTATATTTCTCGCTTAAGCTTACCGCCCTTGCAAGGGCACCGATGGTGTTTTTACTTGTTAATTTCAAAGGATAAGAATAAGCTCCCATATGTGTAACTATATGATCCCTTATCAGATCAAGTATTTTCTGATAGAATACTCTTTGTGCAATAACATGGACAAGCGCTTAATAACAATACAATGAACGATTAAGGGAGAGGTTTATACATGAGAGCAGAAACAACGGGCCGTGTAATGCTTGTAGATGGAATGGCTCTGCTGTTCCGGGCCTTTTATGCGACCTCTTATGGAGGATATATTCGCAAGACAAAAGCTGGATTGCCGACGAATGCGGTGTATGGTTTTTTGCAGTATTTTTTCGATGCAGTAAGCACATTTGAGCCTTCTCACGTCGTATGCTGCTGGGATATGGGCAAAGGAACGTTCCGCACCGAGAAATACGATGGATACAAATCGAATCGGATTGAAGCCCCGTTAGAGCTGATTCCACAGTTCGATCTAGTAAAAGATGTAGTAGCTGAGCTTGGGGTGCCGAACATTGGACTTGCAGGCTATGAAGCGGATGATTGCATTGGTACGCTGGCTTCTTGTTACAGTGAAAACTCTGAGGTATATATTTTGACGGGTGACCATGATATGCTTCAGCTCATTGATGAGAATGTTAAGGTCGTCATTATGAAAAAGGGACGCTCTAACTATAAAGTGTATGACCTTGCAGAATTGCTGGAGGAAAAGGGTCTAACCCCTAGACAAGTGATTGACCTGAAAGGCTTTATGGGCGATACCAGTGATAATTATCCCGGCGTAAAAGGGATTGGTGAGAAGACTGCGCTGAAACTGCTGACCGAATACAGAACAGTTGAAGGTGTAATTGAGAATCTGCATCTGCTCCCTAAAGGTGTGCGTACCAAAATCGAAGCAGATCTGGATATGCTGCATTTATCGCGAGAGTTAGCGGAAATCCGTTGCGATGTACCAGTGGTCTGTGAGCTGACGGAAGCCTTGTGGCAACTACAGCGGGAAACAGCTGCGCGCAAATTTCAGGAGCTAGAGTTCGGCAGCTTGATGCATTTGATTGCTGAGGTGCAGGACGAACGGGGAATTGTACAGATTGAGTTAGGCGATTTGGGTTAAGATCAGACACCCTTCATGCAAAGATGCATGGAGGGTGTTTTGTTAAACTATAAGAACGTATAAGTTTCACACTATACATTATCCTTATCTTTCTCTCTTAAACGCTACCGTCCTTAAAAGGACGCCAAAGGCATTTATACATGTTGTGATAGCGCTTCATTCGACGTATAATTAGGGCTGGTGATTGCTTTTTTTAATGATATTATTTATTTGTGTATGGGTAGCGTTTCAACTTCTAACTAGAGAAAGGGAGATAATTGCTGTGAAGCTATTGGGAGCGATTGAAGCAGGCGGAACAAAATTTGTATGTGGGATTGGTTATGAGGACGGTACCATTGTTGACCGAGTTAGCTTTCCGACAACAACACCGGAAGAAACGATGGGACTAGTAATAGACTATTTTAAAGAGAAAAATGTAGAAGCATTCGGAATCGGATCTTTTGGACCAATTGATCCCGTACTGGACAGCCCTACTTATGGTTACATAACAACGACACCAAAACCTCACTGGGGACAATATAATCTGGTAGGCACAATGGTTGAGCAATTTAACGTTCCGATCGGCTTTGACACGGATGTGAATGGTGCAGCGCTTGCGGAGAGTAAATGGGGAGCAGCTAAAGGTCTAGACAGCTGTCTTTATATTACGGTTGGGACAGGCATTGGAGCAGGAGCGGTTGTTGGCGGCCAGATGGTCCATGGATTGTCACATCCTGAGATGGGACATATTCTAGTTCGTAGACATCCAGAGGATACGTTTGAGGGTTACTGTCCTTATCATGGCGATTGTCTTGAAGGATTAGCCGCAGGTCCGGGGATCGGCAAACGCTGGGGACAACCGGCAGGAGAGCTACCAGTGGACCATCCGGCATGGGAAATGGAAGCTCACTATCTTGCACATGCACTCATGAACTATGTGCTGATTCTGTCTCCTCAAAAAATCGTAATGGGCGGTGGTGTTATGAAGCAAAGCCACCTATTCCCGTTGATTCGCACTAAGCTGCAAGAGTTATTGAGCGGATATGTTCAACATTCATCGCTTAATGTCGACATCGATAATTATGTTGTCTCACCAGGTCTTGGAGACAATGCAGGGCTTGCTGGAGCGATTGGATTGGCTACATTAGCTCTAGCTAGAAACTAGTATAAAAAGACATTGACTGTTCGGTAATATATGGTATTCTAGGATCTAACAGTATAGCATTTAATGAGGGAGCACCTCTTTCGCGTTTATCGTGAGAGAGGTGCTTTTTTGCGTTCGGGGTCTGATTGAGAAAGGATTTGTTCGCTCCGAAGGAGGCTCTTCCCGGAAGGTTATTGTGCTTGCTGTAATGTTGAGAAAGGTAGGGATGAATATGCAAATTGTGTTTATGAACCGTTTATCCAGAATATCTGGAGTGGATCAAGAGGTGTACGCCCAGTTGTGGATTGGAGAGGAAGAGGGGATCTGGAGTTTGGGCTGGCGTGATTTTTCAGGTGGGGAGAATTACATTGAGAATTTGTGGTATGAAGGTGGTTCATGGAATGAGATGCTCTGTGTATACAGGCATGAGCTAGCAGTGAAGATGGGAGATGGCTATCGACCCTTAATCGATGGGATATTCCACGAGGAGGATAGTCTTACTGGACGTAATCAGGAGCAGCTGAAGCTTCAATATTACAGCGAACATTATGGGAATGAAGCCATTTATGAAGAGTTATGTGCTTGGCGCCGTGGTAAGGCTTCGAGTGAACGGAAGGCGCCCTATATTCTCGCCAGTAATCGTCTGTTGCGCTTGTTAAGTACATTTCTACCGCATACGCCAGAGGAACTGATGCAAATTCCGGGTGTGGGAGAAGGCAAGATAGCACAGTTTGGGGCTGATTGGCTGGCTATAACTACTGCGGTGGCAAGGGAACATGCCTTCCCTCTAAATTGGGTGAATGAAGTAATTGAAGAGGAGTCTTTCGTATCTTGGCTTTATAAACAGAAAGAAGTCAAATATAAGAAGCAGCTAGAACGACTGCGCTTGCGGAGGATTTTGCTACAGGGGATCGAGAATGGGTTGGGCTTGGAACAGCTTAAGGTGAATAGTGGAGTGAACCGGCGTGAACTGATTGAAGCGGTAGAGGAGCTAGAAAGAGAAGGTTATTCTGTCGAGAAGCTGATCCATGTAGAGCTTGGCAATATGCCGCAGAATGAGCAGGATGCGATATGGAATGCCTATGTGGAGCTCGGGGATCTTTTCCTAAAACCGGTGTTACATAAGGTGTATGGTGACGATTTTTCTGCTGCTGAAGGATTGGATATTTATTATGAGCGTCTGCGATTGATACGCATCCGTTTCCGTCGAGAGCAAACGCATAAAGTGGGCATGGCGACCAGCTTTTAAATTTGCGCATACCAAAAAGACGAAGGCTTCCTTATACCTTACGGTTACAGGGCCTTCGTCTTGCTTATTCGTCCGGTTCGTTTCATAGCCATTCCTTCTTGCGGAAAACATACAGCATCCCACAGCCTAACGTCAACATAACGCCTATAACGCCATAATAGCCATATTTCGTATGAAGCTCGGGCATATGATCAAAGTTCATACCGTAGATTCCGGTAATTACGGTCAGGGGCATGAATATTGTTGTGATCGCAGTAAATACTCTCATAATTTCATTCGCGCGGTTGGCGATACTGGATTGGTATGCCTCTCGTAAGTTGCCCATGAGATCGCGATACGTCTCAAAGGTTTCAGATATTTTAACCGCATTTTCATAAATGTCGCTAAAATATTTCTGAAGCTGATCATCAATCAGACGGAGGTCTTTTTTATTTAGGGTATTAATCACTTCTTTTTGTGGCCCCAGCATTTTCTTCAACCATAGAATTTCACTTCGCAGACCGATAATTTCACTAAGATGTGACTTTTTGGTATGCATGAGGATATCTTCTTCCAGCTTCTCAATCCGAGCTTCAATTCGGTCGCCGACGGAGAAATAGTTATCAACGACAAGGTCAATTAGCAAGTAAAGGAACATATCCGGTTCACTTACTTCTTGCTCCCAGAGCATAGGCTTCAGGATTCGTAGTTCATTGATCTTTTGTTTCGTGACAGTGATGATGTAATGTCTTCCAAGGAATACATTGAGTGCCCGTAGGAAAATTTCTTCATCGTCAAAGCGGATGCTATTTACAACTATAAAGTAGTGACTTTCGTATATTTCGATCTTTGGACGCTGATCCTCTTCGCTAAGGCAATCCTCAACAGCAAGATCATGTAGGTTGAACAAGGGCTGAAGCAGCTCCAAATCCTCAACATCGGCGTCAATCCAATAGAACCCTTCCGTTGGGGGTGTTAGTGTTTCATCAATTTCATCAATAGGTGTAAAAACCCCTGCATTTACCAGCCGGATTTTCATCTGATTTCACTCCTCCTATCCCCAGGTCTTCACTAGGGACTGCTAAATTAAGCACAGAGAAAAAAATCAGCTTGGCCGGCGGTACAATCAATACATAGGGCCAAATGACGTTTCGAGGGCATGAAGAAGAACTGCTCCCGCCGCCGGCAAGCTGATGATTATCCTGTGTGGTTGCTCATTCTGTACACATATTTGCGAGCTCGGGTCGCCTTCCATCCTTCTTCTCACCTCTTCTTTTCGTTCAGGTATGAAATACTTGTCTAGTATAACAACGGAGTATGCCTCTTTCAAGCAAATTTATTGTGATTTTGAGGCTTCTTCAGCATTGTATGGACTTGACGAAAAGGAGGTTCATGATTTAAAGTGAATTTTAAAGTAATTTAATTGAATACAGCTAAATCTTATCAAGAGCAGGTGGAGGGACTAGCCCTATGAAACCCGGCAACCGGCGTGTAAACGCACGGTGCTAATTCTTGCGGAATTTCTGCAGACGTCTAATCGTTTTCAGGAACATTCTGGCAGATGAGAGAGGCGCATATGACTGTAGATATGACCTTTCTCGATTTCCGAGGAAGGTCTTTTTATGTTCAGCAAGCCGCAGTGCGGCAAAACAACTAAATTCAGCTAAGGAGTGGAAAGACAATGCCAATTAAAATTCCCGACAGTTTACCGGCGAAAGAAGTACTATCCGGAGAAAATATTTTTGTGATGGACGAAAGTCAGGCTTTCCATCAGGATATCCGTCCACTACGGATTGCTATTCTGAACCTCATGCCGACTAAAGAGACGACAGAGACTCAATTGCTGCGTTTAATTGGAAATTCGCCACTACAAGTTGATGTTACTTTATTGCATCCGCGTTCCCATATTTCCAAGAATACTTCTGCTGAACATTTGAAGAGCTTTTACAAAACCTTTGACGAGATCAGCCACCGCCGTTTGGATGGTTTAATCGTTACAGGTGCTCCTGTAGAACAAATGGAGTTCGAGGAAGTATCGTATTGGGAAGAACTGAAAGAGATTTTTGAATGGAGCAAGGACAATGTGACTTCAACCATGCATATTTGTTGGGCGGCACAGGCAGGCTTATATCATCATTTTGGTGTTCGTAAAGTGGCATTGCCTGAGAAATGTTTTGGCGTCTTCGCTCATACGATTAATCAAAATAACATTAAACTGTTGCGCGGCTTTGACGAGGTATTCCATGTACCACACTCTCGTCATACCGATGTCTCCCGTGAAGATATTGAGAATAACCCAGATCTGCAGATTCTGGCGGAATCCGAAGAAGCTGGTATGTATCTAGTGGCTACAAACGACGGTAAACAAATATTTGTGACCGGACATTCCGAATACGATCCCCTATCCTTGAAATGGGAATATGACCGTGATGTGTCTAGAGGGATGGAGATGGCTTTGCCGAAACATTACTTCCCTAAAGATGATCCAGAACGTACACCTCCAGCAGTGTGGCGTGCGCATGCCAATTTATTATTCTCTAACTGGCTCAATTACTATGTATATCAAGAAACGCCTTATGATATCGACCCGATTGTTTATTAATAATAGCGCTACAATATAAATTAGGAGGCATTAATCATGGATGACAAACTTAGGATTGAAAGTAGACTGGCTCAAATAGGTTCTCAAGAAGATCCTGCCACAGGAGCAATTAATTTTCCGATTTATAATGCAACGGCATTTCGTCATCCAAAACTCGGTCAGAGCACAGGGTTTGATTATAGCCGCACCAAGAGTCCGACCCGTTCAGTGCTTGAGAATGCAGCTGCGGAACTGGAATCTGGAGATGCAGGATTTGCTTGTAGCTCAGGGATGGCAGCGATACAAACGGTGCTCACCTTGTTCGCTCAAGGCGATCATCTGATCGTTTCGCTGGATCTTTACGGCGGTACCTATCGTTTGTTGGAACGGATTATGTCCAAGTTTGGAATCACTGCTTCTTATGTAGACACGAATGATTTGGATGCACTGGAAGCTTCGCGTCGTCCAAATACGAAAGCTGTATTTATTGAAACGCCAACGAACCCACTTATGATGATCACGGATATTGAAGCCGTGTGTACTTGGGCACGTCACCATGGATTACTTAGCATTGTAGATAATACGCTGCTGACACCATTCTTCCAACGGCCTATAGAATTAGGTGCGGATATTGTAGTTCATAGCGCTACTAAGTATTTGGGTGGTCATAATGATGTACTGGCAGGCCTGATTGTATCCAAGGGTGTAGAATTATCAGCTGAACTAGCTATTCTACATAACTCTATTGGCGCCGTGCTCGGACCAACAGACAGTTATCAGTTGATGAGAGGCTTGAAGACATTGGCGCTGCGTATGGAGCGTCACGAAAGCAATGCACTAGCGATCGCTCACTACTTATTAGAGCATCCAGCGATTGCGGAAGTGTTCCATCCAGGATTGCCTGATCATCCAGGACATGAAATCCAGAATCGCCAATCTTCAGGCAATACCGGTATTTTTTCTTTCAAATTAAAAGATGCCAGATACGTAGAGCCACTTCTTCGTCATATTCGTCTTATTGCATTCGCAGAAAGCTTGGGCGGCGTAGAGTCACTTATGACTTATCCGGCTGTACAAACACATGCTGATATTCCTGTGGAGATTCGAAATGCTGTGGGTGTAGATGATCGTTTGCTGCGCTTCTCCGTCGGTATTGAACATGCAGAGGATTTGATTGCTGATCTTGGCCAAGCACTAGAAGCCGCTAGGGCAGAAATTGAGTCCAAGTAACAGGAAGAAATGTTCAATCGAGTGTTAGTGGAGAAATAGAGTATAACTAGCAGTATCGCTTAGTGCGATGCTGCTTTTCTTCTGGATAGGAATTTGCGAAGAATGTAAAAGCATTTTTCAAGCTGTTCAGATTGTGATACGATGAGGAAATGAACTGTTCAATTGTATGAGAAAGGGTTGTCACCTTGAAAAAGAGACAACGTTTTTTCTTCCTGTAATTTTGTGATTCTACCATACCCCTAAGGGTTTAGAAGGAGGATGCGAACGATGAGTGCGATAGATCTTATTTTGGACAAAGCCCTACGGGGTGAACGTCTCCAATTGGAAGATACCATCCGACTGTTCGAGAGCAACGAAATTGAGAAAATGGGTGCAGCTGCAAACACCATAATGGAACGCTGGCATCCAGACCCGATGGCCACGTTTGTAATTGGTCGTAATATTAACTATACGAATGTATGTGATGTCTACTGCCGTTTCTGCGCATTTTATCGCAGACCGGGCTCTGATGAGGGTTATGTATTGCCGGATGAGACGATTTACCAAAAAATCGCTGAGACTATCGCTGTAAATGGTACAGAAATACTGATGCAAGGCGGTACGAACCCAAATCTTCCTTTCAGCTATTATACCGATATACTTCGCGGAATTAAGCAACGTTTTCCTGAGATTACAATGCATTCCTTCTCTCCTGCTGAGATTATGAAGATGAAAGAAGTGTCTGGATTATCGCTCGAGGAAGTTGTACGTGAAATCCATGCTGCTGGCCTGGATTCATTACCAGGTGGGGGAGCGGAAATTCTCGATGATCGCACACGCCGCAAGATCAGCCGACTTAAAGGCTCATGGCGCGAGTGGATGGACGTAATGCAGACAGCGCATAAGATCGGTATGAATACGACAGCAACGATGGTCATTGGACTTGGTGAAAGTATGGAAGAACGGGCATTGCACTTACTTCGTGTGCGTGAGGCTCAGGACGAGTGTATTGCCAACAAATACGATTCAGAGGGTTTCTTGGCCTTTATCTCTTGGACCTTCCAACCGGACAATACTAACCTGAAGCTGGATAGACAAACGCCTGAAGAATATCTGAAGACGGTAGCCATAAGTCGCCTTGTTCTAGACAACATTAAGAACTTCCAGTCCTCTTGGGTAACAATGGGACCAGAGGTCGGCAAGCTTTCCCTTCAATATGGCTGCAACGATTTCGGCAGTACGATGATTGAAGAAAACGTAGTATCTTCTGCGGGCGCGACCTACAAGGTCAATATCGAATCGATTACTCAGTTGATCCGCGAAGCAGGCAAAATCCCGGCACAGCGGAATACACGCTACGATATTCTGCGCGTGTTCGATGATGCTAATGCTAAGATTGATAATGATTTCATTATGCAGAACTAATATATAAATTAAATCAACGCTTGTTGCTCGTTAATCCGTTTAGTGGATGATTGAGCAGCAAGCGTTTTTTGTATGGTTAAGATTTCGAAGGTTTATTTTACCTGTGAACATAAATTCATTATTTTATTACATTTCTGTATACACATTATTATCCAAAAGTGATATCATAATCATATCAAAAAAATATCTTATGGGGGTGCTTTTTTATGAAGGAGAAGACGCTTCGTCCTGTCAGCGGATTTTGGGTTATCGCATTAATTGCAGTTTGTTTGGCTGGTGGAATCTATGGTGCTGTTCAGGAGTATATTGCAGTACCAGTCATTCTGTTCGTTGTATCAGCAATACTATGTACGAGTATTACGGTTGTACAACCTAATAAGTCGGTTGTAGTCACCTTTTTCGGCAAATATGTAGGGACTATTGCAACGAGTGGACTGTTCGCAGTTATTCCGTTCAGCGTACGTAAGACGGTTTCCCTACGCGTTCGTAACTTTAACAGTGTGAAGCTCAAGGTCAATGATGTTGAAGGTAATCCGATTGAAATTGCTGCAGTTATCGTCTTTAAGGTGATTAACTCCGCTAAAGCCCTCTTTGATGTAGATAAATATATGGCTTTCGTAGAGATTCAGAGTGAAACGGCGCTGCGTCATGTGGCCAGCAAATACCCTTATGATAACTTCAATGAATCTGGGATGTCCCTGCGTGCTAATGCAGATGAAATTGCTAAAGAGTTAGCGACTGAGCTTCAAGAGCGATTGTCCTTATCTGGTGTAGAAGTCATTGAAGCCCGGCTTACACATTTGGCTTATTCAACAGAAATCGCCAGCACCATGTTGCAGCGGCAGCAAGCTTCTGCCATTCTGTCTGCTCGTCAAATCATTGTTGAAGGTGCAGTTGGCATGGTCGATATGGCGATTAAACAGCTTAAAGAGAGCGGTGTAGTGGAGCTTGACGAAGAACGTAAAGCGGCCATGATTAATAATCTGATGGTGGCGATCGTGTCGGAGCGCGGAGCGAGTCCGGTCATTAACGCCGGCTCGTTGTATTAAGGCGGTGCATCATGGCGGCCAAGAAAAGCTTTCCATTGCGGATCGATCCGGATCTGCATGAGGCGTTGGAACGTTGGGCGGGAGAGGAATTTCGCAGTGTAAACGGACATATCGAATACTTGCTGCGTGAGTCTTTGAAACGTGCAGGCCGCTTACCTGGGAAACGCCGAGAAGAGTAACCTGTTAAGGACAGTTCTAGCGCTATTTCCTGACTGCAGACCTGTCCGTGTAGGTGACTGTTTCCGCGGTTTACAAAATTTTGCCCCCTCTACAGACTTGACTGTCAGAGAGGACAGATTTATAATTACTCCATAATTCACGTTAACAGCTTTGACAAAGATATGAATGGATTGTTCTGGACCGTATCAGAGAGAGGGAACATAGGCTGTAATTTCCTCCGGTATCCTACTATCGATTTACCCCTTTGTAGCTGCGGTTATGAATTCCCTGAAATGGGATAGTAAGAACCGCCGGTTCATGGTCGTTATTCCATGCTTACGAAGGATTCTGACTCGACTCTGCTTTAAGAGCAGATTGAGAGAATCGAATTTGGGTGGAACCACGGGTGTAATCGCTCGTCCCTTTGCGGGACGGGCGTTTTTTGTATGCGTGGATATTTCCGTTTCGAAAAAATTAAAATTATTGTTTGGCTTAAGGAAATGAAGGAGGAAATTAAAATGGTAAGTATTAAACTTCCGGACGGCTCCGTTCGGGAATACGCAGAAGGTAGCAATATTGAAGATGTAGCGGCTTCTATTAGTAGTGGACTTCGCAAGAACGCGGTGGCAGGGAAATTGAATGGTATTGTCGTGGATCTGTCCACTCCGCTAGAGGAAGGCGCATTGATAGAAATCGTAACTTTGGATTCACCTGAAGGCTTGGAAGTTATGCGTCACAGTACTGCCCACTTGATGGCGCAAGCTGTAAGACGTTTATATGGAACAAAGGAAGTTAAGCTTGGTGTAGGTCCTGTTATCGAAGATGGCTTCTACTACGATATGGATTTGGAACATCCGCTTAATCCTGAGGATCTGCTAAAGATTGAAAAGGAAATGGATCGCATTGTCTCTGAGAACCTTCCAATCGTACGTAAGGAAGTTAGCCGTAAGGAAGCGTTGGAAATATTCGGTGAGCTAGGCGATCCTTACAAACTTGAACTAATTGAAGCATTGCCTGAAGATAGTGTGATTTCGATCTATGAACAAGGCGAATTCTTCGACTTGTGCCGGGGACCACACTTACCGTCGACTTCTAAGATCAAAGTCTTTAAATTGATGAATGTAGCTGGTGCTTACTGGCGCGGCGATAGCAAGAATAAAATGCTTCAACGCGTATACGGTACAGCTTGGATTAAAAAAGCGCAGCTCGATGAGCATCTTCGTCTGCTTGAAGAAGCGAAGAAACGCGACCACCGTAAGCTGGGTAAAGAGCTTGAAATCTTCACATTTAATCAATTGGTAGGCCAAGGCTTGCCGATCTGGCTGCCTAAGGGTGCTAAACTGCGCAGTATTCTGGAACGTTACATTGTGGATCTGGAAGCAAGTCTAGGATACCAGCATGTATATACTCCGGTTCTTGGTAATGTTGAACTATATAAAACATCTGGACACTGGGAGCACTATCAAGAGGACATGTTCCCTAAAATGACTATTGATAATGAAGAGTTTGTTCTCCGCCCAATGAACTGCCCGCATCACATGATGATTTATAAGAGCTCCATGCACAGCTATCGTGATCTGCCGATCCGTATTGCTGAACTGGGTATCCAGCACCGTTATGAAATGTCAGGAGCATTGACTGGCTTGCACCGTGTGCGTTCGATGACTCTTAATGACTCCCATATTTTCTGCCGTCTGGATCAAATTAAAGGCGAGTTCATTCGTGTAATCGAGTTGATTAAACAGGTATACAGTGACTTTGGTATTAATGACTACCGTTTCCGGTTGTCTTATCGTGATCCTAAGGATACTGAGAAATATTACGCTAATGACGAAATGTGGGAAACTGCACAGCGTATGTTGCGTGAAGTTGTAGAAGAAGCTGGTCTGCCATTCTACGAAGCAGAAGGCGAAGCTGCCTTCTACGGTCCTAAGCTGGATGTGCAGATCAAGACTGTACTAGGCAAAGAAGAAACTCTCTCCACTGTACAGATCGACTTCTTGCTGCCTGAACGCTTTGAATTGGAATATATCGGTGACGATGGTCAGAAACACCGTCCAGTCGTTCTACACCGCGGTATTTTAGGTACTATGGAGCGCTTTGTTGCTTTCTTGTTAGAGAACTTTGCAGGATCACTGCCGCTTTGGCTATCTCCACAGCAGGTTAAAGTTATTCCTGTTTCGACTGCCTTCGACGATTATGCTAAGGAAGTTACAGACAAGCTGCGTCGCCGTGGTATCTCTGCAGAGGCAGATTTGCGTAATGAGAAGCTTGGCTATAAGATCCGTGAAGCTCAGCTGGAGAAGCTACCATACATGTTCGTAGTTGGCGAGAATGAGATGAATGCCGAGACAGTTTCCATCCGTAAGCGTGGAGAAGGCGATATGGGAGCTAAGCCGCTTCAAGAAGTTATTGAGCTGCTGGCTCAGGAAATTGCAGATCGTGTAATCTCCTAATTACTTGTAATAATCAACACCAAAAGTACGTCTAATAACGACCTCTGTCATATGCCCGTAAGGATCGAAAATTGATCTTTATGTATAAAATTTTGTGAATCGGGAAACCTTCGCTAATAAGGGGGAGGTTTATCACATGAACAAAATGGGCATATTTCAGAGGTTTTGGTGTCTTTTCGTCACACTAGTCCTACTGTTGACTGCTGCAGGTATCATTCCTGAATCCAAGCATCAAGCAGTTGTGGCCAATGGGACAGGAGACACATTACAGCACACAGATATTAGCAAAACGCTTTCGAACGAATTGCAACATACTCAGGCTATCTCAGGTTCAATGAGAACCAAAGATCAACAAGCTATTCTCACCACTGGACGTGCTACCTTGTTATCAAACGAGCCATATTCCAGCGTACCGATCGTTCCTGCGACAACAAAAAATAAACCAGTAGCTACAAAGTCACCACAGAGCACTAAAGCTCCAACTACCAAAGGGAGTGGGGGTACAGGCTCTTCAAAATTGCCGAATTCGGTTCCTGTAGCTGCGCCAGCTCCTGACCAGATTATTACTTCAATGAAAGTGATGGCGACGGGTTATACTGCGGGTTATGAATCAACAGGTAAAACATCTAAACATCCCGAATACGGAGTCACCTATTCAGGTGTTAAAGTACGTAGAGATAAGAACACAGTCTCGACTATTGCTGCTGACCCTAAGGTAATCCCGTTAGGGAGTATACTTTATATACCTGGTTATGGATACGGCATCGTCGCTGATACAGGATCTGCCATTAAAGGGCGGAAGATTGATTTGTATTTTGCTACTACGAAACAGGTGTATAAGGAATGGGGCAAAAAATCAGTTGTAGTTCAGCTCATTAAGCGAGGAAACGGTACATGTACAGAAGTGATGCTGAAGAAGCTTACTCAGGCGATTGAGACTTACAATGCTGTACCGCAATCCCTGCTGGAAGAATCCATTTAAGATATAGCGGTTATACTTCAATGAATTTGGTGGATTGAACTTAATTTCACTTGGTCATGCATAATAGTGACATCACCTTGCCATAATACGGACTGGGGCAGAGCATTAGCCTCATCCGAGATTTTCTCTTAGTAAGCATTATCTATGCTGCATAAGGGATAAGGGAGGTGAATTCCGTGGCTAATAATAAAAAATCTAAAGTTCAAGAAAACTACAAAACACCGAATGAAAAATACAATGCTGAGTTTGCTGTTGAGAATGACGGCACAACTAAGCAAAGTGGAAATACTTCTAAACCAGCTCAGAAACCGCAACAATAATGCGCTACTGAAGCTGAAGACTGCTGAATAAAGAGACTGTCCCAAATCAGTTTATAACTGAGGGGCGGTCTTTTTTTTATATTTCATATATAATGAAGTAAATGGAATATTACCCCATTCGTCTCCGTCTAGAGACTGAGTGGAAGTTCCTTCTCTCGCCGCTGTTTATGAGCGCTTCCTTCCTGTAGACTAAGGCTATAAGATTGAAGAAGAGAGCGTTCCACTAATTTAAAGGGGAAATGGAATATGAAAAGAAGGTTCACAAGTCAGATTTTTGGCGGCTTGATCCTGATAGGGATTGGAGCCATGTTTCTACTTAGACAGTTGGGTTACACCGATTTCAGCTTAGGTTATTTAATCTCAAATTATTGGCCTGTTATCTTGATCCTCATGGGGATGAAGCGACTCCTGGGTACGGGAGACGAACATCAAAAAGGCGGATCTTCACCTATCGGCGGTTTTTTCTTTCTGGCGATCGGAGTGTTTTTCCTTGGACGAAATTTGGACTGGTTCGATATTTCAGCCGGGGATTTTTTCAAAATGTTCATTCCAATCATGCTGATTGGCGGCGGTCTTTATGTGATTTTTAAACCACGAGGTTCTGTACCACCAGTGCCACCATCACCACCATCACCACCTGATTACTTTCCTCCAGGAAAAAGCTCGCTGGATGTAGAACCGCCAAAGCCGCTGGATTCCACGCTAGATGAACAATTCGAGCAGAAATTCGGCAAACCTTCTGGTGGGCAAGACTGGAATATTAATCTGCAAAAAGATGAAGAAGAAGATGAGGACGGAACTGGAGCTTTTAAGTCCACCGCTGAATCACGTTGGCAGGAGAAACAGGAGCGTCATGAGCGCAGACGTCAGGAACGTCATGAGCGTCATGCTAGAAGACATGGGGAATGGCATGAGGAGTTCCATGAGACAGAGAGTAACAACAAGGAGTCAACCAATCGCTCTGCTTTTATTGGGGATGTCCACATGGGTCGCGAGCATTTCCAACTGAAGAACACAAATGTCTCGCAGTTTATAGGTGATACTGTACTGGATCTGACGAACGCGCAAATTGCTTATGGAGAAACGAAAATTAATATCTCCGCTTTTATAGGCGACATCAAGGTGTACATTCCGAATGATATGGATCTTGGGATCTCAGTGAACAGTAGTTCATTTATCGGCGATATGGAAGTTCTGGATCAGTCTCGGAGTGGATTTATGAGCAGTGTTCAATGCAAGACGCCTTATTATAAAGAAGCGGGCAAAAAAGTCCGCATTAACGTAAGTGCTTTTATAGGTGACATTAAAGTTAAAACGGTGGGTTAGATGGGAACAATCTTTAGTAATACCAAATGGTTGTTGTTGTTTTACTTTTTGCTCACTGGAGCCGTAAGCGCGGGGTTGATGTATGCAGGCACTTGCCTTGGGTATATCGAAGTAATGGATTATCGCATGTGGCTGTACTTATGTCTTGGGATCGTGTTGTTCACTGTTGTAATCGGCTATATGGCAGGTCAGCGCATTCAGCGCCGGATTGATCATCTGGATCTAAATATGCTGCAGGTGGCAAAAGGGAATCTGTCCGTACGTATGCCAGAGAGTGATGACCAGTCTTTTGCGAGAGTGTACCATGAATTTAATGTCATGATGGATACGGTTGAGAACAAGATGCAGCTTCTGCAGCGATTGGGTGAACAAGAGGTTATTGAGAAGGAACAGGCAGCGGAGAGTGCGGTGTTGGAGGAAAGAAGGCGTATGGCCCGGGATTTGCATGATACGGTGAGCCAACAGCTTTTTGCCATCCATATGTCGGCTTCTTCGCTGCCTAAAGTGCTGAAGGTTAATGAAGCTCAAGGTCAATTGGTAATGGATCAGTTAATTGCAATGTCACAGATGGCACAAAAGCAGATGAGAGCACTTATTGCACAGTTACGACCGGTGGAGCTGGAAGGCAGGAATCTTTTCGAAGCACTGGAAAAATGGTTCCCAGATTATTGCCGCCAGAACGGCTTAAAAGGAATGAAGGAGCTTGAGCTGCAAGGAGAATTATCTGAGGCTATTGAACATCAGCTATTCTTGATTATCCAGGAGGCTATGGCGAATATTGTGAAGCATGCTGAAGCTAGACTGGTCAGTTTATCACTGCGTGAAGGGTCAAGACAGGTTGTGCTGAGTATTAGCGACGATGGTCAAGGTTTTGAACATATACAGCAAAAACAGGGTTCGTATGGTCTTACCACCATGCGCGAACGTGCGGAGAAACTGGGTGGACAAGTGGAGATTATTAGCCGTAAGGGTGCGGGAACGACCATACGCGTACATATCCCTAAGTTTGTGCAAGGGAACTCTGAGTTAGAGGAAAAAAGAGCATTAGGAACAGATACAGAGGACGAGGAGGAATAGAGCATGAGCGTCATAAGAGTGTTGCTCGTGGATGATCATGATATGGTGCGGATGGGTCTTAAAACATATCTGATGCTGGAGCCGACGTTTGAGGTTATAGGAGAAGCAGCAAATGGACAGGAAGCGCTGGAGATGCTGCGTGCTGGCGGACATGAAGGTTTACCCGATCTCGTGCTAATGGATCTGATGATGCCTGTGATGAATGGTGTGGAGACTACTCGTGCAGTGCTATCGGAATTTCCTGGTCTCAAAATCGTTATCTTGACCAGCTTCTTAGAGGATGACCTCGTCGTGGACGCTATAGAAGCTGGAGCAGTCAGCTATGTGCTCAAAACCGTATCGGCAGAGGAACTGATCTACGCACTGCAAGGCGCATTTCGCGGTATGCCAGTTATGACTGGTGATGTATCGCAAGCGCTGACACGCGGCATTCGCCAGCGTACCGTGCAAGGTGATTCCTCCGGCTTGACGGAGCGTGAGAAGGAGGTCCTACTACTTATTGCTGAGGGCAAGACCAATAAGGATATCGGCGAGGAACTACATATCAGCATCAAGACAGTGAAGACTCATGTCAGTAACCTGCTGATGAAATGCGAGCTGGATGATCGAACCCAGTTGGCTATTTATGCTCATCGGAAGGGTTGGGCTCAGGGTTAGGTTAGTTGTTCAAGATGATTTGGGGTAGTTTATGGGTGCTTAAAAGTAAGTTATAGGGAAATCCTCCGTATAAATTCCTTGTTTTTCTCATAAATAGCTATGTTGCTGAGAATTATAGGGAGGTATTCCCTTTAAATCTTGATTTCTTGTGGTTTTTGGTTAATTATAGGGAGTTTTTCCCTATAATTATTGATCGTTGTTTGTTCCTTGTTCTTGGACTTCGTTCATGGACGACGTTCTAGGATTTTGTTCTAGGTTGTATGTTGGAAGTTCGGGCCGCGTTGTTTTCCGCGCCCGAGCTTCTTTTTTACTTCCCTGCCTAGGGATTGGGTATCAGAGCGAAAAGTTTACGTCCGCCTTTGAAATTATGTTCCACCCGGAGGGTCAATTCATAGGAACATGATTTCAACAGCGGTGTAGCCTGAAAACCAGTCCCGACCAACAGCGTGCGCCTTTTGAACCAAATAACGTCTATTTGCCTATATCTTTTATCTCCGCTTAAATTGTTTTTAATGTGACCTTAAGGTTTAAAGTACAAAATAAGAAACAAGAAAACAAATTAATCCTTGTCAGGCGACAGGATGCAGGAGGTAAATAAACATGGACGATAACAAAAACAACTTTAATCGAGACAATGGACCAGCACCAGATCGGGATTGGGACAATAATAACCATAATAGCAATAATAATCAGTCATCCGAATCCGGATCGTCATACTACTATTCTTATGGACCATTTAAATCATTGAACAAAGATGAAAGTAACGTAGACGGAAGTGCTCAGCATTACAACCGGATGGAGCCGGAGCGGGTCGAGATTACACCTCCACAGCCTGTAAAACAACTCCCATATAACAGTTCATATCGCAGTACAGGCTTCGATGGTAATGGCGGTGGACGTGGAGGAAACGGCGGAGGTGGTTCTGAAGGTGGCGGTGGCTGGCAGTTTAATAAAAAGCCAAAAAGCTCAGTGAAAACTATATTTGTTTCCTTCTTAGCGGGTATGGTCGTTCTCTCAGGTTCTATGTTCATGGCAGATCGAGGCAACTGGTTCACAGGGGATGCAACAACCATTGCAAGCTCAGGATCGAATGGAACGGCGAAGACGACGAATGAGAGTGCTAGTACTACACCTAATACTACCACTACATCATTGGTGAAAGGGTCTCGTGATGTGACTGGCGTAGTTGATGCGGTTGGACCAGCAGTCGTCAAGATTGAGACGCTAGTGAAATCCGGTTCACGTAATGGAAGTTCATCCAGTCCGAATTTGAGTGATCCGTTCTCTCAATTTTTCTTCGGGGATCAATACGGTGGAAGTGGTTCTTCACAAAATGAGCAGGACTCGAAGTCAGGTTCAAATTCTTCATCGCAGCTCATCCCTTATGGAATTGGAACAGGCTTCATTTATGAGAAATCCGGATATATTTTGACCAATCAGCACGTCATTGAAAATGCCGATGTCATCCAAGTTACAGTGGATGGCGTGACCAAACCTTACGAAGCAAAATTGCTAGGTTCTAGCAAAGATCTGGATTTGGCAGTACTGAAGATTGAAGGAGATACTGATTTCCCTACAGTTGCTCTGGGAGATTCGGATAGCTTGAAAGTAGGCTCAGAAGTGGTTGCTATCGGTAACCCGCAAGGCTTCGACCATACAGTAACCTCTGGTGTTCTTAGTGCAAAAGGACGCAGCATCGATATCAACGAAGAAGACGGTAGTGGAACACGCAACTACAAAAACCTGCTGCAAACGGATGCTTCTATCAACCCTGGTAACTCCGGTGGTCCGTTGCTCAATATGAATGGACAGGTAATTGGTATGAACGTAGCTGTTAGCACAGATTCCCAAGGTATAGGTTTCGCTATCGCTGTGAATACGATTAAAGAAGTCGTAGATAAACTCGAAGCGAACCAAGCGATTCCAAAAGAACCCGTACCATTCATTGGTGCAACGCTTATGACGATTACAGATGAAGTAGCTAAGCAAATGGGCACGGATATTAAAGAAGGTTCTGTAGTTGCAGACATTATCTTTAAATCGCCAGCGTATGCCGCTGACTTGCGCCCTTACGATATTATTACAGGTGCAAATGGTACAAAATATGCAACAAATCAAGATCTGATCGCTTTCATTCAAACGTTAAAAGTCGGTGACAAAGTAACGCTGAATGTGGTGCGCGATGGTAAAAACATGGATCTTTCCGTAACAATCGGCAACAAAAATGATTTTGATACGACTACTGGGCAAAGTCAGCAGCAATAACACCGGACGGTGAATAACGCGGAAGGGGCAACCCTTCCGTTTTTTGTCTAAACATGGTGTGACTGCTACAATATAAATAAATAGAAATGAACAATGGGGGCTGCTTGATGCGACCGAATATTCTTATTATTGATGATGATGAAAAAATTATCTCCATGCTGCGCCGGGGGTTAGCTTTTGAAGGCTACGATGTAAAGACAGCGGTGAATGGAGCGGATGGTTTACGAGCAATCCTAAGCAGCGATCCGGATGTGGTGATTTTGGATGTTATGATGCCTCAGGTAGACGGATTTGAAGTCTGTCGTCGTTTGCGTGAAGGGGGCAGTAATGTGCCTGTTCTAATGCTTACGGCCAAGGATGAAATTGAGCATCGTGTGAAAGGGCTTGATCTAGGTGCGGATGATTATCTAGTTAAACCTTTTGCGCTGGAAGAATTACTTGCACGTGTGCGAGCATTGCTTCGGCGTAAGAGTGAGCAAAGTGGCGGCAGTGAGCAAGCGGTTACTTACGAGGATATTACCTTGGATGTGGATTCACGTGAAGTGACACGCGCCGGCAAGAGACTAGAGCTGACAGCGAAGGAATTTGAGCTGCTACATCTCTTTATGCAGAATCCGAAACGGGTGCTTTCGCGGGATCTGATCATGGATAAAATATGGGGTTATGATTACAGCGGTGAATCTAATGTACTTGAGGTATACATAGCTATGCTACGCCAAAAGACGGAGGAGCATGGCGGTAAACGCCTCATTCAAACGATCCGGGGTGCCGGTTACATTCTAAGAGGTGACAACTAACATGTCTATAAGATTGCGGCTGACTGCTTGGTATTCAGGGATTTTGGCCGTTATGCTGCTGGCCTTATCAGCCGCAATTTACGGTTTTGTCTATTTTAATACGTATGGGGACTTGAAGGATCGTCTGAAAGTGCAATCTGAGCAAACGAAACTTTTATTTAGCGTTGATCGCTACAATGGTGAGCTGAAACTTGGCGGAGTCGGTCCTGAAAACTCCAATTTATATACGCAGATTTATACTTATGGCAGCAAAAGCTTGTCACAATCGACAAATATGATTAACTTTGGCCTACGATTTGATTATCCTGCTAAAGATAAAATTGCAAAAGGATTTCGTAATGTTGTTGTGGACGGCAATCAGTTTTTGATCTACGAGATGCCTATCGAAATAGAGCATTATAATAATAATCCAGTGGCTGTATTACAAGTCGCTGCCTATGTGAATGAGCAGAATAAGCTCTTGGAGCGTTTGAAAAATATATTGCTTGTCGGTTCTTTTGCTACCTTGATCGCGGCATTTACCTTTGGTTTATTCCTGGCACGTAAAGCGATGAGTCCTATTGGAAAAGTGATTGAAGCTGCAAATGGGATTCAGACGGGGAATGACCTAAGCTCCCGTATTGAATATGATGGACCTCCAGACGAAATAGGAAGACTTATTGAGACCGTTAACAGTATGCTTGGGCGTATGGAAGGATTCTACACAGAGCTTGAGGATTCGTATGCGGCTCAGCGTCGTTTCGTATCGGATGCTTCACATGAGCTTCGGACACCACTCACAACCATTCGTGGGAATATCGATCTGCTGCAAAAAGTATGGGAGCTGGAGCCGGGCGAAGGGAAGATGAGCGAGGCTGAAATTCGCCAGCTCTCGATGGAATCGGTGAAGGATATCGCGGACGAGTCTAAGCGAATGAGCCGACTTGTAGCAGATATGCTCTCGCTCGCTCGTGCTGATACAGGGCGAACCTTCGAGATAGAGCCGGTGGCACTGGAACCAATGATGACTGAGATCGCGCGTAGGGCATCCTTCCTGCCTCGTCAAGCGGAGTGGGTTACAGGGGATATGTCCGTCTTAAATGGAAAATATGTTGTGGGTAATAAAGATTATTTACAACAAATGTTATTTATTTTTATTGATAATGCTTTTAAATACACGCCTTCTGGTGAGGTAAGTTTAGATACGATTTTCTATCAGAATCAGGTTGGTATTCGGATCACCGATACGGGGATAGGTATGGATAAAGATGAGGTTCCATATATTTTCGACCGTTTCTATCGTGCAGATGAATCACGTGGAATTACAGAAGGAATTGGGCTTGGTTTATCCATTGCTAAATGGATTATTGACGAGCATGGTGGGTCTGTGGAAGTTGTTACACGCCAAGGCGAAGGAACTACTTTTGTGATCTGGTTGCCGCTTCTCTTTGCTCCGCCGCTGGAATAGGGTATAATTTAAAGTGTGTCCTATTACAGAAGTCAACGAAAGCAGAAAGTTGGTGAAGTCATGGAAGTCATTAAAATTTCTCCACGGGGATATTGTTACGGAGTAGTCGATGCTATGGTAATGGCACGGCAGGCTGCGCAAAATCTCGATCTTCCCCGGCCGATTTATATACTGGGCATGATTGTTCATAATAGTCATGTTACGAATTCGTTTGAGGACGATGGAATTATTACCTTGGACGGTCATAACCGTCTGGATATTCTCGATAAAGTAGACAGTGGAACCGTTATATTCACTGCTCACGGAGTTTCACCTGAGGTACGCAAGATGGCTAGGGATAAAGGATTGACTACGGTCGATGCTACCTGTCCTGATGTGACAAAGACGCATGATCTCATTCAGGAGAAAGTCGATGACGGTTATGAGGTTATTTATATCGGCAAGAAAGGCCATCCGGAACCGGAAGGTGCTGTCGGCATTGCGCCAGAGCATGTGCATTTAATTGAAAAAGAAGATGAGATTGCAACTCTATCCATTCCTTCTTCACGGATTGTAATTACGAATCAGACCACTATGAGCCAGTGGGACATTAAAAATATTATGAAAAAGCTACTAGAGACCTTCCCAGGTGCTGAAGTGCATAATGAGATATGTATGGCTACGCAGGTGCGTCAAGAGGCTGTAGCGGAACAGGCGGGTCAATGCGATCTAGTGATTGTCGTTGGCGATCCACGAAGCAACAACTCTAATCGTCTGGCACAGGTGTCGGAAGAGATCGCAGGTGTTCCTGCTCATCGGATTTCTGATATCTCAGAACTAAACACCGACTGGCTGAAGGGTGTAAATATTGTGGGGGTTACCTCTGGCGCGTCTACACCTACACCAATTACCAAAGAAGTTATTAATTATTTGGAGCAGTATGATTCCGAGAATCCCGAGACATGGGAGATCAAACGTACAGTGAATATGGCGAAATTACTTCCTCCGGTTAAGAATAAGAGCGCAAGTACTACTTAAGCGCTGTAAGCGAACTTATATATTTGTTTTAGGACAAAAGCGCGTAACCTCGTCTATCGAGGTTACGCGCTTTTCTATTTAGAAAAAGCGGTTTCATCTTATAAATCAGGAAATAGGATTGACGGTAAAGGATTTTTAGAGTAAAATCGCTTTATCGGTTAAAAGCATAAAAGCATAAAAGCTTAAAAGCTAACACGCGTCGTAGTGCGAGTGTGTTGAGCGAAATTATTATAAATTTTAAGTGTAGAGAGGAAGTTATTAAAATGATCGTCATTACATCCAATCAAACGCCAGAAGAGCAGGTTAAAGATATTATTGCAGTTATCGAAAAAGAGGGCCTCCAAGTACATCTCTCTAAAGGTGCAGATCACACTGTTATCGGTTTAGTAGGAAGTGTCACTCCAAAGCTTGCAGAGCATTTGCGGCAAATGAAGGGTGTGGAGAACGTCGTAAAGATCTCCAAGTCTTATAAGCTAGCTAGCCGTGATTTCCATCCAGAGGATACCATTATCGATATCAAGGGTGTGAAGATTGGTGGAGAGAATCTGGTGATTATGGGCGGACCATGCGCCGTTGAGTCTCCAGAGCAGATTGATGAGATTGCCCGTCTGGTTAAAGCTTCAGGTGCTCAGGTACTGCGTGGAGGCGCGTTTAAGCCCCGTACAGGTCCATACAGCTTCCAAGGCGTAGGTGTAGAAGGTTTGACTATGATGGCTGAAGCAGGAAAGCGTCATGGCCTATTAACCATTACAGAGGTTATGACACCAGAGTATGTGGATATTTGTGCAGAGCATGCTGACATCCTCCAGGTCGGTACACGGAACATGCAGAACTTTGATTTATTGCGCAAGCTGGGTACTTGTGGAAGACCTGTCCTTCTGAAACGCGGCTTCAGTGCAACCTATGATGAATTGCTCAATGCAGCGGAGTACATTTTGGCAGGCGGAAATAAGGATGTAATGCTCTGTGAGCGTGGTATTCGTACATTTGAGACTTACACACGCAATACGCTGGATCTATCGGCTATTCCGGTTCTACAAAGCTTAAGCCACCTTCCGGTAATCTCTGACCCAAGTCACGGCACTGGACGTCGTGAGTTAGTTGAACCTATGGCTAAAGCTTCGGTTGCAGCTGGTGCAAATGGTCTAATCATCGAAATGCACACAGATCCGGACAATTCTATGACAGGTGACGGTGTTCAATCGTTATTCCCTGAGCAGTTCGATAATCTGCTTAAGGATCTAGAAAAGCTTGCTCCGATTGTTGGACGTAAGTTTTCAACTTCGCCAGAAACCGTTTCGGCGCTATAATTTTTAAGAATATAACAACCTTGGAAGTCCTCTAAACCCGCGGTACATCGGGATAGTAGGGCTTCTTTGCTATTGGATAAGTTAGAAATGTTATGAATATTAGCGAAAATAATGGATTTCACGAAAGCGTTAGAATATCTTACATTGCTGAAAGAAATACCTGACATAAGCATTGACGATGTTAGGTATGAGATTTATAATGACGACAGCAAATAAAAATGAAACAAGAACATTTGCATACTGTGAGGGGCTTAATGTTCGGAACTTGGGGGAGGAAAAATTCATGTCGGTTGAAAAAGTGTTGCAAACAATTAAAGAAAACAATATCGAGTGGGTAGATTTTCGATTCGTAGATTTAGGTGGCCGTGCTCACCACATTTCTCTGCCTGCTTCTGAAGTGGAAGATGAAACTTTTGTAAATGGGGTAGCATTCGACGGTTCTTCCATCAAAGGATTCCGTGGTATTGAAGAATCAGACATGGTTATGATGCCTGATCCGAACAGTGTGTTCATTGATCCGTTTACAGCTCATCCAACGCTGAACGTTATGTGCGACATTTTCACTCCTGATGGTGAACGCTATGAGCGCGATCCTCGCGGTATTGCTGTGAAAGCAGAAGAATTCCTTCAGAAGAGCGGAGTTGGAACATCAGCATTCTTCGCACCTGAGTCTGAATTCTTTATCTTTGATGATGTTCGTTACGAGAGCGGTATGAACAGCTCCTCATTCTTCGTAGACTCTGAAGAAGCGGCTTGGAATACGGGTCGTAAAGAAGAGGGCGGCAATCTTGCATTTAAAGTTGGCGTTAAAGGTGGATATGTACCTGTAGCACCTGTGGATTCCCAACAGGATATCCGTAGTGAAATGTGTCGTCTGCTTGCTGAAGTGGGACTGCGCATTGAGCGTCATCACCACGAAGTAGCAACTGCAGGCCAAGCGGAAATTAACTTCCGTTTTGATACCTTGAAGAAAACTGCTGATAATCTCATGACTTATAAATATATTGTACAAAACACTGCACGTCAGTACGGCAAAGTAGCAACCTTCATGCCAAAACCACTGTTTGGCGATAATGGCAGCGGAATGCACGTACACCAATCGATCTTTGACGGAGACACTCCTTTGTTTTACGAAAAAGGCGCTTATGCTAACTTGAGCGAAATGGCGCTTCACTACATCGGCGGTATTTTGTACCATGCACCAGCCTTGATCGCTTTGACTAACCCAAGCACCAACTCCTTTAAACGTTTGGTTCCTGGTTACGAAGCACCGGTTAACTTGGTATACTCCAAAGGAAATCGTTCTGCAGCAGTTCGTATTCCAGTAGCGGCTGTGACACCGAAGGGCTGTCGTATCGAGTTCCGTACACCGGACTCCACCGCTAACCCTTACCTGGCATTCTCCGCAATGCTGATGGCAGGTCTGGACGGAATTAAGAACAAGATCAACCCACAAGAACTGGGTTACGGTCCTCTGGATAAGAACATCTACGAATTGTCCGATGCAGACAAAGAAAAGATCCGCAGCGTTCCAGGTAGCCTGAGCGAAGCGCTTGATTCTTTGGAAGCTGATTACGAGTTCCTTACAGAAGGCGACGTATTTACTAAGGACTTCATTGATAACTATATTGCTCTGAAACGTTCCGAGGCTCAAGAGGTTGCGATTCGTGTTCATCCACATGAATATTCTTTGTACTTCGACCTGTAAGATTACTCAAATCATATAAAGCTTTAACAAATAAAGGTGTTCCTAAGTCATGGAAATGATTTAGGAACACCCTTTTGTATTGATCCTAACAAAAATGAGGATATCTTTGGCCATTGATATGGCTAAGGATATCCTCATTTTTGCTTTTATGGTTTAATATTCTGCCCTGTAGTTCCGCTTTAATTAAGTAGAGGTATCACTAGGGATCTATACTATACCCCGCTCAGGAGCTCCACAGGATTCTCTTATGATGAGCTCTGGCTCGACGCTGAAAGAGCTCGTGCCTGATTGATTGTTTATTAGATCATACAGCATTAACGCGGCTAGACGACCGATCTTATCTTTATTTTGCTTAATCGTAGTCAAGAGTGGTGTTGTGTAATTGCAGGCTTCGATATCGTCACAGCCAATAATCGCGACGGTTCCAGGAACAGCAATAGCAGATTCCTTTAGGGCACGCATAGCTCCAATAGCTAGCTGATCAGAAGCCGCGAAGATCGCTCTGGGCAAGTTTCCATTCGAAATCATTCTACGCATGGTCTCATAACCGCTGGCTTCAAAGAAGTTGCTGCCGTTTAAGAACCAGTTTTCGTTGATCGGTAGTCCTAAATCTTCAAGTGCTTTGCGGAAACCACTTTCACGAATATTGGAGATTTCTGACTCAGAAGAGCTGCCGATATAACCAAGTTCTCGATAGCCTAATAAGTAAAAGTGTTCGACTACCTTGGTAGACAATTTAAAATTATCAGACATGATATAACCCGAATTGTCGCCTGACAGCTTTAAATCTACGCCGATGCATGGGATAGAACTATTATCCAATTCGCTGATGGAGGTTTCTAGCTCTTGTCCGGTAATAAGTAGGCAGCCATCTACATTAAAGTGCAGACAACGGGCAAGATAATCATTAGTATCGCCACTTTGAAATTTTTCGTTAGAGAAAAAGATCAGGTCATAACCTAACAGTCCCATTTGTTTTTTGAAGGAATTTAGAACTTCGATGAAAAAAGGGTGGGTAAAGTCAACGTTCAGCATTCCTGCAAATATAACACCAATTAGATTCGATGATTTTGTAGCTAATGTTTTTGCTGAATTGGAGGGAGTGTATCCAGTTTCCTTTATGATTTGTTGAACCCTAGTCTTGGTGTCTTCCGAAATATCGCTGTAGTTATTTATGATTTTAGATACTGTCGAAACAGAAACTCCAGCTATTTTCGCTATGTCTTTAATGTTATAGGCCAACTTTAGTCCTCCTTATAATGCGAAATACTCGGTAATCTATGATAAAAGTATAGTTGAGTTAAACTTTTTATGGATTTCAAATATGAATTACGAAACGTTTTCGTAAATGATTTTATAATTATATAGGTAGATAGTCAATGGGATCTTTGGCGTTCAAACAGATATATCCTTCATTTTAAAGGGTTTTGGAGGATTCTAGTTCAAGAATAGTTCAAAGATAGAGAATAAAAAAAGACTTTACAAAGATAAATAACGATGTAATAATAAAAACAACGAAACCGCTTTCTGTATTATAATCGCTAAAGTTTCGTAATTTCAGGAATTAAGATGGTGTTTCGTTAAGAGATCATACAAATCATCTGGGGGGTAACAAAAATGGTAAAGAAGCTTTCTGCGGTATTGTTGAGCTCAGCGCTAGTGCTCTCATTAGCAGCATGTGGAAGCGGCAACAACACAAATGGTGAGGCTACTTCGGGCAACGGAACAAGCAAGCCCGCAAATGGTGAGAAAAAGGTTATTAAAATCTTGCACTGGAAACAAGAAAACATTAACAAGGTCATTACAGACATTAATAAGAAGTTTGAAGAGAAATATCCAGAATACAAGATTGAGTACACGACGACAGGTCCGGACGATGAATTTAAACAAGCACAAAGAGCAAGAATTACAGCTGGTGACGTAGACGTCCTTGCCGATTTGTCCGGTATGAGATTGTCTCCTAAAGATTGGACACCAGGTGCGAAAGTGCCAGACTGGCAACAATGGATTGATTCCGGTTTGATTGCTGATCTGAGCAACGAAGCTTTCGTTAAAAACTACAATGCGAATGATATTGCCAAAGCGGGTACTTACAACGATAAAGTGTATGCGATCCCAACCGGTAAAGTAGCAATGTCAGGTTTCTTCTATAATAAAGAAATTTTTGAACAAAACGGTTTGACTGTTCCAACAACATGGACAGAGTTCATCAGTGTTCTAGATACTTTGAAATCCAAGAGCATTGTACCAATCGTAGTGGCTGGTAAAGACGTATGGCCTTTGAAACTGCCAGTGTTCGGTTTGCAAGCTAAGATTCTAGGTGGCGGCGACCAACAAAAATGGATTGAAGGCGTTTGGAAAGGCACTTCGGCGTTCAACGATGCTGAGGCTGTAGAAGTATTGGATAAAATGAAGACCCTTCAAGATAACTACATCATCGATGGTTTCTTGGGTATTGACTATGCAACAGCACCTTCGTACTTTGCAACAGGTAAAGCAGCTATGATTGCTGACGGAACTTGGGATGCACCTACAATCGCTGCGGCAAATCCTGATGTGAAATTCGGATACTTCCCAATCCCAGCTACTGAAGATGCTGCTAAGAACGCTTCTCTTGTCGGCAAATACGATGTAACTTGGTATGCAGCAGAAAAAGGTCCGAACAAAGAAGGCGCTTTGAAATGGTTGGAATTCTTCTCTGAACCAGAAAATTACACGGAATATGTTAAGGCTGCCGGATTCGTACCAACACAAGATAACATCGCAACTGGCAGTGACTTCATTGACAACGAACTTGCCCAATACATGGCAGAAGACTTTGAACTTGCTTATGAAATCATAATGATTAACCGCGACAATGTAGGCGAGCACATTGCTGCTGAAGGCGTTCACACTGAATACCTGGCACCAGGCGGCGAATTCAAAACCGCTAAAGAACTTGCGGATGTACAACAAAAAGAATGGGAAGCAGCAGCTCCTAAATAAGCTGTTATCCTAATAAACAGACATCTACAACATACTGTGCACCATCATGTACTACAACATCGGGGTCTGTTCGTACAGACCCCGATCATTTTATTGAATTAGGATTGGGTAGGTGAGAGAAATGTATCCGTTCGGAAAAGGTATAAAAAGATATTTACCGCTTCTGCTGCTTATGATTCCATTATCGTTGTACGTTATTTTTTATTTTGGACCCTCTATGATGACGGTCATTTATTCATTTACAGATATTACTAACGTTCCAGGAAGCAAATTGAATTTCGTAGGCCTTGACAATTATTACAGTGTTTTTAACTCCGGAAATTCAGGCGAACGATGGGATTCCATTATACGAACAGTTTATTTCATGGTCATTGTTACAATCGTACAAAACGGTGTCGGTCTCCTTATGGCCGTAGTGATTAATCAGAAGCTGAAAGGCGATTATTTTTATCGCGCAGTTTTCTTTTTGCCGGTTGTGCTCGGTGTATCGGTAGTTGCACTGGTATGGGGCTTGATGTTCGATCCGCTAAGTGGTCCCGTAAATCAACTGTATGATTCATTGTTCGGTTATAAAGATATGTTCTTTGGAAGCTTCACCCATGCGTTTGGTTATATTATATTCACGCAAATTTGGATGTACATGGGTTACTCCATGCTGATTTTCCTTGCAGGTCTTCAATCCGTTCCGAAAGATCTGTATGAAGCTGGATATATTGATGGAACCACGAAGTGGCAATCTTTTAAGAACATTACGTTCCCACTTATTGCTCCATCGTTCACCATTAATATTATTTTGTCCATTATCGGTGCGATGTCGACCTTTGATATTATTCTCGCAACTACGGACGGTCGCTTTAACACAAGAACGATGGCTTATGACGTGTATAAAGAGACGTTCCGTGGTTCTCTACAGATGGGACTTCCATCCGCGCTTTCTGTGGTGCAGTTCCTTATGATTCTGGTCTTCGTTGTATTTGCAGTTAAACAAATGCGTAAGAGAGAGGTGGAGTATTAATGAAAGATTCCAAAACCGCCAAAACTCTCTCCTATATTCTGATTGCAGTATTGCTTGTTTTGTATATCATGCCACTATTGTTTGTAATAAACATTTCATTCAAGTCTTTTTCGGACTATTTGCTAGACCCGATCGGACTTGTGAAAAGTATTCAATGGGATAATTACAAGGAAGCTTGGTTAAAAGGTAATTTCTCTAATTATTTCATTAACAGTTTGCTGTACACAGTTGTAGCAACAGTGCTAACACTAATCGTGTCGTTATTCGGAGCTTTCCCGGTGGCGAGAAATTATGTGAAGTGGAGCGGGTTTATTTATTTGTTCTTCTTGATGTCACAGTTCTTGCCTAACCCTATGGTTGCACAGTTCAAATTGATGCTTACCTTGAAACAAGAGCTTGGATTTGTGGGCTATGATACGAAGCTGGGTTATATTCTCCTAAAAACAGGAGGAACAGGGATCGTCTTCATGATGTTCGTAGGTTATATTAAAGGGATCAGCCGTGAGATGGATGAAGCTGCAGGTATGGATGGTGCTGGGTATATGCGGTATTTATTCCAGATCATTATGCCACTGATGAAACCTGTTATCGCAACAGGTGTTATCCTGACGGCGATTACCATTTGGAATGACTTTGTAGGTCCAATCATGTATTTGCCAAGTCCGGAACATTATCCAATTACCTTCGGGCTTAAAGAATTCCGCGGTCAATACGGAAACAACTGGCCTATGTTGGCGTGCGGTATCATGATCGTATCCGCACCACTTATCGTCCTGTACACCTTCATTCAAAAGTATATTGTTGACGGAGCATTGGCAGGTGCGGTTAAAGCTTAAGTAGATGTGTAAATGAGAGGATGGGGACAATGGACCGCAAAAAAATTCAAGGCTTTGAATTCACCGGAAAGGACGGGGAGTTCAAGCTTCAGCAACCGGATCATAGTAGTTTCTTATACTTCCCTCTAGTAAATGAGGGGGGGATGATGTCGACTGTAACCCCGAAGCTTCATGGTCAGGCGACGACAGGTCATAATACATTTTTAACACCGCCATTATCTGTTGAAGATTTGCATAATTCACGCGCCTCACGTAATTTCTGGGTTTACGTCGAAGGCAAGGGTGCTTGGTCTGCAGCTGGAAACTCTGCTAAGCAAAATGCAACGTTCTACACCCCATCTGCTGATGATGCAGTACTTGAGGCTGGATTCCTATGGCATCGTGTGACTCGCAGCAACTCTGAGATGGGTGTCAAAGCTGAGATTACCAGCTTCGTACCTAGCGGTAATGATAAGGTAGAACTTATGAAAGTTACGTTGACGAATACGGGAACAGAGGAGCTTACTCTTACACCAACGGCTGTAGTCCCCTTGTATGCCCGTTCCGCAGATGATCTGCGCGATCACAGACATGTAACTTCCCTGCTGAACCGGATTTACACTTCAGCTTATGGTGTTGAGGTTCAACCTGCACTATCTTTCGATGAGCGTGGTCATCGCATCAATCACACTTCTTACGGTGTATTTGGCGCAGAAGGTGATGGTAGTCAGCCTGATGGTTTCTTCCCGATTCAAGAAGAATTTATCGGTGAAGGTGGAAGTCTTGACTGGCCAGAAGCTGTTATTCTGAATGCTACGCCAGAGATTGGTAAAGGTGGCGGCGTGGATAGAGAGGGTTATGAAGCCGTTGGTGGTCTTCGTTTTGCTTCAATTACCTTGTCTTCTGGTGCAAGCCATTCTTATGTCGTAGTTATGGCAATTGAAAGTGATAGAATTAACGTTGAAGCGTTGATGAGTAAATATGGTACATCTGAAGCTTTTGATCATCTGCTAGAGGAAACTAAAACGTTCTGGGCAGACAAAGTGAATATGGTTGAATTTCATACCGGCGACTCGGATGCAGATCAATGGATGAAATGGGTAACCATCCAACCAGTCCTTAGAAGACTGTATGGTAACTCCTTCTTACCGTATCATGATTATGGAAGAGGCGGACGTGGCTGGCGAGATCTTTGGCAAGACTGTCTGGCACTGCTCATTATGGAGCCTGCCGAAGTTCGTAGCCTACTCTTCAACAATTACGCTGGTGTGAGAATTGATGGCAGTAACGCAACCATTATCGGTCAACAGCCAGGTGAATTTATCGCTGACCGTAACAATATCCCTCGTGTATGGATGGATCATGGGGCATGGCCATTTTTAACAACGATGCTCTATCTGGATCAGAGTGGTGATCTTGATTTCTTGTTGCAAGAACAGACTTATTTCCGGGATACGTTTATGAGTCGTTGTAAGGAACGTGATTCTTCATGGAATACCTCTGTAGGCAGTGATCTTAGAACAGTTTCTGGGGAAATCTACAAAGGTACAATTCTGGAACATATTTTGCTGCAAAATCTAGTTCCGTTCTTTAATGTAGGAGAACATAATAATATCCTGCTCGAAGGCGCGGACTGGAATGATGGCCTCGATATGGGGGCGGATAGCGGAGAGAGTGTAGCATTTACATCTTTCTATGCTAGCAATCTATTGGATATTTCCCGGGTGCTGCGTAACCTTAAGACTTCTAAAGGTCAGGAAACTGTTGAATTAGCCGAAGAAATGCAGCTACTGCTGGATACCCTTAACGAGTCTGTGGATTATGGTTCTGTATCAGGTAAGCATGAGAGATTGGATCGATATTATGCTGCCGCACCAAATAAGGTGAGTGGAGTTCGTGTATCTCTCGATATTGATAAAGTAGCTGACGATCTGGAGCAAAAAGCGGAATGGTTATTTAACCATTTGCGTAGCAACGAGTGGGTACAGAGCGAGAATGGCGATGGCTGGTTTAATGGTTATTATAATAACGATGGTGAACAGGTAGAGGGTGAATTTTCTGAAGGCGTTCGTATGACGCTTACGGGTCAAGTGTTCCCGCTTATGGGTCATGCAGCGGCTCCGGAGCAAATTTCACACATTATAGCAGCTGTAGATCGTAATCTGTTTGATGACAAGATAGGTTACAGGCTTAATTCCCGTTTCGGTGGAATTCAACAAAATCTGGGTCGTGCTTTTGGTTTTGCTTTTGGCCATAAAGAAAATGGGGCCATGTTCAGTCACATGACCATCATGTATGGAAATGCATTGTACAAACGTGGTTATGTAAAAGAAGGTCATAAGGTCCTTGAATCTCTTTACAGCTTGAGTACGGATTTCGAAAAAGCCCGTATCTACCCAGGTATTCCTGAATATATTAACGAGCAAGGCAGAGGGATGTACACGTATCTAACAGGCTCCGCAAGCTGGCTCTTGCTAACCATGGTCACTGAAGTATTTGGTGTGAAGGGCAAGCTGGGCGATCTATTGCTAGAACCTAAATTAGTAAAAGAACAATTTGATTCCGAGGGTAAAGCATCAATTAAGACGATCTTTGCAGATCGTGAGTTTGAAGTGGTCTATAAAGCCACTGGAAGCTTTAACTACGGAGAGTACCAAATACACTCCGTTACGTTGAACGGCAGCGAGGTCACGCTGCAGCGCGGCTCAGGAAGTGCGATTATTCCACGTGAGGAGCTACTTGCTCTGCAGACAGAGAAGCTTCACGTGATTGAAGTGACTCTGGCGTAATCTTAACTAGATTTTTTATAAACGTCTGCACCGTTATGAATAGCGGCTGCAGACGTTTTTTTGAAAATTATAAAAACTAAGGTTCTTCATAAATGATATAATGGGGCTAATTTACTTATTTGTTGAATGATTGAAAGGGGTTTGTGAAGGATGGGTTACAGGCTGTCAAATGGCGTATTATCTGTGGATATCGCTGATATTGGAGAAGATTATAAAGGGACTCGTTTTGACTGGACGGGGTTTATCACACAAGTTACGTTAGAAAAGGGTAACCATACGTTTTGTGTGCCAGAGAGCTTGAAGGAAGGCGAAGGTACTGGCGGAAGTGGACTATGCAACGAGTTTGGCATTTCCCGGGCAATTGGGTATGATGAAGCGCCGATCGGAGGCTGGTTTCCAAAGCCCGGAATCGGATTGTTACAAAAGCTGGATTCGCAGAGCTATAGCTTTCATAATAAATATCCACTAACCCCCTTTGCTGTTGATATGGAGGTTAGCGATGATTCGATTACATATACTGTCCAGCCGATGGAAAGTAATGGATACGCGATGCTTTTGACCAAAACGATCTCTATTAAGGACGACCAATTGAAAATTGCATATGAATTGCATAACAAAGGGGATAAGCCAATCCAAACCGAGGAGTACATCCACAATTTCGTAGGAATTGATGGTTTGAATATAGGTTCGGATTTTGAGTTGCGCCTCTCGAATGGGCTCAAAGTAGAAGAGCCAGAATCTCAATACACGAATAATTTGCTAGAGGTATCTGGTAATACCCTTACTTGGTCAGAAGAACCAGACCGGTCATTTTACTGCAAGCTGAGTGGCTGGGGAGGTCCAGAGGCTGAGTTCAATTGGGAGTTGGTTCATAAGCCTAGTGGAACAGGAGTACGCGAGAGCGGAGATTTCCCAGTAGCACGAATGGCGCTATGGGGAGAACGCCATGTGGTCTCACCTGAAGTTTTTGTGAACATTAGTCTTTTACCGCATGAAAGCAAGTCCTGGAGCCGAACTTATCATTTTTTCACATCATGATAAGCAGTAATCAAAGCTTTTATGTGAATAATTATACTTGCTGGTGTGTGAGATTATTGCTATCATAAGCGATATCCATATTGATAGGAGAGAAAGGGTGGGGAGTAGTTTTGAATAAGAGAGCATACAATTTTAATGCCGGACCGGCAGCATTGCCGCTTACGGTACTGGAACGCGCACAAGCGGAGTTTGTTGATTTCCGAGAAAGTGGAATGTCTATCATGGAGATGTCGCACCGTGGAGCAATCTACGAATCCGTGCATAATGAAGCGCAGGAACGTCTGCTTTCGCTCCTCGGCAATCCGAAGGGCTATAAGGTATTGTTCGTACAAGGTGGAGCAAGCACACAGTTTGCTATGATCCCTATGAACCTGATTTCCGAAGGCCAAGTAGGTAGCTATGTGATGACAGGTAGCTGGGCAGATAAGGCTTATAAAGAAGCTAAATTGGTAGGGGGCGCTCATGTTGCTGCTTCTTCCGAAGACAAGAAATTCTTAGCTATACCTGAATTGAATTCGATTAAAGCTGCGGAAAATGCTGCCTACCTTCACGTTACTTCCAATGAGACCATTGAAGGAACGCAATATGCAGAATATCCGGATGCTGGCTCGATTCCGCTCATCGCAGATATGTCCAGTGATATCCTTTGCCGGCCAATCGATGTCAACCAATTCGGAATGATCTATGCTGGAGCACAAAAGAACCTTGGTCCTTCCGGTGTGACTGTAGTTATTGCTAAAGAGGAATTACTCGCAGAATCACCTTCTAACATTCCAACTATCATGCGTTACAGCACTCATTACAAAAATAACTCTCTTTACAATACACCTCCATCTTTCTCTGTATATATGGTTAACGAAGTATTAAAATGGATTGAGGAGCAAGGTGGTCTTGCTGGTATCCATTCCAAGAACCTTGAAAAAGCGGGTCTATTATATGATCACATCGATGGAAGTGACGGCTTCTACAGTGGTGTTGCTGAGAAGAGCAGTCGCTCCATTATGAACGTTACCTTCCGGATGCAATCGGAAGAACTCGAAAAACGGTTTGTTAAAGCTGCTGAACTGGAAGGTTTTGTCGGCTTAAAGGGACATCGTAGTGTGGGTGGCTTGCGCGCTTCCATTTACAATGCAGTTCCTTACGAAAGTGTTAAAGCACTTTCTGATTTCATGAACCATTTCCGGCAAACTCAAGGTTAATGAACTCTATCGTAAACCTTCCGCCTATGGGTGGAAGGTTTTCAGTTTGTTTGGAGAAGCTATGGTTATGCACTAGAGTAAAACATCTGGCTATTAAGCCTTTAGAGAGGAAGGAACCATATAATGGCACTCCATATCGTATTAGTTGAGCCGGAAATACCGGCCAATACTGGAAACATTGCGCGTACCTGCGCAGCAACAGGCACTCATCTTCACCTGGTTCGCCCGCTCGGATTCCGTACAGACGATGCTACATTGAAAAGAGCAGGATTGGATTACTGGCACGCTGTTAACATTGAATACCACGACTCTTTTGCTGAGGTACTTGAGAAGTACAGTGAGGGACGTTTCTTTTACGCAACGACAAAAGCGGAGAAGAGATATAGCGATTTTGATTTTCAAGATGGAGACTTCTTTGTCTTTGGTAAAGAAACGAAGGGGCTTTCTGCTGAAATTCTGGAAGCGGGTAAAGAAACAAAAATGCGCATGCCAATGAGTGATGCCGTGAGATCTCTGAATTTATCGAATTCTGCGGCTATTATTGTATATGAAGCCCTTCGACAGCTGGATTTTCCTAATCTTGTTTAGAAAAAAGACATCTTTTTTGTTTTTTTCAGCAGGATTCGACATTTTAATAACGAAATATAATGAATGAGCCGAAATATATAGTAGCTACAAATTATTAGTTGAACAGGAGAGGTGTACGTTAGATATGAAACCTGCTGGTGTAGTTCGCAAAGTGGATCAGCTGGGTAGAATTGTTCTGCCTAAGTCCCTGCGTAAAAGGTATCAGATGAATGAAGGCGACCCGGTTGAAATTTTGGTACAGGGTGACCATATCATCTTGGAGCGTTACCGTCCAAAATGTGTTTTCTGCGGATCAATGGAAGGTGTGAGTGAATATAAAGATCGTTATATTTGCGCTGCATGCCTCTCAGAAATGACGCAATTGCCAAGACACGCCTAGGAAGTACATATTTACACATTTAGAATTCTGACAGCCAATAGTTTTCTAAATAAAGAAACTGTCCCATTCGTAGATTTCTCTACTTATGTGGCAGTTTTTTTGTTTCAGGCTTATAAAAAAATGCCTCAGAGCCAAGTGGCTGCTGAGACATTTCTTGCTTATAGACCTTTTGTTTTGTCGTCGTTGTAAGATGAGGTAAGGATGCCGACCATAAATAACACAAATACGATAGTTACGATCCAAAAGGTTAATGAGAACGACATACTGGCACCTCCATTAGCAAATGTATTCGTTATCAAGATTATACCCTGCAAATCAATAAAAATAAACGCAAATGTGATATGTTGCATAGACATTTTACTATAATCATTTAAAAAACAGGAAATTGGTTGGTACAGCTCTAAGATTTCCGTCTGATGGCTTGTTGACTACTCTTCCATTGAAGATGAGCGATGACGATCCTCCACCATCCAGATTATAAGCATCCATGACGCCCATGTTATATAGTTTGTTCTGAATTTCCTCTAGCCGAGCACCAGAACTGCCAAGCTCATTATAGCCATCCGCTACAAAGATGAGAAGCTGATCATCCTTATAATTACCGATTACTGTACGTGGCGCCCGATTGGGGGATGTTTTCCACTTTTCCGGGATCGGTACTTTGACGTTATTCTTAAGTAGAACAGGCACAAAGGTTGCACCAAATACGGGTTCGAGTTGATCTAACTGTGCGCGACTGTAAAATTTCCCGCCGATTAACTGTCCGGACTTGTTCAGACCTACGAAGCTGAGATCCTTGAATGTCGGCTCGAAACCATTGAGATACTTTCCATCAACGACAGTAGTGCTTAAGGGATAGCGTTTTCCGGCTTTATCCGCAAAACCTCCAGCATTAATACCTGCAATAGCACCATGACTTTGTACAGCGTGCATAGTGGTTTCTGCGCCACCAGTAGCTTCCTTCGCAAGACTCATCTGCATCGCAGTTGGATCCTTCAATTTGATCTTCAAAGCATAGGCCTTATAGTTACCTGGATTCAGCTTATACAGCTCGATTCTAATCCGGTCGCTAGTAAGGACCTCCGAAGGTATTCCAAGCTTGGCGGATATCCGGCGGTTATAGATAAGCTCAGGACGGCTCGCTTGAGTCTTCGCTGTCTCGACTAACTTATTCATAGCAGTAGTGGTTCCTTTATATAGCTTAGCGCTAGCGCTGACTGCATCTATGGTGTAGGATGCAGTGCCTTCGGCTAGGGTTAAATCCTTTTTTAGGACAGCTGTTTCATTCAGAGGCCCTGAGATAGGTGCGAATTGTCCTACATCAAGATCCAGCTCGAGCGGTGGTCGATACCACCACATACATATCAGTAAACCTAAAAAAGGTGCGGTCAGAAGCATAAAGAAACGGTTCACTCTCTTGACTGGCGTCATCATTTGATCAGATCCATTTCTTTCTTCAAAGCTTCTAACTGTTTGCTAACTTCGCTCAATTGCGTATATAGCTTGTTACTATTGTCTGTCTTGGCACTTGCATTATCTTTAGTGAAGGTTAATAGTTCGTTAAAACTTTGCACTGTATTCTGCAATTCCTTCACTTCTTCAGTGAGAACGGCAATTTTCGACTCATAGTCGGTCTTAAGAACGGTTAGCTGCTGCTGGCTCTGATTGCTAAGTTCGCTCAGCACTTGCTGCTTCAAATGGTTTGTGTAGGTGTATACAGCATATACACCAATTCCAATCATCACGATCCAGAACAGTAAAAACCATTTTACGGAAGGGCCGCTTCTCACAGCAGCACGGCGCGAGTGTACCGGGGACGTTTCCGCTAGCGGTTGCATTTGATCACCTCGGGTTGGTCTTTTTTTCAAGTCCCCATTCTATCAGACTTTGACTAGTTTCGCAAAAATGTAAGAGAGTGTGAAAACTAGAAAAAGTAATTGCATCCTATTAAACTACTGCGATACAATTTCTATAGATTGGAATTTCTGATAGACGTACTCAAGGTAACCAGCGAGAGAATAAACGAACAAGTCATCATACTTCCTTGCTTGCGTTTAAACCGGAAACGCTGCGGCGCTTTCCTTTCTGGATGATTATATAAAGCAGGAGGTCTGGGCATTAATGATGAAGGTTTGGCAGGTGGTTATTGTGGGGTGTCATCCTACAAGTATGCTGGGGACAAAATTGATTTTGGAAGAGGGAGGAGAGCTTAAAGTTCTAGGAATGTATTCAACTTGGGACGAAGGCGCTTCCATCGTAAGGGAAAAGAATCCCGAGCTAGTGCTGGCAGATTATCATATGCCTGAAGGTAATATTGAGAGTGTGCTGTTAAATATGAAAAAAAGCTCACCAAACTCACATTTTGTCGTGATGACGGATGAAGACGGCAGGGATCTGCTACAGCCCCTCATAGAGCTGGGAGCCAGCGGGATATTCTCGAAAGGAGCTTCTCCTCATCAGCTTTTACAGCTGATCCTGGGTTTACGTGTGGGTTTTCTTTCAATGCCGCTAGAATGGATAGAAAAAGGATCCTGGCCGATTTCGACTTCTAAAGGACTGGATGATGTTCTTCAATTGACGCAGACAGAGATGTTTATTATGGAGCGAATCGTTCAGGGGATTACTTATGATAAAATAGCGCTTGAAATTGCAGTAAGTCGTCGTTCGATTGACAATTACTTGCGCAAAATTTATGTGAAGCTTGATGTTTCGACGCGAGCGCAGGCCATTGAGAAATTTGCTCTCTTTTCAAGACAAAACAGGCAAATCTACGCATAACCCAAGCTATACGACATAATGACGGGAAAGGCGGAATATTCTTGAAATAGAAGAAAGCATATCACGTTAAATGGATAATCGTCCTCGAAAGAGGATAACTTAGCCATTTCTACTTGGTACTAGGGAAGGGGGATTTCGCATGCTTTACCAATTTTCTGCTCGCGCGCACACACTGCTATCGTCACCGCTTCTAAGTATTCGCACCCAAACACGGAGAAGCTCCATGATATCGCTTGCTGAAGAATTACCAGCGGAAGAACTGTTCCCATTATCGCTGCTTGCCGAAGCAGCCTCTACGGTGATATCTGCAGATGCAGGAGCACTTCAATATGGTGATCCTGCAGGGTATGGTCCACTTCGGGAGTGGCTTGCCGGGGATTGGCTCAGAGAAAAAGGGGTAACTGTTACTGAGGGTGGAGTTCTGCTAACAACGGGGAGCCAGCAAGCGATTGATTTGTTGTCGCGGGTGTATATTGATCCGGGAGATCGTGTATTAGTAGAAAATCCGACATCTCCAGGATTTTTGCAAACTCTTCGGATGCAGGGTGCCATCATTATTCCTGTAGAGGGTGATTTGGACGGGCTTCATCCAGATCATTTGCGGAGGCAAATTGAACTGCATAAGCCTAAGATGTTGTTCGCAACACCAAGCTTTACGAATCCAAGTGGCATCCTATGGAGCTTAGAGAGACGGCGTGAGGTGTTGGATCTTTGCATCGCGTATAACATCCTGATTGTAGAAGATGATTCTTATGGTGATCTACATTTCCAGAAGTATGGTGAACATTGGGCCACAAGATATCCATCCTTGTATGCGCTGGAAAATATAAGTGATGGCGGACACGTATTATATATCGGTTCGTTCAGCAAGACCGTTGCGCCCGCGCTGCGGACGGGCTGGGCTGCAGGTAGCCGGGAAGTGATCGGGATGATGGCTGCTGCCAAGCAGATGGCAGACTGGCAATCGAGCGCATTAAATCAGCGGCTCTTGCATCATTTATTGGATGTGACTGCTTTTGATCTTCGTGAGCATATTGCGCAGCTGAACCGAGAATATAATACCCGACTGAAGTTAATGGTTGAACTGCTAAAACGTCCAGCTTGGAAAGGAAGCTCCTACGACCTGCCGTCAGGAGGTATGTTCCTGTGGGTATCTCCCCCGGAGGGAATGGATGTTATGGCACTGCTAAAATGTGCGCTAGGTAAGGGAGTGGCATTTTTGCCAGGACCGTTATGTAGCGTAGATGGAAGCGGAAATCACATTCGTCTTAACTTCAGCCATCCCGGCCGGGATGAGCTGCTACTTGGTATGAATCTAATGAGCGAGGCGGTTAAGGAGTTCACGGCTCGGAGTTAGGTGAGTGCTGATTAGGAATCTGATGGATCGGACGTATAAAAGTAACACACAGGTTGATGAGCGGTTATATGCGCAGGTAGATGTGTGGGCAGATGAACTGGCAGATCAATGTATGACACACCCAGGAAGTCATAAAGGACAGAGTGGTGCATTAGGCAAGGAGTAGAGTGCGGGGGAGGTCATTATAGGGGATTTCTCCCTATAACTGGCTGATTTATATTCTGGAATGGAGATTATAGGAATCTCTCCCTATAAATTTCGGAAAAAGCCCTTTTATGGAGCAATCTATGCATTTATAGGGAGGAAATCCCTATATCTCGGTTTTTAGCGCGTATATTGAGGAATTATAGGGATGATTTCCCCTTAATTCAACTTGTCAGCTTGAGATTAATGCTTCGAAGGTAAGTTCTGTTTCTATGGCTTAACGGATTGGAACACAAAAAGCATCCCGTCGATGGGATGCTTTTTGGCGTTACCTAGACATTGTTACGTGTGCATTAGAATAATAAGTTTAAAGTCCGAGTAAATGATTAGAACCTGATTCGAAGACGAAAATCGAAGTGAAAGATCAAAATCGGATAATGATAAAAGTCAGAGTGAAAGATCAAAATCGGATAATGATAAAAGTCAGAGTGAAAGATCAAAAGCAGAGAAAAAGATAAAGGCTCCAGCAAAAATTTGAAATTGAAAGAATTTTTTGCTTAGCATAGGCAAGCTAATTACTGTGATGATTGCTGTCATGGGGTACGCCGCCAGTTATAGCGGCGTATTCTACTAGCGCGGCCTGACCGGCTGGGGTCAGGGTATAGCGCCCACGGCTGACACGGTGGAACCAGCCGTAGTAGTTGTGCTGCAGCATAGCGGCGGTGTTCGGTACGCCGCTACGCTTCCGCAGCTCGGCCGGAGAGATCCCGGCCGAGCGGGCGCTTGAGGCAGCGCTAGGGGCACCGCTTCGCGTGCCAGCCGCCGCTGCCTCCCGTGCTGCCGTGTCCCCGGCAGCACGCCCCTCCGGCGCTGAGCTCAGCGCCGGAGCCTGTGCAGCGGTGCTCGCCGCTGCACGTTTGCCCGCTGCAAGCGAAGCCTTCGCAGCGGCCTTCTCGGCAGCGACGGCGGCCTCTGCCTCCGCTGCCTGCAGAGAAAGCGCGACACGCAGCGCTTTCTCACGGTAGGCCGTCACGAGCTTGACGCGCGTGCTGCCGCCGGTGTTGTAGTCTCCGCTGCGCTCGCGGAACTCATAGAGCAGGCGCTCGCGCCGCCGCTTGTTGCTGCGCTGCGCAGGTGGCGTCTCGTCCGGCTCGACGAGCACCTCGACCAGCGGGGCCTTGGTCTTATAAAAAACAACGGTGATCAGCCCGAGACCAAGGCGGCGGCACAGTCCGCTAAGCTCGCCCCAGCGCTGGTTTACCGCTCCTTTTTTATCACGGACACGTTCTACTGCGAGATAGACCGTAGGACTGAGCTTTAGCCGTTCCACGCCTTGCAGGAGCAAGGCGAGGTTGAACGATTTTTTCATCTCTACGATTAGAGGCTGCTCTAAATCCTCACGAATACCCACCAAATCACAAGTCCGAACCTCACCCTTGATGCTGTATCCTTGCTTTTCAAAAAAAACCTTCAAAGGAGCATACAGCTCCGTTTCATGTCGTACCGCCATAGTGTCACTCCCGTAGCTCTTTTTTTCGGGTTCTCATTAAGGTTTTACTGCGATTTTATGATTCTCTATTATAGCACAGCAAAAAAGAGGTCAACTATTCCGCGCTTGCCGCATAGGTATGTAATACACTTTTTAACGCTATAGGAGAGCAAGTAGGAGCGCAAGAGGAGGCAGCGAGCAATGGATATTTTTGAGCGAATAGCTTCGTATCGGGCTGAGAACGACCGTTTGGCGTGGAGCGGGACCTTCAAGCAATATATAGAACTTTTGAAAAAAGACCCCTCTCCCGCAAAAACCGCTCACTCCCGCGTTTATGACATGATCAAGTCGCATGGCGTAGAGGACATAAACGGACGCAAACGTTATAAGTTTTTTGAACAAGAGATTTTTGGACTTGATCGTGCAGTCGAAAAGTTAGTGGAGGAGTATTTTCACTCTGCAGCACGCCGGCTAGATGTTCGTAAACGGATCCTGTTATTGATGGGACCTGTCAGTGGGGGGAAATCGACCCTAGTCACGCTGTTAAAAAGAGGTTTGGAACAATACTCGCGGACGGATGCGGGTGCGGTATATGCGGTTGAGGGCTGCCCGATGCATGAGGATCCACTACATTTGATCCCCCTGGAGCTTCGTCCAGAGATTGAAAAAGAACTCGGTGTGCGTATTGAGGGCAACTTGTGCCCATCCTGCCAGATGCGGCTGAGAAATGATTATGCGGGAGATATTGAGCAGGTTAAAGTGGCTCGTGTCATTTTGTCAGAAGAAGAGCGGGTAGGGATTGGTACTTTTAGTCCATCCGATCCGAAGTCGCAAGATATCGCCGATTTGACAGGAAGTATCGACTTTTCGACCATTACTGAATTTGGTTCGGAATCCGATCCACGCGCTTACCGTTTTGACGGAGAGCTGAACAAAGCTAACCGTGGGCTGATGGAATTTCAAGAAATGCTCAAATGCGACGAAAAGTTTCTATGGAATCTGCTGTCACTGACGCAAGAAGGAAATTTCAAGGCTGGCCGGTTCGCGCTAATCAGTGCGGATGAAATGATCATAGCTCACACCAATGAAACCGAGTATAAGTCGTTTATTTCTAATAAAAAGAATGAAGCGCTCCAGTCCCGTATGATTGTGATGCCTGTTCCGTATAACCTCAGAGTATCGGAAGAGGAAAAAATCTACGCGAAGTTGATCGCCCAGAGTGATATGAACCATGTGCATATTGCGCCGCATGCGCTGCGTGCCGCTGCTATTTTCTCGATCCTGACCCGTCTGAAAGAAAGTAAAAAACAAGGCATGGATCTGATAAAAAAGCTTCGCATGTATGATGGTGAAGAGGTCGAAGGCTACAAAGAAGCAGATCTCAAGGAGATGCAAACGGAGTATTTGGATGAAGGCATGTCCGGAATAGATCCGCGGTATGTTATCAACCGGATTTCCAGCGCTTTGATCAAAGGTGATCTGCAGTGCATGAACGCACTGGATGTGTTGCGTGCAATTAAAGACGGCCTGGATCAGCATCCATCGATTACAAAAGAGGAGCGGGAGCGTTATTTGAACTTCATCTCCATTGCCCGCAAAGAATATGACATTTTAGCTAAAAGCGAAGTGCAAAAGGCCTTCGTCTACTCCTTTGAGGAGTCCGCCAAGACATTATTTGAGAATTATCTCGATAATATCGAAGCCTTCTGCAATTGGTCCAAAATCCGCGATCCGCTGACGGATGAGGAGATGGAGCCGGATGAGCGGTTAATGCGTTCGATTGAAGAGCAAATCGGTATCTCTGAGAATGCGAAAAAAGCGTTCCGGGAAGAGATCCTGATCCGGATTTCCGCGTATTCACGCAAAGGGAAGAAATTCGAGTACAACAACCACGACCGCCTACGGGAAGCGATTGAGAAGAAGCTATTCACAGATCTCAAAGATATCGTCAAAATCACCACCTCGTCCAAAACGCCGGATGAAAGTCAGCTTAAACGGATCAATGAGGTGTGCGCTAGACTTATTGATGGGCATCACTATTGCCCAATTTGCGCTAATGAGCTGCTGAAGTATGTGGGCAGTCTGCTTAATCGGTAAAAGAATACAAGTAAATTGCGGACCACCATTTGGTGGTCTTTTTTTATGTGATAGATATTTTTTACGTGTATCAATACGTGAGATTGTGTGGAATTAGGCTTTGGTCGCGCGTCCGAAAAGTAATGCATGAACCATGAAAAGTAGCAGGGGGAGCCGCCCTTACAGGAAAAAACTGCAAATGTACATTATTATATATGGCAAAGCTCTTTAAATTAGTAATTCCTGCAAATCTGCAGTTTTTTTGCGGTGTAAGTCACTTTCAAACCCCAAGTAGGGAAAATTCCTGTATTTTTGCAGCTTTTGAGCTAGATGAGGACGATATCAATGTAAAAAGCTGTACATTTGCAGGTTTCTATGACAGCTAACTAAAGAAAGTGTTAGATCATACAGCATCATACAGCTCAGCAAAACAGGAACAATCCTACACACTTGCAGTTGATATAATGAAATCACCGTACGGGGGAAGGCTGGTGCTGCACTTGAATTACAGTAAAGATATAGAGAAATGTGTTGAATATATTGAAGCTCATATCAAAGAAAATATAACAGTGGAAGAAATAGCCGCTGAGGTTGGATATTCGGTGTATCATTTTTGCCGAGTGTTCAGCTTATGCAAGGAAATGTCCGTGATGGAATATGTGCGGAGCCGGAAATTATCTTTAGCGTCCATTGAATTGTTTGCCGGTAGAAGAATCATTGATATCGCGCTGGACTATGGTTTTGAGACACAAAGTGGTTTCACTAAGGCCTTTCGCAAGGCTTTTGGCTATAGCCCGACACAGTATGCCGCACGGATGGACGGATTTACTAAAGGAAAAACACTAATTGAAATCGGAGGTTTTATAATGAACCCTGTTATTGTTCGCAAGCCTGCATTTAAGGTCGCTGGGTATGGGATCCAAACTAATGTTGCTGGAAGTATGTACACCAAGGATATTGCATCTTTTTGGAGTCATTATGAGGGTGAGAATCTGGAGTCCAAAATGTATAAAATACTAAACCCGCCTAAACACGGAGAAGTCGGCTTATGTATTCCTTCCTCAGATAATGGTAATGCGACTTATCTTCTAGGTGTTATTGTAGAGGACTACTCCAAGGTGGAAGATGATATGTTGACGATGGATGTGCCAGAAGCCGAATATGCTGTGTTCACAACGCCGCCAGTGGATACATCAACGGATACAGAGCAAATACAGTTTGCACAGGTTATAAAAAGCACATGGAAGTACATCTTCGAAGAATGGTTTAAGGATAGTGGCTATGTTTATGATGATAGTAAACTGGATTTCGAATTCTATGATGAACGCTGTCACTCGCGGCCGGATACGGTGATGGAGATTTATGTTCCTGTGAAAAAATCGACTGAATGATTTGAACGAAATAATAAAGCAAAGGGAAAGGCTCCTCGGTGATGCAGTAACTACGGGAATGTTTGGACTTTCGGTCGCTGTTGTCTCCAGATGTTCTTGATTTTTACCGCTTATGCGGATAACATCCGAAGACAAAGGCGAGCGCTACGCTCCTACAGTTCCAAACTTCCCTACGTTACTTTCACCTCTGCAGCATTTGCCATGTTCTAATTATTCAGTCGATACGGGGTGTCGACGTAAGAAGGTCCGCAGCGGGTTACACGCTGCGGGCTTTCTCATTTAATGTAGCTAAAATGAATTGATTAGGACATGATTGACGTTTATCCCCTCCCGTAGTCTAATAGATTAAATAGACGTGTAACTTGATAATCTCGGGGAGTGAAACAGATGATTAGAGAAGCGCTTGCATTTCCATGCATTACATACCTCAATTAGGGCTCACAGGGGATACTGCAATTATAAGCTATCTTGTGGTAAGTAATGCCATTAGGAGCAAGGGAATTGGACGGATGCTTGAGGAATATTGCACTGATTTAGCTAGAAAAAGAAACTGTGACCGAATTCAAGTTCATTGCCACTCTAGAAGAACTGATGCGCATAGATTTTATGCCCGACAAGGATTTACTGAGGCTCCGAAATATTTTTCAAAGATGTTAAATGAATCCGAATAATCAACAGACCAAATAAAGAGCGGCAGACCAGGGACGTACTACGCGTCCAGTTCTGCCGCTTTATTTTTCAAGCAATAGCGCACTATTCACTTATTCCTCTTTTAAATAAACTTCCGCTGCACCTTTTTGCCATCATACGAGAACCGCGCCTTTTTGTCCTCCACGACGGTCTGCAGATGAACGGTGCGCCCCCATAATGAGTAGATATGCGGGAGTGTGCGTTCCAGGTACTTCAGATCCAGCTCGATACTTTCATAGCGGTGGGTGATAAATAACTCGCCATTCTTCTCGAAGTCGGCATCCTCTATGACCAAGTAAGGTGACCCGCCATTGACTCGAGCGAGCACCAGTTGATCCCGTACATTTTCCCATGCTTTGTCGGTGATTTTCCATTCTGGACCTTTTTTCTCAAAAACATAAAGATCGAGGTCGTTCACCAGTTCTTTGGACAGATAGCTGCGGATAAAAGAGGTATCGGATTCCAACTCGCGAACCTCAAATATTTTCTCGCGGTCCCAGCGGCGTTCGATGTCTTCGAAGATTTTTAGACCAAGATAGTATGGATTCAGGCTTTGCCGTGAAGGCTGCACGACGGAGGAATTTAGTTTAGCGTATTCTACGGTTTCTTCTTCGGTCAGATCCAGTTCACGGACGATGCGCTGATGCCAGTACGAAGCCCAGCCTTCGTATTGCTAAGGTGCTTAAATTTTTACGAGATGGATTGTAGTCTCGGCTATAAACAAAAGATTGTCATCCAATGCTGAATAAAGTAATATTTTAGGTGATCTTAGAATAAACAAAGGTGGACTGGCTGGAAAGTATTAGACTTCAATCTAATATTTGTATTTGAAAAAAATGAAATAAATATTATGAAATTAAACCTGAAAGGTTGATTGATTTGTCATTTCTTATTCTTGATACTCAAATTGATAAAGTTATTAATAGTTATTTTATAACTTCAAAGGTTAATTATGATTTTGCACTAACTAACCTTGTTCCGCTGATTGATAGGCTAGATCACCAGAGGAACACCCTTCCCGCTAAATATTATAGAAAATTAGAGAAGGATATAGTAAAAGGTTGCATAATGCCTCCTCTAACAATTGCAATTGTCACCAATGATGATGATTATAAAAATAATACTGGTGAATATGTTCAATCGAACATTGAAAACGCTTTTGTATTGGACGGGATCCAAAGGCTGAATACATTAAACCGTATTAGGGAGGATGTTGATTTAGAAAGACCATTGTATCTGAATATATTGATCTGCGATTCAATGGACAAGTTGTTATATCGGATGATTACACTAAACAATGGACAGAAACCAATGTCGGCAAGGCATCAAATTGAGATGCTAGCTCAAAACATATATAAATTTGATGATATGAATTTGAATATAAACACAAAGACTGAAAAAGAACAGATGAGAACTAAAAAAGATAAAATGAAGAAAGAACTTAAGAGTGAATTTAAAAAGGGTGATATAATAAAAGCATATTTGGCATTTATTAGTAACACAATAAATATTGATAATCAAAAGATTATCGAGTCAAAATTAGACGAGCTCATTACTGATCAAATAATTGACTCTAATTTACCAGAGCGATCCATTGAATTTACAGGGGTAATTGACTTTGTAAGCAAAATGAGCGAGGATAAAGAACTCTATTCATGGTTTTCGTTGCCTAATAATTTGATTGGTTTTTCTGCGGGTATTCAGAAAAGTTATATTGAAATCTTTGATGAAGATATTGAGGGATTTAAATCCCAAATACAAAAATTAGATGAGGCATTTTCATTTTTAGATGTATCTAAAATTAAACTGGGTATGGCAAGACGTAGGTCTGTGCAATATTTTGTAGAGAATTTTAATGTATGCAAAGAAATGGACGAAAATCAACTTGTTGATAAGTTATCACAAGTTAGGGAGATTTAAATGAGAATGAGTATCCAAGGCACGGTCTTCACCTACCACGAGGTATTATCAGATAGTCTTGTACTAAGATTACCTTCCTCATTAACTTTGACGAGACCATCGAAGGAAGCCATACTATTTAGATTGTTATTAGGTACAATTAATGTTTCTCATAACTTCGATAATATAACAATAAAACAAAGAACTAATTATTCAATCTTAGGTTGTAAAAGTGTTACAAGATTAAATCACTTAGCGGTTCTTGATAGTCAAGTTCCGATGAGAGATTTTGATATAGTTAATGCATATTTCATGCGAAATAGGGTGAATACTGCTTTTTTTGAAGATCTGCTCTCAGAATTCAGTAATTATTTCTATCAAAAATCAAAAAAAGCATATATGTCAGCTTTTGTACACTTATACAGAGCCATCGAGCACTTATCATATGCTTTTCCATTGTTGTACGCAAAACATTCAAATAGCTATAAAGGCACTTTTAATTCTATGCAATCATTCTTTTCGAATGATAGTAACTCCTCTGAATTAAAAATGTTTCAAGAATTTCAAAAAACACTTATAGCAGATTCTGTGCTGAAAAATGATCGTTGTTCAATTAATGTTCTAGCATCAACAGGAGATCAATCAACTAAAATTGCTAATGCATTAATGAGTCTAACTAATGGGTTAGATGTTACCTTAAATGGTTCTCAGATTCAAATATATAATAAAGATCTTATTACATTTATTATTCGTTTGAGAAATCGTTTTTTTCATTTGCTTCTCGGATCTGAGAGAAATAATCTTCAATCAAAAGATATTTATACCGACTTGTTGTTTAAATGTGTGAATGAAGAAATTGCAAATTGGATCGCATATTTATATTTTGAAATATGTAAATATGGAGTTTCTCAATGATTAGGATATTTGTCATACTGATAGCTAACAAGAGCGAAGTGCCATACTTCTCGTTCAATTATTTGTGTTTGATAGTTAATTAAAGTTATTCGTATACTGAGATCTGATCGGCTCCATTCGTTTATTCGATTCTCTAAGTCTTTTCCATCAATAAATCCAAAAAATTTGACCATATTTAACACCACCCTTTTTTTTCATTATTACCAAATTTTATGTGAGACAAGCCTGAATAGACCATGAAATTAGTTTTGAGTTGATTCCAAAAATTCATGAACACCAATCTGATAAAATAATAAAACGAATAAGTAAGATTAATACTGAAGTAAAGATGCTATTTAATTTCATTTCTAGTAATAAAAGTCCCTGGTTGTAAAAAGTGACTTTTATTACTATTATCCTAATTCCAACTCTATATCCAACACCCCCTCCCCCAAAACCGTCACCTTCGAAACCAACGTCCTAAGCAATGCCTTAGCCTCCTCAACAGGCATCACATTTATCGCATCCAGAACCGTCTTAATCTTGCTTTCAAATATTTCCTTCAACTCTTCCACCTGTATCTTTTCTCGCTTTTCATCCGAACTCTGATTCTCTTGAATGATCCGTTCCATGCGCTGCTTCTCCTCGTTAAGATCTTGTAATTCAATCAACCCAGCAGTATAGGCTTCCACCTTTCTTTTGTAACGATTTTTAGCTGCTATAATTTGTTGATCCCCACGGCTGCTTTGACTGCTGCGGGCTTTCTCAACGAGATGAGGAACCAGTTCAAGGCTAAATGAATCAGACAAACTTGCTAACCCCTGCAAAAACCAGGACTCCACTTCGTCTGCCTTGTACTGCTTGCTTGTGCATGTTCCTTTGTTCTTATTCGCAGAACAGCGGTAGACGCGGTAACGTCTGTCTCGTGAACCTGACCATCCAATGCTCATTCCTGAGCCGCAGTTTCCACATTTCAGTATGCCGCCGAGAAGATGGGGGCTGGTCTGCGCGCGGGGGGCTATATTTGGTCTGTTCATTTTGTTCTGTACTCTTTCCCAAGTGTTCTTGTCGATAATGGCAGGTAGACAATCGTCAATGACAATCCAATCTTTATCGTCCTTTTTGGTTCGTTTTTTCTTGCTTGAATCCACACGATTCCAAACAAAAGTGCCTTTATATACAGGATTGGTAAGTAGCAGTTTAACGGAACGAATCGACCATTCTTTGTTGTGCCTGGAAGGAATGCCTTCTACGTTTAGTTGTCTGGCAATCGCAAAGAATCCCAGACCCTGTTTGAGATATAGATCATATATTTGCAGCACAGTTTTTGCTTCGGGCTCGTGGATGGTAAGTACTTTGTCTTCAAGGCGATATCCATAAGGACTTTGGGTCAACCACTTGCCTTGGTTAGCTGCATGGAACATATTGTCCAGGACACGCTCACGAATTCGCTCACGTTCAAATTCAGCGACTGCACCGAGTACTTGAAGCGTCAGGCGACCAGAAGGGGTATTAGTATCAAATGATTCACTGATTGAAATAAAAGCGACCTCATGTTGCTGGAACATATCAATAAGCGTAAGTAAGTCCAGTAGTCGGCGGCTCATCCGATCTAACTTGGTGACCATGACTTTCGATACTTCACCGTTCTCTATGTATGTCATCAACCGTTTGAGCTGAGGGCGGTCTGTACTTTTTGCGGAGTATCCATCATCAATGAACAAGAGGACTTCATCTGACCATCCCATGGCCTTACAATAGGCCTTAAGGCGCTCCTGTTGCTCATCCAGAGAAACACCCTCACGGGCCTGCTCATCGGTCGATACGCGGCAATAAATCGCTACAAAACGGCTTGTGGTGCTCTCGACATTCATGGGCTATACCTCCTGAGGGGCTGGTCCTTTATTCTATGCGCCAAAAATTGGATTTACGATTATAGGGTTGTCCACGCCTTTCCTCTACATAGGTTGTATTAAGGGGGGAGGCACGATGGACCTGAAGATCCGTTTTATTGTCAACACTCCTAACGAGCAGATTTGCTTTGGAAATCTTAAGGATATCGCTCATTCGGAAACATTAGAGAAGTTAGCGGAACACTTCGCTACTTGGGAGAAGACGCTAAAAGAACGCGCTGCCGAACATCTTCTTACAGAGACCGTTGGCTCGGAACAAGCAAGTGGATATAAAATAAGCTTTGTTCATAAAGAAGAGAGTCTACCCGATGTGGGATAGACTCTCCTTTTCTGAGCAAGCATTTTATCTTTAATGCAGCGAAAGGGGAGCCAACCTGATGCAGGTTAGACTCCCCTTTTGTTTGATCTATATTCACAGGAGTAAATGTTTGTTCATTTTTATGAATACTTTTTCATGAACATGCACATATTACCAACTACAGAGATTTAGTGGAGTAATGTGTAAGAAAAACTTCTGCCCCTTCTTCCACACATCGAAGCAAGTATTCAACGGCATCAGGCTTACAGTTTTGCAAGGCTGAAAGAAGCTCATAAACCCGATCAAGTCGCATCCGCAGTTCATCGTTATCGTCCGTCGGAAATGGAATTAGGTAAAGATCACTTTGTAGTTGCTCTAGAACCTTAAGGGTTATGTTTTGGGTTTTCCCTGTTTCTAGATTAGAAAGGTAACCTGGAGAAACGCCAAGTTCATTAGCATAAGCATTGAGACTGATGCCTTTCCGATTACGTATCTGACGAATTTGTCGACCGATTTCCTGCATCACACAACCTCCTATTAATCAATTACTAGAAAGGAATTGAGTCCATGAAAAAAAGGTATCAAGAGATTAAGGATGCCCAAATTCAATCTGTAAAATACATTAATGATCCCGCAGCGGCTAAAAAATATCACGCTTTGTTTCTAGAGGTAGTTCAGCGGATTGTTGATGAAGAAATGAATAAGTATAGACAGGAGTTATAACATTAAAGGTTATTAATATAACTAGTTTATCGATGAGAGGGCTTGTTTTTGAAATATTAGCACGCTAAAGTGATGAATGCGGAGATTATTGAGCTCGCTGCTGTTAGCGAGCTCTTTTTTTGATTTAAGTAACGGGATTTTTTGTAGCGAGATTGAAATAAGTCAGAATACCATTAGGTTCTGAATTCATAATTGATGAGAAGTTGGGTGAATTAAGAATATGATCGAAGAGTACAAGTAACCTCCAAATTAGGAACTCATAAGCTGGTGAACATGTAAGGATTGCAAATGTCTCCTAATTACCGAGAAACTTGATTTATTTTAGGAAGTAACAACCTAATTACCGAGAAGACTTTTCATGATGGTTTTCCTTAGTTGGACAACCCTCAGTTCCCCCAATAGACAAGCCTATTGAAGACTTATTCTAGGTTTCAAGGGGAGGAAAGGGATCCCTTTCCTCCCCTTAAAACCTAGAAAAATAGAAAACTTGTCCCAAAAACCGAGAACCCAGTAAACACGCGCAAAAAAGCGGCTTTAGGTTATAAAGCCGCTTAGTACTACAGGCGTGTCATTCTCTAAATCAATCCGAGCTGTAACGTCATAGACAAGGTCAGGACCAATTTCAATTCGTTCAAACAAATATAATAGAAGTCTTCGAAGGCGCGGGTCAATTTCTCCATTATACTCCAGTAAGATTGTATCCACCAGCAGACCTTTCATAAGTAGAAAATCAGATTCAACGTTCTCAATATAAGAAATCTTTAGTTTCTTCTCATTGATCAATTGTTGTGTGTTATTAATTTTCTCCTTAAGTAAGATTCGATATCTTAGGAAACTATTTTTTAATTCTTGTGGTTTGTTGGGGTCTAAAGAATGTAATTCTGCTTCCGTTCGTCGGATCTGCAACGTAAATTCATCTATCATTATTTCAAGTTCTATTATTTGTTGACTTAATTTATCAACTTTTTGCTTTAGGTTGATAAGTATCTCCTCATGTATGTCCTTATGTTGAGTAGAGATGTATTTTATTAACACTGCGGACATTTCTTCCTCAATAAATTTTTCATGAACCTTATTCTTTTCGAGTCTAAGGCTGCATGCTTTATTCTCGCAATAGTAAATTGAGTTTCCATTTGGTTTGCCGTGGTACTTGTTCTTCTGATTTTTGCATTTCAGAGGTGTTTTGCAATTTTTGCAAAACAGTATGTCACGCAGGAGGAAGGGGGTCTTGAAATTTTTCGGAGATACATTACCTTTTCTTTTTGAACGATATGTTTCATAACAATATTCCCACACTTCATATCGAATAAAGGGTGTTATTCTTTCACAGTATCCCATAATCCACTCTTCTTTGTCTGTAAGTTGTCTGTGGCTGTTAGGATGAAAACGCTTTGCTGTTAGATATCCAGCATAAAATGGGTTTGTAATAATGAGTTTCACATCATCTTTAGTCCAATCTCGACCATGAAAACTTTGTTTTTTTAAAGACAAAGCTATCGCGTGAAAGCCTTCTCCTTCTTGATACTTCTGAAATATATCATCTACAATTTCCTTTTCATCTGGTAAGACCTTAAAGATATAATCATCAGGTGAAAATTTATATCCAAAAGGAAGCTTACCACCACGATAAATACCTTCTTTAATTTTTTTATAGTGGTTATCTTCGGTACGCTGCCTAATGGCGTCGGCTTCATATTTACTATAACCGTCTTTCAATAGTTCACCAAGAAGATCACCTGAGTTATACATATCTCTAGTAGAACACATCACTACTGGGATTTTCTTGCTGTTGAAGAATCCTCTGATTTTTTGATGTTCCATAGCGTTTCTTGCTAGTCGAGTGTGATCATAAATTATAACAAAGTCAATTTCAGCAGTTTCAAGGTAGGTCATCAGCGCTGTAAGGCCTTTGCGTTTTGACATATTTTTCTTAACAGCGGAAACACCTATATCTACAAATTCTTTAATAATTTCACAGCCGAATTCTTTCGCTAATTCATTGGCCCAGTGAAGTTGGGTATCAATCGTTTGTTCTTCGGTTGAATGGCGACCATAAAATGCTCCTTTTTTTCCTGGCAGTAGGACATTATGAATATTCAATAAAAATTTCCTCCGATCCTTTAATGGGATGTTTCAAAAATAGTTTTAATCCTTCATGCGTAGCATAGGCAGACATAATGATATTGTTTAGTAATATTAGACGTTCATTATGTGGTGAATTCTTTAATGCATCGGTAAATTTAGTTTTATCTTTGAATGAGCTGATTTGTTCAGGCAACTTCTTAAGTTGTTCTATTGTAAGATACAACTGTTCCTTTTTACCCTTAACATGTTTAAGTTTAAGCTCTAGGGTCACTAGTTTATTTTCTAAACGTGTCTTTTCTAGAACATTATTTGTTCCAATTAATCTGGCTACATTATGAATAATTTGAGTATTGAATAGATCAATGATCTGTTCGAGTCTATTAGTTAACATTTTTATTTTATTTACGTTTCCAGTTAAAAATTTATTATAGAAATCCTCACCATATTCGGATAAAAGAGAGAAAAAATGACAGCAACATTTATCGAGAATTTCCGATTCAACCTCATCACTTAGCAATTTGACTTTATGTGCTTTACATTCGTAAACTCCAATCCAAACCTTTTTTCGCATACGCATAATTGGTGTGAGTGGTTGTTTGCATTCATGGCAACTAATATAGTTTTCAAGTAAAAAAGAACCCATCGGTCTCTTAGAACGTGATTTTTTTGAATTTATATTTTTTAAAACTTCTTGTGCTCTGTGCCACTTTTCTACGGATAGTAGTGCATAATCTTTACTAGTATAGGTGTGAAGCTTTCCCTTGAAATTCATTTGACGAATGCCCATATACATGGTATTTGATATCATATCTTCGATTGCCTTCACCTCCCATTCTGGGTTGAATTTTTTGCTTTCTTTTAAACGTAGTCGCTGAATATGATGTTTTTTTAAGTACAGTTTTAATTCGTTTAGAGTAGCGTGCTTTTCACTTAACAATTCAGAATAAATAAATAAAATATCTTTCTTAGCTTCAGGATGTACATAGATTTTGCCCGAATCTTTATCCACTAGATATCCATACGGTAGAATCCCTTTATGTTTTCCTTGCTCAAAGGAGGCAGATCTACCTTCACTTATTCGAAGTTTTATTTGCTCACCTTCATGCTGACAAAGACCCGCCATAATCAGTTCATAAAACTCTCCTGTTTCATCGTACCGCATGGGAGCCTCGTGAGAGGTTGTGAAGTGAACCTCAACGTTATATTTTTTCAATACCGAAAAAATTTCCATATACTCTATTACATCACGAGCAAGTCGATCACGTTTATAGATAATTAAAGTATTAAATTCACCTTTTTTTATGCCATCGAGTATCTGGTTGAATTTGCGCTTTTTAAGAGGCGTAAGTTTTGCTGAGACAAATTCGTCACTGATTTCTTTGTCAATTAGCAGCATCTTTTCAGAACAATATTGCATTGCATAGAACTCTTGTGTAGAAACAGAGTCTTCTTGTAAATCAGTTGAACTGCGATAATAAGCAACGGTTTGGGTCATATGGATTCATCCTTATTTAAGAGATTTTCATCATAATCATTTATATGATCTTCTGAACACATTTTTGCTGATTTTTGAATAAGCCCATCTGTCAGAATTTCTACGTACATTTCGAACCATTTCTGAGCTGCTTCAGGATCATGAACATAACTTATGGAACGGATTTTTAGTTTACTGTCAATGATAGGTCTCTTCATAAAAGACTCCTTTTAAGTGTGGGAAGTGATTACAGAATTTCACAAGTCATAATATGGTCTTTTATCACAGTCCTTATTCACATATGTGAATAACAATTTATATACGTGAACGAGACTTTGAGGGCGTATCGTTAAAACAGCATGAAAACACAAAAACCAACCGTGGTAGGTTGGTTTCTGTGTTTTCATCAATCTTTGGTATTTGATAAATCCTTTGAGCTATCAACACTTAAGTTTTTCTGAGTTGGTGTGAAGGAGAACTCCTCCTGAACGACCTTCTTTGGGGGGCTATCCTTTTTTCTTTCCACAGAAGATTTGCGATTGTTCATATACTTCTCGATAATTTCTTGTTTGTGTTGAGCAATTAATTTTTGAACTTCTTTTTCATGGCGCAACGTTGTGAGCTCTAACGTATGTTTCACTCCTAAAAGCTCTATGGATAAATGCTCAAATTCCACTTGATTAAACTTCGCGCCTAAAATATTCTGTCTTTCGAGTTCAGACTGTACGTGTAGTATCCTTTCTTTCTGAGATCTGGACAGTTCATCCAGTTGCTTCCACGATTTTTGGATCTCCAATAATTCACGATTTACTTCTGATAATTCTCCTTTTAGCGTGTTCACTTGTTGTTCTAAATCATCTATAAGGTTTTGTTTTTCCAAAGCGATTCTTGCAATCTCCGAAGAGTTGTAGGTATTATCATCAATGACTTTTTTGATCAAGGATGAGAATATTTCATTGATACGTGAGGAATGATCTTGTAGTGCTTCCAAATCACTTGAGTATTTTTTTGCACTCTCATGATGCTTGTACTTCTGGAATTCGTATAGAGACACTACGCTTTCAAACCATTCTTTGCTGGATAATCCTGATGCAGAGATCATGGAGAAGACTTTTTCTTTAATATCTGGGTTTACCTTAACTCCAAATGTTTCTGATGCCATCTTAACCTCCTCTAATAATGGTTAACGTTGGTTTACCTTGTGATTCAGGTTAACAAAGTTAATTTTTAAAGCAGCTGGTGACCCGTCCTTATTCGATTATATGGAGCAGTGGAACGCATTATCACATTCAACAGTTAAGGTGTGAATAGGAAGCGAATATAATAATTTTTATTACTAAGGGGGTGTGTGTATGCAGTTAAACATCGTCTTCAAGTACACTGAAAAGGAAAAGAAACTTGATGAAATTATTGGAGAATTGGTGGACGATACCATAAGAGTAGTACTCTCTAAGTATTCTGATATTAGCTATAATAGGGGGAATTCGAAAGGTGAATAACTATATATTAGATTATAAAAAGAGGTTCTTGAACATTGAGTTCAAAAGCCTCTTTTTATATTTAGTCATTATTCTTGGATCTTTTGTAAATGGATGCTTTAAATAATACTTTCCAATATTATTGACTTTGATATAATGATTGGAATATGTGCAAAAAATCCAAGTGTGAGGGGATTTGTAATGAACAAGGAGACGGAGAAGTAGAACTTTATCCTGATTTTTTGGAACAGAAGTGAAGATGCAAAGGTTTTGAGATTTCTTAATAAATAGTTTATAAATAAGAGAATGGAGGGGCTAATTTTGCCTATTAGCTTTCTAGACAAGAATTTCGGGATAACTTTCTTTTCATTATTAGACTCAACTAAAAAACAAATTCGCATTATTTCTCCTTTCATAGGTTATAAAACGGCAGTTGCATTGGTTAAGTTTATTGAGGAAACAGGGGAAGACATTGAGTGTGAATTTATAACACGTTTCAACAGAGAAGATTTTATTAAAGGAGTCAGTAGCCTTGCTGGACTGGAGCGCCTTATTAAAGTTGGAGTGAAAATGTATGCGCTCCAAGATCTTCATACTAAACTTTATATTTTTGATGGTGAGTCTGTGATTATGGGGTCCGCAAACTTTACCTTAAATGGTTTTTATAAAAATCATGAATTTGGTGTGTTTATGGAAAATGAAGCGCAGTTTTCTTTTGAATGTAATAATTACTTTGATGGCTTGCTTAATGATATTACAAAATCAGGAAACTGGGAAATAACTTTGCAACTTATTGAGAAGGAAAAACCTTATTGTGATGATGCAGTAACAGGTAGAGCAACTTCGCAGAATAAACCAAGAAAAAACGAATCTCCAGTCACCATACTTCCTAATACAGTGAAGTGGGGAGCGAAACTTAATTTCCAAACATCTAATCAATTGACTAATTCTGAGGAAAAGGACATTTTGGAAGAAGTACTTAACGAAGAGAAGGAAGAACAGATTCGAAATAGAAATACGGGCATTTGGCTGAAGTTTGAGGGGACTAGCGATAATCGTATTCCAAATCATCTAACCTATTTTGAGAGAAAAAAAGAGCATAATCGCACTTTTTTTCCAAAGTCGCCTTCAGGGATAGAAAATGGTCAGACATTGTTTATGGCAATGGTAAGTACGGATAAGAAGGATAAAGGGACACCAATTATTGTGGGTTACACAAAGACCTTAGGTTTTAAGGAGAATAACATTATAAAAGATACATCTCCTTTACAAGCAAAAAAAAGGTATCCTTATTACGTAGAACTCAGTACGGGACGTTTCTTGAAAGCTCCTATCAAAGAAGGGATATCTCTAAGGGAATTAGCTCGTGAACTACAGGGAGCTTTATATCCAAATCCGAAAAGTAACTTTAATGAAATTATTTATACACATAGACAAAAATCTCATCTGCAAATTACGGAAAGAGCACATGACTATATCATGGAACGATTAGAGTCATTGTTTAAAATTCATGGTTATGATGAGCTTTAGACAAAATGACGTTTCGTTCTCTTTACATATAAAGTAATTGATGTCAGTAGAAAATAAAGCAGTAGACTGAGCATATAAAATGAAACAGCGATAGCCAAGGACGAAGAAAATAAAGTCCTAGACTGTCGCTATTTTATTGAGCTAAACGTTTCCCGTTTTAATAACGAAAGCGACCTTTTTTCACCATGCCGTTGCGTTAAACGCGGTATACGATTCGGCTGTATAGATTTGAACGCTCGGGTGATGGAGGGAAGGATATAATCTTAAGGAGTGATAATGAAGTACGATTAGTGGAGTGCAAAAGATACACAACGACAGAAGTGGGTAGACCAGATATTCAAAAGTTCCACAGCGCGATGATTGATTGCAATGCAGTTGAAGGATTCTATATAACAACAGGCCAGTTCACTAAGCAGGCATTAGAATGTACAGAGAATAAATCAATTCAGACCGTTAACGGTGAACAACTACTAAATTTAATCGAGCAATATGTTGGATTTGAAAAAGAGGTTCTTGAACATTGAGTTCAAGAACCTCTTTTTGGGGTGAACGAGTGTTCCTCTGAGTATAGAGGATTCAGCACTCAGTATGTAGAAAGATAACTCTTAACCTATAAGTGATAAGCTTCATTGAATATAGTATAAATTATGCTTGAAATGAGTGTAAAATAATACATAACAAGGAAGTGTAAAACAAAATGTCAAATTTGGTTGTCAGAAACAATGAAGAAGATATTCTCTCGGAGATTCGAAAAGATGGTTTTTATATTGAGAGAGTAGAAAAAACGCCAGAAAGATGTATCCTTGCGGTTCAGCAGACAGGCTTTGCCTTACGGGCAATCCCTAAGACTGAACGCACTCCTGAACTATGTTTAGAGGCTGTGAAACAGACAGGTGGGGCCATTAGATACGTTTCACAAGACCTAATGAATAAGGAAATCTGTATGGAAGCTGTTAAAAATGACGGTGACGGAATAACCATAGTTTTTGTACCAAAGGAATTTCGTAGTAGTGAACTATATCTAGAAGCGGTAAGGAAAAACGGACTAACTCTTCGCTTCATCCCTGAAAAAGAAAGATCAGAGGAACATTGTACAACTGCTATTCTTCAAAATGGCAGTGCACTTAAATATGTTCCGCACACATTTGTTTCAAAAGAAATATGCGAGAAAGCTGTTGAGCAGAATGGTTTAGCTTTAGAGTTTGTACCAGGAAATCGTAGAAGTAAAAAATTATGTGCACAAGCCGTCGATAACAATGCATTAGCCCTAAATTTTATACCAGAACGTTTTAAATCAAAAGAGCTTTGTGAATTGGCGGTGTATAGTAATTGGCAATCTTATTTGTACATACAGGAAAGTATGTATTCGCCACAAGCGTGCTTATTCTTTTTAGATAGCCTTAATCATAAATTTGTTGATCGTGCAGATATGTCTTCTAGTGATCGTTCGTACATCAGAGCAATTGTTAGACGTTTTCCAGAAGAAATTAACAGCGATCCACAAATAATTAAATTGGAACGACAATTAGGGGTAAGAACATTAAAACTGAAATTTTACGAAAAAGAAAGTGGGAAATTTATTGTAAAGGAACAAATTCACTATAGAGAAGAAAGTGAAACTGTTGAGTTTGACTCTTTTGCAGATTTCTATGATTATGTGGACGGAGATTTAGAAAATGCGAATTTATGTGATTGTGATTTTTTGAATGTCAACCTGTCCGACTTTAATATAGAAGGCGCTTTAATTCGCAATGATGTCTTGCTAGCTCAACAGCTTTATGATGACTCATTTTATCATGCCGCAGTTAGAGAGTATGGTGAAGATTTTGGTTTAATGCTATCTGCGGAAAATGAGGTTGTTGAAGCTTGTGTCGTTCTGCATGATTCTGATATTGATTTTACCTTTAATGATAACAAAAGAAAGATTTACTATGTAAGCGACATACATATTAATCACAAGCTTATTAAAAGATTCCCAGAGCGTGCAACAAAGCAGGAAATACTATGGTTTATTCGAGATTTAGTTCGTCACATGGTTGATACAGCTACGCAGAAATCCTCGGCTGATTACTTGTTAATAGCAGGGGATGTTTCTTTTAACTACGAAAACTCAGTTATTTTTTATGAGGAATTGGCGAAGTTATGGAATCCGAGTCATATTGTAGTCATACTTGGAAATCATGAATTATGGGACTTTAACCGAAATGGAAAACCATATGATTATAGCAAGGGGTTAGATGATATTGTTAATAAATATCGGGAGCTATTCTCTACGCTAAATATCTGTTTTTTGCATAACGAGTTATTAATACTGAAAGATGGGCAGCAGGTAGTCATTAAAGAAGAAGAATTATTAACATTACCAGCAGAAACACTGAAAGAAATCTGTTTGAAAAGTTCGCTTAACATCTTCGGTGGATTGGGTTTTTCAGGATATAGTTCAAGCTTTAATGCAACGAAAGGAATTTACAGAAATACGATTACATCTTTGGCAGAGGATATTGAGCAAACCAAACATTTTGAAAATATCTATACGATAATAAATAACGCTATAAGTATCAAGCCAATTATTGTTCTAACCCATACCCCAAAAGATAACTGGAATAGAGAAGGCTACAATTCTCAATGGATATATGTAAATGGTCATACTCATCGAAATGAGTATTGTTGTTCTGAAGATCGTACAGTATATTCAGATAATCAAATTGGATATCAGGGTCTAAAGGCTGGATTGAAGCATTTTACACTTTCTGGGAAATGCGATGTTTTTCTGTATTATCCAGATGGGATTCATACTATTACACGGGAGCAATATATAGATTTTAATAGGGTTTTAGGGATCAATATGACCTTTAATAGAACAAGCGGTAATATCCATATGCTCAAAAGATCTGGTATTTATTGTTTCATATATGAAAATGGCAAGAAGAGAAAATTGAGTTTATTGAGTGGCGGTGCACCAAAATCATTAGAATATAATGACTTAGAGTATTATTTTGAAAGGATGACCTATTACTCTGATGCTGTTAAGTTAATATTTGCGGATTATTACAAAGCACTAAATTCAATATCGAATAGCATTAAGGCATTTGGTGGGTCAGGTAATATACATGGCTGTATTGTTGATATTGATTTCTTTAATCATGTATATCTAAACCCTGGAGACGGAACATTGACGCCGTATTATGCTGAGTCCATGATTGATAAGTACGAATTTAAAAATATTAAAGCTCTATTGAAAGCAAAACGGCCCGATTTGCATAGAAAATACGAAAAACTTCTAAAAGCTGGTACAGAAACGGCTTTGCAGTTGAGGGAGAATCTGAATGTTAAAAGCATAGAAATATCGCAGTATGTGCCAGAGACTTTAATGTATGGACCATCAAAAATAATGAGGTCTCTGCAATATTTAATGGATGTTAATGTTATACGGCATTGGAACGATGAAGTGATAGGATTTTTTGAAAAAGGTGATCACGAGTTAGAAAAAAGTTCAGCCAGCATACCATATGTAGCGTTGCCAGAACATAATAATTAGTGTTCCTCATAACAAGGTGCTGTCTCAATTGTAGTTTATCTACATAGGGACAGCTTCTTTTTCTGTAAAATCAAAAATAGGTCATATTTAAAAGATCATACTTACCTTTGAATTGACTTGCCTACTTTAGAAGATTGTGAGTAAGTGAAAGCCACCCGACCTCTATACTTACTTATTTGTAAGGAGTGAGGCGGAAATCTTCTGGTATTTCGATTTCACTTTATATCACCAAAAACAGATTCAGGTTCAATTATTCACTGAACTGAAAGCTTACAACCTTCCTCTTTTTTGGAAATTTATCGGAATTAGAAAAATTAGCGAACCGAAAATCCGCATCTGGCTTATTGAGATAGCAGAACTATACGACAAAAGATAGCCTAACCCATGCGTAATTACATTGTGGGCTATTCTTCATCAGGATCTATTCCCCAAAAAATATAATGCGACAATCCCGTATTTGCAAAGTAACAAGCATCCACATACACTTCACGAAGATCCTCGTCAATTCTGTAGATGATGACAACATTACCAATCAAAGTCCAATAATAGCCATTAAACTCAAAGCCAGGAAAATCAGAGACCCCATCAGCTTTGAATTTCGGTTCATCAGCTAAAACAGCTTTTGAGCGCTTGAATACATTCATCGGGTCCACTTTAAATTTTTTCATACGAGCCAATGCTACTCGTGCATAAGTAGTCCACAGCACCGTATAGCCATTATTTCTCATTTTCGACCTCATTCAGTAATTGTGCAAACTCCTCTTCGCTGTCGCTGTATGTGGAAATTCCATCTTTTCGATCCTTCTGAGCCTGTTGAAGTTGGTACAGAACGCCTTCATCTTTAAAAATAACTGAGGTCATTCTCTTCTTTTGCTCATCCGTGAGTGTAAGCTGCTCATCTTTCCTTTGTAGCGAAACGTTGAATCCAAAGTTTTCTTCGATTAATTGGACTAGATCTTTAAGTTCTACATAGGGTTTATTCTTAAAACTTTGCTCTAGTTGTTCTTTTGAAATGGACATTCTGCTCACCGCCTTTTCGTCATTATAACATAAGGGTTGAAGCTTCCTAAAGTTAATATATGTTTACATAATGATAAAAAAATGTATGTTTTATTTGCAACTGTATGATGACACTAATTATAGTGGTATTATAATTTTAGGTATTATTTCCTAGTCGTTTAAAAATAATGAGGTGTGAAATATGCAAGAACTGATTTCAATGTACAGAGATCGTTTAACGGATTTAACTGCAAAAAATAAAAGTTTGAAATTAATGAAAATTTATAATAAAAATCATTTTGATATTCACTCTTTCTCAAAAATAGAAGTAGGACTTGATGTTGCAATATTGGAAAAAGTCTGTGCTCTAGAAGACGAAATCAGTTTGATTCCACAGAATAGCCTCGTTGAAGAATCTGTATTAGTTAACCATAGGCTGATTCAACTTAAAAGAGAAGTTGATCTAATTGAACAAGAAACGGGCAACAATCCTTTTTACGTTGCCTATGGATTTCTGGAAGGGTTTTTAGTGCCTAATTTTTTTATTAGATGTCCAATATTATTCATCCCAGCTAGGCTTAACAAGGCAACCGTAAATAACAAACCTTATTGGGTACTTGGGGTGGGAGAAGAGGCTACCCCTTTCATCAATCAAACCTTTATTATGGCAATTCAAAAATACATAGGTGGGGACATAAGTTTATCTATTCAGGATGAGATTTCCTCAGGTTTACCTTCGAACTTAAAAGATATTTTGCCGTTTATTTACGAACTTCTGCGGAAGCATGATATATCTTTAACATTGGAGACTGATCAAAGTATTGCTCCTTTTAAAAATATAAAAAAAGAGAACATACCAGAAGGAAAAAAGGGCTTTACTTTATATCCATATGCAGTTATGGGTAAATTCCAGCAATCAACAAGTACATTACTGAATGATTACAATTTACTGTTAGATGATTTGCCTGAAGATGGTTTTTTGGATGCATTAATTAATGGGTCTGAAGAAAATGAAGGTGATTTTGAGGAGATCTCAGAGGAAGAATTAAATCAAGTACACCCTTCAGAAAACTTCTTTGTCCTAGAAACCGATGCTAGCCAAGAAGCAGTTGTTGTAGCTGCTCGTAATAGAAAAGGACTGATTGTACATGGGCCACCTGGGACAGGTAAGTCTCAAGTTATCGTGAATTTAATTGTGGATCGTATGTCTAAAGGACAAAAGGTCCTGTTGGTCTGTCAAAAACCAGCGGCGCTGGATGTTGTGTATAACCGACTGGGACAAATCAATTTACAAAATCATGTTGCTCTTGTCCATGACTTTAATAAGAACAAAATTGATGTATATAGAAAAATTGCTTCTGTAATTGATCGGAGTCTTCCTATAAAGGGACAGGACATTGATCGTATTTCAAATGAAAAGTTTGCACTGGCTCAGAAGTTGAATAAAACAGCATTCTCTTTACATCAAGAGCGTCCCTTTGGTAAAAGTTTATTCTATTTATATAGCAAAGCTAAATGGGATCAGACGTTGATTATCGAGGTTGAAGATTTATTGGGGAACCTTACTTTTGATGAGTTGGAAATGACTTTAATTGAGTTAAAGACCGTAATTGAATTGAAGCAGAAATATGATACTTCAAATCACCCATGGAATAATCGTAAAAGTTTCGCGGGCTTTTCAGTTAAGCAACATTTAGATTTGAGCAATATACTGAGTTCAATAGTCAAGGATGTTAAGCAAGTAGCTAATCTTAAGAATGAACTCCATTTATTATTTGAACCTGTTTATTATCTGGAGAACATTCATGTTCTTTACGAGATGCAGAAAGTGAAGACTGTTATTAAAAATAGAAATTTACACAAACACATCTTAAGGTTTTTTAGTGATGAAAATGCTCACCAGGTAACTGAGAACGATAAGCATCTTGAAATCATCAAATCAAAGTTTGGGTCATTTCAAAAACAAATAAATATATTAAATGAGCGTCCAGAGGCTGTTACTGGTCTACGGTATGAAGAGGCAGTGAAATGGAATGAGAAACTAAAACTCTTTGGAGAGCTTAACAAGAAATTCACTCGTTTTTTTAATCATAGCTGGTATTCGTTAAAAAGAGAAATTCAAGATCATTTTAAGGCTAATGGAATATCGTTTAACATGCAATCCCTTCACGAGTATCACGCAAAGGTTGAAACATATATACTCTTTGAAGAAATCCGAAATGAAGCTAATCTTGTTTACTTCTATTCAGATGCACCAATAGAAAATCAACTGGATAAGTGGAATGTATGGATTAAGTTAAAGGAGAATGTCAAAGATTTTATTCAAGCTTTTGTTGAAACGCAAACTTGTTTTCCTAACTGGATTAACAATCCAAGTACACATGATCACTTAGGAGAATTCTTTAATGAGCCTTTCAGTAATGAAATAAATGGATTAATAAAATTAGCAGAGCAAACTAGAGAGTTAAATGTTCAAATATGTAGCTTAGAGCCATACTTGAAGCGAGAAACCGTTAATGAATTTGTTAAACAGTTAAACGAAGGGGTCTACAGTATTCAAGAATATGAAGGATTGTTTAGAACACTGGACCAATTTGATAGCTTATGCAGATTAGATCAAATGAAAGAAGAAATGGGTGACTTGAAAAAGACATTACTTGAGCGTTGCGCTCAAAAGGCACCACTCGAAAGCACTCCGAATTTAGTGGATTTCTGGATTAATCTTATTCGAAATAGTTTTTTGCACGCTTGGATTCTACAGATTGAATCTGCCGAGCCGCATGTAAAAGACGTCTCCACTGAAATTTATAAATCCAACCTAGACCGTTTTCAAAAGTTATTGAATGATAAACGAAAAGCAGTCCCAATACTTATAGATTCATTACTTGCTAATTCAGCTACTCAAGTAGTGGGGAGCACACGGCAAAAATTAAAGCACGAATCTAATAAAAAAAGAAAGTTAATGCCATTACGCCAAGTAGTAGGGCATTTTTACGATGATTTATTAAAATTGGTACCTTGTTGGCTATGCACACCTGAGGCGGTGAGCGCTATTTTCCCATTACATCAGGATATGTTTGATCTTGTTATATTTGATGAAGCCTCCCAGTGTCCAGTGGAAAATGCAATTCCGTCCATTTATCGAGCTAAGCATCTCATAGTAGCAGGAGACGAAAAACAACTTCCACCTAGTTCATTCTTTCAAGCATCTATCGAGGATGAGGACGAGGATGAAGATGATAATACAATCTATGTAGACAAAACAGATAAACATGCAAAAAGTTTATTAGAGTGGGCTAAACCAAAGTTCCCTGATAAATGGCTAACTTGGCATTACCGTTCAGAGTATGAAGAGTTAATCAACTTTTCGAATTACGCTTTTTATGATAAAAGAATACAAATTGCTCCATCTGTAAAGAAAGGCACTGGTTCTAGGCCAATAGAATTTATTAAAGTTGACGGCCACTGGGAGAATAGCTCAAACCGAGTTGAAGCTGAAAAAATCGTGGACAGTGTCATTAATATTCTTCAAAATGATGATTCCCAACCAACACTTGGAATTATCACGTTTAATAAAGATCAAGCAGATCTTATTAATGATGTATTCGAAGAAAGAATGGTAAAAAGCCCTGAACTCAGATTGCTAATTGACGAAGCTAGATCTCGTAAGAATGGCGATGAACATATAGGACTTTTTGTTAAAAATATTGAGAATGTGCAGGGTGATGAGAGAGATGTTATTCTTTTCTCGGTTGCTTACGCGAAGAACTCTGAAGGTAAAATGGTTAGCCAATTCAGCGCACTTTCTAGGGACGGTGGCGGAAATCGCTTAAATGTTGCTATATCTCGTGCGCGGAGAAAAGTAATTATAGTTTGCTCTTTTGAACCGAGTGAATGGACAAGAGCAGAGACTTACGCGCAGGGGGTTAAGTATTTAAAACGATATTTGGAGTATGGTAAAGCGATCTCAGACGGAGATTATTCGCTCGCCCAGTCAATTTTAAACGGTTTAATCGATGCTACCAATGTGAAGGATCTAAACAATCAACTGATTTTTGACAGTGGATTTGAAGAAGAAGTATGTAATGCACTACGAGCTTGTGGATACGATGTACACACCCAAGTTGGTTTTTCTGGTTACCGCATTGATTTGGCAATCGTAGATCCTGTAGGAAAAGAAAGATACATCTTAGGTATAGAATGCGACGGGGCAACTTACCATTCTTCAAAGGTGGCCAGGGAGAGAGATTTTTACAGACAAAGATTCTTAGAGAGCAAGGGATGGAAAATACATCGGATTTGGAGTCGGAATTGGTGGTTAGCAAAAAACAAGGAAATAGAGAAAATACAAAAGGTGCTTGAGGCACTTTTAGAGGAAGTGAAATGAACTGAAAATACACTGGGAAATCATCTTCTAGTGTTGGAAAGATATAACTAAAGGATGGTTACCGCATGGCTTAGATGGCAAATTAAGGGGACTCAACTTGAGTCCTTATTTTTTTTATATTCCCCTTAAGTTTATACATGTTAATATAGAGATAGGAATATTTTCCTATGAATCATCTAACATCTTTACGAATAATTCTCCAGAGGTGAAGAAATGAACAACAGTAATTTCACTTTCTTGTCGAACCATTGGAACATTCTATCCAATCTTGCAGAAATGGCGGAGCGGAACGTTTATATTGACCCGAATACCTCTTTGATAAAACTCCGTATGTTTGGAGAGACAATAACGAAATACATATGTGCAATTGAAGAACTACAATTATTAGACAGAGCGACTCAAGACGATAGGCTCAGGCTCTTGAAGCAAGAAGATCTTCTGACGGAAGAACTACTGGATATTCTTCATGCCATTCGAAAAATAGGGAATAAAGCCAATCATGAAGAAGGAATTTACGGAACTACGGAAGAAGCCAAAGCTTTGCTGAACATGGCCTTTCGCTTATCCGTCTGGTTTATGCAGGTGTATGGGGAGTGGGACTTCGTAGCTCCCGAGTATGTCGAACCTTCTAAAGTGGAGGATTCACAGAATGAGGAGCAGCTTGAGATGCTCGCCGCTTCCTATGATGCCAAGGTACTGCAGTTGGAACAGGAATTGTTGAAGCTTACTCAGCAGCAGGATGCCAAAACACCAGATGAGAAACAGAAACGTCATTCTAAGGCTAGACAGCTGGGCAGTGCCTTAAAGTTTACTGAGGCAGAGACCAGAGTCATTATAGATGATAAGCTTCGTCAAGCTGGCTGGGAAGCAGATACATTACAATTGCGTTTTAGCGCAGGGACTCGTCCTGAAAAAGGCAGATACCTTGCTATAGCAGAATGGCCGCTGAAGAACGGTTTTGCCGATTATGCCTTGTTTTATGGTATGGAATTTATCGGTATTGTTGAAGCTAAACGACAGAGTAAGGATGTGCAAGCTGACATCGAGCAGGCCAAGAAATACGCCTCCTATGTAATTAAACACGGCGAGGAAGTTATTTATGGGCCGTGGGGAAACTATCAGGTGCCGTTTCTTTTTGCGACCAATGGACGCCCGTATTTGAAGCAGCTTGAGCACAAGTCGGGAATATGGTTTCTGGATGCACGCAAGTCTACGAACCATGCCAGAGTATTGCAAACGTGGTATTCACCTGAAGGACTAAAAGCCCTTTTACAGCAGGACATAGATCAGGCGACAAAAGATCTCCGCGATGAATCGCTGGATTATCTGCATTTGCGTGAATATCAGGAGAATGCGATTTTGTCGGTAGAACATGCGATAGAAGCTGGACAGCGCAAAATTCTTGTAGCCATGGCTACAGGTACAGGAAAGACGAGAATGGCCATCGGCTTAATCTATCGATTGATCAAACATAATCGTTTTAAAAGAATCTTGTTCCTGGTGGATCGTTCCGCGTTAGGACGTCAGGCTGAAGCTGCGTTTAAGGATTCCAAACTGGAAAGCTATCATTCATTTACTGAGATTTTTGAGTTACAGACTTTGGATGATAAGAAGCCAAATGCGGAAACTAAGGTACAGATTGCAACTGTTCAGGGTATGGTGAAAAGACTTTTTTATAGTGATGACGACAAAGGCATTCCTTCCGTAGATCAGTACGATTGTATTATCGTGGATGAAGCCCACCGTGGCTACACACTGGATAAGGAAATGACAGAGATTGAACTGGAGTTTCGTGATCATGCCGATTATGTGAGCAAGTATCGGAAGGTACTGGATTACTTTGATGCTGTACGTATCGGATTAACCGCTACCCCAGCTCTTCATACCGTTGAGATTTTTGACAAGGCGATCTTTAACTACTCCTACCGCGAGGCTGTAATTGATGGGTATCTGATCGACCATGAGCCGCCAATTCAGTTTGAAACCGAACTAAAGAAGAACGGCATCAAGTGGCAAATCGGTGAGGAAGTGGCTGTCTATAATGTGGATTTAGGAACCGTGGAGAAAGAAATGCTGGAAGATGAGGTAAGCATCGAAGTTACACAGTTCAATAAAACAGTGATTACAGAGAATTTCAATCGTGTGGTGCTTAAAGCACTGACTGAATATATAGATCCCGAAGCAGATGGCAAGACCTTAATCTTTGCGGCAACAGATGATCATGCAGACATGGTAGTTCGGATGTTTAAGGAAGAATTGGAGAAGAAATATGGTCCTATAGACGATGGTGCGATCCTAAAGATTACAGGTTCGATTAAAGATCCACTACATGCCATTAAGCTCTTTAAAAATGAACGGCTTCCTAACATCGTGGTCACTGTGGATTTGCTTACGACTGGAATAGATATCCCGAGTATCTCCCATGTAGTCTTCCTACGGAGGGTCCGTTCCCGTATCCTGTATGAACAAATGTTGGGACGGGCTACCCGTCGCTGTGATGAAATCGGTAAGGATCATTTTATGATCTATGATGCTGTAGGCATCTATGAGTCGCTTAAGCCTTATACGGACATGAAACCTGTAGTGACGAGACCAAAGGTCACTCTGGATCTTTTAGTAGATGAACTGAAGCAGATGAAGAGTGAGCACCATATAAAGTCGCATCAGGAAGAGATTGTTGCTAAGATGCAGCGAAAGAAGCAGCGCTGGACACCGCAGGATCATGAAGATTTCAAAGCTCTTTCTGATGGGAAGAATATTGACGAGTATATTGATGAGGTGAAAAAGGCAAGCGCTGAGCAGGTAAGTGAAACGCTACTGCGCAAGCCGCAATTGCTACATTTTATTGAAGAAAATCGTGGGCGGCATAATCGTCAGTTCATCTCGGATCACCAAGATAAATTGATTGGAGTTACTCGTGGTTATGGGGATGCCAACAAGCCAGAGGACTATCTGGAAGGATTCAACGGTTTTATTCGTGAAAATATTAACCTGATTCCAGCACTGAATATCATCTGCACACGCCCAAATGACCTGACTAGAGAAGAATTGCGGAAGCTTCGTGTGGCTCTGGATCAGAAAGGCTTTACCGAGAAAAATCTGCAAACCGCATGGCGCGATGTGAAGCAGCAGGACATTGCCGCAGACATCATCAGTTTTATCCGCCAGCAGGCGCTTGGTGATCCGCTAATCAGTCATGAAGAACGGATCGAGAAAGCGATGAAGAAAATTTATGAGATGAAAGTTTGGCCAAAAGTGCAAAAAGACTGGCTGAAACGGATTGAGAAGCAGTTGCTCCAAGAATCGGTCTTAGACCCTAACCCTGAAAAAGCGTTTGATGTGGAACCTTTCCGCAGTAAGGGCGGCTATAAGCAGTTGAATAAAATATTTGATGGTCAACTGGACCAAATTGTTGCTACAATAAACGTTGCGCTATACCCACCTAGAGAGAAGGAGCAAGCTTAGAACATGAGAAATCAGGAAATCGTACAGAAGCTTTGGAACCTGTGTAATGTACTTCGTGATGATGGCATCACGTATCACCAATATGTAACGGAACTCACCTATCTACTGTTTCTTAAAATGATGAAGGAGACGGACAACGAGGGAATTCTGCCTGAGCAATATCGCTGGGATTCGCTAATGGAACGTCACGGCTTAGATTTAACCGATCATTACCGCCAACTACTGCTTGATCTTGGCAAAGAGGGTAATGAGATTATTAAACAGATTTATATGAATGCCAGCTCAAATATAGATGAACCCAAGAATCTAGAGAAAATTGTTCGTTCCATTGATCAACTTGATTGGTATTCCGCTAAGGAAGAAGGTCTTGGGGATCTTTACGAGGGGCTACTGGAGAAAAATGCGAGTGAAACCAAATCAGGGGCTGGTCAATATTTTACACCGCGTCCATTGATAGATGTAATCGTGAAGCTAGTTGATCCACAGCCAGGCGAGCGCTGTAATGATCCTGCCGCAGGCACGTTTGGTTTTATGATTGCAGCGGATAGACACATTCGCAGTAAGACGGATGAGTATTTTGACCTAAGTGAAAAAGAAGCAGAGTTTCAAAGAAATGAAGCCTTCACAGGTGTGGAGCTAGTTAAAGATACGCATCGCCTGGCGATGATGAATGCGATGCTTCATGATCTTCATGGGGAGATTATGCTGGGAGATACCCTTTCTGATCTCGGGAAAGGCTTGAAGAACTACGATGTGATTATGACCAATCCACCATTTGGAACTAAGCAAGGCGGAGAAGGGCTTACTCGTGATGACTTAACATTTACGACATCCAATAAGCAATTAAACTTCTTACAGCATATTTATCGGGCGTTAAAAGCCAACGGAAAAGCCCGAGCAGCCGTTGTGCTTCCTGACAACGTTCTGTTTGAAGGTGGAGCGGGTGCCAAAATTCGCGCCGACTTGATGGACAAGTGTAATCTGCACACCATCCTACGCCTGCCTACAGGGATTTTTTATGCTCAAGGGGTAAAGACCAATGTTCTGTTCTTCAGTCGCGAGAAGACAGATAAGGATAGCACGAAAGATGTCTGGGTATATGACCTGCGAACGAATATGCCTAATTTTGGAAAGCGGACTCCGTTGACAACCGCACATTTTGACGCGTTTGTGGAGGCTTATACTGCTGAGGATCGCAGTAGTGTGCAGGACGAAAGATTTAATGTTTTTGCACGTGAAGATATCCGTAAGAAAGATGATAGATTGGATATTGGATTGATCGCGGATGAGTCATTAACTCCTTATGATAATCTCCCTGATCCGATTGATTCAGCGGAAGAAGCCATTGCGAAGCTGGATGAAGCATTGACCTTGCTGCTGGAGGTTGTGGCGGAGCTTAAAGCGCTTGAGAACAAGCCAGAGTATGCTGCTGAAGAACGTCAAGAGCTGCTTCAGGTTGCGGAAGTGCGTGGAGAGTATAACGTATGAGTAAGAATAAAGGGAAGACGGCGGAAGAATTGCTGCAAGAGGCATTGGTGCCTGTGGAGGAGCAGCTTTATCCTATACCTGAGAATTGGGTATGGACGAAAATTCATGTTATAGCAGAAGTTAAGGGAGGGAAGAGACTGCCTGCGGGGCATGAGTTTGTTGAGGGGACAACTGACCATGCGTATTTAAGAGTGGTTGATCTTAAAGAGGGGACTGTTTTAGATCACGACTTAAAATATATTTCTAAAGAAACACATCAGCTAATCTCTCGTTATATCATTTCTAATGATGATGTTTATATTTCTATAGCGGGAACTATTGGGAGAACAGGTATAGTACCTAAACATTTAGATGGATCAAATTTAACCGAAAATGCTGCTAAAATAACTAATATAAAGGGTTCCTTTAATAAATTCATTCATTTTTTACTAAATAGTATTGAGTTGAAAAATCAAATTGATTTATCGATGAAAGCTACCTCACAACCAAAACTAGCGCTTCATCGGATTCAAGATCTGAAAATTCCACTTCCACCAATTAATGAACAAAGACGGATAGTTAATAAGATCGAAATACTCTTGAATAAAATCAATCAAGCCAAACAACTAATCGTAGAAGCCAAAGAAACATTTGAACTTCGTCGAGCGGCAATATTGGATAAGGCTTTTCGTGGGGAATTGACTGCGAATTGGCGTATGGAGAATGATGTTGATTTTGACTGGGAACTTAGAAAACTTGGGGATTTAGTTAAAGAAGGTCCTCAAAATGGATTATATAAGCCTAAGAATGCATATGGGGATGGTACATTAATTGTCAGAATAGATAGTTTCTATAGTGGAGAGATAAAGGAATGGGAAACTTTAAAGAGGTTACATCTAGAGGGCAATGAATTAAACCTTTATGGTTTAGATAACGATGATGTAATTATTAATAGGGTTAATAGTATTGAATACTTGGGGAAATCAGCTTTGGTAAGAAATTTAGTTGAACCTGCTGTATTTGAAAGCAATGTAATGAGATTAAAGTTAAATGATAAAATCATCCCTGAATTTTTAATATTGTATCTTAATTCTTTTAAGGGACTTGAAGAACTTAGAAAGAACGCAAAACATGCTGTAAATCAAGCAAGCATTAACCAACAGGATGTTAAGAATGTTTCTGTTCCGTTGCCTATAAAAGAGGAACAAATAGAAATTATTCGTATGTTAAATCTGATCTTAAACAAAGAAAAATTAGCAAGAGATTGTATCGACCTAATGGAGAAAGTTAAACGCCTAGAAAGTTCTATACTTTCTAAAGCTTTCCGAGGTGAACTTGGAACAAATCTGTCAACTGAAGAAAATGCAATAGAGTTAATAAGCAACATTCTTGTTAAGGACACCTAAAGGGTGTCTTTTTTCTTGAGCACCTTAGCTGACCGAAGCCCAGCCTTCGTTCATGATCTTTGTCTCCATTTGTGGCCAGAAGTAGAGCATTTCATCATGGAGCATCGTCATAATGTCGCGCTGCCAATCCTCCAAGACGGTGGAATATTGCTGGATGAACCAGACAATATCTTTTTCCGGCTCAGGTGGGAAAGCTCGGTTGCCAGAAGGTGCTTCCTGAGGTCCAGAATTACTCTTGTCTAGATTCCATAACTCGTCGTACGGATTAGCTGGTTTGGAGCCACCCGGAGGGGCATCCTTGAGTTCCTTCATTTTGGCTTCCAGCAGATGGGTCTTACCTAGCTTGCGCGGCTGAATCAGGCTGGGATCTATATGCTCTTGAATGGCCAGCACGGAATCGATGAAGCGCTCCACTGCATCGGTACCGTAGGTTACTGAATAGCCGGCGATCCGATCCGCTGTAGCCGACATGCTCTCGACCATATCCCGGTTGGACATGGAGAAACGCATGTTATTTTTGAAAAAATCGCAGTGCGCCAGCACGTGAGCTACGATCAGTTTGTTCTGAATCAGCGAGTTTCCGTCGAGCAGGAAGGCATAACAAGGGTTGGAGTTAATGACGAGCTCGTATATTTTACTCAGCCCGAAATCATATTGGGATTTCATTTTGTGAAATGTTTTTCCGAAGCTCCAGTGACCAAATCGTGTCGGCATTCCATAAGCGCCGAATGTATAAATAATATCTGCAGGGCATATTTCATAACGCATGGGATAAAAATCCAAGCCGAAGCCAGTAGCTATTTCCGTAATTTCAGTAATCGCCCGCTCCAACGCATTAATTTCTTCGCTTGGCATGATTCTGTGCTCCCTCCTATAATTCTGTAGATCCAACTTGAATAAACCCTCACGAAATGGGGTTTGGCTTCATATAGATGGGTCGATCAATGTAGTTCATATTATGTATATGGGTAGGGGAGGGGCAATATGACGGGAGGGAGAATCCGTTATATATCTTTATGATTTTCTCAAGGTGATTCGTAAGTAGCTTGCAGTTATCAAAATACCATCATATTAATTATCGTGGAGAATTATTAATTCAATAGAAGAATAGAATGGTTATGGCGCACGAGTAGTGAAAGCTGGCGTATCCAAGGTCTGGGATGTGAGTCTCCTTTGAAGCCTAAAGTCGTGATCGCTTTAGATGTGGGAGGAACCTTTATTAAGTCTGGTTTGGTCGTGGATGGAGAATTGCTACAGGCTAGCTGCAAGCAACATCCTTCCTTCGCTGACCAAGCTGCCGATGTGATTATAGACCAATTTATTTCTATATTCGAAGATCAATATCAGTTCTATTCCGTTACACTAGGGAAATCCTCAAGACTGTACTTGGCGCATCGGTCTCGCCTTTCCGGGCCCTTTGATTATCAGCAAGGCATCTGTTATATTCAGGGGCTTAGTAAATATGAGGCGTTGTATGGTGAGAATATACGAGAAGTATTATATACCCGGTTCAATACCTTACAACATAAGGAATGGGCGAAGCACCTGCTGCAGGCAGATATTCGATTTGAGAATGATGCGAAGCTGTTTGCCTTAGGCGTAAGCAAATGAACGATATATTTCGTTAACTTTAGGGACAGGGTTAGGCTCCGCATTTATTGATCGTGCATTGATCCTGAACGAAGGACCAGGTGTTCCCGAGGACGGTTGGCTTTTTGATAAACCTTTCCTGGAGAGCACCATAGATAACGTCTTCTCACGTCGCGGAATTCTTCGCCTGGCTGAGCAGATGGGAGCTCTAGAAAAAGGAATGGACGTGAAGGACCTCGCAGATCAAGCAAGAAACGGGAATAGCTTGTGCTGCAAGGTGTTTGAAGAATTCGGTACACGATTGGCTAGGATGCTAAAGTCCTATGTTATAGACTATCAGCCAAACCGCATCGTTATCGGCGGACAGATTGCTAAAAGCATCGATTTATTTAGCCCCGCCCTCCAGAAGGGATTGGCTGATTCATCTATTGGTATATTTACTTCAGAAAATGTGTTCGAACACACGCTTATCGGAATATCGAGATTATTTGACGATTCCTTAGGATTCAATTGATAATTCAAAGATAACCAGTTACCGATCGATGTCGGTGACTGGTTATTTTTATGCTCCATCTTCGGCCAGAAATTGAGCATTTCATCAGGGATTATAAATGAACTTGTCGGTTCATTTATAGTTCATATTCCAGTGATAGGATTCACAGTATAATAATAAGCGTTGGAAGGTCGTGCAACATGACAAAAGTAAAACAAACCGTAGATTATCCATTGTATAATGGACAGCCGTATTTCATGCCTATTGGCAAATGGGTAGTGATCCTTGCAAGTATCGTTGTAGGCTATTTAACAATGACAGTAGAGATTCCTTTTCTGCCTAATGAAGTGCAGAGCAAGATTGCTCCGTTTCTATTCACGCTGTTTCCGTTAATCGCATTAGTGTGGGCAACCAAAGGGAAGTTAGGAATTCTCTTCAAAAAGCCTGAAGTAAGTCATGTATTATACGGGATTTTATTCTTTATTATTAATTTCATCGTAACGTTGGGGGTAGCTGCGCTGCTTTCATCGATGGGAGCTGTAACAGTAAATGCGGTGCTAGGTCATGGGGATACCCTTTCAACAGGTGAGAAGCTCTGGACATTGTTCTTCTCAGGATTTCAATTAATTGGCGAGGAATTGTTAACGATCTTGCCATTCCTGGCGATTATGCAGCTTTGCTTTATTGGCTTTAAAATGTCACGCAAGGTGTCCGTGTTTATTGCATTAATCGTAACAGCACTCATTTTTGGTGCAATACACTTAAAAACGTACAATTTTAATTTTGCTCAGGCCATTCTGGGAATCGGAATAGCTCGAATTATTCTAACGCTTGCTTACATGAAAACAAAGAATATCTGGACGTCGATCATTGCACATATTTTAAATGACTGGGCAATATTTGGGACTAGTATGTTAGGTGGCGCAGTAGCAGCACCGTTCCTGATGCATTTCTTGCATTAAGAGCCGGAGGAATTTCCGTAGACTCACAAAGAGGTTAAGCATATAGTGCGATAGATATTGAGAAGATTTCTGAGGTACAGAAGCACAGCTGATTGGATATCCAATCGGCTTTTTTGCTATCTAGTTTAAATTCCTATCAATCTCTCTATCATCAGATATCCCTCTGAAGGGATACCCAGCCCCCGTTATTATTGGTATACTTTAACAAAAGATTCTACTTATGGAGTGTTTAAGGAGGTTATGATCGATGAGATCGAGCGGTATTCTTCTGATTTTTATAGCGCTTATAGTAACCGGTTGCTTTAACCAGCCATCCAATGGAGAAGACAAATTCACAACTACCATTAATGAACAAGAAGATGTGATAAACAGCCATGGAATGATTGTTAAGAATCTTAAGAAGCTGGATGCTTTTATCCAAAATAAAGCGGGTAAGCAGCGTGTGGTTCATTACACAATTGAGGGTGATCCGATCTTTAATGACTTGAAATATACTGACCAAGGGATTGAAATGCGGCATGATAATTCCGAAGATACGTTTGGTAGTCCCCAAGTAACCACATACACTTGTCAGAACCTTGTTAGAAACGAAACGGATAAACTCCTGTCGTATACCTTAACGGGCTGCGAGGGCGAACAAACAAAGATCGAGCTGCTACAGATTCCTTTTGACGTAACGAAACAAGATAAGTTTGAGTTTGTTTTAAAGTATGGTGTGAACCAAAAAAACGAAATTAATACGATAGAGAAGAAGTTGGTCAAAGATCTCCAGAATGGGGAAGTAGTCGAGGTTAGCGATTTTGAGCTTTCTGAACAGGAACGAGGACAAATCTATAAAGAAATGGTACTAGCGAATTACTTAGGTGAAAAAGAGTTATCTACCGAGTGTAATCGAAAACCTGCTGTAAGTTACGATTTATCGGTTCAGATTAATAGTGGAGAGCGTCATTATCAGTGGACGGAATGCCAGAATACTGAGGATGATGGTCAGATGACTGAACTAGCTCAAGCGATCATTAAGATCGTGCAGGCTGGAAGCATTTATAAGCAACTGCCTGAGGTTAAGGGGTATTACGAATAATTTAAATAAGTTGAACTAAAACATTCTAAAAAGGAAGAGTGGCGGAGGGGAAGTTTGGAACTGTAGGAGCGATAGCGTTCGCCTGAAAGCTTTCCGTAGGAAAGCTCGCTTCGGAAGCATGGGCCGTCACCGGATTTCAACCGTGAAACACGGTATATAATCAAGAAATCTGGGGACAACAGCGACCGGAAGTCCAAACATTCACCGCAGTCACGTTTACCTTAAAGAAATACCTTAAGTTTTTAACTAATTTTTATTCTCAGATCATTGGAGGCAGCATTCATGCACCGAATATTGTTAATTGAAGATGACGAAGCAATTAGTGAAATGGTTAGGTCCTATTTAGTAAAAGAGGGCTATGAAGTGGAAACGGCGTTTGATGGTGAAGTAGCGGAAAGGACATTCCGTACTAGTAATCCTTTTGATCTTGTATTATTAGATCTCATGCTGCCCAAGCGCAGCGGTACTGATATTCTCCAGACGATCCGTGCGACAAGTCTAGTTCCGGTGTTGATCATGTCAGCCAAGGACAGCGATGTGGATAAAGCGCTTGGACTTGGCTTTGGGGCGGATGATTATATTACCAAGCCATTTTCAATGATCGAATTAGCTGCAAGAGTGAAGGCTGCGATTCGAAGAGCGGGTTATGCTACCCCCACCATCCAACCGGAAGCTCCAATTCCTGCGAAGCAAAAGATTTCCATTGGTGGCCTGACTGTGGATTTGGATAATTTCTCTGCGCTAAAGAACGGGGAAGAAGTGAAGTTAACGTCTAAGGAATTTCATATTCTTAAGCTGTTCGTTACGCATCCGGGCAGGGTCTTCACCAAAGCGCAGATTTATGCTAGCGTATGGGCAGATGATTATTTCGGAGATGAGAACGTTATTAATGTACATATGAGAAGATTACGCGAAAAAATAGAAGATGATCCCTCTCATCCAGAGTTCATCAAGACGTTGTGGGGGATCGGATATAAGCTGGGAGAGCAGCTATAATGAGCATGGCGTTTAGTGTGGTCATTGTACTCCTGCTCGTCGTCATTGTATGGCAATATCAGCATTCGCGTAAAGCTTCCAGAGACCTGAAATATATTCATGACAAGCTATGTAGCATCATGGCTGAAGGTTCACACGAAAGACTGCTGTTATTCAGTAGTAATGTGGAGCTGCAAAGTGTGCTGATTGATCTAAATCGGCTGCTCGACATTAATCATAAAGGAAGCATTGAGCGCGTGAAGCTGGAGAAGTCCATGCGTAATATGCTGTCGAACATTTCCCACGATCTTAAGACTCCGCTAACGGTAGTACTCGGTTATATTGAGACGATTCAGCAGGATGAACATATGCCAGCCGAGGAACGGGAACGTATGATGAACACAATTCACCAAAAAGCGAATGAAGTGATCCATCTGATGAACAAGTTCTTTGACTTGGCCAAGCTGGAATCGGGGGATCGGGAAATCAATCTTTCACGTGTTGAGGCAGGCGAGGTATGCAGACGTAATATTCTCTCTTTCTATGATATCCTTAGCGCCAAGGGCAGTGAGGTAGAGATAGAGATTCCTGATGACTCGCTTTATTTCATGGGAAACGAAGAGGCGCTTGACCGGATATTGACCAATTTGTTATCGAATGCGATTGCTTACGGGGATGCCGGAGGCGTATTAGGCTTGAAACTCTATAGTGATAAGAACAAAGTATACATAGATGTTTGGGACAGGGGAAAAGGCATTAGTGAAGTTCACCAGGATAAAGTATTCGAACGGCTCTATACACTGGAGGATTCGAGAAATCGATCATATCAAGGGAGTGGTCTGGGTCTGACGATCACCAAAAGATTAACGGAGCAGATGAATGGTACCATTACACTGGTTAGTCAACCGTTTGTGAGAACAGTATTTACCCTTTCTTTTCGTAGATTAAGCTTCTAAAGAATGAAATTGTGTACAGCTTAAGATTTTTGTAAGAATCGAGTAATAAAAAAGAAAATTCTGCTGTGTACAATAAGAACTAAGGAAGACGAGACGAAAACAAAGGGGAGCACGGAAATGACTACGATACTGCGAACAAGAAATTTAACGAAAACCTACCAAGGCAAAGAAGCCGTTAGCAATGTGAGTATGAATATTAAACAAGGTGAAATTTATGGCTTTCTTGGACCGAACGGTGCCGGCAAAACAACGGTCATGAAAATGATCACGAACCTCGTTAAACCGACGAGTGGTGAGATTGAGTTTTTTAATGAAAAAATGACAAATCATTCGTATGAAATGCTCAAACGGATGGGCTGCATCATTGAATATCCAGTGTTCTATGATAAACTCACAGCCAAGGAAAACCTGATCCTGCATGGAGAGTACATGGGCTATTATGATCCGCAAGCGATTGGGGAAGCGCTAGAGCTGGTAAAGCTTACGGGTATCGATAAAAAGCCGGTGAAGCAATTTTCGCTTGGAATGAAGCAGCGCCTTGGTATTGCCAGAGCCTTTATGACGAAACCGGAGCTACTCATTCTGGATGAGCCGATTAATGGACTAGACCCTGTGGGAATCAAAGAGATGCGTGAAGTGTTCCGGATGCTTAGCCGTGAATATGGAATGACGTTACTTGTATCTAGTCATATTCTGGGGGAAATCGAGCAGATTGCTGATACTATCGGTGTGATCCGGCAGGGTGCTCTGGTAGAAGAGGTGGCGATGGATTCCATTCGCGGTCAAAATACAGAATATATCGAAGTGGTTACGAATGAGATTAACAAAGCAGTGTACGTGTTGGAGCACAAGCTTGGCCTCAATAACTTCAAAGTACTAGATCATATTACAGTAAGAATCTATGACGGTGGAATCTCACAACGTGATCTGAATAAGGCGTTAGTGCTAGCAGACGTGGAGATTGAGAGCATCAGCAAGAAACAACATACGCTGGAAGATTATTTTTTACAATTGATTGGGGGTGAAGGCGTTGCTTAAATTAATATCTTTGGAGATTCGGAAGAATAAGCTAAAGACCCTTCTTACAGGGGCAGCAATCGTCAATCTCGCTATTCTTGGGTTTATGATTATGGTTTTATTCGTTGATCGAAATGAGAATGAACCGTCGTTCGCTTCTTACGCAGATATGTTTGAGGGTGTGTTCGTTTTTGTTAAGGCTGCTTATATTATTTTCGCTTCCGTTATTATTAGCAAGCTGGTGATTGATGAGTATAAGAACAACACTATTACTCTTCTCTTCATGTACCCTATCTCACGTAAAAAGCTAATGACTGCGAAAATATTGATAGTGTTCGCCTTCACATTTGTTGCCATCATCGTGTCAGACATTGTGGTTGGCGCTATCCTAATAGGATTCAATTCTTTTGTAGGGCTTATTCCGGGTGAGTTAAACCTTCCCATGATCACTTCAGAGCTGATCAAGTTAGGCGCAAACGCATTTTACGCAGCGGGCATTGCTTTGATTCCTTTGTACTTTGGAATGAAGAAAAAATCAGTCCCTGCCACCATCGTCTCGGCGGTGTTAGTTACGTCCCTAATTTCGGGTGGATTTGATCAAGCACGCTTAGGTAATTTAGCGGCGGTGTCGATCTCACTTGGCTTGATAGGAGCAGGTATTGCCTATATGGCGATTCGCAATATTGACCATAAAGATATAGCCTAAAATATTTATAGAAATCCCTCTTAAGAATCTCAGTACGATGTGTAAGTCATCGTGGTTGGGTTCTAAAGGGGGATTTAGTGTTTATCTGCGACCGATTAAAGTATATTTGCTATAATGGTCAAAATAGAAGAATTTAAAATTTGAGATGATTTCCGCTCATTTTAGGGTAATGATAATGGATGAGAGAGCCTGAGGTGAAATGAATTGTGGATAAAGACTGGACGTCCATTCTAACACGATTGCTTTCGGAAGAGAGCGCTTATAAATCGTTATATGACCATCATCCTAATTTGATATTTGTGTTGGATCGGCAAGGTCGCTGCGTAGGAACGAATCGTACGTTCTATCTACAATCCAGTGCAGAAGCATCGTTCCAAGATATAGGTCTGACAGCACTTAAAAGAATATACCTTGTTGATGTAGCTAGTTTTGAGGCTGCCCTGCAAGGGAATCCCTCTAGCTTTGAATTGCAAGATCTGAACAATCCCAAAGTGGACGTTGTGAAGGGAAACTTTATTCCTATAACGATAGACGAGGGAATTGTCGGGGTATTCGCGATCATACAAGTGGATAACAGCAACTATCATCATTATTCGGAAGGGTTACATGACTGGCTAAACGCATTAGCAGATTCTTTTCATGCTAAATTATCGGATAAGGTAGAACTAGAGTCAAACTTCAAATCTACTTTTGCTGCTGAAGTCGAAGATAAACGAGCGAACCTTATTCTGAACTCCGTCTCAGCTGGAATATTCGTACTAGATAATATAGGGCGAACGCTCTTTATTAACCGTGAGGGAGCAGATATGTTAGGTTACCAGCCTACAGAATTGGTTGGCCTGAAGCTGATGGAATATATTCATCAAATTCAAGGCGATGGCTCACGTTATTCAACCCCTGATTGTCAGATCAGTCTTACAATTGCAGATGGAATTATCCGCAGGAAAGACGATGAGATCTTCTGGCGTAAGGATGGAACCAGCTTTTTTGTCAATTATCGGGTCTCGCCTCTTATGGATGGGGGGATGATCTCAGGAGCAGTTATTGCTTTTAGTGATATTACGAATGCGAAAGAAATCATTCGCGCTAAAGAATCTGCGGAACAGGCGGCGCAAGCCAAATCTGATTTCTTAGCGATGATGAGTCATGAAATTCGGACACCGATGAATGGAATGATAGGGATGTCAGATCTTTTACTTGAAACTGATCTTGGAGAAGAACAGCGGGGGTATGTCGAGATTTTACGAAGCTGTAGTTACACGCTTTTACAGATCTTGAATGACATTCTTGATTTCAGCAAGATGGAAGCGGGCAAAATGCCACTGCAAACCGAATCGTTTGAACTTCGAGAGATGATATCGGACATCATTGATTTATTTACGCCTAAAGCCGAAGAGAAGAAGCTGGCCTTGCGGTGGTGGGCGGATACGAGTGTTCCAACAACGTTACTGGCTGATCCGATCCGTTTGCGACAGATTATTGTCAATCTGGTAGGCAATGCTCTGAAATTCACAGAACATGGGAGCGTTACACTATCGGTTAAGAACATTCCACTTTCGGATTCAAAAGAATATTTATTGGAATTCTCTGTCCGTGATACAGGTGTTGGGATTGCCGATAATAAACTCAATTTATTATTTCAATCCTTCTCACAGCTGCACCCGATCATCAACCGTAAATATGGCGGTACAGGGTTAGGACTCGCTATTTGTAAGCAGCTGGTTGAGCTGATGGGTGGGACAATCTTTGTAGAAAGTGAAGAGAATAAAGGTTCAACGTTCCGGTTTATGTTACCCTTCATAAAAAAAGAGGTCGAGTTAAATTCAACTTCAAATCAGGAGGGGTAAACGCACAAATCCCCGGTCCATTGACTTACGAAGCAATGGCCGGAGATTTGCGTTAGATTATTAATCTTGAAGCATATACATGAGACCTACAGTATGTGGACCACAATGGCTACCAATAACACAACCTGCGTTGAGGATAGCGATCTCATTCACTTGAGTTTTCTCTCGTATCGCTGTCTCTAGATAGCGAGCATCTTCTTCCGCTAAGGTATGAACAACGATGAGCAGCTCTTTATCCATCCGATCGATGTTAATCAAGGCGTTCTGGAGCATTTGTTCCACGGCTTTTTCTTTTTTGCCACGAATTTTACTAGTAGGTACGATGCTGCCGTCTACAAGTCTAAGAACAGGACGAATTTTTAGCAGACTACCGATGAAATTCTGCATACCTGAACAGCGTCCACCCATATATAAGTAATCTAGCGTATCTACCACGAATTCTGTTTCTACAAGATTACGACTCTGCTTCAGCATAGCTGCAATCTCAATGGCACTGTAACCTTTTTCAGCGGCTCTGACAGCTTTCATAACGAGAAGAGCGATGCCTCCACATAAGGTCTGTGAATCAATAACCTGTACACGCCCCTCTGGGAATTCCCCAGCAGCCAAAAGTGCATTCTGATATGTAGAGGATAGTGATGAGGAGAGACTGATATATACAATATCATCTCCACGGCTAATTACCGGATGAAAAGCGGCGATAAAGTCAGCTGGCGAAGGCGCGGCTGTCTTTGGCAATACTCCGCTTGCTGCGACACGGCGATACACTTCTTCTGGTGTGATATCTTCACCATCTTTGTAGGTTCCTTCTTCAAACACTACGTAAAGGGGAACGATGCCGATATTAAAAGTATCCTTCCAGCCTTGAGGCAAATCGGAAGTGCTGTCTGAAAATATTTTTACAGTAGACATGAATTTCTCCTTCACCGATAATCGGACGACAATAGTCATTATTGAATCATATAATCTATTTATTATACCAAGATTAAGCCGATTCTCAAAATGAAATCGTAGAAATTCTGAAAGAAAGAAAGACTATCCGGAATTCCGAATAGTCTAAGTAAGCATTAATTTTTTTTCATAACCGGTATCCAGATCTCGCAGCGATAATCCTCTGCATCAGGTCTTCCCGGAAGGTATAGCTCAAACTCGGGTCCTCCTGTATGCTCATAGCCTGTTGCAGGGAACCACTCCTGAAAGATCCGTGACCATGCTTGCTGAATAGCATTCGGCATTGGCCCTACTGAGGTGAACACAGCCCAACTCGCAGCTGGTATCGTCGTAGAAGCAAAGCCCTGAGCGTCCGTCTCTGGAGAGGCTTCGACAGCAATCCAATAGGAGAAGGTTTCTTTTTCGTGATTAAAATCTTTACAAATACCAAGGATGTCCTTATCAACACCGATCTCAATCAGCTTATCCGACGTACCATTTTCGTTAGCTTCAATCCACAGCTGGGGGATACGGCGTAAATTCTCCCCATCTTTCGTTGTCATTTCCTCTACTAGTCCGATAACATTAAAAGCGTCTCTTGTCTCAATTCTGTAGTCCATTTCTTTATCTCCCTTCAGTGATAGATGGAAGGAGAGTCTAGGGAAGGCTTTGAGCTGTACCCCTGACTCCCGCGCAGCAGAAGGAGTAATTCCATGTGCTTTGCGGAATGCTTTGGCAAACGACTCGGGAGAGTCATATCCGTATTTTAATGAGACATCTAGCACCTTAACTTTAGAAATAGCGAGTTCCTGTGCCGCCAGAGTTAGTTTCCGTTTACGGATATAGTCTTTGACTGATACTCCGGTGAGCATGTAGAACATACGCTGGAAATGAAAAGGGGAGGAATAAGCAACCTTTGCTATATCTTCTATATTAAAGGTTTCCTCCATTTTGCTCTCCATATAATCTAAAGCTTCTTTCATGCGGATAAGCCATTCCAAGCCTGCCATCTCCCTTTGAGTTCATACTATCATGCCAACATTTGCAAATCCTGTTATTCCTTGCTCTCTAATGACAGGTTGCTGATGGAAGAATGATCTTAACAAAATCATCCTATATAGTATAACTCAGGAAGGTGGAGAGAGTCAGCTTTGTAATCTGTACACTCTTGCTTCGTAAGGACGCAGAATTTCTCGTGTTGGTGATTCATCCGGGTAATTTCCAATAATTAAATCAGTAACGGTGCTCAGCTCAGCGGGGAGATCAACGGTTTGAGGAGCCTCGTTGAAGTTCAGCAGGATCAGCCATTGTTCATCCTCTAAAGTTCTTGTATAAGCATAAAGGTTCTCATGGTCAGGCAACAGTAGCTTATATTCTCCATATACCATAATCGGGTTCTTTTTGCGTAAAGCTATTAGTTCCTGGTAGTAGTAGAAGATTGAATCAGAATCCGCCAATGCTTGCTCCACATTAATTTCCTTGTAAATCGGATTTACTTTGAGCCATGGTTCTCCTTCTGAAAATCCAGCATTAGCAGATGCATCCCATTGCATTGGGGTACGGGCGTTGTCTCGGCCTTTGACATGGATAGCGTTCAGAATCGTTTCATGATCTGCGCCACCCTCAGTTACTTTTTCACGGTACATATTCAGAATTTCGATGTCTTTATAATCTTCCAGCGTTGTGAATTTTACATTCGTCATCCCAATTTCTTCACCTTGGTAAATATAAGGGGTGCCTTTAAGTGTATGTAGTAAGGTAGCGAGCATTTTGGCAGATATTACGCGGTACTTCCCATCATCACCAAATCGTGAAACCATACGCGGCTGGTCATGATTGTTTAAGTACAGACTATTCCAACCCTTGTCAGCCAGACCGACCTGCCATTTGTGAAGGATGTCGCGCAGTTTAGTTAATGTCCATGGGGCTACATCCCATTTGCCTCCTGGGCCGGAATCTACGTCCATATGCTCGAATTGGAATACCATTTGAAGTTCTTCACGATCTTCGTCTGTGTAAAGAACGGCATCCTCTACTGAAGCCCCTGGCGTTTCCCCGACGGTCATAATATCATAGCTTGAAAGAACCTTTTGGTTCATTTCATGTAAAAACTCATGGACTCGGGGGCCATTCATAAAGTAATCGCCACCCCAAGCAAGTTCCTCTGGCGCCTCGCCCTCGATTTGGAAGGAAGGTAGCCCTTCTGCTTTAGAAATTAAATTAATGACGTCCATCCGCAATCCATCCACACCCTTGTCGAGCCAGAAGGTAATCATCTTGTATAATTCATCGCGCAGCTTTGGATTGTCCCAGTTGAGATCCGGTTGCTTGCGTGAGAACAGATGTAGATAGTATTCACCGGTAGTCTCATCTAGTTCCCAAGCCGGACCGCTGAATATGGAACTCCAATTGTTTGGACGTTCGCCATTCGGTCCACCTGGACGCCATATGTAGTAATCACGGTATGGATTATCTTTTGACGAACGGGACTCTACGAACCATTGATGTTCATCAGAAGAGTGGTTGATTACAAGATCCATCATTAGCTTAATGCCACGATCATGCAGTCCAGTCAGTAGTTCCTCCCAGTCTTTTAGCGTGCCGAACTCATCCATAATATCTTCGTAATCGCTGATGTCATAACCATTATCATCATTTGGCGATTTATATACTGGTGACAACCAAACTACATCGACACCGAGCTTCTGCAAATAATCCAGACGTGAAATGATGCCTTGCAGATCTCCAATACCGTCACCATTACTATCTTGAAAGCTGCGTGGATAAATTTGATAAACGACAGCTTCCTTCCAAAAGGTTCTTTTCATTAATAATCACTCCTTATATAAGTTATCCATTTAGGAAAAAAATAAAGAGACCCTAAAAAGCTATTGGCTTCAAAGGGGTCTCTTGTGGTGTCGGTTTATACTGTGACGGAATTGCTGTCAGCAGTGATGCTGCTTAGTCCGTTCACGGTATATTCTTTGTCATAGATAGTAATAGAAGCTGGAATATCAGTTTCATTCGTAACCGTAACCTGTGCGTCCGAAACGCTTACTTTTAGACGGGAGCCGCGGAACATGATTTTGAAAGAGTACGCTGTCCAGTGACCTGGGTTCGATGGGCTCAGAGTCAGTCTGCCATCATGAACACGTAATCCGCCGAAGCCATGTACGATTGACATCCAAGTTCCGGCCATACTAGTGCTGTGTAAGCCGTCTTCGGTATCATTGTTATAGTTATCAAGATCCAGTCTTGAAGTACGCAAGTACATTTCATAAGCCTTATCCTTATATCCTAGTTCGCTGGCTAGAATAGAGTGGATACAAGGGGATAGGGAGGACTCATGAACAGTGATCGGCTCGTAAAAGTCGAAATTCCGTTTTTTGGTATCCAGATCGTAGCGGTCCCCTTGGAAATATAATCCCTGCAGAACGTCTGCTTGTTTAATGAAGCAAGAACGAAGGATACGATCCCAAGACCATTTTTGATTTAGCGGCAGGTTCTCAGCTGCCAGATCCTTGACTTGAATAATCTCTTTATCTAGGAAGCCATCTTGTTGCAAGAAGATACCCAGTTCTTCATCTGCAGGATAATACATTTTGGCAATGATATCATTCCATTTTGCAGTTTCGCTCTCTTGGAGTCCTAGTTTATCAACTAGTTCTGCATAGCGTGTGGATTCGTTCTTTTTCAGATAATCCAGAGCTTCTAAGGTATATTCCATAGTCCAGGAAGCCATCCGGTTGGTGTACCAGTTATTATTTACGTTATTTTCATATTCATTAGGTCCCGTTACGCCAAGCATCACGTATTTGTCTTTACGATTTGCATAGTGAACACGTTCTTCCCAGAAGCGGGAGATTTCCACCAGAACTTCAAGGCCATATTGACCAAGATAAGCTTTGTCTCCTGTGTAGTTCACATAGTTGTAAATCGCATAAGCAATAGCACCGTTACGGTGAATTTCTTCAAATGTAATTTCCCACTCATTGTGGCACTCTTCGCCATTCATTGTAACCATTGGGTACAATGCGCCTTTTGCGAAACCAAGCTTACGAGCATTTTCCTTAGCCTTCTCCAAATGCTTGTAACGGTAGATCAACAGGTTGCGAGCAATAGAGGAGTCTGCTGTACTGAGATAGAAGGGAACGCAATACGCCTCTGTATCCCAGTAAGTGCTGCCGCCGTATTTTTCACCTGTAAAGCCTTTAGGTCCAATGTTCAGACGGTCATCTTCACCATTGTAGGTTTGGTTTAGCTGGAAAATATTGAAGCGAATCGCTTGTTGTGCCGAAACGTCACCTTCAATAATGATGTCGCTTTCTTTCCATTTCTCTCTCCAAGCTTCTATTTGTTCTGTCAGAAGGGTTACAAAACCAGCTTCCTTAGCAGCTTGCAAAGCAGTTTGAGCGGCATCGACCAATTGTCCAAGACCGTGATTACGCGAGGTTACGTTAGCAACATATTTATAAATGACGACTTGATCGCCAGATTGTACGGATACATTCATTTTGCTGGCTACATATTTCTCTTGTTCAATGGCTTCAGCATCAGCGTTGACTTTCTCACCGTTGACAAGGATATCAAAAGCCATAGCAGAGGTTACATGGAAATCGAGCTTTTTAGTCTTAAGGGTGAGGTGTCCACCTTCAGTGCCTGCTTGCTTCTCAACTTCATTCCAGAATTTCTCGTCGTAGTTGGAATCCTTGTTCTTCACGTCACCGTCGAGATAAGGAGTGATCGTAATCTTGCCTGAGAAATTCACAGGAATGATGGAGTAACGAATAGCACCGATTTCTTGACGAGTCATGCTGACGAATCGGATACTCTCAACTTTAACTTCCTTACCATCTTCGAGTGTGGCAGTGAAACAACGGGAAAGCGTACCTTCCTTCATGTTAAGAACACGACGGAAATCGGAAACCGTACATTTTGCCAGGTCTAAAGGAGTTCCTTCAATGTCGATATTAATACCGATCCAGTTCGTGCTGTTCAGTACTTTAGCAAAATATTCAGGATAGCCGTTCTTCCACCAGCCGACCCGTGTTTTGTCAGGATAGTAAACGCCCGCCATGTAGCTGCCTTGTAGGCTACTTCCACTATATTGCTCTTCAAAATTAGCTCGACCACCCATAAATCCGTTGCCAAGGCTAAATACACTTTCAGAGATTTCTTGTGTCTGTGGATCAAAGGATTCTTCAATAATGGACCATTCATCAATTGTTAAATATTGTTTCACGATAACCGGCTCCTTTAAATATGTTGTGGGGATATATAATGAACAAATCATTCTTCCATTAAAATTCCGGTGGTATAAGTGCGACTGCGAGGAATCTTTGGACTTTCGATCGCTGTTATAATCAGATTTCTATATTTTAGCCGCGTTTTGCGGATGAAATCTGATTATAAAGGCGAACGCTACGCTTCTACAGTTCCAAAATTCCTCTCCGTCACCTCATCACCAGAAATCTAATGATTAATACTTAGTTCATTTGATTGTAGGTTAGATGTAGCAGGGCGAATCACATTAACACTTTCAGTTGATTAATGTTCGTTAGACTTTAAGCAAAAGATTTTTTGAGTTGTGACACACTCATATGAGCGAGCGATGGAACAACGATGTTCGCCGCATTGAGCGTTTCCGGTGAACCAATACCAACGCTGAACATTCCAGCACGCGACGCAGCTTCAATTCCTGCTTCTGCATCTTCGAAGACAACACAGTGTTTAGGATCAGCGCCAAGTGCTCTAGCTCCTAAAAGAAAAACTTCCGGATCAGGTTTAGCAGCACTTGTGTGTGTGCCATCGATGATTGCATCAAAGTAAGGGGTCAATCCGGTATTATTTAATATCGTCATTGCGTTCTTACTAGCAGAACCGAGGGCAACTTTGATGCCATTCTCACGGCACTCTTTCAGAAAATCAAGTGCACCTGGCAAAATCTCTGAGCTGTCCATTTTCGCAATATATTCGACATATCGATTATTCTTTTGTTCCGCAAGCTTAGCTTTCTCTTCTTCATCGATAGTTAGTCCGCCGATTTCCAGCAAAATATTTAGCGAGGCAGTTCTGCTAACTCCTTTAAGGCGTTCGTTATCTTGTTCTGTGAAGAGAAACCCTAATCCATCTGCAAGCTCTTTCCATGCGATATAATGGTATTTGGCAGTATCAACGATAACACCATCCAAATCGAACAAGCAGGCTTTAATTTCCGTCATTGTAGTACCTCCTAAAATTTGTGACAGTATCGTGATCCATTGGGTAATCGTATCTGAATTTGCTTTCAATTCGTATAAGCTTTGCTAAAGATGTTAAGTTTATCTTAACCTCAGATTCGAATATTCACCCTGAAAAGAACTGGATCAAGAAGTTTTAGTAATTTAGCGCAAACGTTTGTACAGATTTTCAAAAAATAAATGAAGCGTTGATCGCTTCACTTATTCATTCGGTTTTGTTCTTAGCATGTGAGTACATGGATGACTCTCTCACGATCAAGCGATGTGGAATAACAAATCGGTTTGTATAACCAGCATCGTGATTCGGACTCTTGATATTCTGAATAAGTACCTGAGATGCAGTGTAGCCAAGATGATAAATTCCAATATCAATACTACTGATCGGAGGGCTGGATAATTCAGATAATGGAATATTGTTAAAGCTCACAATAGCGAGATCGTCAGGCACTTTGTATTTCAGCTCATTCAATCCACGTAAAATTCCGAACGATACCATATCATCCACTGCAACTAGAGCAGTAGGCCGATTAGGCAAATTCATGAAAAAAGACATCGCTCTATATCCGCTATCCTGTAGAAATTCACCTTCTACAATCCATTCATCACGCATTTCAAGACCGCTATTCAGCAGTGCTTTACGGTATCCTGCGAGACGATCGCGAGAAACAATTAGATTAGGCGGTCCACTTACGAAGCCAATACGTTCATGACCCATTGAAATGAGGTGGTTTGTAGCATCATATGCTGCCATCACATTATCGTTATCGACAGATAAAATATTCTCATATCGATCACTTCGGCCTACCAGTACGAATGGATAATCGTTACTCTCTAGAAAATCAATAACAGCATCATCTGTACGAGAGTAAAGCAGAATAACACCATCTACTCGACGACCCTTTAGAAGTCTTGAAACGGCTTCCAATTCTTCCTTCTCGTTTGCTCCGGAGCTAATTAACACGTCGTAGCCGGAACGGCTAGCTTGTGTAACGATCCCTCGGATTAATTCCATAAAAAATAGATTTGAGAACAGCTCTTCAGCTGGTTTAGGAAGACTGAAGCATATGCTATTTGTAGTTTTCGATACTAGACTCTTAGCCATCATGTTAGGTGTATAGCCCATATCTTCCATAATAGCTTTGACCTTGCGGGAAGTTTCCAGGCTGATTCTGGGGTGATTGGACAATACCCGGGATACCGTGGAGGGAGATACTCCCGCTTTCTTGGCCACATCCTTAATGGTAACTGTCATAGAAACCTCCTTATGGAACCGTTTGCTTTACACAGTAATATTAATCTAAGAGTTCTAAATTGTAAATAGATAAAGTCATTTGGAAGGGCAATATTGCTACTTTTGGAAAGAGTATTAGAAATTTATGTGTAAAATTGTTTGTTTTCACCAAAAAAGTATGAATGATTTAGCAAGATTGATCTTAATATGTATAAAAGATATCCAATTTCTTCGAGAGGAGCATTTCGTAAATGCAAACGTGTGGCTTAAATTTTTTGGAACAATTCGATTCGAGGAATGGAATTAGAGAGACATTCAAAAAAAGGGATAAATCCTAAATGGGATTATCAGGTTTACTTTTCTTTATTTTTACTTTTATGATAATTTGAGTTCGTTAAACACATAAAAATACTGGTTGACAATACCATAAATACAGCATTAGTATGTAAATCAAAATATAGCAAGCGTTTACATTGGGCGATTTTGGATCGATATCAATTGTGTTAAGGAATGAATTTTATGTACTTAGGTTTGTGCACGACTATTTGCAAACGTTTGCACTAAATTCATGGTTTTGGTGTTGATCTTTAACTTTGATGGGAGGATGATGCTGTTAATCCGGTTTGACGAGCCGCACACATAGACCTTCTCCAACCACAGAAGGAAGACGCATGATTTCATAACCTCAGAATAATTGGCGGGGTTCGAGAAATTATGTATCCGCTTGCACAAAGAGAATTCATAATTATGGGAGGTTTTACAAAAATGAAAATAAATTTATGGGGTAAGAGGACGTTCGCGATCTTCATGATCGTTGCTCTTGTGTTCTCCAGTCTCGGCTTACACCCAGTTAAGGTTTCAGCAGAAACGACAAAGGTAGTTTTGGTCGGTGATTTGCAATCACAGTTTATTTCTACTGGGGCGGAAAATCCCGGCAAGGATTGGGATGAGACATCAGTAGTCACTCAAATGACTTACTCAGGCGATGGTCTTTATTCTTTTACTGGAACACTGCCAGCGAAAGAATATAATTACAAGGTTGCTCTGAATGATAGTTGGGATGAGAACTATGGATTTGCAAAGTATACAAACCCTCAAGGGAAAAATGATGGAGAGAATATCCACATAAAGTTAGAAGAAGAAACGACTGTAACCTTTTATTATAATGACATCACTCATAAAATAGCTGATTCTACGTATTACACGCCAATTACGCCTAAATTGACAGGAAACCTGCCAGCAGAGGCGTTGTCCACATTAACAGATCCTGATTTTGATGGTGTGTACAGTACAGTTGTTACTGTGCCTCAGGGAGATTACACATATAAGGTTTCTGTTCCAGGAGCCACAGAAGCAGAGGATATGTCTTATCCAGAAAGCGATCTAGCGTTGAGCCTACCGTTAGATCTTAAGGTAACCTTCAAGTACAATACTGCAGATCACAGTGTGACCGCAGAATATAAAATCCCTACTGAACCTGTAGAGGTTACACCTGTTCCAGCAGGGCACATTCGTGTTCACTACAAAGCTAGTGATTACACCGATAAGGGATTGTGGTTATGGGGTGATGTTGTAAATCCTTCTGATGATTGGGCTATGGGTGCGACCCCTTTCCCTGAAGGACAAATGGATTCCTATGGTGCATATGTTGATGTGCCGATTAAGGATGGGGCTAAGAAAATCTCATTTATTGCACTTCAGCGTGCAAGTGGTGCTAAAGATGGAGGAGATAAGAACTTCTCGATTAATACTCCACAAACTAATGAAGTATGGATCACAGAAGGCTCTGATGTAGTTACGCCTTATGAACCGGTCAAGCTTCCGGCAAATACCGTTCGGATCCATTATATGAGATCAGATTCCAATCAAAGTCAGTATGGATTATGGTTGTGGGAAGATGTTGCAGTTTCACTTAAGGATTGGCCTAAAGATGCAGTTCCATTCCAAGCAGATCAAGTAGGTCGCTTTGGTGCTTATATTGATATTCCATTGAAAGAAGCTGCGAAAAAAATTGGGTTTCTCGTAGTGAACCCGTTGAATGGCGATAATAAAGACGGCGGTGACAAAGGATTTACTCTACTGGATCGTTACAATCAGCTGTGGATAAAAGAAGGAGACAACAATGTATATGTTTCACCATTTGGTGAAACACCTATCGGTTTAGTATCTGCTGAAGTGTTGTCGACGAGCAAAATCCTTCTTGGTTTCACGTTAACTGACGGCTTGGATGCAGCAGCATTGAAGAATGAGATTACCGTTAAAGATAAAGACGGTGTTGCTATTCCTGTATCGGCTGTAACCATTACTAGCAAAACTTCAATTGAAGTTGATACAAAAGCCTTTGATCTGGATAAAGTTCCGCTTAGCGTTACTTATTCAGGCAAAACGGTCTCTGCGGCTAGTGGTTGGAGAATGCTTGATGAAATGTACAATTATACAGGAGATGATCTAGGGGCTACGTACAACGCTGACAAAACAGCCACGTTAAAATTGTGGGCTCCTAAAGCTAGCTCGGTTGTCGTAAATGTGTACGATAAGAATGACTCCAACGTGCTTGTGGGCAGTGTTGACTTAACGAGTGGAGATCAAGGGGTCTGGTCGGTTGATTTGAAGCCGACTGATTTGACAGGCACGACTACAAACGATGTAAGAGGATTCTTTTATCAATATGAAGTGACGAATGACGGTGTAACCAATAAGGTCCTTGATCCTTATGCTAAATCAATGGCGGTATTTACTATGGATACCACAGGTGCAGCTGGTGCTGGCGGGGATACAGTCGGTAAAGCGGCTATCGTTGATTTAAGCCAGACGAACCCGGATACCTTTGGTTATGCAGATATTAAAGGCTACGAAAAACGCGAGGACGCAATCATTTATGAAGTCCACGTCAGAGACTTTACATCCGATGTATCGATCGAAGATAGTCTGAGTGGCGAAAGATGGGGCTCTTACAGCGCCTTTGAAAAGAAGCTCGATTATATTAAATCTCTCGGTGTAACTCATATTCAATTGCTTCCTGTAATGGCTTGGTATTACGGGGACGAAACGAAGATGGGGACTAGAGAAACAGATTATTCCGCTAAAAACAATGAATACAACTGGGGATATGATCCTCACAACTACTTCTCTCCAGATGGTGCTTATTCGCAGAAACCTGCTGATCCTGAGGAGCGGATTAAAGAATTAAAAGGATTGATTGACGCCGTACATGAAGCTGGAATGGGTGTCATTCTGGATGTAGTGTACACACATATGGCTAAAAAAGAATTTTTAAACGACATCGTACCTAATTACTACGCATTCCAAGATGCAAATGGCAACTTTATCGGAGGTTTCGGAAACAATCTGGCCACTAACCATAAAATGGCTGAGAAACTGATGGTAGATTCCGTGAAATACTGGTTTGAAGAGTACAAGATAGATGGAATGCGCTGGGATATGATGGGCGATGCGACAGCAGAGGCTGTTCAGAATGCTTATGATGCCGCGGCAGCAATAAATCCGAAGGCACTTTTTATCGGTGAAGGCTGGAGAACATTCGGCGGTGCCGCAGCCGATCCTTCCCTTGCTGGAAAAGGGGCAGATCAGGACTGGATGGATAAAACGGATAGCGTCGGTGTTTTCTCTGATGAATTCCGTAATGAATTGAAATCTGGTTATGGTTCCGAAGGTCAACCTAGATTTATTACAGGCGGAGCGCGTCCAATAGCGACAATCTTTAACAATATTAAGGCGGAGCCCTCAAATACGCCTGCTGATGATCCAGGTGATATCGTTCCGTACATCGAAGCGCATGATAACCTGACGCTGCACGATGTTATTGCACAAACGATCAAGAAAGATCCTGCCATTGAGAAGAATGAGCTTGAAATCCAGAAACGGATTAGACTTGGAAACATGCTTGTTCTAACCTCCCAAGGCACTGCCTTCATTCATGCAGGCCAGGAATATGGGCGTACCAAGCAATGGAATAGCACTTCGATTCCTCAGGATAAATACACTGAAATGTTTGATAGTGAAGGCAAATCCTTTGGTTATTTTATTCATGATTCGTATGATTCTTCGGATGCTGTCAACATGTTTGATTGGACTAAAGCAACGGATGAATCACAATTCCCAGTACAGAATACGACAAGAAAATATACGTCAGGTCTGATGGAATTGAGAAAGTCTACCGATGCATTCCGATTGGGCGACAAGGATCTGGTTGATTCCAATGTTAACCTAATTCCTGCACCAGAAATGAAGACCGATGATCTTGTCATTGGCTATTCAAACAAAGCTACTGATGGCACAGGTATCTATTATGTCTTCATGAATGGCGATAGCACAGCTAGAACTCTGACTTTATCGGAGGATTTGACGAGTGGTCAGGTGCTTGTTGACAATGATGAAGCTGGTGTTACTGCGGTTAGTCAACAGAGTGGTTTCATTTTAAATGCTAATTCAATCAAGCTAGATCCTTTGACTGCAGTAATTATCAAAATGGAAGCTGAAGCCGCTACGCTTACTTCTATAGAGACCGATAGTGCAAGCTACACGCTGGCAGCAGGCAATACGCATCAAACAGCTGTTTTTGCGAAGTACGACGACAACAGCAGAAGAAATGTTACGCAATTGGCTACTTACACTTCCAATAAGCCTGAAGTGGCTACAGTAACCAATAAAGGTCAAGTGAAGGCAATTGGTAATGGAACAGCTGTAATTACCATTACTTATGGCGGTATTTCTACAACCGTTACAGTTAAGGTTACGGATAAGAGATATGTTCTGTTCACTTATACCCGTAGTGATAAGGATTATAAGGATTGGAACATCTGGGTCTGGAATACAGGAGTTAAAAATGATCAGATTGATTTTACAACCTTTAAGAATGGCACAGCGAGTGTTTTGATTGAGGTTGCTGAGAATGCGACAAGTGTAGGGTTCGTCCTTCGTAAAGGTACCGATTGGTCGATTAAGGACCCCTACGGGGATGACCGTATCATTCCGCTGACGCCTGGTGAATTATTCACTAAAGTGAATGTAACTAGCGGGGTGAAGGAGTTTGATATCAAACCAAGTATTAGCGGTCCTATCCTTAAGGATGGAACGATTACTTTTAGATATCGCGATGATGCCTTGTTCCGTAATGGAAATATGGAAGCGATCACGGCTGCTAAAGTAAAAGTGAATGGAAAAACATATCCAATGGTTTATGATTCCGCTAACGAGTGGTTCACTTACACTTTGACTGATTTAGTAGAAGGTACGTATAAGTATACGTTCTTGATCACGAAAAACGGAATCACTACTGAATTTACAGATCCTAAGAATACAGTGAATGATGAATCTATTGTTGTGTATCATATTCCTGACGTTAAGATTACGACATCCGTGAATCCGGAAGCAGTTACATCTAATCAGAATGCGGTTGTAACCATCAATGTAGTGACTTCAGAAGAGGTAACATATTCAGAGGGATACATGGATTTAACCAATCTTGGTGGACCAAGCAAAGTTAAGTTGGATACGGGGCTGATGAAACAGACAGTTGCTGTGAAGGACACGGTGTCAGCGGGGATCAAAAATATTCCGATTACGCTCGTGGACCAGTACGGAAATTCACATAAAGAAAATGCTAAACTCGAGGTAAAAGCGAGAACCTACACAGGAGATAAGCTGGATTTTGATTGGGATGAGGCTCGTATATACTTCGCGCTTACAGACCGCTTCAAAGACGGAGATCCAACAAATAATGAGAATGTAGATAAAGATCAACTGGAAGCATACCACGGTGGTGATTTCCGAGGAATGATCGACAATCTCGATTATTTGCAAGAACTTGGTATTAACACGCTTTGGATTACGCCAATTGTAGATAATATTGATTTTAATAAAGGTGATGGCTTCAAACAATACGGATATCATGGCTATTGGGCCAAGGACTTTACAAAGCTCGACGAGCATCTTGGTGATATGGAGACCTTCAAGGAATTGATCGAAAAGGCACATGACAAGGGCATCAAGATCATGGTCGACGTTGTACTCAATCATACGGGCTACGGTTTAAAGGCTGAGGATAAAGAGCCGACGATTACAGCTGAGGATAAAGCACGTTTTGAAGGAATGCTTCGTACGGATGGTGTATCCGCGGATACAGATCCAATCAAAGGCGAGCTTGCAGGCTTGCCGGATTTCAAAACGGAAGATCCAGCCGTTCGTGAAAAAATTATCGCTTGGCAAACAGGGTGGTTAGATAACGCTCGGACGGAACGTGGAGACACGATTGACTATTTCCGTGTGGATACAGTCAAACATGTAGAAGATACAACTTGGAAAGCATTTAAAAATGCACTGACTTCAATTGATCCAAACTTCAAAATGACCGGTGAATACTTTGGCGGAACCATTGATAGCAATGGTGGAATGCTCGAAACAGGCCAGATGGACGGACTGCTTGATTTTGGATTTAATGATGCTGCGAAAGACTTTACTGATGGTAAAGTTAACAGTGTTGATTCCTATTTGCAGGAACGAGAGTTAAAGATTGATAACACGAAGATGATGGCTCAATTCCTGAGTAGTCATGATGAGGATGGCTTCTTGTCTAATTATGTGGATGGAGATAAAGGCAAGCTGAAGATCGCAGCCGCTCTGCAAATCACAGCCAAGGGACAGCCAGTCATTTACTACGGAGAAGAACTGGGGAAATCGGGCAAAAATGCAGGAGACATGTCTAAAGGTGAGTTCAGTGAGAACCGTAAAGATATGCCTTGGGATCAGTTGACTGCAGAAAAGCCACTTCATGATCATTATCAGAAGCTGTTGAATATCCGTGCAAAATACTCCAAAGTGTATTCCAAAGGGACGCGCACGAAGCTGGCAGGTTCAGATGATTTAGGTTATTTAGCCTTCAATAAGTCTTACGATAATGAGAACGTCGTGACGGTTATTAACACTAAGACAAGTGAGGAATCCGCAACGATTCCGGTACCGTTTGCTGCCAATTCATCTGTGAAGGATGAGTACAGCGGTAAAACATACACGGTATCCGAAGATCAAAAAGTAATCATTGATCTACCAGGTAGAGATGATGGGGGTACGGTTATTCTGGTAGAGGCATCGGATGTAACACCGACACCAACACAAACGGCGTCACCAGAGGCAACTCCGACACCAACAGTGTCGCCAGAAGCAACACCGACACCAACGAAGACACCAGAAGCAACGCCAACACCAACGAAGACACCAGAAACAACACCAACACCAACAGTGTCGCCAGAAGCAACACCGACACCAACAGTGACACCAGAAGTAACACCAACACCAACGCCGTCGCCTGAAGTGACAAATTCACCAACTTCTGGAAGCGTGGCAGTTAGCCCAACAACTCCTGCTGATATGCAAGTTGTCAGTGAGGATAGCTTAAAGAACGTGAAAGAGGGTAAGGTAGAGATTGTTATTGCTGCAGGTAAGACAGCGGTATTGTTACCGTTGCAAGCAGCTAAAACATTGGGATCTAATGATCTAGTATTTAAAGTGGGGGATCTATTAGTTACTATCCCTAACAAACTGTTAAGCACAATACCAAGTTTAGCTTCAGGTGTGGATGCGGAAGGTGCTCAAATCCTGTTGGAGCTGAAACCATTGGTCCAGTCTGCTACAAAAGCATTAGTCGATGGTTTAAACAAAGAGGTGGGGACCGTAACTTCGCTTTCCGATGTGTTTGAACTGAGACTTAGCATTCTGAAGAAAGATGGTACCCGGATTGTAGTTAAGAAGTTCGATGAGCCAATCACGATATCGTTTAAGATTAAAGGTCAATCGAATAAAGATCTATTGGGGATCTACTATTTAGGCGATAATGGCGAGCTTGAGTACGTAGGTGGACAGCTGAATGGAGATGTGATATCTACACAAGTCACGCACTTTAGTAAATATGCCGTATTAGAGATTGTGAAGTCGTTTGAGGATGTTCCAACTACTTATTGGGCATTCCATGCGATTCAGTCTCTTGCTGCAAAACAAATTGTTTCAGGAGTTACGACAACCGAATTTAATCCGAAGAGCAATGTTAGTCGTGCGGAATTTACCGCATTACTAGTTCGTGCACTTGGTTTAAATGCGGAAGGGCCGGTTCAATTTACTGATATCAAGTCAGATGCATGGTATTCATCATACGTAGCAACAGCTTCTAAGCTGGGCATTGTTAGTGGTCGAAGCAAGGATACTTTTGCGCCGAATGCTTCCATTACCCGTGAGGAAATGGCTATCATGGTGATCCGTGCGCTTGAAGTGAAGTCTGGTAAGAAGATCGAACCAGCAGTGGGTGTCACGACATTTGCAGATGCATCTAGCATTAGCAAGTGGGCAGATAGCTACGTGAAGACAGCAGCAGGTCTAGGGCTTCTCCAAGGCAGAGAGAACAATCAATTTGCTCCAAAAGGATGGATGACCCGCGCCGAAAGCGCACAGATTATTTATACGCTACTGAGCAAGTAAAACTGGACTTCGGTGTGCTGATTGTTAGTGCACCGAAGTATTAGTAGTTGGCTAGTAATGTGAAAGTCATTCTTAGTCATCTCTAATAGAAAACAGGGTATCCCACAGCTATCATAGCTAGTGAGATACCCTGTTTTGTTATGTTTTATACTGCCAAAGGCATTTAAATCTAGTTGATTGCTTTAAGTATAGCGAAACCATAAGCAGGCATCTTCACGTTCAGCTTGCCACGCTCAGCACGCACTGTATCGGCCGTGAACAAGTTCTCCCAATTTCGCTCGTCTACGTCAATACGGAACGTTTGAGCGGTCTCTTCGCTATTGATCAGTACAACTATAGTCTCAAGATCCAATCGGCGCTCGTAGGCTATCTTACTGCCTTGTCGACCTGCCTCTAAGAAAGTAAATGTCCCCGTACGAAGTGCAGGTTGCTCATTGCGGATTTGAATGAGCTGACGGTAGAATTCGAACAGATCACGATCCTGCTTCTCAGGGTTCCACTCCATGCATTTACGACAACCTGGATCACCTTCACCGTCCATTCCGAACTCGTCGCCATAATAGATACAAGGAGTACCCATAAAGGTGAACTGGAATAGTGCAGCTAATCGCATTTTATTTTTGTCCCCAGCAGCCAGCGTGAGTAAGCGTGGAGTGTCATGACTATCTAACAGATTGAAGGCAACTTCACTTGCTTGCAGTGGGTAGCGCGATAACTGTCTACCAATAGAGTTGGCAAACCCCTCTGCATCAAGGTTACCATGAACAAAAAAGTCTAAGACAGCATCAGTGAAGGGATAGTTCATGACGGCATCGAATTTATCACCCTCCAGCCACGGAGCAGACTCATGCCAGATTTCTCCAAGAATGTAGGCCTCCGGATTAGCGCGCTTTACCACCTTGCGGAATTCACGCCAGAAATCATGATCTACTTCATTGGCTACGTCGAGGCGCCAACCATCGATTCCAACTTCTGTAATCCAGAATTCAGCGACCTTCAGTAAGTACTCTTTAACTTCAGGATGTTCGGTATTAAGCTTTGGCATATGTGGTTCAAAGGCAAAAGTATCATAAGTAGGAATCCCGTTTACAACTTGAAGCGGAAACTCACGAATATGGAACCAGTCTTTGTAAATAGAGTCTTCTCCCTTTTCCTGAACATCTAAAAATGGAGCGAAGGTTCCACCGGAGTGGTTGAATACTGCGTCTAACAGCACACGAATACCACGTTTATGGCAGAGGTCGACGAGTTTTTTTAACGTTGCAATATCCCCGAAATGCGGATCAACTTTCATGTAATCTTCTGTATCGTATTTATGATTAGTAGTTGCAGTGAAGAGTGGTGTGAAATAAATAGCATTGATGCCAAGCTCGTTAAGATGATCCAGATGATCAATAACCCCTTGCAGATCGCCGCCAAAAAAGTTGGTTGGTGTTGGCTCTGCTCCCCATGGCTGAACATCTTTTGGATCAAGGCTAGGGTCGCCATTTGCAAAGCGTTCAGGGAAGATCTGATAGAAAACAGCATCCTTTACCCAGGCAGGTGGAGTGAACACATCAACAGGGTTAATAAATGGGAACTCGAAAAGCTTGTTTGGATTTTCTGGCCGGTTCGTTTGAAAATCATTTTCGGTCATCCAAACCTTCTCGTTATCCTTTTGCAGTAAGAATCCGTATTTCAATCGGCGATAGATGGGAACTGAAGCACATTCCCAATAATCGAACATCGCATCAGAGGTGAAGAGGGTCATGGGAATTAGCTCTTTCGTGGTATCCCAAGTGTACTTATCCCCTGCAAAAGCAAATACTTCTGTTAAATCCCCTTTTTTAGCGCGGAGGCGTAAGTGAATCGTACTCTCATTATAGGCATAAGACCAATTTAACCGCGGGCGATGGTACACAGCTTCCAGTAACATGAATAAGTCCTCCTAAAGTTTTGTAAGCGATACTTCCCTGACCAGCTTCGGCAAAACTAACTCGAAAGTATACGCTTAAGTTTTGTGAGCGATACTTTCCCGAACAATTCACCACAGCGCGTGGGGTTTAGAATGTCGCTATTGTTATTGGTTGCACAGTTTTTTATGCAACATGCGCAAATGATGAGACAAACTTGCACATAACAAAGAGGCACAACCGCCGCGAAGTAGCTTGTCCGAGGTTGTACCTTTCATAAGTAACATTGCCTTTTAGTTATATAGAACAGGAGGCATGTTGGGTTGCCTCTTAACGATTTGGATTATAGCATGGAATAAAAGGGCTTTCAATACTCTTGTTCAAACCATTGCACAAATTTTCACTTGAGTATATGAGCGTTTCTACTGCCCGATAATTGTAAATCTACTGGAAAAGTGAATTTGTGGTATATCAGGGGCAAATAAAATAGCAATTCCATTTTTAAACACATGAAATATCGATTAATTAAAAGATATCATGTGAAAAATGGAGATAAATGCCTATATTGTTTATCAATTAATGGAAAATGGTCAAATATGGTATGTGCAAACGTTTTTAAAAACAAACGATACTGTTGTATGATGTATTCATGAATGAAGCGCTTTCTTGATCTGCTAAATGCAGCTTTAGAAGGAGTGAGCTAAAAGAATAACTTTTTTTTTAGCTTTACTGAAATCGTTTGCGCAAGTTTCTGCTCTACTATTTTATCATCTTATGCTTTTTTAAAATTGGGAGGGGTTAAAGTAATGAAGTTAAAAAAAGTGATGGTTATCACCGCTGCTGTCTCTATGGCACTGTCCGTTACAGCGTGTGGTTCGAGTAACAATGGGAATGCCGGGGGTAACAACGCAGCAAAAGCTACTAATGCTGCTAATAACACTACAGAGACTGCAGCGCCAGAGGGCACAGATGCAGCAGCGACAGATGAGATTGTACCTGAAGATGGAGCGACTCTAGTTGTATGGGAAAGTAAGGAAGAAAGACCATTCGCAGACGAAATTGCTAAGCAGTTCACAGCAAAATATAACGTTCCAGTCAAGATTGAAGAGTTGGCACCACCAGATCAAGTAACTAAACTTACGCAAGATGGTCCTTCAGGATTAGCAGCAGACGTTGTTCTTATCCCTCACGACAACTTAGGTAAAGCGGCAAGTGCGAGCTTGGTTCTTCCTAATGACGTCTTCGGTGAAGAAACAAAAGCTAGCAATACTGAAGCTTCGATTATCGGATCTTCGTACGAAGGCGAATTGTATGGCTACCCAAGAGCAGCAGAAACTTATGCATTGTTCTACAATAAATCACTCGTTAAAGAAGCACCTAAGTCTTTCGACGATGTTCTTGCATTCAGCAAAACATTCACAGATAAATCCAAGAACAGATACGGAATTATGTGGGAAGTAGGAAACCTGTACTTCAACTACATGTTTATCGCTTCCGATGGTGGATATCTGTTTGGTAAGGACGGTACAGATAAAAATGATATCGGACTTGCTAATGACGGAGCTGTTGCAGGACTTAAAGAATTCGCGAAAATGAAAGAAGCATTGCCAATTAAGAGCGGTGATATCAATAGTGATATCAAACGCAGCTTGTTCAACTCAGGTGATGTAGCGATGGATATCACAGGTCCTTGGGAGCTTGGAGGATACAAAGCAGCTCTTGGAGATAACCTTGGTATCGCACCGATCCCTACAGTAAATGGCAAAACAGCTATCACATTCTCTGGTATCAAAATTTTCGCAGTTAACTCGTTTACTCAATATCCGAATGCTGCTAAATTGTACGCTCATTTTGCTTCAAGTAAAGATGCTCAATTGCTACTGAACAAAACGATCGGTTCTGTTCCTACAAACAACGAAGCGCTTCTTGATCCGCAAATTGTAAATGATCCATTCGTATCCGCTTTTGCAGCACAAGCTAAGAGCTCCCAGCCTATGCCTTCCATTCCTGAAATGGGTAACGTATGGAGTCCTGTAAACGCAGCACTTCCAGAAATTTGGGATAAGAATGCAGATCCAAAAGCTGCAATGGACAAAGCCGTACAACAAATCAAAGATTTGAATAACGGTGCAGCTCAATAAGGATCATAATTTACAGTCTTAACAGCATACAGTGAATCAAGCTGCCCGTCGCATGATTAGCGGTGGGCAGCTTCTTATTTTCACTCGGAGAGGAGAACGGAAGCGAAATGCAGCGACATCGCACGAGGGCCGCAGTACTGTCGACGATTTTCATGGGATTGGGACAAATATATAACCGCCAATTCATCAAAGGAATCATGTTTTTAGTTGTAGAAGCCGCCGCTGTTTATTATTTTATTCAGAATCTTGCTACTGCTTTATGGGGGTTTGTCACACTAGGAGAAAACCCTAGCCGTTTGGTAAAAGTAAAAGGCATCGCTAAGATGGTAGCTGGGGATCACTCGATCTATATTTTGATTCAAAGCTTGATTACCATTCTAATGCTTATCATCATCATCCTCGCTTGGTATTTGAACATTAAAGATGCTTATAAGACTGGAGAGAAACGCGATAACGGTCTTCAGGCAAACACCTTTAAACAAAGTGTTCGCTATATACTGGATTATAAGTTCGCTCAGACGTTCTTGGTCTTGCCGGGTATTGGTGTTCTATTCTTTACGATCATGCCAATCATCTTCATGATCCTGCTAGCGTTTACGAACTATTCCGCACCTGATCATCTTCCACCCGCTAAATTGGTGGACTGGGTTGGATTTCAGACCTTCCGAAATTTATTAGTTCTCAAAACATGGAGCCACACTTTTTATGGTGTATTAACATGGACGATTATATGGGCAGTTCTTTCAACGATTACTACATATTTCGGAGGACTATTGGTAGCCTTATTGGTGAGCCAAAAAGGTATTCGTTTCAAAGGAATGTGGAGAGTTATTCTGATTGTGCCTTACGCAGTACCACAGTTAATCTCTTTGCTGCTCATGCGCAATTTATTTAACGGTCAATTCGGTCCGATCAACCAATACCTTGGGTATTTTGGAATGGGCGGATTACCATGGCTGACAGATCCATTCTGGGCTAAGGTTACCGTAATTATTGTTAACATGTGGGTTGGTATTCCAGTCTCGATGTTACTTATTATGGGCGTACTGACTACAATCCCTCGGGATATGTATGAAGCCGCTGAGGTGGATGGAGCATCAGGTTATCAGAAGTTCCGTATTGTTACGTTACCGATGGTATTGTTCTCCACAGCGCCTACTTTAATTACGCAATTCGCAGGTAACATTAACAACTTTAATGCGATCTTCCTATTAACAGGTGGTAGTCCTGTAAATGGTGATTATCAATATGCCGGTTCCACGGACTTGCTAGTAACCTGGCTATACAAATTAACACTTGATCAGAATAAAAACAACATGGCTTCGGCAATAGGGATTATTATCTTTATCATTGTTGCTTCATTCTCCCTGTACAATTACCGCCGGACGAAATCATTCAAAGAGGAGGATATGATCCAATGAGCAGAAAGATCGCGAACTATATTCGCTTAAGTGGTAGCTACATCATCTTGATTGCTTTGTCGATAGCGGCCCTCTATCCGGCCCTCTGGATTCTATTTGCTTCCTTCCGGCCTGGTAAATCACTGTACAGTAAATCGTTTATCCCTGAGCAATTCACCTTCGATCACTACAGAGAATTGTTCACGTCACCAAGCTATATGTTTGGAACTTGGTATGCGAATACATTGAAGATAGCTATATTCTCCATGCTTATCGGTGTAGTTCTTACCTTGTTAACCAGTTATGCTGTATCCAGATTCCGTTTTAAAGCGCGTAAAACAGCGTTATCTACGGTTCTGATCCTTGGTATGTTCCCTGGCTTTATGAGTATGATTGCCATTTATATGCTCCTTAAGGAGTTTAATTTGCTGGATACGCATATTGCCTTGATTATCGTTTATGCAGCCGGGGCACCGCTGGGGGGAACCTTTATCGCCAAAGGTTTCCTCGACACGATTCCTCGTTCTTTGGATGAGGCGGCTCGAATAGACGGGGCGAGCAATTTCGGGATCTTTATGCGAGTTATTCTTCCCTTGTCACGCCCTATGATCACTTACATGGCACTGACTCAATTTGTCGGTCCTTGGGTGGATTTCATATTCGCCAGACTTATTTTGCGGACGAAGGAGAACTGGACCGTCGCAGTCGGAATGTGGGATATGGTTAACACGAACCAAAATACTAACTTTACCTTATTCTCTGCCGGTGCTGTTCTGATCTCTATCCCGATTATGATTTTGTTTGTATTCTTGCAACGTCTGCTTGTTGATGGATTGACTGCAGGAGCTAGTAAGGGGTAACAATTTCGCTTCATACTAAAGAATGAACTGGGTACAGCCTTTGTACAGAAATGGAAGGCTGTACCCTTATTCCATTATAGGGAGTGAACATAATGAAAAAGCTATGGACTATACAATTTAGATCCGTTGGAATAAAATTGTTCGTTATTCTATTTAGCTCCATAGTGCTTTTATCCTCTGTACTAGGATTGACTTCATATTATGCTGCCAAAGATATCATTACAGATGAGGTTGCCTCGGCCTCCTCACAATCTGTAGTTCAAGCGGCGGACAAGCTGGATTTTGTACTAAATGAATATGAAGCACTTTCGAGACAATTTGCCCTCGACTCCGCATTAAAAGGTGATTTGGAAAAAATAAATAGTGGAGAACTTACAACGGTAGCCAAAGTTTCCGCAGAAGACCGGATTCGTAGAAAGCTAGACTTAGTTAAAGGATCAGATGAGCGGATGTATGGCGTCAGACTGGTATCTAAGAGCTTGGAAGAAACGGAATCGTATAAATCTACTGGCATTAGTGGCCTTCGTAGTGATGAAGGTATTGCTGAAAGACTGAAACAAATTGCGGATGCTAAAGGAGAGCCAGTGTGGTTTCCGGTTCGTGAGAAGGGCTTCTTTGATGCTTATACTGAGCCTTCTTTAACTATGGGGAGATTGCTTCGCAATCTTGTACATCCTGAAGCAGAGTATTACATGCTGATTGAAGTTAAAGGGAAGGCCATGACCGAAATGTTGTCTAATCTTCAGATTGGAATTACGGGTGAGATTAGAATTTTAAGCACAGAAGGTAACATAGTTTATGGTGCGGATCATGCTAAATTGGGTCAACCCTCTTACATAAAAGTATCAGATGAGCAAGATGTAGAGAAGAAACATTCATTTACAGCAGCCGATGAGAACGGAAGTCCTCAGCTTGTCGTTTATCAACCTTTAACGACTGCAAAGTGGACGCTTATGGGATATGCACCAGTCAGTGATTTTACGAAGTCAGCGGACAAGCTCCTTTATATTACGTTCTCTGTGGTGCTTGCAGCTGCCGTGATAGCCTTGTTAATTGGCTATGTTCTTGTTCGTTTGGTTGGGCGTCCTCTGGGTAAGCTGGCGACCTTAATGGAAGATGGCGAGCAAGGAAATCTTCGTGTACGAACGAATTTTAAGGGTAAGGATGAGATTGGCCGACTTGGGCATAGCTTCAACAAAATGATGGAGCAAATTTCTCTGCTTGCAAGCCAGAGTGAAATGTCAGCGGATGAAGTGCTGGGTACTTCAGAACAATTAGTCAAAGCGTCAGGTACAACCTCACTTCATGCCAGAGAGGTTGCATCTGCTACGGGTGAGATTGCACTTGGAGCAGCAAGCCTTGCTGTCGAAGCAGAAAAAAGCCATGCTAATGTCGAAATCATTGGCAGTAAGATGAGTGAAGTAACTGAACTAAATACAGTAATGGACGCTTCGGCGGAACGAGTTATTGAGGTTAGTGATCAGGGGACAGAGCTGATGAAGCTGCTAGTAGAGCAGAGTGAATCTACGGTGGAGATGTTCAATCGAATACAAGAGAATTCCAATAAGCTAAGAGAGAGTACTCATTTAATTCGTAGTATTCTTAGTCCTATGATTGCCGTAAATAAGCAGACCAATATTTTGGCGCTAAATGCCACTATAGAGGCGGTAAGAGCCGGTGCAGCAGGCAGAGGCTTTATAGTGATTGCTGATGAAATCAGACAGCTCGCTAACCAATCGAATGATTCGATCCAATCAGTCTCCAAGATTACGGAAGAGATTGGTCTACACATTGAGAACACGGTTAAAGATATCAATGAGACCGCTCCAAAGTTCCGTGAACAGATTTCTTCTGTACGTGAGTCGTCAACGATCTTTGCAAGTGTCAAAGAGGAAATGGAACACTTCATGGGGCATCTTAGTGAATCTTCGGCCTCTATCCATGAGCTGATAGAGTTTCAGCGTCAATTAGGTGAATCCATGGCGAGTGTCAGTTCCATTGTGCAGCAGACGACGGCTTCGACGCAGGAGGTAGCTTCTATGTCTTCACAGCAATTTACTGTAAGTGAGGAGCTAGTTTCCTTATCTCAAAAGCTGGAGAGCTTAGCAGCAGATCTTAAGCAATCTATGGTTTCTTTTCAAGTATGAGAATTAAATCTTATAAGTAAAAACAATAAAACGAGCAACTCTCCTGTGTATTGGAGTTTTGCTCGTTTTTTTCTATCTTAATGACTTCAAGTAGCTCTTCTTGTCTTAGAAGTAGTTTGAGAGATACACTTGGGTTAACATTTTAATAGAAGAAAGGAGTGATCGATTGACGAATTTTCCTCTAAATCTTAGTGGGAGTCTTTTTCAGCAGGCATTAATTGAAAGAGATTATAGTCCTCATTTTTTCGCTTACTATTATAAACAGTGGAACAACTACAGTATGTCTTACCATCAGCATAATTCAACCGAAATCATGTATTTGATCTCAGGAAGCTGTGTCGTGGATGTCCGTTCAAAAGCAGGTGAAGAAGAGAGATTTAGGTTGAAGCGGGGAGAACTGATCATCCTCGATGCAAATGTACCGCACAGACTGATTGTCGAGGATGGGACGCCCTGCCGAATGCTGAATGTGGAGTTTGGATTTATGGAATATACAGGGGTTGCTCCATCTATCGGCAAGCTCGCTCGGAAAGAAGCGGCACTTGCTGAATGGTTACAGATGCCCTTTTCCAGTCTAGTCATGCCTGATTCGGAGGAAATTTATCATGTTCTAAAAGGACTTGTACTAGAGCTTGATCAAAGTGGCGGGAAAGGCGGAAGTATGGTCGACTTATTGTTCTGTGAGCTTCTGCTTCGAGTATCAAGCTTGCGACAGGATCAGCTTCATGCGAGTCAACAGCCTTCGCAGCTTTATGTGCGGCGCAGTATCGAATTCCTGCATCAGAATTACGACCAGAGTATTCAGGTTAAGGATATCGCTGCCGCGGTCAATCTGCATCCCGGATATCTGCATCGTATTTTTAAGTCACATACAGGTAGGACACTCAGTGATTATTTGAATATGCTGCGAATGGAGAAAGCAAAGATGCTGCTGGGGCAGAGTGATATTCCAATTGCTGAAATTGCCGATTATGTAGGGATTAGTAGCAGACAATATTTTCATCCCCTTTTCAAAAAGTATACTGACAACACGCCTGTAGAATATCGTAATTCCATTGAGCGTCATGCTTGGAGTTATGAAGAGATGGATGTTCAATAGATAAGTTAGGATTTTTGACACCTTCCTTCAAAAGAGGTCATGATATTGGTTACGCTTTCCCTAGCGCCCTTGCTACAATGGACAGGAACAATCAATTCATTACCGGAGGATGATAAGGATGTCATTTAAAGTGTCTTTTATAGGGGCAGGCAGCATTGGATTTACCCGTGGATTGTTGCGGGACTTACTAACCGTGCCGGAATTTAATAATATTGAAGTCTCATTTATGGATATTAATAGCCACAACTTGGAGATGGTTACCGAGCTGTGCCAACGTGATATTAAAGAGAATGGATTAAATATTCAAATCCAGGCAACGACGGATCGAAGAGAAGCCCTGAAGGATGCGAAGTACGTATTTTGTACTATTCGTATGGGTGGACTGGAAGCATTTGCTACAGATGTGGATATTCCATTGAAATACGGAGTCGATCAGTGCGTAGGGGATACCCTTTGTGCAGGAGGCATCATGTATGGTCAGCGCGGGATTGCGGAAATGCTGAATATTTGCCGTGATATTAGGGAAATGGCTGCGCCGGATGTACTCCTACTTAACTATTCGAACCCTATGGCTATGCTGACTTGGGCTTGCAACAAATACGGTGGTGTACGGACGATTGGTCTGTGTCATGGGGTGCAGCATGGGCATGGGCAAATTGCAGATGTGTATGGGCTGAAAAAGTCGGAAGTCGATATTATTTGTGCGGGTATCAATCACCAGACTTGGTATATTTCGGCGAGTCATAAGGGTAAAGATTTGACCGAAGGTCTTTTAGAAGCTTTTGAGAATCATCCAGAATTCAGTCGCACGGAAAAAGTTCGGATCGACATGCTGCGCCGCTTTGGATATTACAGTACAGAATCCAATGGGCACCTAAGTGAATATGTGCCATGGTACCGTAAACGTAGCGAAGAAATTATGGATTGGATCGATCTCGGAAGCTGGATTAACGGTGAGACGGGTGGATATCTACGTGTCTGCACCGAAGGGCGGAATTGGTTCGAAACGGATTTTCCGAATTGGATGAAGGAATCGGCATTGGAGTATACAGTGGAGAATCGCGGAGAAGAACATGGTTCGTTTATTATTGAAGGCTTGGAAACGGGCAGAGTCTATAGAGGTCACTTTAACACTGTGAACAATGGCGTGATCTCTAATTTGCCAGATGATGCGATCATCGAAGCACCAGGGTATGTGGATCGGAACGGTATATCGATGCCGCTTGTAGGTGAATTGCCTTTAGGAGCAGCCGCAGTGTGCAACGTTAGTATCTCGGTGCAACGTTTAGCCGTCGAAGCTGCTGTGCACGGCGATGACAAGCTGCTACGTCAAGCATTTATGATGGATCCGTTGGTAGGTGCCGTATGTAACCCGAAAGAAATCTGGCAGATGGTCGATGAGATGCTCGTAGCTGGGGAGCAGTGGCTGCCACAATACAGCGAGGCCATTGCAAAAGCGAAGGAACGCTTAGCTTCAGGAAATCTTATTCCAACGAATGCCAACAATGAAGGCGCAGCTCGCCTGAAGGTAAAGACGGTGGACGAGATGATGGAGGACCGGGAAGCAGCGAATAGAAATGCGGGTGAATCTGATAAAGGCAAGGATAGAGAGAAGGTACAATAGGCAGTAGAGTTTAAAGCTCACTTGGAATATGACTCTTGCCATCTATTTTCTGAGAGGTAATAAAAGTATTGTGGAACGGTTTAGGACAGTTGAATAGATTTCCATTATGAAAAAAACCTCCCCTCCCAAGCTCTGGAATGGAGGTTTTTTATATGGATAGGACAATAGAACAGGTAGTCTAGCTGTGGGCTATAATCAAACGTAGGAATTATGAATTAACAGTGCCCTTTTGACTGAAGAAGGTCTTTAGCGCCTGGTACACTTCTTTTTTGTCTTTAATGACATAATGCATGAATTGCTCGTGCTTCAGATGACGATAAGCGGACATTAGTGTGCTGCTGCGGTTGTATTGATTCACTTCCCCGTAACCAAACATATTGCTTCGTTTTAGCAGTTCTCCAATTAGCTTCACACAACGTTCGTTGTCGGAGGTGAGGTTATCGCCATCAGAGAAGTGAAACGGATAAATGTTGTACTGCGCTGGCGGGTATCGGCTGTCGATAATCTCAATCGCTTTTTGATAAGCTGAGGAACAGATGGTTCCTCCACTCTCTCCGCGGGTGAAGAAATCATGCTCGCTGACCTCTTTAGCCTCCGTGTGGTGGGCGAGAAAGACAATCTCCACCTTCTCATACTGGCGGCGTAGAAAGCGGGTCATCCAGAAGAAGAAGCTGCGGGCGCAGTATTTTTCAAAAGATCCCATCGAACCTGACGTATCCATCATCGCAATAATGACCGCATTGGAGTGAGGCGTTCGAATATCATCCCATGTTTTGTAGCGCAGATCATCAGGACTTATGCTGTGAATGCCGGGATTACCTCTGCTTGCATTACGCCGAAGGTTCTCCAGCAGGGTACGTTTCTTATCGATGTTGGACATCATGCCTTTTTTACGAATATCGTTGAAGATGATGGATTTAACCTCGATCTCTTCCTTATTCTTTGGCTTCAGATGTGGCAACTCCATATCCTGAAACAAGATGTCCTCCAGATCCTCCAGATTGACCTCTGCTTCCACGGTGTCCTGACCGGGTTGATCGCCTGCTTTTTCCCCTTTGCCGGGCTGTGTCGACTGTGAATCCCGCCCAAGTACATCACCGACCTGACTTTCCCCGTCGCCCTGTCCAACATGCTTTTGCTTACGAAAGTTATAGATAATTCGATATTCATCCAGACTGCGAATCGGAACCTTTACAATCTGCTTACCGCCTGACAAAATAATATTTTCTTCGGTCACGAGATCCGGCAAATTATCCTTGATAGCTTCTCTGACCTTTTGCTGATGACGTTCCTGATCCTGATGGCCTTTGCGATGAAGGGACCAGTCTTCTTTTGAGACTACAAAGGAAAAGGGACCAGATGATTGCGACAGGATGACCACCTCCCATGGAATATAAATATTTATGTTTTGGGGTTGTAACTAAAGTATATTCATGGGGATGGGGGATATGTGATTTCTTATTCACTGATCTCTTCCACAGTCAATATATAACTGTTCGACTGGCTCTCGCCAGTGTATTCACGTCCATCCAGATTGAAGAAGTATGGAGCGGTTACTAAGCCCTTAAGGAAACGACCCAGTACATGTTCACTAACCCTCACAAAATAATGGATGTTTACAGTGGCAGCAGCTTTGACTGTCCCTAGCGACAAAATACCGTTAAATGAAGATTGTGGATTTGGAATCCCATCAATCACAATGCTGCTAGGATCAATAAGACATTCCTCCGGTGTGAGCCGATCAAGGGATACTTCTGCTGGCCAATTCCCATTATTCGTTAGGGAGATCCAGCATTGGACATGTTCTCCTTCTTCTACAAGGGTAGGCTTTGCATGAGTTTCGAGAGAAATGATAGGCAGGACTATTAAGGTAGTAACGATATTGGAACGAGAGGTTTGTCTTACTGTCCGTCCGTCCGGGAGCACAAAAGTATACTGAACACTGCCATGATTTTGGACAGCTGCGTGGGCATGAATGTTTATGGCTGCAGGAATGCTCACTTGAAAGACCACGACCGCTGAAGTTTCGCCTCTTAATGTGCCTAGCTGAATACCATCAGCAGGACGGGCGCCTTTTTGCATCACTCCGTTTAAGAGAACACTATCCCATACGAAAAGAGTGCCCGAAGGGATAGCATCGGTCAGAACCGCATTTACGGCCAAGTTCCCGCTGTTGGTTACCGTTAGTTCATATCTTAGGTTGTCACCTGGAGCTGCTGTAACATGATCTACTCTCTTGCTGATGGTGACACCTGCCAAAACAAGTGAGATAACGACGCTGTTACTCTCGGTTGTATTGGGATCGTCGTCGACGGTATAAGTGACAGCTGCACGGTTAGTCAGGCCCAAGGATGAGGGGATCTCTGTAACTCGAACGCGAAAGGTAATATCAATGCTTAAGTCTTTATCAAGTTGACCAATTAATATTCCTTGCGTAGGCTCTGATTCTGGATAATAGACGCCACCTGCAATGACACTCCCTGGAATGAACACAGATCCGTTAGGAATAGAAATCGTTGCGATGATTTGGTTTAATAGGCTGTTACCTTCGTTCGTAAGCCGTAATGTATAGGTAATTACATCACCTATAAAAGAGGTCGGAGTGCTTGCAGACAACAAGGTAGAGAGCTGGTAGGAGCGTAAAGAAACTAGTACGGAATTAGAATATAAATCTCCATTAACGATTCTTCCCTCGGGTGTGGCAAAAGAAAAACGGCCCAGTGCTTTATTTTGCAGCACTAGTGAAGAGGGAAGTGAAATGATAACCACTTGAAAGGCGATGCTCACTTGACTCTGCGGAGCAATAGAACCTAGCGGTATGCCCGAAGACGGTGTAGCCCCTGGGAGAGGCACACCGTCTCTAAGCACGCTGTTGGAAATAAAGGATACACCCTCTGGAAGAATGTCATACACGGTTAGCGAAGCATCTGTGTTTCCATTATTAGAAGCTTTAATGGTATACACCAGAGTGTCACCTAAAGAGGCATGGAGTTTGTCTGTACTCTTCAGCAATGAAAGCACGGGGCCCACGACCGGGGTGTTAACGGTATTGGAATAGACAATGCCGTCAACACCCGCTGCCGAGTTGAAGAGTACCATAGATTGATTGGTTACGACAGGTTGGGTACGTGAGCCGGGAATCATAACGCTACTACCTGAACCTGGAAGGTGATGGTTGAGGAAGCGCCAGCAGCAATCGTTCCGATGGCAATACCGGAAGCCGGGCTGCCATTAGGTCGTGGGGTTCCGTCTACAGTGATGCTGCCTGTTACAAACTGGCTGCCTGCTGGGATAGGGTCAACCATGATGACGTTATTGACTGGTGAAATCCCTAAGTTGGTAACAACAATCGTATAGGTGATGATATCGCCGACAACGGCATCAATAGAAGTAGTGCTCTTAACGACACTTACATCCGGAGAAGAGACAGGGATGATTAGGACATTTGAAAGTGAAGTTCCGGTGAGCAGACGACCATCTGGAGGTGTGAATGAGAAAGTTGCTGAAGCCTGATTGACTAACTGCTGCGGTGACGGGAGGGAGGCTACTGTAACCTGCAGGGTTATGGTCACTGTTACCGTGCTTCCCGGAGCAACTGCTCCAATATTTAATCCAGTAGCCGGGTCGGAGCCTGGTTGTGGCACCCCATTAATGAGCACGCTGTTTGGAACGAAGATAGCTCCGCTAGGAATCGTGTCAGTTATGACTACATTTGCTATGAGGTTACCAGTATTAGTCACATTCAAGGAGTAAGTAATCGTATCTCCGACAGTTGCGGCGGTTCTGTCTGCCCCTTTGACTACAACGATGATAGGCTGATACACCGGAATAACAAGTGTATTAGAGAATGAGGATCCCGAGAATGCTCCAGATGTGAAGCTGACGGAAGCTTGATCGGTGAGCGTGGCAGGATTAGGCAGTACATTGACGATAGTGTTGAACGAGATATTGACCGAAACGCCCGGTGCAATTGTGCCGAGCGAGATGCCATTCGCTGGATTGGCATTAGGATGCGGAGTGCCATCAACGATCACACTGCCAGCAACAAACGAAGAACCTGCTGGTATTGGATCACTGATGTTTACATTGCTGATATTGGCGATTCCGCTATTGGTAACTGTAAGGTTGTAAGTAATTGTATCGCCAACAACGGCATCTGTTGCTGGTGATGACTTAGTTACGATCACATTCGGTGAGGATACCGAAATCGTTGTCGAATTGGAATTGATCGAACTGTTAAACGTCCGCCCATCAGGCAAGGTGTAAGCAAATGCTACCGATGCTTGGTTAATCAGTTGCTGGCTTGCTGGCAATGTTGAAATGAGTACTGAGAACATAACAGATAGTGTTGCACCTGCGGATATAACACCGAGTGGAATGCCAGCCGCTGGATCTGCTCCCGGAGCTGGGGCACCTTGAATGAGCACACTGTTTGGCACAAATGTTGTTCCAGATGGGATAGTATCACTCAGAGTAGCCAAAGCCCCGTAATTTCCTGTATTGGTTACATTAATCGTGTAGGTTATCGTATCTCCGACGGTCGCTTGAACTGAATTTGAGCTTTTTGCTGCGGCTAGAATCGGTAAGTAAATAGGCGTTGATACAATATTAGAGAAGGCAACATTCGAGAGAACCCCAGAGGTGAAGCTGACCGTTGACTGGTTATTTAGGAGGCCTGAAGGTGGCAATGAGACTGTATTTACTGTGAATGCCACAGTTACAGTTACACCTGGTGCTATGCTGCCCAAGGTTACTCCCGTGGAAGGGCTAACCCCCGTACGAGCCACGCCATCCACTAGTACACTGCCAGATACGAATGTAGTACCCGCAGGAAGTGCGTCTGTGAACACAGCGTTATTTACCGTTTCAATTCCGTTATTGGTAATTGTAACTGAATAGGTGATCGTGTCTCCAACAGTAGTTGATGTGGTAGGCGTAGATTTTACTACAGCCAGATTTGGTGAAGAGACAGGGATAGTAATTGTATTGGATAGGACGGAACCGCCAAGTGTGCGGCCGTCAGGCAAAGTGAAGCTATACGCTACGGTACCCTGATTGACCAACTGTTGAGGATTGGGCAGTGAGGTGATATCAACAGTGAATATTACTGCAGTAGTAGCACCGGGTGCAATAACTCCAGCCGGAATCCCTGTAGATGGATCTGCTTGCGCTAAGGGGAGTCCATTAATGAGCACACTATTCGGAACGAAGGTAGTACCCGCAGGAATATTGTCCGTAATGATTAAGCTTGCCGGATAGTTACCAGTGTTACTCACGGTCAGGGTATAGCTGACAGCGTCACCTGTTGTAGCGTTATTCGTACTTGCTGTTTTGACAACCGAGATGTTCGGCTGGTACACAGGGATGGTAACGGTATTGGAGAAAGTCGAACCCGAAAAAACACCTGATGTAAAGGTTACGGATGCTTTATTGATAAGTGTAGCAGTAGGAGGAACAGAGGTCACGGTCACACTGTAAGCTACCAGCGCCGAAGCTCCGGGGGTTAGGGTGCCAATAGATATCCCGGAAGCAGGATTCAGGTTTGGAAAAGGCACTCCATTCACAGATACGCTACCCGCTACGAAAGCAGCGCCTGCTGGCGTTGGGTCATTAAGTAACACGCTATTAACAGCGTCTAAACCGTTATTGGTAATATTTACGTTATAAGTAACTGTATCTCCGATCGCTACGGAAGTTGAGGTTGAGCTTTTGAATACTACGATATTAGGTGCCGAGACCTGTAGTGTGACAGTATTAGACACAGCAGTTCCGCTTAAGGGCCTACCGTCGGGTGGAGTAAAGGTGAAGCTTGCAGAAGCTTGATTGACGATTTGTTGCGGTGTGGGCAGGGAAACGATATTAACAGAGAAGCTAACAGGGATACTGTTACCCGGTGCGACATTTCCTACAGCGATGCCGGTATCTGGAGCTGCACCTGGTTGTGGCATTCCACCCACGATAACACTATTAGGATTGAAGGTGGTTCCGACTGGAATGTTATCGGTTAGGGTTACATTTGCAGCAAGATTACCAGTATTGCTTACGACAACTGTGTAGATGACCGTATCACCTACAACTAGGGCATCGAAATCACCGTCTCCATCTACGGCACTTTTTACTAAGGAGATCTGTGGTTGAATGACTGGTGTGCTAGTAATATTTGATGAAGAAGAACCGGAGAATACACCGGATGTAAAACTGACGGATGACTGATTATTAATCTGTGATGGTATCGGCATCGTTATCCTCACCTCGAATGTTACGGTAGCTGTGGCGCCTGGGCCTAGACTACCGATTAGAATGCCGGCGGACGGAACTGCTAGCGGCTGGGTAATGCCGCCTACAATTACGGTTCCGGGAATAAAAGCTGCATTCTCAGGCAGAGGATCGCTGAGAATGATATTGCTTACTGTAGCTATACTGTTGTTCGTCAAAACAGAGGTGAATGTAAGGATATCGCCTGTCACAGCGGTAGCAGCATTCACGCTTTTTACGACACTAACGTTAGGTGCAGAGACAGGGACAGAGAGCGTATTGGAAACTACATTTCCTCCGAGCTGACGCCCATCTGGAAGAGTGAAGCTATACGTTGCTGAAGCAGAGTTCAGTAACATTTGTGAAGGAGGTAACGCTGTTATCGTGACCAGAAAGCTCACAGATACGCTGTCACCTGGTACCAATGGGCCTACTGGGATTCCGGTTACAGGGTTATATCCGGGTAAAGGTGTTCCGCCTATGATTACACTGTTCGCGTTAAATACAGCTTGAGGTGGAAGATTATCAGTTAATAGGAGTGTGGCTGCAATATTACCGGTATTGCTGATGAGGATTGAGTAGGACAAAGATCCTCCTACGGATGCCTGAGCGGTATTCGCGCTTTTGACCATACTAATAATAGGCTGATATACAGGTGTTACTACCGTGTTCGAAAGTGAAGAACCAGTGAAGGCAGCGGATGAGAAAGAAGCACTAGCTCTGTTTGCAAACTGCGATGGATTTGGTAAAGAAGAAACATTCACTTTAAAAGAGACCGTTATAGAGCTGCCTGCCGCAATACTACTGATAGATATTCCAGTACCTGGATTTGCGGCTGGTACCGATGAACCGCCAACAATAACGCTGCCTGCTACAAAAGTTCCTCCCGTAGGAATGGGGTCAGAGACGACAACGTTATTCACAGCTACGCTGCTTGTGTTGGATACTAGGACTGTGTAAGTCAGATTCTCCCCAACTGCCACATCAGCAAGGTTTGCGGTTTTGGTAAGCGTGATATTTGGAGCGGAAACTGGGATGGTTAAGATGTTGGAAAGACTAGCCCCGGATAATGATCTTCCGCTTGGTAGTTGATAGGTATAGCTGCTGCTGCCTTGATTGTTCAGAACAGGTGGTGAAGGCAAAGATTGCACAGAGACAAGAAAGGTTACAGGAACACTAGCCCCTGAAGCTACAGTTCCTAAGTTAATTCCTGTAAGTGGAGAGTCTGTTGGTCTTACGATTCCGTTTACAGTTACACTACCCGATACAAAGGTTGCCCCTGATGGAATATTGTCAGTTAAGGTTACGGCTGCTCCAATATTTCCAGAGTTCTGAACAATTAATGTATAAAGAATATTGCCGCCTACGGTTGCACTAGCGGTGTTTGAGCTTTTGACAATTTGAATGATGGGTTGATATACCGGAGTCGTAGTTGTGTTGGAAAGCGAAATGCCAGTGAAGGCTCCTGAGCTATAGGATGCCGTAGACTTGTTCAATAGCTGTGATGGATTAGGTAATGAGATAACATTGACCTGAAAGGTGACAGCAACCGAACTTCCCGCAGCGATTGAACCCACAGTAATTCCTGTTCCTGGATTTGCAGAGGGCTGTGACGTCCCCGCAACGGTAACACTTCCCGTAACCAGTGAAGTCCCTGCAGGAATGGTGTCTGTAAGGGTGACGTTAGTAACTGCTTCAATTCCGTTGTTGGTGATTACAGAAGTATATAGGAGTGTATCGCCGACGGCGACATCGGCAAAACCTGCACTTTTAACCACGGCAACATTCGGGAGTCTAACGGGAATAGACAATGTATTGGACGAGGCTGATCCAGCAATAATTCGTCCATCTGGAACCTGAAAGGTATAAGCGGCGCTTGCTTGATCGACCAGTTGTGGAGGGGACGGAAGGCTGTTCACTAATACACGGAATTGAACGGTAGAACTACCTCCAGCAGCTATCGTTCCAATAGCAATACCTGTAGCAGGATTTCCAGCGAATGGTGTTCCATTGACGGTGAAACTTCCTGCAACATAAGAGCTCCCTGCAGGAATGTTATCCGTAAGTGTCGTTAGCGCACCGATGTTTCCGGTGTTGGTGATTTGAAGCGTATATGTGATTTGATTTCCGACGGTCGCATTTGCAGTGTTGGCTGATTTTACAATGTTAAGAACGGGTGAGTATACGGGTAAAGTTACAGTATTGGATGGAATGACCCCGGTCATGATAGGGCCTCCTGCTACACTTTGAAACGTAAAGGCAGCATTTGCGGTATTCGCGATATTTTGCGGACTTGGCGGTAATGAAGTAACTTTGGCTTGATATGTAACCGTTATTGAAGTACCCAAAGCTAATGATCCTAGAGAGATTCCTGCTGTAATATCAAAGGTTGGTCTTGCGACGCTGGCCACTACAACGCTTCCGGTAACAAAGGTTGATCCTGCTGGCAACGCATCTGATAAAACGACGCTAGCTGCACTCGCTGTACCAGTATTATTGACAATTACAGTGTACGTTACCGTATCCCCGACTATTGGCCCGGACACATTGGCACTTTTAGTAAGGTTTATTTTGGGTGCATTTATATCTACTTGTATGGCATTTCCATTAAGCACATAAGCGTCACCAGAGGTAGTTAATTGTAAAATCGCTGAAGACTGATTATTTGCAAGTCTGGCTGACACGTCAACATTAGTAATGTCCCAGCCTTGTCGGCCACCGATGATGTTGGTTCCTGGATTCCCGTTCGTCTGATTGCGTGTTCCAAATGTTCCAGTTGTATTGAGATTACCTGTATCATTGTTGATTTGTGATGCGAAAAAGTTGTTAGCAAAGTTATTGGGGCCAGATAACGCTACGAGTGTAGCAGCAGTTGGACCAAACAAGGCCTGGTCGCCTGAACGGTTTGCATCTCCCTCCTGTGCGCTGAATAATGCTCTGCCTCCAAGCGCACCTGTTATTGGTGTTGCGAATCCAGTTATCGTAGTTGAAACCGGGGCTGATGTTGCCTGTACTAGTATTGCACCTGCCCGTAGGGACATATTGCGGAATGGGAGGGCTGTATTCTGGTAGATAACACCTAAAGTCCAGCCGGCATGGTTGGCTGTCGAGTCTCCTGGAATTACAATTGTGCCTACAACGCCGCCTGTAGTATAGGTACCGGCACCACCTTGTTGTATAATGCTGGTTACATTGGCGGAACGGACATATGCAGAAGCACCACCTCCCAAATCGACTACGTTACTCGTTGCAGAATCAGGTGTAACGCTAAATGAAGTCCCGGCAGGGGTAATGAAGGTGACTGGGTTGTTTATCGCCGAACTGAGGTTTACGGTTCCATTTATATAGGTGCCACCCCATATCAGCTCTGCATACAGCACTGTGCTACCTGAAGGAAGGACAAGTATGGCTGCTGAACTATTGCTTGTATAAAGACTAGTCGTTCCGTTAGGGTAGGTTCCAAAAATAGACGATGTATTGACAGTGGTAAAGCCACCGATGCTGTCCTGTGTCCCAGGTACTCCGACTGTATCAGAGCGACTAAGTCCAAGTGTGTTGCCCGTAAATGTGATAGCACCGGTCGCATTGATCGTTGCCCGTACGACTAGTGGAATGATTCTCACCTCCTTCGAGGTTAATTTTCTTTTAAAAAAGTGAACCGTCCCATAATCAGGACGGCACAGTTAATACCTGTATGTTAGCCTATGATGTAATTCGGGTATAATTGTATGTCCCATCAATAAATTATAGGGAATTTTGTCTATCGTGTGATTTTAGCCTGCGTTTCATAAGAACACGCGGTTCAGCGTAAAGCCCTCTACTCATCAATTCCAGCTCATGAATAGAAATATCTTCTTTGATTACGGTGAAATGGTACATGATTTCATGCACAACATTGGCTTGAAGCGTCTTTAGTATTTCTAGTTCTTCTGTTTCATAAAGAGGATCTTCATAAGGGTATTGATAGAAAAGCTCCATCCGCAGCAATCGATAATCGAACGGCGGCACCGGGATAGGATAGTCAGGAATCGATGGGCATACTGGACCGGACGGGGGCTGGAAAAAGGATCCTGTGAAATACCTCGGAGTATATTCATCAAACTTCTGCTTAAAGGAAGGATTGGACATATGAACAAAACTGTGGGCATACGGGGCCAGTATACAAACAATGGCTTTGTGAGTGCTAATTCTGTGAATTTCCGACATAACTGCGGATAAATCGTCGATATAAGGTAATACACGACTAGCCATTACAAACTCGGCGGTATTGTCCGGCAAAGGGATGCCTTGGCTAATGTCACAGACAATATCTACGTTGGGACCCGCGATACGATCGATCCCGAGATAACCTGCTTCTTTACTGGATCCGCAGCCGATATCGATTCTCAAGGGGACCACTCCTTAGGGATAAATCAGGCTCAACACTATTGTATTAATCTCGCTTAAGCCTGCATCCGGCGGATGCCTATTAAAGATTGGAAGTTACTAAAAATAACGTATTATGAAACCTTAGCAGAGTTGATACGTTTATAGGAGTAGGCTTATAGAAAATGACTTTGCAAACAACCGCTAAACATAGAGGAGGCAGTCAACATGAAAAAACAACGTTCCTTACCCGCTATAGCTGCAATCGCAGCATTAACGCTAGCCCTAACCGCTTGCGGTGCTACTAATAATTCAGCACAGCCATCTGCAGAACCAAGTGCAACAGCTTCTCCAGTGCCAACAGAGGAGACCACAAGCACACCCGTACCTACAGAAGGTACAAGTACCACTGCACCAACAGAGAATCCAAGTACTCCCGCACCCAAACCTACTGCAAATCCAGAAGCTAAAATTCTTAAAGGAACAGGCGTTTACGTCGGCCAAATAGATAGTCATTCTGTTGAGATTGAGACCAAAGAAGGTCCTACGGCTTTTGAGATCACAGCTGGTATGGAGAGCGTTATTGAGAAGTTAAATACGGATGATCCTGTAGCTTTTGAATATGTTGAAAAAGCAGTGGAAGGCGATGCTACAGTTAAACAGCGTGTACTTTCGAAGCTGTCACTTGCAAAGTAAAGGAACGCTATCATTTATGAATAACAAAAGGGCTGCTCCTGATTGATTTCAGGAACAGCCCTTTTGTCTTGGAATTAGAAATGAACGTTATAGCGTCCCGGCATTGACTAAGAAAATAGTAATAAGCAGCATAAAGAGTAGGATAATCACACCGTTGATGATAGTGCCTATAACGCCGAAAACCTTACGTCTCTTCCGGATGGAAAGCCCAATAATGCCGATGACAACACCAATTACATTAAGAGCTGAAAGAATAATAACAGTCATTCCAAGAAGCATGATGGACTGCGATGATTCGGCTAATAGATTCGAGTTCTCGTTAACCATGGAAGAAGCCTTCATAATAATGAAAACGAAGAGAGCTGCATAACCCATTATGGTCACGAGGCTGATGATGAAAGAAGCAATACCAGGTCCAGAGTGTTGCAGGTCATGATCTACTTTCTGGTACGAATACGACGAACCAGCACTTGGCTGACTCAGATCAGGTTGGGTATTTCCTACCTCTGCTGTAGGCGCGTCAGATTTTGAGAGAGAATTAAGGTCCATAGGTTGCACTCCTTGAGAGATAAGAATGAAATGTTGTTAATATCCACTTTTTCATATTGATGCTAAAAAAGCAACCCCTGATTGTGGCTAATTCGTAAATGGCTGCTGGAAAAAGCAATCGGTAATCGTTTATGATAGAAGAAGTCTAATATTAAGGAGTTGTAATCGCATGCAACGGAAACTTATGGCCTGGGGGGCTGTGCTAGCAATGCTGGCAGTAGGAGTAGGCGCTTTTGGCGCTCATTTATTAAAACCTGTTATTAGCGAAGAATATATGAAGGTATATGAGACGGGTGTACAGTATCATCTGGTACATGCGCTGGGTGTAATTCTGATAGCACTGGCTGTAGGTCAATGGGGAGAAAGTACCCGGTTACGCTGGGCAGGAAGGCTATTAATAGCAGGGACGATTTTGTTCTCTGGTAGCTTATATGTACTGAGCATCTCCGGAATTAAGGTGCTTGGAGCGATTACACCTATTGGTGGTGTATGCTTCATAGCAGGCTGGTTATGTCTGGCTGTGGAAGCATTCTTACGCAGCAAAGAGGCATCCTAAGCGATCAAGTTACAGAAGTTGATAAATAAGCATCCGTTCCATAAAGGGGCGGATGCTTATTTATCTGTAACGTATACGTTTACAGAAATTCGTCGATTTCATTTAAATTAAAGCTGTATACCTGTTTCTCATCCACGTGATAGACACTAATAGAGTTGGCTGCTTCATCAAAATTTAAAATACGACAGGGCATGGACACTTGTTTTCCGTACCGATTCGCTCGTAAACGTACTAATTGGTTGTTCTGAATATACTGTCGAATTTTCCCGTATGCATCAGCTGGCGTCTCAATAGCTGACTGCTGTGCAGGCAATACTGCCTGTTTATCAATCGGTTTATCGAGCTGCTTTTTAGTGGTCTTTGGTGGCAGCTTAAATGAAGTTGGAGGAGCAGAGCTTTGATTCAAGGCTAGTTTGGCAGAACGAAGCAAGCTGTCAATGGTTCTCCCCAATTCAAGACCGGAGTTAATGTTGAAATCTGTGATTTTGTCATTATTGTTCAACATTTCAAGCAGATATTGCAATGCAAGCGGGTTGGTACGGGCATTAATCAGGATGTCGACATTAAATAAATAGTTGCCGTCTGTGTGTTGTAGTTTCTCGTCCATAGATCCCCCAGCTTTTCGTTTGAACATTTCTTTACAATTATAAGAATGTAAATAAACTATAACATTAAACAAGTAATAATCATATACCTGACACTAGAGAAAATGGGACCAAGGTACTGTGTTTTTTACGAAAAGCCTAGGACTACCAACTGCACATCAGCAGGGAGTGAAGCATACATATACATCGTGGTTGGTGAATAAAGGAGGTGCTGCTATTGGTTACTATGGAGCCCATTACCGTAGGTGAACATACGCTGATCGGGGTAGAAGTTAAGCTTCCGAAAACAACGCTGCTCTCAATCAGCACAAGCCGAGGGTATATTATGTGTGGTGCGCTGGATGTTGGTTTGCTCAATGAGAAGCTCAGTGATCGGCATATTATCGCAGCCCGGGCGGTTGGTGTACGTACGCTGTCACAGCTGTTAGCTGCCCCATTGGAGTCTGTAACCATAGAAGCGGAGCGTCTAGGTATCGTACCCGGCATGACGGGTGCGGATGCATTACTTCTCATGGTCTGACTGAACAATCTTACAAAATCCAAAACACAAGAGGCCATTGGCCTCTTGTGTTTTTTTGCAAGAATCAGAAATTGAACATAATAGAGAGCGTCTTTAGTGTAAATAATTTAAACAGAGATTTTATGGAAGGGTTCTCCTTGTTTCGTCTTACATGCTAAGGGGTAAATTAAGAATAGACAAGTTGCTGCCGGATGAAGGATTAAGTAGCCCGGTAAATATAAAGGATAAGGATGGGATCATCTCATGGCTAAAGCATCTAATAAAGTAAATACAACTTCACTGGAACAAATTTTGAATCGTCAGGTTGCTAACTTGAATGTATTGTACGTTAAAATCCATAATTTTCATTGGTACGTAAAAGGAGAACAATTCTTCTCTCTTCACGTGAAATTTGAGGATCTATATAATGAAGTGACGCTGCAAATGGATGAAGTTGCAGAGCGTCTGCTAAGCATCAAAGGAAGTCCCGCTGCAACGATGAAAGAATATCTGGAATTGGCAACGATTCAAGAAGCTACTGGTAAAGAGGACACACGTGGTATGGTCCAGTCTCTGATTGAAGACTTCGCTACTATTTCTGAAGAGTTGACAGAAGGCATTGAGCTTGCTGAGGAAATTAAGGACCAGCCTACCTCTGACATGTTTATTAAAATTCGTGGTGATCTTGAGAAACATCAATGGATGCTGCGTTCCTACCTTAGCTAAACGATAAAGCGTATGAAATAAGGCTTCCTGCGGGAGGTCTTATTTTTTGCGTTAGGTGGTTACGGAAAATAGCGAAACATGCGGTGCATTAAAGGATAAATAAAAAGAGATATTTGTAAAAAGACAGGGTTTGTTATAAAATTGTTGAGAATCATTGATAATCATTGTGATTCAATTTATAATAATTATAATGTGATATAGAATCTAATTGTGCTGGGAATCAGGATCATCCTGTTTCAATACAACTTTTGATTTCGCAAATCGATCAATGGAGGGAATAATATTATGGCAGCAGATTTTGTCATTGAGGGACTTAAAGCGACGATTGAGGGAAAAGAGATTTTGAAGGGGATTAACCTTCAAATGAAAGGTGGCGAAATTCACGCCATCATGGGACCAAACGGTACAGGTAAAAGTACCTTGGCGTCAGCTCTTATGGGTCACCCTAAATATGAAGTAACTGAAGGAACAGCAACACTTGAAGGTGAAGATCTTCTGGAGATGGCGGTTGATGAACGCGCACGTGCAGGTCTTTTCCTTGCTATGCAGTACCCAAGTGAAATTTCCGGAGTAACAAACTCCGATTTCTTGCGCTCTGCCATTAATGCCCGTCGTGAAGAGGGCAGCGAAATTTCTTTGATTCGTTTTATCCGTCTTATGGAAGCGAAGATGAAAGAACTGGACATGAATCCTGAGTTCCTACACCGTTACCTAAACGAAGGCTTCTCCGGTGGTGAGAAGAAACGTAACGAAATTCTACAAATGATGATGCTAGATCCAAAAATCGTGATTCTTGACGAAATTGACTCTGGTCTTGATATTGATGCTTTGAAAATTGTTGCCGAAGGCGTAAACTCCATGCGGAGTGAAGATCGCGGTTTCCTGGTTATTACCCACTATCAACGTCTCTTGAACTACATCAAGCCTGATTTTGTACATGTTATGATGCAGGGCAGAATTGTAAAATCCGGTGGTCCTGAGCTTGCACAACGTCTGGAAGCAGAAGGCTACGAATGGATTAAAGAAGAACTTGGAATTGAAGACGAAACAGTAGGGCAAGACGCGTAAGAAACGCCAGGAAGGAGGAGAACACTTATGACGACACAGACCATTCTTCCGGTGGATGCCGAGCGCTTGAGCGAATTATCGCATAGTAGCGGCGAACCGGGTTGGCTGAAAGAAAGCCGCTTGAAAGCACTTGAACTGGCAGCTACTCTGACACTGCCTAAATTAGAGAAGACACGGATTGATCGTTGGAATGTGAATAATTATGGTAGCTACAAAGCAAGCGAAACCATTGCTTCACTGAAGGATGCACCTGCTTCCATTTCCTCCTTGATCAAGGATCAGGAAGAAGGCAGTCTGATTATTCAACGTAACTCTGGTGCAGTATATACACGACTAGCTCCTGAACTTGCAGCACAAGGTGTTATTTTTACCGATCTGCAAACGGCTGTTAAAGAGCACGGAGATTTGGTACAACGTTACCTTCATAAGGCGATTCAGCCTGACGAGCATTCTATCGCTGCGCTTCATGCAGCACTATGGAACGGGGGAGTATTCCTCTATGTTCCTAAGAATGTAGTGGTTGAAACTCCACTTCAGGCGGTGCTGTTAACAGATGATGCGGAAGCTTCATTTGTTCCTCACATTCTGATTGTAGCGGATACTAACAGCTCCCTGACATACGTAGACAACTACGTGTCGGATAAAGAGGAAGCTGGCTTGCACAATGGTGCTGTAGAAGTATTCGTGGGTGCAGGTGCTAAAGTACGTTATGCTACAGTGCATCAGCTGGGCGTGGATACAACAGATGTGACTTACCGCCGCGCTGTTGTTGAGAATGACGGAACGATCGAATGGATTGTTGGAGAGATGAACTATGGTGATACAGCAAGTGATACCAAATCTGTGCTCAAAGGTAATGGCTCTAGCTCGGATGCTAAAGTAATTGCTGTAGGTACGGGATCACAGAAACTGAATTACACTACTCAAGCTCAGCATTTCGGCAAAAATACCCCAAGTGACATGATCACTCGTGCGGTTATGCGTGATAATGCTACTTCTATCATCAACGGAATTACCAAGATCGAGAAAGGTGCTACAAGAGCCGACGGTCAGCAAACAGAGAAAGTATTGATGCTGAGTCCAAAAGCCCGTGGTGACGCCAATCCGATCCTGCTGATCGATGAAGATGATGTTACAGCAGGCCATGCCGCTTCCGTAGGACAGGTCAATCACGAGCAAGTCTTTTACCTGATGTCCCGCGGAATTACACGGCATGATGCAGAAACTCTGATCATCTATGGCTTCTTGGCTCCTGTTGTGTCGCAAATTCCACTAGAGGGACTGCGCAATCAGCTCCAATCTCTTGTGGAAAGGAAGTTAGGTCAATGATTAGCAACGCCATCCGGGAGCAATTTCCCATACTGAACCAGAATGTGAACGGCCATCCACTGGTCTATCTTGACAGTGCTGCTACTTCACAGAAGCCTCGTCAAGTGATTGAGGCGGTCAAGTCGTATTATGAGTGGGATAACGCCAACGTACACCGTGGCGTCCATACTCTAGGCAGCCGTGCAACAGATGCCTACGAGGGAGCCCGGGAGAAGCTAGCTAAGTTTATTAACGCCCGCAGCACTAAAGAAATCATCTTTACGCGCGGCACAACCACTGCCCTAAATCTTGTTGCCTCTTCTTACGGGCCATCTGCAGTGGGTGAAGGCGATGAAATTGTCATCACCCTGATGGAGCATCATAGTAATTTGATCCCCTGGCAGCAGCTAGCTAAGAAGACAGGTGCTACTTTAAAATATATACCGTTGCAACCTGACGGAACGATTACGCTTGAAGATGCTGAGAAGACGATTACGGATAAAACCAAGATCGTTGCTATCGCTTATGTGTCTAATGTTATGGGAGTAACTCATCCGATTAAAGAGCTTGCGGCGATTGCTCATCGAAACGGTGCGGTAATTGTCGTAGACGGCGCACAGAGCACACCTCATGTGAAGGTCGATATGCAGGATCTGGATTGTGATTTCTATGCACTTTCCGGACATAAAATGCTAGCACCGACTGGAATTGGGGCTTTGTACGGCAAAAGAGCACTCCTTGAAGCCATGGAACCTATTGAGTTCGGTGGCGAAATGATTGATGATGTGGGTCTCTATGAATCGACATGGAAAGAACTTCCTTGGAAGTTTGAGGGCGGTACGCCGATCATTGCAGGAGCTGTTGGATTAGGTGCAGCCGTAGATTTCTTACAAGAAATCGGCATGGATGAGATTCACAGCCATGAGAAGCAGCTTGCCGCATACGCAGAACAGCGTTTATCTGAAATTGATGGCTTGACCATTTATGGTCCGCGCAATCGTGAAGTTGGCGTTGTGACTTTTAATCTGGGTGACGTTCACCCGCATGATGTCGCTACAGTACTAGATGCGGAGGGAATTGCTATCCGTGCTGGTCATCACTGCTGTCAGCCGCTGATGCGCTGGCTGGAAGCCAGCTCAACAGCACGTGCGAGCTTTTACCTGTATAACACCGAGCAGGATGTAGATCGACTGGTGGACGCTTTAATCAAGACAAAGGAGTACTTCGGCTATGAACTTGGATGACTTGTACAGACGCGTAATTATGGATCATTATAAAAGTCCTAGGAATCGTGGTTCATTTGAAGATGATGCTCTGAAAATTGAACTGAATAACCCAACTTGTGGTGATCGTATTACACTTCAGCTTAAGGTAGAGGATGGAATCGTCAAGGATGCCCGTTATAACGGTGAAGGTTGCTCGATCAGTATGTCATCGGCTTCGATGATGACTGAGGCGATCAAAGGACAAACGGTTGAACGAGCACTCGAACTAGCCGATAACTTCTCCTTACTGATGAAGGGTGAAGACGTGGATTTTGGAGATTATGAAGACATTGAAGCCCTATCGGGTGTGAATAAATTCCCTGCGCGGATCAAATGTGCAACACTGGCTTGGAACGCGCTTCGTAAAGGAATTGACGAAGAAGAGCAACATAAATAACAGTAGAACAAGGAGGCTGACACCATGGCTAAGAAAGCGCCTGATATGGAAGAGTACCAATACGGGTTCCGTGATGAGCATAAGTCGATATTCCAGTCTGGTAAAGGTTTGACGGCCGAAATTGTTAAAGAAATTTCAGCAATCAAAAATGAACCACAGTGGATGCTTGATTTCCGCTTAAAATCCCTTGAACAGTTCCGTAAAATGCCGATGCCTACATGGGGCGGCAATATGGATGATTTAGATTTTGAGGATATTCAATATTATGTAAGACCTTCCGAGAAACAAGGGAAGACTTGGGAAGAAGTTCCTTCCGAAATCAAGGAAACCTTTGATAAGCTGGGTATTCCTGAAGCGGAACAGAAGTTCCTCGCCGGCGTATCGGCACAATATGAATCTGAGGTTGTATACCACAGCATGCAGAAGAGCCTTGAAGATCAAGGGGTTATTTTTACAGATACCGATACTGCACTGCGTGAACATCCAGAACTTCTTAAGAAGTTCTTCGGGACGATCATCCCTCCAACCGATAATAAATTTGCAGCACTTAACAGTGCAGTTTGGTCAGGCGGAAGCTTCATCTACGTTCCTAAAGGTGTGAAATGTGAAGTTCCTTTGCAGGCTTACTTCCGTATTAACTCCGAGAACATGGGACAATTTGAGCGTACCTTGATCCTCGCTGACGAAGATAGCTTCGTGCATTATGTAGAAGGCTGTACAGCGCCAATCTACAGCACGAATTCTCTGCACAGTGCAGTTGTTGAAATCTTGTGTATGAAGAACTCACGCGTTCGTTATACTACGATTCAGAACTGGGCTCCAAACATCTACAACCTCGTTACTAAACGTGCGGTTGCAGAAGAGAATGCTACGATGGAATGGGTCGATGGCAACATCGGTTCCAAGCTGACTATGAAATACCCTGCGGTTGTTCTTAAAGGCCGTGGAGCTAAAGGTTCAGTACTGTCCATCGCGGTAGCGGGTAAAGGCCAGCATCAGGATGCGGGTGCCAAGATGATCCATTTGGCTCCAGACACAACATCCACCATTGTATCGAAATCGATCAGTAAGCACGGCGGTAAAGTAACTTATCGCGGTCTTGCTTCCTTTGGCCGTCAGGCAGAAGGTGCGAAATCGAACATCAAATGTGATACGCTCATTTTGGATAACGAATCCACTTCGGATACGATTCCTTACAATGAAATCATGAACGATAACATTGTGCTTGAGCACGAAGCAACGGTATCCAAAGTTTCTGAGGAGCAGCTGTTCTATCTAATGAGCCGCGGTCTAACAGAAGCTGAGGCAACTCAAATGATCGTTATGGGCTTCATCGAGCCGTTCACCAAAGAACTGCCGATGGAATATGCGGTCGAAATGAACCGTTTGATAAAATTCGAAATGGAGGGAAGTATCGGTTAACCTTGATTTTTAAGGTTCCGGCTTCACTCTAATAAGTAATACAAAATACGTATTCGCAGTGATCTTGATGCTTTTATGCTCAAGTCACTCGAATGCGTATTTTTTATTGGAAATTGAAGTGGGTGTTTCGTGTTTCATTTGAGAGGGTTAAATCCAAATTTTATGCAAAAAAGCTTGATAAAAGTTTTTTTTGGAGGGGGCGATCACATCAAGGATCATGATGTTTCTTAATTCAACAGCATTAAGGAGGAAACTCGAGTATTTTAAGACAATGATGGTCGTTTATCACCTATATATGGGTCTTTTTTCCGAAATAACAGGATAAACGCTCAATTCTACCCTTTGCCGCTTTAAATTAGGGATGATACACTGCTTAAAGTCACTAAAATTGAAAGCGCTAAAAAATAGCTTTATTTTGTAAAGCTAAGTCTATGCTTACGAAGCAGCTTTACTTCGTAAAGCTTTAAGGAGGAGAGATATGGATGTTCTCAGGCAACTGCGAGGCTATTACCGAGAGAAGCTACATTATTTGATTCTTTCGATTGTATGCTTGGCCGCCGCAACTGCAGTGGGGCTAATTACCCCCAATTTGTTAAGGAAGCTGATCGATGAAGTAATTGTTCCACTCAAGTTTAAAGAGGTGCCCGTGTTGGCTCTCAGTGTGTTAGCTGTAGTAATCGTAAAAGCATGCCTGCAATTTGCACATGGTTTTTTTGGAGGGCGGTTAGGTAATTTTCTAGCATATCGGCTACGTAACGCTTGTTATGAGAAATTACAATTTCTATCTTTCCGTTATTATGATACCGCGAAAACAGGAGATCTGATGTCCCGGCTGACCGGGGATTTGGAAGCGATTCGGAACTTTATCGGTTTTGGTTTTGCTCAGTTGCTAAATGTGTTTTTTATGGTGCTCTTTGGTTCTATCATGATGTTCACCATTAATTGGCAGCTAACATTGGTTACTTTGATTACTATGCCATTTCTGGCAGCAGTAGCTTTAAGATTTGAGTCCAAGATTCATCCGGCCTTCCAAGAGATGCGCCTTGCGCTGAGTTCTCTGACAACGGCTGTACAGGAGAATATCACGGGTGTGCGAACTGTCAAATCGTTTGCTAGAGAGGCTCACGAAGTTGAAAAGTTCTCACACCGTAATGAACGTTATAAGAATAATCAGATTTTTGCCGCTGAGCTCTGGAGTAAGTTTTTTCCTGTCATGGAGCTTTTAGCATCGGTAAGTATAGCTATCCTGTTAGGCGTAGGTGGTACACTCGTCATTAACGGGAAAATGTCACTAGGTGAATTGGTTGCCTTCTTCAGTTTGATTTGGTACATCATTGGACCGGTATGGGGTCTAGGCTTTCATATTAATAACTATACACAGTCCAAAGCTTCGGGAGAACGTGTACTTGAAGTACTTAATCAAAAAATTGATGTCAAGGATAAAGAGGATGCCCGTGAACTGATACCTTCCGAGGTTAAGGGGGACGTTGCCTTTAATCATGTCACCTTTGCGTACGGGAACAAAATGCCTGCTGTTACTGACATCCATTTTGAAGCTAAATCAGGTGAAATTATCGGATTTCTTGGAGGCACAGGTTCAGGTAAATCCACTATTACTCAACTGATGATGCGTGCTTATGATGTCAATGAAGGGAGTATTACGCTGGATGGCATTGATATTAGAGAATACAGTGTGCGCAGCCTGCGGTCACAGATTGCCACCGTATTCCAGGAAACATTCCTGTTCTCCTCATCCATCCGCAACAATATTTCATATGGCTTGAAAAATGTAAGCATGGAGGAGATTATCCGTGCTGCACAGCTGGCAAAGGCGCATGATTTCATTATGGAGATGGCAGACGGCTATGACACTGTAGTGGGTGAACGCGGGATGGGTCTCTCTGGCGGACAAAAGCAGCGGATTGCGATCGCAAGAGCCCTGCTTAAGAATCCGCGTATCCTCATCCTCGACGATGCGACCAGTGCGGTCGATATGGAAACGGAACATGAGATTCAAGCGGGATTCCAGGAGGTCATGAATGGGCGTACAACACTTATAATTGCCCATCGGATATCCTCCTTGCGACATGCGGATCAGATCATTGTTATGAACGAAGGTCATGTTCAGCAGCGTGGTACTCATCAGGAGCTAATTGAAGTTCCGGGTCCATACCAAGATGTATACCGGATACAATATGCTGACTATCTGGCCAGAGCTACCGGAAGAGGGGAGGAGTGAGGCATATGAAACTTGAAGCCAAACAGAACACCGCTTCGGGAGCAAAGCGTAAAGCAGCCGAGCAGAAGACACTTGATGAACGTTTCGTGTACAAAGATGATGATGTGATCGACAAAGCGTTTGACTGGAAGCAGTTCACCAGATTATTCAGCTATATGAAGCCTTACGCCAAACAGATGCTTCCACTGGTTTCTATCATGATGATTCTGGGAACCATTACGAAGCTGACCGTGCCTTTCTTGACAAGTTTAGCTATCGACCGTGCTATAGCGCCTAAGGTTGGGAATCCAAGCTTAACACTTCTTTATTCGCTTACCGCAGGTGTCATTGTCTTATATCTCATTCAATGGATTGCAGGCGTGTACCGGATTAAGTACACGAACATCATTGGACAAAGAGTCATTTATGACTTGCGTTCTGACTTGTTCAAGCATATTCAGAAGCTCTCTTTTAACTTCTTCGATAAACGCCCAGCAGGTTCGGTATTAGTACGTGTGACGAATGATATCAACTCACTGCAGGATTTGTTCACGAACGGGGTAGTCAATCTGATGATTGACTGTGTACAGCTTTTGGGGATTACCATTATTCTGTTATTGATCAACTGGAAACTTGGTCTTGCAGTAATGGTTACGGTTCCGATCATGTTCTTTATTTCTACTAAGCTGCGTCAGAAGATTCGGATCGCTTGGCAGGATGTGCGGATGAAGAACTCTAGAATTAATTCTCACTTGAATGAATCGATTCAGGGGATCAGAGTCACTCAAGCGTATACACAAGAACGTGAAAACATGAATTATTTCGATTTTATGAATACAGATAGTAAAAAGTCCTGGAATAAAGCATCTGCGATGAACCAAGCTTTCGGGCCGATGATCGAGATCACTGGTGGTTTTGGAACGATGATCCTCTTTTGGCTAGGAGCGTATCTCATCCAATCTGGCGAGCTTACTGTCGGTTTGCTGGTAGCGTTTAGTTCTTATGTCAGCAACTTCTGGGACCCGATCAACCGTCTGGGGCAGATGTATAACCAACTGCTGGTAGCGATGGCCTCCTCAGAACGGATCTTTGAATATTTGGATGAGCAGCCTTCGGTTCAAGATAATCCAGGGGCTAAACCACTAGGAACGATTCGTGGAGATATTAACTTTAATAAGGTTGTTTTTGAATATGAAAAAGGTCGGGCGGCTTTAAAGGGCATCGATCTGGATGTAAAAGCTGGGCAATCGATCGCGCTGGTGGGTCATACTGGCTCGGGGAAAAGTACGATTATTAACCTGATTGGCCGGTTCTATGATATTAAGAGCGGAAGAATTACGATTGACGGTGAAGATATCCGTGAAGTTACTCTAGATAGTTTGAGAAGGCAGATCGGAATCGTGCTGCAGGACACCTTCATTTTCTCAGGAACGATTCGCGATAATATCCGATTTGGTCGACTGGATGCTACCGATGAAGAAGTGGGAAATGCCGCGAAAGCAGTAGATGCCCATGACTTTATTATGAAGCTTCCTGGAGGGTATGAGACAGAGGTAGAAGAGCGTGGTAGTGCCTTGTCCATGGGACAGCGTCAGCTGCTCTCCTTTGCCCGTGCACTATTGGCGAATCCACGGATTCTGATCCTTGATGAAGCTACGGCAAGTATTGATACAGAGACGGAGCTGAAGATTCAAGAGGCACTCAAAATCTTACTTCAGGGCCGGACCTCCTTTATCGTCGCTCATAGACTATCTACCATTCGCCATGCGGATAAAATAGTCGTTCTGGACCATGGTGAGATTAAAGAAGAAGGAACCCACCGAGAACTGACATCACGTGATGGTGTGTATAACGGATTAATAGAAGCGCAGTTCCGCTTTCTATAGCAAAGAACAACAGCCCATTCCCCTTGCGAAAGCAAATGAGGAGTGGGCTGTTTTATATCGTACGTCCAATTATTTCGGGCGTTTAGGTAATCTACCCGTTATACGTAGCTCAAACATTTGGGCACAAATATCCTGATGCCACTGTGTATCCGTTGTTTGTTCCGCTAACAGTATTTCATTCTGTAGTCGTGCCATCTCCCAACAGTAAGTGGCATTCACCTGTAGGCATTGCTGTTGTTCCGTTTCTTCGGAGGCTGTAAGCTGGCGTAGACGACTTAGAGTGAACAGCTCGGCAAGACGTTCATGGACTGGAAGCATACTTTTTACCTCCTGGAAATATTTAAACCACATATTAGTCTCGCCAAGAAAATTGTAATTCAATCATCAAGAGATTAATGATAGGAGGGGTACAACTGACTAAGGGTTATGGGCAATGGGAGGATCTGTTGGGGATTTGTAGGAAGGAAGAATTTAGGTAGGTACAGATTAAAGAAGGTAAGGAATTAGGAACCTGGATTCGGAGCTTTCTATTGCAGTATTTACAATAGAAAGCACCTTATCCACTCATAAAATAACATCTATTGCACTTTGTGCAACAGCATTAGGAAAATGTGATTATAAAAGGCGTTTTTTTTATTTTTGATTGCATAAAATACAACAGAACTACAATCCAGCTCTACGTACAAGAATTCTGTTGCATATAATACAACAGAAAAAATCCCCCGAAAGAAAACGGAGGATCATGGATTTCGAAAGATAGCTTTGAGGCCCCGATTCTTGCGAAGCAAAGAAGGAGCCTCAAAGCGAGGTTACACAAGGCGTTCCTTCTATCCACCACCGCCACAAGTTTACACTAAACTTCTGGTTGTACAGAGGTTGGAACCCTAAGGGCCCTCCCTTTGAAGAAAGGGTTTGGGAGGGAGCGAAGCGCCTTAGTCCATGTAAATTTCTACAATGGCAACGTTCCGTTCGCGGGAAAGGTCCACGAACATTCCGTCAACCTTTACCAGTGGTCGGAAAATATCGACCAGATTGTTCATAATAATTACGCCAATATCACCTGTGTTCAGTAACACACGCTTGCCGATGAAGTTGGGCATTAAATGCTGGATAAAGGCTTGAACGGTTTTAGCGTTCAGTTTACCGAAACTTAGATTGTTTATTTCACGCAGGACGGAAATAAGCTCTTGCTTCGACTGATAGACTCGTTTAGAAGTCATCGCACTATAAATGTCAGCTACAGCTGCAATTTGTGCATAAGGATGAATATCAGATTTGGTTAGACCGCTCGGATAGCCAGAGCCGTCCTCACGCTCATGATGTTGGAGCGCAGCCAAAGCTGTGTAAGAATCGTCCATGGAATTACGTATAATTTCGTAGCCGTACTTAGTATGTAGTTTGATTTCCTCGAACTCATCTGGCGTTAGCTTCCCTGGTTTATTCAAGAGAGAGGGTGAAATTCGGCATTTTCCAATATCAATCAAATAGCCTGCACGACCAATTTCATAGCATTCTTGTTTGGAATAACCAAGCCATATCGCAATATAATAAGAGAGCATGCCTACCTGAAGGGAGTGATTATAGGTATAGTTATCTTCCCGATCTAGCAAAAGCAGGAGGGACACTACATCTTTATGCTTGTCCAAAGTTTGAAGCGAAGGCTGAAGGATGTCGTTTACCACGGATTGGTTGAAGCTTCCTTTTAATAATGCTTCCATATAAAGAGACTCGAAGCCGTCAATCATGGTATCAAAACTAGTGGTCACCGTCTGAATAATTGAAGGTCTGCTGAGGGGTGATACCTCTTCTTCTAACGTCTCGATATCAACATAATCAACTCCAAGCTGCATCAGCTTGGCGATATCATTTATTTGGAGCAGTGATCCTTTTGGTAGTACATGTAAACCCCTAGAACTATACGCGTCCGCGTTAAGGTGATTACCAGGTTTTAGATCCGAGACGTGTACTCTCAATGCCTATGCCACCTTTTATCCGATTTTATCCAGAATATCAACAAAGTTCAGATTTTTCAATCAAAAAGGAGAAAAGATTATTTGTGGATTGTATCGCTAGCTTTTTGATCAGAGTTCACCCAATGTTGGCCCGATTCATTAATGTCTTTTTTCCAAACGGGAACCGTCTGTTTCAATCGTTCAATGGCAAAGCGACTGGCTTCGTAGCAGGTATCGCGATGGGGTGTGGAGACGGCAATGATAACACTTGCTTCCTTTAAACCTACAAGCCCTATGCGGTGAGATATGGCGCAGTTTGCGTTCCAGCGGTTCTTCACCTCTTTACCAATCTCCTCTAGTTTACTTAAGGCCATAGGAATATAGGCATCATAATGAAGTGCGGTTGTACGTTGTTCTCCGGTCATTTCACGTGTAGTGCCGATAAATAATAAGGATGCTCCGTGATTGACGTCAAGAACGGCATCTAGAAGCTTCTCTGCATTTAAAGGCTGGTCCGTTATGCTATAGAGACCATTAGTAGTAGTTTCATATATAGTGCCATTCTCTCCCCCGGAAACTGGAGGAATAAGTGCGACTTCGGAAGACGCTGTGATGATAGAATCATCAGGAGCATATTCCCGGTCAATGGCAATTAAAGAAGCCCCAATTTGGGATGCTGCATTCGGATAAGAGGCAGATAGAAGCTCCTTCAGCTTGCCAGCTGTTAAGGGAATCTCATTCGCTTGGAAGGACAGAGAAGAAGAGCCGATTGTCTCAGCCAGACCCGCGAATAGTCGGATAGTAATATGCATTTTTATTCTCCTCTGATGTATGATCTGATGTCTTCAATATACCATAATGTGTCTGAAAATGTTATGCTAGGCTCTATAAGATCACGCACCGACTGCTTCATTAAAGAGCAGCTCAAGGGTAGGAGGAATGTTGCTTATGGGGCATGTGCCACAAAGACTGACCATACTTCATACCAATGATATACATAGCCATTTTGAAATGGTAAGTCCGGTGGCAGCGGAAATCGCCGCACAAAGGGCTGCAGCGGGAGAAGAGCCTGTACTGCTGCTGGATATTGGTGATCATATGGATCGTGCAGCTGTTGAGACAGAAGGCACTATGGGTCAGGCTAACATCGACGTATTAAACTTAACAGGATATGATGCTGTAACCATTGGCAATAATGAGGGGCTCACGTTCTCTCAGGAGATGTTGTCATCTATTTTTTCCGGGTTACAGTGTCCGGTAGTATGCTGTAATTTTGTAGAGTCTTCGACAGGAGAGCCACCAAGCTGGATGAAGCGTCATGCGGTCTTGGAGAAGGATGGAATTAGAATTGGAGTGACCGGAGCAACAGCGGCATTTACTTCATTCTATTCCCTTTTGGGCTGGGATGCTTTAGATCCTGAGACTGCACTCCGGGAACAATGCCTACTTTTAGCGCCACAGGTGGATATTTTAATCGTTCTATCTCATCTCGGACTTCCTACGGATAAAATTCTGGCAGAACGGTTAGAGGGCGTACATGCCATTCTTGGTGGACATACGCACCATCTGTTAGAAGAGCCTATTATGATTAATGGTACTGCCGTATGCGGTGCTGGGAAATTCGGTCGGTATCTCGGGCGCCTACAATTTGAGCGACTAGATCCTCAGTCTGATTTCAGCTTAGTGACGGGTGAATGTATTCCTATTGACCCCCTTCTAAAGGAGGAGGTTATAGGTCCTGCAGTCGCTATTCATTTGAAGCATGGCCAAGAATCTCTTCAGACGATCGCTGCGATTACTGACCGTGAGCTTCCTTTGAACTTGCGGGGAGAGTCCCCCTTTGGCAATCTTTTGGCACAAGCAGTACGTAGATTTACAGGAACTAGTATGTCATTAGTTAACACGGGTCAGCTGCTAGGAGCATTGCCGGAAGGCGAGGTTACGACAGGGATGTTGCACGCACTTTGTCCTTCTCCCATCAATACTTGCATCATTAAGCTGAAGGGTATAGATATTCGCACAGCTTTGGAACAGAGCCTTACAGAGGAGTTTTATAGTAAGGTCATTTACGGGTACGGTTTCCGCGGGAATCATCTGGGCAGCTTGGCAGTAGATGGATTAAAAATCTTGTACGACCCACTAATGATACCGTATGATAAGAGTGTTGCAGTTTTTGTCGAAGGAAACCCACTGGAGGATGAAAGAGAGTATAATGTTGGTACGCTGGACATGTTTACTTTCAGGGCCGGCTATGAGACGATCGCGAATGGGAAGGATGCTTTGTTTCTATTGCCACATTTTTTGCGCGATCTCTTGCGGATGGAGTTACAGCGTCCAAACAGCCTCGATGAATGCATGCTCACTCGCTGGGAGGCTAAGTCTGAATAAGGCCGACAGCTCATAATCTACACTTATAGACTCCATTTAACAGTGCTAGATTCCCAAAAATAGGAGGACATTATGGACACGATTACAGCTATTATTTTAGCAATTGTCGAAGGAATCACTGAATTTATTCCTGTATCTTCGACCGGACACATGATCTTGACCACGAAGCTATTAGGCTTCGCTGAGCAAGATTCGATTATGAAGACTTATGAAATTGTAATTCAACTAGGGGCGATTTTGGCGATTGCACTTGTTTACCGTAAGCGAGTACTCAATTTGCTAGGGATTGGACGTAGTAGTTCAGGTAGAGGAGGCGTTATGCCGGCATCCCGTCTGAACTTAATTCATGTGATTCTCGGGATTGCCCCAGCACTTGCTGTGGCATTTTTTGCCCGCGATTTTATCAAAAGTCTTTTTGGAGCTTCGACTGTACTCTGGGCACTGGTGGCCGGAGGGATTCTAATGATTGTTGCAGAATGGGTGAACAGACGCAAAATACGAATTACTGCTCACGAACTGGATGATTTGTCTTACGGACAGGCGCTCGCGATTGGATTGTATCAGATTATTTCGGTACTTTGGCCGGGCTTCTCCCGTTCCGGATCTACTATTTCCGGGGGGATGTTAAGCGGGGTCAGCTATAAGGCTTCTGCGGATTTTTCCTTCCTCATAGCCATTCCTATTATGTGTGCGGCTTCCGGGTATGAACTGCTGGATTCGTATAAAAACTTCACAAGTGAGACGATTGGTTATTTTGTAATTGGTTTTCTGATTTCTTTTGTAGTGGCATATTTAGTGGTCATTTTGTTTATGAAATGGATTCAAAAGATTCGATTAACGCATTTCGCGATCTATCGATTTATTCTTGCTGCTGTATTCTGGTTGTTTATTATGCGTTAATGCCCGTTGGCATAGACCTAGACACATCTGATTTTCTTTAAGGTACACCTGTCTGAATTTCCATAGAAACGGTATAGACAAAGCGTGTGACCCAAGGATTTCAATACAGAATAGCATTTTACCGTTAAAGGCAGGAGTGAGTTTAGTGCGTTTAGTATCCGTGAATCAGCTTCAAGCAGGCATGAAATTAGGTAAAAAAATATATAATGATGAAGGTCTAACTCTACTCGCGGACGGGGTAGAGCTTACGGATGCATTGATCAAGCGTCTTGCAAGAATTGATATCGGCTATATCTACATAGAGGATTCTGTCACGGACGATATTGTGATTACTGGTATTCTACAGGATGAGACGCGCAATCAGGCCCTAAAGGTGATTCGTAATCAATTTCAGCAAATGTCTGGGGTTTCAGGAATTACCAAGGGTCTGTATCATCTGGACAAAAAATTTTCTAAGATCATGGATAACATTTTAGACGATATGTCTTTACAAGAAGATCCGATGATCATGCTGATGGATATGCACACTGCTGATAACTATTTATATGTCCATTCCCTGAATGTCTGCTTGTACACTTTAGTGCTTGGTATTGCTCACGGGTATAGTAAAGAGGAACTTCGAGTGATTGGGCTAGGCGCGCTGCTGCATGATATTGGGAAGACACAAATCCCGATAAAAATCGTACAGAAACCCGGCAGGCTCAGTGATGAAGAATTCCGCCACATGCAGGCTCATACCGAGATTGGGTTTCAGATTCTAAAGGAGGAGCCGAATATCCCGCTGCTCGCAGCACATTGTGCCTTGCAGCATCATGAACGCATTGACGGTTCCGGATATCCTCGCGGATTAACAGGACCCCAAATCCATGAATATGCCAAGTGGCTGGGTGTGGCGGACTCCTACGATGCCATGACCTCCAATAGAGTCTACAAAAAGGCTATGCTGCCACATCAAGCCGTTGAGGCCCTCTATGTTGGTTCCGGTACTTTATATGAGCAGAAGCATTTAGAATTGTTTAGAGATCGCGTAGCTATCTATCCGCTGGGGCTTACGGTGAAGCTCAGTACGGGGGAGAGCGGGGTTGTGGTCAAAATAGATCCAAGTACGCCTCACAGACCCACCGTACGTGTGCTTACGGGTCCTGAAGGAGAGAAAGTCGTACCGTTTGAACGAGATCTTAGTAAAGCCCTCTCCGTTGTTATTATTGACGTCGCAGAACAAGGCGGTTCTCTGGAAACGCCAAATTGATTATTTATAGCAGCGTGGAGAGAAGATTAGGCTTGTCCGAAGATATGTCGGAAGCCTATTTTTCGTCTCGCTGCTTTTATTTTTTTTGAAATGTAGCGCAAGTATAGAAGGTCAGAAAGGCATCATAAGTGCAGTTTTTTTGACTAACGTGGTATGATATAGGGTAAGTCATCGTTCTTTCTTCATGATTTTGGGTTAATAATAGGAATAAGATTTAAAGGAGCTAGTGCAAATGAATGTTTTAAGACCATTAACATCTTCACCGAGGGAGCTGTCGCCAAGTTACGATCCATGGGATCCAATCACTTCTCTACGTAAGCATGGCCGCCATGTGCTAACGAGTGTGGAATTCACTGTAACCAATTTATGCAATATGCGGTGTGAGCACTGTGCTGTTGGTGATAGTCTAACCTCCAAAGAAGGAGATATGCTACCGCTTAAGAATATGCTAGACCGTTTAGAGGAAGTTGAGCATCTAGAAACTATTAGTATTACGGGCGGAGAGCCCATGTTCCGCGCCGGAACGGTGGATAATATCATTGTGCCATTGTTGAAATACGCCAAAGAGCGGGGAATCAGATCACAAATTAATTCTAATCTGACTATGCCGTATTCCCGTTATGAGAAGCTGCTTCCATATCTGGACGTTATGCATATTTCATTTAATTATGTGAACGGTGACGATTTTCATGAAGTCGGTTTTGCGAACAGTGGTCATGCGGTTGCCAAGGAAGCCGCTTACCGGCTATATAATACAATGATTGAGAACTCTCGCCAACTAAGTGAGGATGGTATGTTAATTTCTGCGGAAACTATGATTAATTACCGTACCCACACTAAGCTGCCTGAAATTCATAAGCTGATTCTCGACATGGGAGCAAAACGCCATGAAGTTCATCCGATGTACAATTCGAGCTTTGCTTCCGCTTTGCCAGTGTTATCTTTAAATGAAATGCGGACAGCGATCCATTCGTTACTGGACCAACGTGATCCAGAGGTATGGATGTTGTTCGGCACGCTTCCGTTTTTTGCTTGTAGCTTCCTTGAAGAAGATCAGAAATTGCTAAGTAGAATGCGTGCAGAGAAGAATGTTACGCTTCGTAACGATCCGGATGGTCGGAATCGTGTGAACGTAAATATGTTTACTGGAGATGTTTTCGTTACAGATTTCGCTGATATCGCAGCCTTTGGTAACATAGACAACCAAAAACTGGATGATATATTTATCGATTGGCAGACGAAGCATCCGCTGAACCAGAAGGTGAACTGTTACTGTGATGCAGCAGGTTGTTGCGGACCTAACCTGTTAGTAGCGGATATGTATTATCCGGAAGTTGACTTCAAAACTAGAAAAGCGATCAATCTGTAGAAATGAGGCGTTGTTAAAGTGGCGCATACGGAATTTGAAGTAGGGAGATTAATGCTTAATCTTTTGCTTGTTCTGGTGCTCGTATTATTGAACGGTATTTTTGTAGCAGCGGAGTTCTCATTAGTTAAGGTCAGGCAGTCTCGTCTGACCCAACTTGTCAGTGAAGGTAATAAAATGGCTGGATATGCACTCAAGGTAAATAAGAGACTGGATTCTTACTTATCTGCCACCCAGTTTGGGATTACACTCGCGTCACTGGGATTAGGCTGGGTCGGTGAGCCGGCCATTTCAGAGCTGCTCGTTGAGCCGTTAATGTATAAAATGGGGATTACCGACGGTACTCTGATATCTACTGTTTCTGTTGTTATCGGATTTTCGATTATTACATTTTTACATATTGTACTTGGTGAGCTTGCACCGAAATCGCTTGCGATTCAAAGAACAGAAGGATCTGCGCTACTGCTCTCGGCACCGCTGATGTTCTTCTATAATCTCTTTATGCCTTTTATCTGGATACTGAATGCATCGGCGAACGCATTGCTTCGTTTAGTGGGTGTTGAGCCCGCGAATGAGAGTGAGGCAGCCCACTCGGAAGAGGAAATTCGTATCCTGATGAATCAGAGTGCTAAGAGTGGTGTCATTGATAAAGATGAGATGAAGCTGATGGATAACATCTTTGAATTCTCTGATCTTCTCGCTCGTGAAGTCATGTTGCCTCGTACGGATATGGATGTGCTGTACAGCAATCTTTCGCTCGAAGAAAATATGAAGATTATTACAGAAACAAGACATTCACGTTATCCGGTTGCTTTTGAAGACAAGGACCGTATTATTGGTTTTATTCATATTACCGACCTGCTGTTTGCTCCACCTGAGCAGCAGAATGATCTTACGACGCTGGTTCGACCAATTCTTAACGTGCCGGAATCGATGGAGATTAGCCATACGCTTCGTTTTATGCAGAAGAATAAAGCTCAGCTAACGCTAGTTGTCGATGAATACGGCGGTACAGCCGGGCTACTGACAGCAGAAGAAATTCTGGAAGAAATCGTAGGCGATCTGCATGACGAATTCGAAGATGAGCGTCCGAGTGTGGAGCGTAATGGTGATTATATTTCCGTTGAAGGCCGGATGCTGATTGAAGATGTCAACGATCTTACGGGTGTAGTGATCGAGGATGATGAAGTGGATTCCATTGGTGGCTGGTTGTTTAAGGAGCTGGAGGGGAATCCAACCAAAGGAAAACGGGTTAAAGTAGAAGATGTGATATTTGAAGTCGAGGAATCGACAAGATTGCGGATCACTCGAATTAATATCCATCGGGAACCCCCCATTGAGAACGAAGAAAATCCATCAGAGCCGGACGGAAATAAAGAATAACCTATTGAAAATTGTGCGTATTGTTCCGAGTGATCAGGGATAAAATGAACTCCTCCTGCTAGAGCTGCATGGCTCATGACAGGGGGAGTTTTTTTGTGGACACATAAAGGACATAACACTCGACTATGCTAATATTTATAAATGGTTTGAAAGCGGGGTCTAGATTGAAAAAGAAGCTTCTTCTCGTTGAGGATGAAATTCGTATTCGTGAACTGGTGTCTGATTACTTCATACAGAATGATTGGGAAGTACTCGAAGCCGATAATGGAATAGATGCATTGGTTTGGTTTGACTCACTGCTGCCGGATCTGCTGATTTTGGATATCATGATGCCTGCTATGAATGGCTTTGAAGTCTGCCGTGAAGTTCGCGAAAAATCAGCGGTACCTATCATTTTGTTAACCGCCAAGTCTACAGATGACGACAAAATCTACGGCTTTGAATTAGGAGCGGATGATTATGTTACAAAGCCATTTAGTCCAAAGGTGCTGGTAGCCCGGGCAAATGCACTTATGAAGCGTGTTGAAGGCTCCCATCAGCCTGAATCCAGCGTAATAAAATTTGGTTCCGCGATGTTTAACACTTTAGCTCATCGCTTAGAGGTAGAAGATGCGGAAGTGGAGCTTACCCCTAAGGAATATGATCTTTTATGGCTTTTAATACGAAACAAAGGGATTGTCATTTCAAGGGATACGATCCTTAGTCGGATCTGGGGAATTGAATTTGAAGGAGATTCTAGAGTTGTGGACAGTCATATTAAAAAGCTGCGAAGTAAATTGGGTTATGAATCTCGGTTTATTCGTACGGTAATTGGTACAGGGTACATGTTCGAGGAAGAGGCATGAGAAGACGCGGAATTACTTTTAAACTGTTTGTGATGACCGTTATCTTTTTCCTCTGCTTTTATGGGATGGTCATTCTAAGCCAATTGCTGTTGTTTGATAATTTCTATCAGAAGCAAAAAGAGAACCGCGTGGAGAAACATCTTAAGAGCTTTGCTGCAAGATATATAAGCGAGCCGTGGGGAAGCACTCGAACCTCCCAGGAGCTCGTTCGGTTTATGCTGCGGAATAAAACACAAATGGTTATTTTGAAGCTGGATGGAAAGATGAATTCGGAAGATCCATTTCATATAAAGTTAATCGATGATGGTGGAAAGAGTATGGTTGTCTCTTTATCCCTGTTCATGAATCAGTACGGAGATGCGCTTAGAGCAGCGAACATTAAAGTAGATGATCAGCTCAGCATCGAAGGCGAACTACTGGATGAAGACAGTTCTTCACCTGCTATAATCTACCCTATAAGTATTACAAAAAAAGAGACCGGAACAATAGGGGATACGGAAGAGACTGGGATGATTCACGCTTCAGGTACTGTTACAGAAATTGTATTGCCTGATTTGAAAATATGGAATCCACGCCAAGGAATACTGTTTGAAGCTCTAGAGGAATGGTTTCCTTTGACACCGGCGCAGATAAACGACTTCAAGAATTTGAAAATACAGAAGCAAGACTGGATTGCTCCCTGGAGTGGGAGTCGCAATTCTGTGATTATTCTGCCCCTTAAGCAAAGTACCGGAGAAATTGAATTACTATTCACAGTGACCTCGTTACAGGAAGTTAAGGATTCTAATGAGGCGTTGCGTTGGTTCTTTTTATATTTGGGGATTGGCGGTATTGTCCTGATTCTGGTGCTTTCCCTCTTCTTTTCGAAAATGGTAACACGACCGCTGATTAAGTTAAACAACATAGCCAAACGGATGGTTTCTCTGGACTTTACAGGGGACACATCGATTCGGCAGAAGGATGAGCTAGGCAGTCTTTCTAATAGCATGTTCACCTTATCATTAAGTCTGGATTCTGCTTTACGAGAGTTAAGAGAGGCCAATCAGCAGCTAGTTGAGGATATGGAGCAGAAACAAAGAATGGAGATCATGCAGCAGGACTTTTTTGCCAATGCCTCCCATGAATTGAAGACACCGCTCAGTATTATCAAAGGTTTTGCCGAGGGATTAGAAGATGGCGTTAGCGCCGGCAAGCAGGATCACTACATTAAGGTGATTATTGAGGAAGCAGATAAAATGGAGTTTCTTGTTAAAAATATGCTAGATCTAGCGCGGTTGGAGTCGGGCACGATTAAACTTCGGAAAACTTCCTTTATGTTAAGTGAACTGACGGAAAAGGTGACGGACAAGCTGGTTCACTTGCTGAGTGAAAAACATTTGGAGGTCATCATTATTCCTGCAAACGAATTACCGATATATGCTGATGTGAACTGGATCGAACAAGTTCTGCTGAATTTTATGACCAATGCTATCAGACATGCGGAAGAAAGAAGTTCTATCACCGTCAATATTGAGAGTCATGCCCAGACTATTGTATTCACTGTTCAAAATATAGGAGAATCCATCCCCGAAGATCAGCTAGAGCAAATCTGGGAACGGTTCTATCGGTCTGAGCCATCTCGCAGTCGAATGACGGGCGGTACAGGTCTGGGGCTTTCCATTGCGAAGCGAATATTAGATATGCACGCTTGTCTTTATACTGTGAAAAATACGGAGAACGGCGTCAGCTTTACTGTGACCTTTGAAGGTTAAACGGATCAACAAAAATACTACAATGAAAGGGGTGAAATCGTATGAAATTGAATTGGTTGCCTTCAATGTGCACACTTGCAAACTTGGGGCTCGGATCACTATCTTTGTATTTCACGATTCAAGAACGATACAGCCTGGCTTTATTAATGATATTGCTTGCGGCAATTTGCGATGTACTCGATGGATTACTGGCAAGAATACTGCAATGTACCAGTGAATTCGGTAAACAATTGGACTCATTGGCGGATATTATATCATTTGGTTTAGCGCCAACCTTCCTTATCTTATTGTACAGGTTAGAAGATGCTCACTGGATTGGACCTGCAGCTTCAGTTTTCTTTTTGATCTGTGGTGCACTTCGTTTGGCCAGGTTTAATCTATCGGCGCCTTCCAAAGGGTTCGTGGGGATGCCCATTACTGCTGCTGGAGTCATTCTGTCGATGATTTCTTTACTAGATGAACGCATGAAACCAGGACTGGTCATCGTATTAATGGCAATACTGTCTGTAATGATGGTCAGTCGTATTCCATTTCCGTCACTTAAAAAATCCTTCAACAGGAAGTGATACACCCATGCCTTGGATTATTGAAATCATTTCGCAGTACGGATATATAGCCATATTTGCCCTTATGGCACTTGGGATTATCGGACTTCCTGTACCGGATGAGGTGTTAATGCTGTTTGTAGGCTATTTATCCTCCGTTATGGTTTTGGACTTTTCACTTTCGGTATTGGTTTGTTTCATGGGATCTATCACCGGAATGCTTATCAGCTATACCATTGGTTTAAGACTAGGGCAACCTGTGGTAGAAAAATTCGGCAAGTGGGTTGGCCTTACACCCAAGCGTTTTGCCAGTATGAAAAGATGGTTTTTGCGGTTCGGCAACTGGGCGATTTTCATTGCCTATTTCATTCCCGGTCTGAGGCATGTATCAAGCTATATCTCTGGTATCAGTGCTATGTCTTTCAAAAAATATATACTCATAACGACTGCAGGAGCGCTAACCTGGTCACTCCTTTTTGTTTCCATCGGCTTTTTTGTGGGGGCTAAGTTTTCCTTTTTATAGCCAATGGATGATCAGCAATATTAATCGCAATCGAATGGAGCAAGATCTATGAATGTATTGAAGCGATTCTACGCGAATATAACCACCAGGCGTTTTTTTATTCTCGCACTTATCGGGTTGCTGTTGTTCAGTATTCGAGGGATGCTTAATCTGGTGTTACTGACGTTTTTGATTGCTTTTGTCATGAACAGCTTTCAGACATTGCTTAGTAAACGAATTGGTAAATTTATGAAGGTTAACAGTAAGGTGATTATTGTTATTTTATACCTCGCTTTAATCGCAGTGATTGTACTGGCCCTTGCTAAATATCTCCCTAAAGTATTGGAACAGATTAAGCAATTAACCATCTTCCTTACCAATCTTAAACCAGAAGATCTCCCGCAGAACAAGATTACATTGTATTTGTATGATATGCTCAGGGACCTTAACTATCAGTCCTACATCAAAAGAGGTATCGATTATGTGCTGAAGGTTAGCAACTGGGGTGCGACTTTCGTTATATCGACCATTCTAAGTTTTGTGTTTATTCTGGAGAAGAACCGGGTCGTCAGTTTCACTTCTAGAATGAGAGAGAGCCGAATTGCCTGGTTTTATATAGATCTGGAGTATTTCAGCCGAAAATTCATCATTTCCTTTGGGAAAGTAATTGAAGCGCAAATTCTCATTGCTCTGTTCAACACCTGTCTTACTATTATTGGTTTGTGGCTGCTTAACTTCCCATATTTATTTGCCTTATCGATCTTGATTTTTCTGCTCAGTCTCATTCCGGTGGTTGGTTTTTTGATTTCGCTCATTCCGCTCCTAATCATCGGCTACAACATCGGCGGTCTGACAACAGTCACTTATGTGCTGGCGATTATTGCGGTATTACATTTTATAGAAGGCTATTTCTTGAATCCCAAGTTGATGTCCACAAAAATGAATTTGCCGATGTTCTACACCTTTATCGTGTTGTTGTTTTCTGAGCATTATATAGGTGTCTGGGGACTTCTTCTTGGCATTCCCATCTTTGTTTTTATGTTGGATATCCTTGAGATTACCCACGAAGATTCGTCAAAAAAGTGAAGTCTAGATCTTAATATTCAATAAGATCCAAGTTATAAGCTGTTTTCGGTACTTTTCCGAAGGCAGCTTATTTGTTGTGCAATTGTATGACAAATCTTGCTCCAGTGCTTTTTTTATAAATAACGTTTTATAATGTGTCCTGCTGTCATAAGTTAGCTAAGGGAGTAATAAACAAGGAACAGGAACAAAGGAGGTACGAAAAATGGAATCACAGCTACGGAGGTATACCCCGTTTAGGGGCCCGTTTGATCCTTGCCCACCGGTGCCATTCAAGACATATGTAGTTCCACCGAATCAGTTCATTAACTTTCAGCCACCCGATCTTCCGCAGTTTAGTTTACAGGAAGCTTTGAAGTATGGCACGCTCTGGCCAGCACTGTTCAGCCCGTATGAATCTAAGTGCAAAGGAGGAGGAAAGTAGACTATGGAGGCAAACCCTTGCGATCAACGATATTATGAAATGCTTGAACAGCTGCAGACTCTTGATTTTGCCTTGGTGGAGTTAAACTTATATCTGAACACTCATCCAGATGATTTAAGAAGTATTGAACAATTTAATCAGCTGACTCAGGAACGTACCAAGCTAGCGAATCAATTTCAGGAATTATATGGTCCGCTGCAGAATTTTGGTCGCGCTTATTCGAAATGTCCGTGGGAATGGAATCAGGCTCCTTGGCCTTGGCAGGTGTAAGAAGTGTGTACTGTAAGGAACTAAGTTTCTAGAGGAGGGGAAGTTCCCGAATGTGGATATATGAGAAGAAGCTGCAATATCCGGTACGGGTCGGTAAATGTGATATCCGGATGGCGCGTTATTTAAGTGAGCAATACGGAGGAGCCGACGGTGAGCTCGCCGCAGCCCTGCGCTATATGAATCAAAGATACACGATTCCGGATAAAGTTATTGGCGTTTTGAACGATATTTCTACAGAAGAATTCGCCCACCTCGAAATGATTGCCACGATGATCTACAAGCTGACAAAGGATGCGTCGGTTTGCGAATTAGAGGAAGCTGGATTAGGACCGCATTTTGCAGCACATGATCATGCCTTGTTCTACAATAATGCCTCAGGCGTACCGTTTACAACTGCTTATATTCAAGCTAAGGGTGACCCGCTGGCAGATTTGTATGAGGACATTGCAGCGGAGGAAAAGGCTCGGGCTACATACCAGTGGCTGATTGATATGACGGATGATGTGGATTTGCAGGATAGTCTCAAGTTCCTGCGGGAGCGGGAGATCATTCATGCGATTCGGTTTAAAGAAGCCGTGCAGATTATTATTGATGATCGGGATCAGAAGCGGGTGTTCTGAGAGATACTAAAAAAGAGTAAAGCGGCCAATAGGTCACTTTACTCTTTTTAAATTTATACAGGTCTCAATCCCTTTGCATTATATAGAATGAAAAGAGTCTGCATGTAGTTAAGAGGATAAGGACAGCCTATTGGAGTGTGAGTAAAATCCAGAAGGTGAGCTTATATCTTCTTTACAAAAGGACTGAATTCTTTGAACCAAGCTTCTCGTAATTCAAAAAATGATGAAAAGAAATTGAAGTGGTGGCAGTTAAGCTTATTAGGCGTTGCAGGTACAATTGGAACCGGGTATTTCTTAGGTTCAGGCTTAGCGGTTTCTATTGGCGGGCCTGCAGTACTGATTGCTTACATCTTGGCTGCTATTGGAACGTATATAGTATTTGATGCTCTTTCGCGTATGACAGCAGAACAACCAGAGCAAGGATCTTTTCGTTCCTATGCAAAAAATGCATTCGGCAGCTGGGCGGGTTTCTGCAGTGGCTGGGTTTATTGGTTCTCGGAGTTATTAATCATGGGTAGTCAACTAACTGCTTTATCTATTTTTTCGCGCTTTTGGTTCCCAGCGGTACCTATGTGGATTTTTGCTGCTGGGTTTGCTTTATTGGGCCTTGTCATTGTCTTTTTTGGGAATAAGGGATTTGACCGGGTTGAGAATGTGTTGGCTGTAATAAAAATAGCTGCTATTCTCATGTTCTTAATCATTGCGGCTTCTCTATTGGCTGGTTGGATAGGCGGAGGGAAGTATACACCGAAGGTTCCATTAAACTACACCGCGCTATTTCCTAAAGGAGGGGTGGGGTTGTGGTCTGCCTTTCTGTTCGCTTTTTATGCTTACGGAGGGATTGAGGTACTCGGAATTATGTCCAATAGACTTCAAAAGCCGGAGGATGCACCAAAGGCAGGAAAGGTTATGCTGATCGCCTTGGTTATTGTATACATCTTGTCTATTGGTCTAGCTGTAATCATGGTGCCGTTTAGTGCGTTTAACTCGAAAGAAAGTCCGTTTGTTCTAGCGCTAAGTAGTGATCATTTGGCTTTCGTGCCTCATTTATTTAACGGAGTGTTGATTGTCGCTGGCTTCTCTACAATGACTGCGTCACTCTACGCTGTAACTTCAATGATGATTACCCTGTCTCAAGAAGGAGATGCGCCGAAGTTATTTTCTCGGAAGTGGAAGGATAAATATCCTTTTTATGCCCTTACTTTGATCACCGTTGGGATTACGGCGGCAGTGGTGATGTCACTATTGTTACCAGGAAAAGTGTATGAGTATATCACTACTGCGGCTGGGTTAATGCTGCTGTATAATTGGTCGTTTATCCTGCTGTCTTCTGGAAAACTGTTAAAAGGAAGTCGGTTTAGCACGATTAAACGTTGGCTAGGATTGCTGCTCATTGGGCTCGCGGTCACAGGTACTCTTTTTCATTCACTCAGCCGCCCAGGGTTATATATTAGTCTGTTGCTTGTCACACTGATCGCCGTTTGTGATTGGATCGTGACACGTGTTCGTAAGAAACATACCGTTGATACGGATAAGGAAGCGAGTAAAGGAAATTTATTGTTAGAAATTCAGGGAATAATAGATTACTCAAAGGGTCCGACAAAAATCATTAGACCCCAAAAAAACAAAACTTAATGAAAAAACAATAGCTGAGCAGCTTGTATACCAAAATAAAGCCCAAAACCAACAAGCGAAAGACCTGACAGCACGGAGATCGATTTTAAAACACGGGTTGTCAGGACTTTACGAAACATGCTTGTGGCGACCGCCATAGATACATCCCAGATCAAAATTCCGAGTACAATAGCTCCGCTATAAATCAACAGCTGTTGCATCGGATACTCCATGGCCGCTTTGGCCAAAATGGACCCGTATATCCCTAGCCAAAATAATATGGAAAGCGGATTGAATAAAGACATTAGTAAACCGGACCAATAAGACTTAGTTAAAGATGAATCACTGCTTCTCATACCGGGTTCAGAAATCACACCAGCATTTTTAATGCTCTCTATGCCCGTATACACCAGCACAAAGAAACCAAATAACCACAAGAATGCTTTAATAAAAGGGGATTCGAGCAGATGGATCACCCCAAAGTAAACTAGTAACATGAATATGATATCAGCACTTATGGCTCCAAGCCCCACTACCCAAGCATGCCAGAAGCCCTTACGAATTCCATTGTCCAGTTGAGCGGCATTAATAGGACCAATAGGTGCGGATAGCGAAAGACCAAGAAAAATATATCCTATGAAAGTATTGATAGCATTCCCTCCTCTCTAATGTTTGTGTGTAGTACTAGCCTATTCAAAAGAAACATTTTGTAGGACAACCAAAAAAGGCCTCCGATTTATCGAAGGCCTTTTCAGGGTATAATCAAATCATGAGAAATGGCTTTATTCGCTGTTGCAACATCATTAGAGAGAAGCTTTTGAAGGTCATAGGCTGCATAAAATCCTCACTCAACATGAAATGAAAAACTGCCTTACGTCATTCAATTCCATTTTAAATAGCATTAACTGATTGCTCTGAAAGGCTGTTAATTCGTGAAGCTCCCAAGTTTCGTACCAAGCAAGATGTTGATAGGATAACCAAAACAGATTCAATAACAAAAATAGAAGCTCCGCACCGCAACGGAGCGGAGCTAAACACATTTAAGACTTATTCAGACTCTGGTCTTTTTACCTGAAGTGGGGGAGGAATTAACCAACCTTTTTTCTTGCTCAAATTGAGGATTTTAACGCCTATCGCTGCTTTAGTTAGGTGATATTTTGCAAATAATGCACCGATATCTTCTCTGATAGAAAGACCCATAACCTGACTACAAGCTACCAATCCTGTAGCAGTGTCAGCAGCAATTTTAGCAGCAATCTCGGGATCCGTGAATCGTGCACCTACAGGAATATCTTCAAGCTTGGCTTCGGGTCTATTCGGCATCGCTGGTACTGAAGCAATCCCGTTATCTGCCAGCAGCGTATCACACTCACTAACCTCAAGCTCGGCTTGATCAATTAATGCGCCTAATACTTTTTTGAGATCATTATCACCGGCATGATACAAGTAAGCTCGGTAACACGAAAGGGCCCCCTTTGCTACCATCGAAGCTTGCCATACACTAAAGATCTCTCCATAATGCATCGGTTCATCCTTGGGGTTGCCACCTAAAATTCCTGTCATAAAAAAGCTCCTTTATATTTAAATTTAAACGTATGTAGTATGCCCATAAATGTTCAGATGTTGCAGTTTTCGTCTGCTTCAAAAAATAAGAGCTACCCAAAACTATGAAATAGCTCCTTTGGTTAGCTCTTAATTAACAATCCTAGATAAGTTCATGATTTCCTCCCTGAGAAATTATGCAGAAACTGCTCAGCAGAACAAAATGATATAATTAAGAAACATGGTTAATGGCAGAAATGATCAGATTGTTGATCAGCAAAGGAGAGAGAGAGTTGAAGAATAACATCATCGAATATTGTTTGAAAAAGAAAGGGACGACTCAAGAGCATCCGTTTGGCCCCACTCCATTGGTCATCAAAGTGGCTAATAAAATGTTCGCACTTATTTTTGAGGAAACAGGGAAGGTTGTTCGCTTAAATCTAAAATGTGACCCGATCATTGCGGAGAACTTAAGAGAGCAACATGATTGCGTTCGACCAGGCTTTCATATGAATAAAAAACACTGGAATTCAATCATGATCGATGGTTCCTTGTCAGCGTCGGATGTCTTTGACATGATAGACCATTCCTACGATATGGTTGTCAAAAAGCTTCCTAAAAGCCTCCGTGAAGCTATATTGGAAATGAATAAATGAATAATCAAATGAAGGATCGTTTTGCCAACCAAAGTATACCCAAGCTTATTTTCTTATTGGCTATTCCTGCCGTTATAGCTCAGCTAATCAATGCCATGTACAGTGTAGTTGACCGGATGTTCCTCGGAAGAATGGAAGAGGGGGGAACGCTAGCCTTATCCGCTATAGGGATATCTTTTCCGATCATTATGTTGATTTCAGCATTTGCAGCTCTAATCGGAGCTGGTGGGGCACCCCTAGCTTCCATAAAGATGGGCGAAGGAGAACATAAAAAAGCAGAAGAATTACTGGGAAGTTGTTTTACTATGCTGCTGATGGCATCCATAATCCTAACCACTTTGTTTCTTATCTTTAAGTCGCCATTCTTAACGTTATTCGGAGCGAGCCACGATACATTGCCGCTAGCCAACGATTTTTTAAGCATTTACCTTCTAGGAACTGTGGCGGTGCTCATTTCTTTGGGATTGAATCCGTTCATTGCAGCACAAGGATACGCCAAAACAGCCATGCTCACGGTATGCATTGGAGCGGTTGTGAATATCGTCCTTGACGCCATTTTTATTTTTGAGATGAATATGGGCATTAAGGGTGCAGCGTTGGCAACTGTAATTGCCCAATTTATTTCGGCTATTTGGGTATTAGGGTTCTTAATCTCTAAACGAGCTCATCTGCGCTTGCGTCTATCGAATATGCGCATTAAACCTAAAGAAGCTGCAAGTGTACTTGCATTGGGGCTTTCTCCGTTTATTATGATGTCGACCGAAAGTTTAATTCAAATTGTATTTAACACGTCCTTAGCTAAATTTGGAGGCGATATGTACGTTGCTGCCATGGGGATTATGGGCACGCTGATGCAAATCTTTGGGACGTTGTTATCTGGTTTTGCACAAGGGGCACAGCCTATTATTAGCTATAATTATGGAGCTCGCGATTTCGCACGTGTAAAATCCACCATTTTATATTGCAGCGTTTTTTGCGCAGCTTTCGGATTGTCGATGTGGGGCGTGGCCATTTTTGTTCCGAAGCTGCCCATTATCATTTTTACCAATAATCCTGAGCTTGTGGCTCTGACCGCTAGATTAATGAAGATATTTTTCCTTGGCACTTGTATTTTTGGTATTCAATTAGCGTTTCAACAAGTATTTATTGCTTTGGGACAAGCACGAGTTTCTATTTTTATCGCGATCTTGCGTAAGATTATCTTGCTTATTCCATTAGTACTTTTGCTCCCGACATTTATTAGCCCGAAAACAGATGCAGTGATTATTGCTGAGCCTATTGCTGATTTTTGTGCGGCACTGACTTGCTGTGTTTTATTTGGACTCACTATAAAGAAGCTTTTTAAAGATAGGTCTGATAAAGCTGGAATACTGTGAGGATACCCGCAATGGCGAATAGAAGTCAGTGTTCTGAGGATGAAACTAAAGATTAAGGTTCTTGCTAGCTTCGGCTAGCAAGAACCTTTTTATTTGTGATGCATGAATTCACCCGTTAATCCACCTAAAATAATACTGTTTATACTAATTTATTCATACTGTTTCCAAATAATAGTATTGATAAAATGTAATCAAGAAACATTTTAAATACTAAGGGGAACTTTATGTAATGAGAACAAAATCCTTAACCTCCACTTGGACCAGCATTCGCTATGTCCTCTCCACATCCTGGATTAACAGTAGACGTTCCATTATTTATTACTCTACTGTAACGCTTCTTTTAGCTGTGCAGCCCTTCCTTTTAATCCTATTCCCAAAATTTATTATAGATGAACTGACGGGACAGCAAAGACCTCAACATTTTATCTTCCTAATTTCACTGATGTTTTTAATACTGACTATCACTAGCTATTTTACAGGATATCTACAAAATTTGGGTTTAACCCAATTAATGAAAGTTGTATTTAAACAGATCCACGCCCACACTGCACAAAATATGAATGTTGATTTCAAAAATACAGAAGATCCCGGTTATCTTAATCAGATGGAGCAGGCCAAGCGTTCTCTACAAAGTGTGCAGAATGGGTTTCAGGGACTTTTTCATACATTTTTTTCATGTCTGGCTGGATTTCTTGCTTTTGCGGGTTATATCACTGTAATTGGAGGATTAAATTTTGCTGTTATTATTTTTTTAATTGTAAGTATTGGGTGTTCTTATGTGTTTTCCTTTCGTGCTAAACGTTATGAGTATGAACATGAACAACAGCTTTCGGAATTGGAGAGGAAGAGAAAGTATTATTCGGATATTATGCAAGATTTTACTTTTGGTAAGGAAATTCGGATTAATTCCTTTAACAATACATTGGTCTCCCTATACCATTCAAGTGTTCAAAATAGACAGAAAATTCAGTCCTCAATCAGCAGCTCTTATTTTCAAAGTGAAATATTAGATATTTTGATCCGGTTATTCCGTGAGGGGATTGTATATGGTTATTTGGCGTATCTTTACCTTCATCAGAGGATAACTATAGGTGATTTTGTGATGTACACAACTGCTGTCGCTGGATTTTCTGGCGTTCTTCAGGGATTTATGAAAGATTTAGCCCATCTGCGCACACAGAATTTATACATAGAGGAACTCCGTAACTTTTTAGAGATACCGCAAGATAAGCAGGGGGAAGGAGCTATGCATACACTCCCAACTGGCCCTTATTCGATAGAATTTAAAGAAGTTTCCTTTACTTATCCTGGTACTAGCCAGCCTGTGTTTAATAAAATATCCTTCATCATCCCTCCGCATCAACGACTTGCTATTGTGGGTCATAATGGTGCTGGCAAGACAACGCTTATCAAATTGTTATGCAGGTTGTATGAACCCGATAGTGGAGAGATTACGCTGAATGGAATCAATATCAAACATTTTGCTAAAACGGATTACTGGAGATTATTTTCTACGGTATTTCAAGAAATTCGCGTACTCGCTTTCTCATTAGCAGAGAATATTTCTCTAAAAGAACACAGAGAGTCTGACGCTTTAAGAATTCATGACAGTCTTGAAAAAGCGGGACTAAGCGAAAAAGTCGCCTCATTGAAATCAGGTATTCTCACCCCAATGCAAAAGTTTTTGGATGATCAAGGCGTTGAGTTCTCTGGAGGGGAAAACCAAAGAATGATGTTAGCAAGGGCGCTATATAAGAATGGAGAATTGATTATTTTGGATGAGCCGACTGCAGCAGTTGATGCAATTGCCGAATTCAACCTGTATACAAGATTTAATGAAATGATCGGAGAGAGAACAGCATTATATATTTCCCATCGGTTGTCCAGCACACGGTTCTGTGACCAGATATTGTATATGGAGCAAGGAGAGATTTCCGAAGCCGGTTCTCACAGCGAATTGATGGAACGCAGAGGAAAATACAATCAAATGTATCAGATTCAAGCACAATATTATAAGGGGAGTGAAGCCTAGCTTATGAATCCATTCCCTGCACTGAAAAAGGATTGGCATGTGACCCTCTACTTTTGGAAGCTGGTACATTCCATGTCTAAATCGTACATCCCGCTAATGGTGGTATCTTCATTATGCAGCGCAATCTTCCCGTTTATAAACATCATTTTTCCCAAATATTTGATTGATGAATTGATGGGGGCCGGCCGCGAAATGAATATTATCCTCTGGATAGGAATTTTGGTGGCAGGTAATGCTGTCTTGGGGTTACTTCAGAGTTACCTGAATAAACAAATTGAACTGTCCAATTTCTTGGTCATGGATAGTTTAGAGCTACATATTGGAAATCATATTATGAATCTGGATTATGAGAGTTTAGAGAATTCCAAAGTGCTAGATCTTAAAGAACAGGCACTTGCTCCCATTCGTCAGCAGGATGTTATACGTAAAATGCTAGTTAGTATGAAGACTTTTCTGCAAACAATGCTCTCCCTTTTGGGATTAACGGCCTTAGTCTCTACTTTAAACGTTGGAATCATCGTGGTAATTATAGGGATGATTGTACTTAATACCTTTATCTTTAGGAAGTCGCAACAAGCTCAATTCAATTTTCATAAATTATTAGCTCCTCTGAATCGGAAATTTGGCTATTATTCAAAACTGGCCGTTGATTTTTCCATGGCTAAAGATGTCCGTTTGTTTGGGATGGCTCCTTATTTGCTGAATAAAGTGGATGCATATCATAATGAAAGCGTTAGTGGTTTTGGAGGGCTTTACGAAAAAGTGGGGAGATATAAGGGACTGACCAGTGTTAATCTTCAATTGCAAATGGTCATTATCTACGCCTACATGGTTGTGAAAGTAGTTACGGGGAAAATTCAAATTGGTGGTTTTGTTATGTATATCTCCGCCGCCAATAGCTTTTCTACGCAAGTGTCTCTGGCAATGAATGCTTATGTTAAGTTTCGTCAAATGTGTAAGTACATTGAGGTATTTAGAGAATTTGAGAGTCTTAAAGCAACGATGAGAAGCGGGCAGATGGATATTGGGAAGCTGAATAATGTAGAGATCGAGTTTCGCAATGTGTTTTTTAAATACTCGGGGAACGAGCACTATTCGCTGAAAAATGTTTCATTGACGATAAAAAACGGTGAGAAATTAGCCGTAGTAGGTCAAAATGGCGCGGGTAAAACGACTTTTATTAAACTGCTGTGCAGATTGTATGAACCTGATTCAGGTGAGATTCTTCTGAATGGAAGATCCATTCGAGAATATCGATATGATGAATATATGAAAATCTTAGGCGTAGTATTTCAAGATTATAAGTTATTTTCATTTTCTATCAAAGACAACTTATGCTCGGAGGATGGCGAAACATCAGAAAAAGAAATGGAAGAAATGCTTAATCAAGTAGGATTGGAAGCAAAAATGAAAGGTTTGGACAAAGGCCTAGATACACAGGTATTTAGAATCTTTGATGAAAAAGGCACAGACTTTTCGGGTGGTGAAAGTCAGAAGATAGCAGTTGCTAGAGCTTTACTCAAAAGGTCACCTATTCTTATTCTGGACGAGCCTACAGCTGCGTTAGACCCTTATGCGGAGTTTGAGATGTACAACAACTTCAATCTTTTGGCAGCAAATAAAACCGTTATTTATATCTCACATCGTTTATCTGCTTGTAAATTCTGCGATAAGATCGCACTTTTTAACAATGGTGAATTGCGCGAATACGGTCCACATGATCAATTGTTGAAAGACCAACAAGAGTATAGTGCGATGTGGAAAGCGCAAGCACAATATTATCAATAACTTATTGATGACTGGAATCAGAAGCTATTGTTCTGAAAAGTATATTTCAAACATAAGCCGGCAAGCTTCCCTCAGGAGCTTGCCGGCTTAGTTCGTGACTTACATATATTGAGACTGGGATGCTCAATTTTTTAGCTTTTTCTATTCTTTGCAGCAGCGAATTGCTGGTTTAGCTCGGAGTAGTTAAGTTCAGCGGTGTGGTTCAAGTTCATATCAGCGATGGACAAGCTCTCCTGTATGGAGATATATACAGCGAACATACCTGCCGCTCTGATCGCTTCTACCCCGGCGACTGCGTCTTCGACCCCGACGCAAAATTGCGGATCTACACCAAGCGCATCGGCGGCGGTCAGGAACACTTCCGGGTCTGGTTTGTTGCGAGCAAGCTTGGCTGCATCTACAATAACTCCGAAGTCTTTCTCCATACCTAGAAGGCGGATAACTGTAAAGGCATTTTTACTAGCGGAGGCAATGCCAGTCTTCACTCCGTGGTCCTTCAGCTCGGCGAGCAATTCAGAAATACCAGGCAGCACATCGGCTGGGGTTACCTGCTGAATGAGTTGCTGATAAAACTCATTTTTGCGGGTCGCCATCTCCTCCATCTCTTCGGGAGAGTAGGTGTTCGGAGTTGCCGCTTGTCCAAGTAGCAACTCCAGTGAGGCTATGCGCGATACACCTTTGAGGTTCTCATTGAACTCTCGGGTGAACGGGAGGCTCAGCTCTTTCGCAATCATGCCCCAAGCCTGATAATGATATTCTGCGGTATCGGTAATAACGCCGTCTAGATCAAAGATTACGGCTTGAATTTGAGATGTTGCATTCATTGTGTTTCGCTCCTTATGAATTAGGCTTGCAGCGCCTGAGTTACCGGCTTCTCGTTGCCCAGAGTTACCGATTGGCCGTAGAGCGTAAGTTCAAGGGCTTCACCCTCTAGCAGTTCAAGCTCCACACCTTCCTCGCGAATGGTTACAGCAATGAGGCGGCCGCGGAAGGTGAGGCGGAAGTTATATTTCTGCCAGCCGGCAGGTAGGGACGGAGCGAGCGACAGGCCATTTTCCTTGAGACGTGTTCCGGCAAAACCGTACACAATAGCCATCCACGTTCCACCCATATTGGCGAGATGTAATCCGTCTTTAGTGTTTCCGTGCGTATTGTCGAGATCGAGCCGCGCCGTCTCTATAAAATAGTTATACGCTTTGTCCTTATATCCGATCTTCGAAGCCATAATGCTGAATATGCAAGAGGACAAAGAGGAATCATGGGTAGTGATTTGTTCATAATAATCGTACGACTTGCGAATAGTTTCTTGTGACTGCTCGTCTTCCAGCAAGTAATGAGCGAGTACAGTATCGGCTTGCTTGCAGACCTGATAACGGTACAGCGTGAGCGGATGGTAATGCAGCAACAACGGATGTTTCTCCGGTGGTGTATTGTCGAAATCCCAGACCGCTTTGCGTAAAAAAGTATCATCCTGCGGATTAATGCCCAGCTTCTCGTCGTAAGGAAGCAGCATGGCATTCGCCGCCTTCAGCCAGCTGTCTGCTTCTGGTCCAGTTACATGCAGGCGCACACACAAAGCTTGGAATGCAGCCTCGTCATATTCTTGAAGCCGCGCAAAACTGCGTGCGGCCCATTTTAAATTATGTTTGGCCATTACATTGGTGTAATAGTTGTTGTTCACAAGACATGTGTATTCGTCCGGTCCAGTCACTTCATCGATGTGAAATTTACCTTCGTAGTAATGACCGATCTCCATCCAAAGCCGCGCCGTCTCAAATAGCACCTCGGCGCCGTATTGGAGCAAGAAGGCGTCATCTTCTTCCGCCAGATGGTATTGGATATAGCTGTAGGCTACATCGGCGCTGATATGATATTGAGCTGTGCCGGAGGGGAAGAAGGAGGAACATTCCGTACCTGAAATCGTCCGCCATGGGAACAAGGCACCTTGGGTATGGCCCATCTCTTTAGCACGTTCCCTTGCCTCCTCCAGCTTGGAATACCGGTACAATAGGAGCTGCCGGGCCAAGTCAGGCGAAGTCATTAGGAACACAGGGAACATATAAATCTCCGTGTCCCAGAAATAATGGCCTTCGTACCCTTCACCGGATAAGCCTTTAGCGGAGATGTTGCTATGCGCGTCGCGTCCGGCTGATTGCAGTAGCTGATAAAGGTTGAATCGTATACCCTCCTGAAGCGACAAGTCGTTCTCAATGACTACATCGGAGCGCTTCCAGAAGTCAGCCAAATAATGCTCCTGCTGTTCCAGCATGTCTTCAAAGGAGTGGTGCTTCAATGATTCCTGTACCTGAATACCGGTATCTACAAGCATTTGTTCATGTCGTAGTGTATCGGTATAGACATTCCATTTGGTCAGCGATAGTGGCCCAGACAAGGAGGAGGTTGCCGTCACTGTAGCATCGGTTTCTCCAGCCTGAGTTTCAACCTGCCAGTCACCTCCCCATTCATGCCGGGTAACACAGGAGGTCCGCAGGGCCGAAGCCATCGTCTCGTTCTCCAGGCATACATATTCACCGCGAGCTTCACACGCTACTACGCTCAGGCGTTTGGAATGTCCTGCAGCTACACGCGGGTCATTCGGGTTAGTATAGTTGCTAACATCGCCATTTACACGAGAGACAACCCGGATTGGACCGGTGAAATTGACAGGCTCAACAGTCAGATGAATGGCAAAAAGTTCACGGGTAGTGAAAGAAACGAGTCTACGGAAATGCAGCTTGAGTTCTTTACCGGAGGGGGATTTCCAGTGGATTTTACGCTCCGAGTATCCCTTGTCCAGATGGAGGTTACGCTCATAGGCGAGGACACTCTCTGCTGTAAGTGCAAATGGCTCCATATCTTCGCCTATATAAATGTTTATCCCTTGGGAATCTATAATATTAACCAGTTTTTGCTGGGTACCTGGAAAGGCGAATAGCTTCTCCCCATAGGGAATGTCAATCACATCGTGAAAGGCGTTCAAATATGTTCCGCGGATACTGCGGATTTCTTTATCAGAATACCCTTCTTCAAAATTGCCACGCACGCCCAAATATCCATTCCCCAGCGTAAAAATACTTTCTAAATTCAGTAGGGTATCTGCCGACAATCCCTGATTGGCAATGCTCCAGCTCATGCTTATGTTTCCTCCCTTGATGGTTATGAATTGAATTTTAAGTCTGAAAGGGCTAGAATTATACTAAATTATTTAGGATATTATCAAAATTTTTAGGTGAGGTTAACAAGTATGGATCAATTTAAAGGACAACGTAAACTGCCGGAATATTGGCCCACACGTTCTGCGGAACTGTCAGAGGGATTTGTCCATCCTCCACTGGATTATGAACATGAGCTTTTGGAAGCTATCCGACTCGGTGACGAGAACTGGGCACTGGAAGCACTGCATAGAATTAACGCAATGGAAGCTGCTACGCTAGCCCGATATCCGCTGCGCTCCAAGAAAAACGCTATGATTGCATCCTGCACCTTGTTTACACGTGCGATTATCCGTGGCGGTGTTGACCCTGAGACCGCTTTTCAGCTGAGTGATACGTTCATCCGTGCGGTGGAAGCTACGACGGAGCTGGAGGCACTTCATCGATACGAATATGAAATGGTCCTGCAATTCATTACAGTGATGCGCCAGCAAAAGGAGAATCTTCACTATTCACATATTGTCAATCTATCCGTATATTTTATACGCGAGCATTTGTTTCAAGATTTGAACCTTAGCCTGATCTCCCGGCATGTCGGTGTGCATCCCAGTTATTTGTCCGACCGCTTCAAGCGTGAAACGGGTATGCCGCTCACGGAATTTGTCAACCGGCGTAAAATTGAGGAATCGCAGTCGATCCTCATTCACACGAATCAGTCTATTTCCGAAATCGCTTTGATGTTTAAATTTTGTAGCCAAAGTTACTATACACAGTTATTTAAAAAATACACTGGCTTGACCCCCAAGCAGTTTCGTCGGGACGGTGGAGCAATTACGAAATGAGAGAAATTGAATCATTAACGATCCCTAAAATTTGCTGTCCATGCTCCCTGGTTGGGTAATGGATAGCTCTTTTTACGTTTCAGCTTCAATAGCCAAACTCGCCTTTGTCCGCTATAAATGAGATTATAAATCCACTAAATAAGTAAGAGAGATGATCAGATGGCCATTTATTTGGAATTCCCACGACTGGATAAAGCCTTTCCTTACCGCTGTATTGAGAACGATGGCAGTATATTAACTACACCACATTGGCATAAGGAAATGGAAATTATCTGGATTGTTAAAGGGAAAGTGAACCTTGGAGTAAATGACCAGCCGATGCAGCTAAAAGAAAATGAGTTCGTCTTCATCAAAGGTGGAGATATTCATTATGTGATGGCTTCACCTAAAAGTGAGCGGCTGGTCTTCCAATTTGACCTTAGTTTTTTTCAGGACGTGATGGTTCTGAATAACACACCTTTTACACTAGAGGAGCTGTTTGCCTCAATTGAACCGTATTCCACGTTCTGGAGACCGGATATTCAGAAGAAAATTGTTCAGTTATTGAATAAGCTATACCAGGAAGGCAAGGAACAACAGATCGGTTACGCATATGCTATCAAAAGCCTCTTGTGTGAGCTGATCACAGTAATGTATCGCGAACTGGATCATTTTAAACCGCGTATGGTCAGCAATAAGCCTTATTCCCGTGAAATTCTCGAACAGTTGTCCATGGTCTTCCAGTATGTGGAGAAAAACTATACCCATCCTATTAAACTTGCGGATGCTGCCAAAATTCTGGGCTTCACCCCATCGTATTTCACAAAATTCTTCAAGAAGCATACCGGCAAAACCTTTGTTACCTTTTTGAACGAATACCGGATTGATAAGGCGAAGTGGATTCTCCTCAATGAAGATGATCCTGTGACGGAGATTGCCGGTAAGGTAGGCTTCGGAAGCACGAAGACTTTCTATCGTTTGTTCAAGGAAAGTATTGGTATCGCTCCTCTGCAATATAAAAGCTCAACCATCAAAGTTGCCTTTGGACAGGACCAAATATGAGAACAATTTGATGAAATCAAGGGATTCATTCTCTTCTGACAAGCCTTATTATAGGCATAGGCAACTAAAGAAAACAGGTTGGTGCTTATAAATGAGAGCATTTACAAACTGTTAGCAACTTGGAGGTTTATTATGAAATTATCCCGAGATTTCCTGTGGGGCGGCGCTATTTCGGCTATCCAGACCGAGGGTGCGCATTTGGAGGATGGCAAAGGTCTATCCAATTTCGATGTTCTGCCCATGAATGACCGTCGTTTGAAAGACGTAATGATGGACGAAGATAATATTTTTACAGAAGAGGGCCAACATTATCCGAGCCATACGGGGATTCATTTCCGAGAACATTACAAAGAGGATATCGCAATGCTGGCGGAAATGGGCATCAATGCATTCCGATTCTCCATCTCTTGGCCGCGACTATTCCCGAATGGGGATGAAGCTACTGCGCTGGAGTCAGGCCTCGCATTTTATGAGAGCATATTGGACGAGCTAGAGAAACACAACATTGAGCCAGTGATTACCATCAGTCACTTTGACTTGCCGATGCATTTAGTTGAGCATTATGGGGGCTGGGCAAACCGCCAAGTGGTTGGTTTTTACGTCAATTATGCCAAGACACTGCTCAGCCGATTTGGACACAGAGTGAAATATTGGATTCCATTCAATGAGATGAATATGGTCCTTCATATCCCTTTTATAGGAGGGGGCTTAACCTTTACAGCGGCTGATAACAAGCTGGAGAAAAAATATCAGGCTGCGCATCATCAGCTCCTGGCTAACGCTCTGACAGTGGAAGCAGGCAAGCAAATGGTTCCGGGCATCCAGTTCGGTTGTATGCTAGCGGCTGGCAAGACGTATCCATATACGTGTAAGCCGGAGGATGTATTCGCTTCTCTGGAAAGTGACAAACATACACTATTCTTCTCCGATGTGCAGGTATACGGCAAATATCCAAATTATATCGCATCGTATTTTACTAAGCACAAGATCAACATTCACACGAAACCGGAGGATTTTGAAATCCTGAAGAACAATACAGTAGACTTTGTCTCTTTCAGCTATTACTCAAGCGCTTGTACGGCAGCATCCACGGAAGGACTGGAGACTCGTCGTACGAATGGTTTTGAGACGGTAAAAAATCCATATCTACCACCTAGTGGAAGTGTCTGGCAAATAGATCCGATTGGACTTCGCATAACAATGAATCAATTGTATGATCGTTACCGGATTCCTTTGTTTATCGTGGAGAATGGCCTTGGAATCGCTGATGAACCGGATGAGGATTTTCATGTTCAAGATGATTACCGGATTGAATACCTGTCCGATCATTTACGCAATATGAAGGATGCTGTGGAGCAGGACGGAGTAGAGCTAATTGGCTATATGTCATGGGGTTGCATCGACTTGGTCAGTGTAAGTGAGGGCAAAATGTCCAAACGTTACGGATATATTTATGTGGACGCTGATGACTACGGCAAAGGTACTTTTAAACGGTATAAAAAAGCCAGTTACCACTGGTATAAAAAGGTGATTGAATCAGGCGGCGAGTGCCTCTAAAGAGGTGTCTGTAAACGGAAGCGGCGTCCTCAGGAAGAGGACTTGCGGCTCCGTTATTTTCAAAGCGTTCGAATGAAAACGGTTAAAGGGGAAGAGCATATGAAAAAAGACTACAAACAAATTGCTGAACAAATCATACATCTGGTCGGTGGGAAGGGAAATATTATTGATCTGGAACATTGCATGACTCGCTTGCGGTTCCGTTTAAAAGACAATGATAAAGCCGACAAGGAACAGTTGAACCGGATGGAAGCGGTAGCGGGAGTGAACGTAACGTCCGATCAATATCAGGTTATTATCGGTAATGAAGTAAATGCTGTTTATAAAGAAATTATTGATCTTAATGTGCAGAGTGCTGATGACAGCGGTTCCGGCAAGCCTTCGGGGGACGGAAAAACCAAGGGAGTTTTTGGCCGGATCATTGATACGATTACCGGTTGTATGACACCAATGATTCCGGCTTTAACGGCTGCAGGGATGATCAAGGTCATTCTGTCACTGTTAACCACCTTCGATCTGATGTCTCCAGAAGCAGATACCTATCGAATCTTGGATATTATCGGAGATGCTGCATTCTATTTCATGCCGATTCTGTTAGCGGTTAGTGCTTCCCGGAAATTCAGAGTGAATACTTCAGTTGCAGTTATCGTCGCTGGTGTTCTACTCCATCCTAACTTCTCTTCCTGGGTGGCTTCCAAGGATCCGATATCCTTCCTAGGAATGACGGTTCCATCTGTCATTTATGCAGCCTCAGTCATTCCTGTCCTGCTGACAGTATGGATGATGTCCTATATTGAGAAATATATAGACCGAATCGTTCCTAATATGCTGAAAATTCTGTTGAATCCAACGCTGCTGCTGCTGATCAGCGCACCTTTGGTCCTAATTGTTGTCGGACCGCTGGGGAATTATGCCGGACAAGGACTGGCTTATGTGATTGAATTGATGCAAGGTACGCTCGGTTTTGTCATGGTGGCTCTTCTCGCCGCAGCATTCCCGTTCATTGTTATGACCGGGATGCACCATGCGCTCACACCGATTTTTATCTCTGCCTTCGCAGCCACGGGGCAGGAAGCCCTAATTCTGGTGGCTCAGGTCTGTGCGAACCTTGCTCAGGGTGGAGCTACACTGGCGGTAGCCATTCGCTCTAAGAGCAAATCAATGAAGCAGCTAGCCTCGGCATCATGGATTTCTTCCATGATGGGCATCACAGAACCAGCCTTGTATGGTGTAACCTTGAAGTTGAAGAAACCGATGATTGCCGCCGCCATCTCAGCGGGCATCGCGGGCTGCTTCGCTGGGATTGTACATGTTACCTTGTATGTACCTCAGAACAACCTTATGGCTCTGCTTGCTTTTTCCGGTGAGAGGGGAACTTCAAACATTATATATGGTGTGATTATGATGGCTGTTTCCTTTGTTGCAGCATTTCTGCTGTGCTTAATGCTCGGGTTCAAAGATGTTGAGGACGATAAGCTGGTATCAGCTTCAGCTTCGGAGTCCGGCGAAATGCCCGTGCAGGATTTGGTCAACAATGAAGTAACCTTCAGTGCTGTAGAAACAGACAAGGTTAATGCTACATTGTTGTTCAGTCCAATGACTGGCAGCGTATTGCCGCTCTCTGCCGTGCCAGATGAGGCGTTCGCAAGTGGGGCAATGGGCAAAGGACTGGCGCTTGAGCCTTCATTAGGTCAGGTAGCTTCACCTATTGGCGGTACAGTTGCTACCCTGGCAAAATCGAAGCATGCTATCGCCATAGTTGGCCATGATGGTACAGAAGTACTAATTCATGTGGGTATAGATACGGTTAAATTGAAAGGTAAATACTTCAATACTCTGGTTCAGCCGGGTGACACGGTGAAGGCAGGCGACATCTTGATGGAAGTTGATCTGGAAAGCATCCGCCGTGAAGGCTTCAGCATTATTACACCGATCATCATTACGAATACGACTGAAACAACAGAAGTCATTAATCAGGCGGGGACTTCTGCGAAGATAAACGAAAAGTTGGCCTTGGTTACACGTTAATATTAGAAAGTGAAAGGGCTGATCCTGTTTTTAAGGATCGGCTCTTTGCTTTGTTACTGGAAGAGGTGCCACTGCTAAAGTTAATCACTCCGTATAATTGTAAAAAGTACAACTATATGAGGGGACGGCTACTATTTTCGGTTAATAAGTGTAATTCGTACAACTAAAAGTCCCGATCACACTCAATTTTGTTCATTTTCTATTAAATAAGTGTACAATGTGCAACTAAATGGGCGTTGACGTCAGAAATAGAGATTTTAGATGTATAAAGTGCAACTGAGGGCTACCTACACTGTTACGACTAATCTAACTTTGCATAACCTGCCACGAAGAGAAGACCGATATCTGTTATGATGACATCGATCCTTTTATCCTCGATTAAGTGGTTATCATAGCTGATTCCACTTGTGATTGGACCACAACCTCCTGTACCTATTCAATGTCCCCGAATAATGACAAGGGTGAGCAGAACCGTAATAACAAGGGTTTTCCTGTTCCCACACTAGAAGAAACCTTAATACGCCCCTCCACTTGAAAATAAATTCCGTCCAGCTCATCCCCCTCATGCAAAATGATTTCATTCTGCTTGGATTAAAGAATACATCAGGCAGCCTCTTATGAGGTTGTCTGTTTGCATTTGCTTAAACATATATGAGATTTGATACCGGGAAATAGTTCGAGTTATCAGGGATTTCCTAGTTTTTTCACGGGTTAATTCCTTCCAGAAGTATGAATTCTCTCCAGTTTGGTAGAAATGGTCTGATACATAGGGTCTATTGTTTTACTGTTGCCGAAAGACTATTGGAAGAAGTCTGATCCACAACAGTTCCAATGGCTTGATTCTCAACTTCCAGGTGGAAAACGCCCACCTGGCACAACATGGCATCATTCTGAAATTGACGGTAGAATGGAATTAGTACCTTTTGGTATGCATAATTCCATAAATCATCAGGGTGGGAGAGCTCCAGGTGGTTGGGCGCATGCTAAAAGATAAGAATAGGAAGTGAGATTGGATGTTAATACGATTGTCCTTCCATTGCCAACCGATGAATTAATAGATGTAGTTGAGCGAAGCTTGAGAGTTTCATTTCCTGGGACTTATAGGAGTTTTATTAAGGATAATAATGGAGCTGTGCCAATCACAAATATGTTTAGTTTTAATCAACATGAATATATAATTGAAAAGTTTCTTTGTATATTGAATGATAGTGAGTCTGACCCTATTAATGGATGGTATGATGTTGAAGTTATTATTACACAAATAGGTGATAGATTAACGGATAATGAAGATTTAGTGGGGATGAATGTAGTTCCTATTGCAGCACTTTTTTCAGGGGATTTTATTTGTTTGGATTTTAGAGAAATAGAAGAACCTACTGTAGTTATTTGGTTTCACGAAGAGTCAGAGGAATTTTCACCAGTAACACAAAATGTCGCCACAAATATATCAGAATTTTTTGAAATGCTAAAAGAGTAATACTATTTTAGTTCATGTTAGCACGTGATTGATGATTAGCCCTATTCAGTGCCGAATGAATCTATCATTCAACCTTAAATACGTATAACCCATGTAATGTCGCAGCAAGAATCTCTTGATTTCCTTTGTACGTACGAAAATGCTTGAAAAGCGTAACCTAATTTACGCTAAAGCGTTACATAAACAGGTCGGTTATGGTCAGATACCACCATGACTGACCTGTTTTTTTATATTCATTTTCCGGTGTTGTAGCTTGCGGTGCCAATCCAATATCCCTCCCAATTAAAGATTTCAAAAGGAGTAAAGCACCCCCAAAAGGACTTTACTCCTTTTTAACATCTAGTCTAAGCTATGTTATTATTACCTTATATTTTCCTATAAATAACAAAATATAAAGTTGGGAGGTTTATGAATGAGAAGTAAGCGTAACTTGATAATGCTGTTATTGTTTGCTTTGACGATTATACTTTCAGCCTGTAATGATAAAAAAGCTGCGATATTGTCCATTGATGAAGTACGGGATCTAGCTCAGCAAGGCGAGGGGTTGTCGTGGAAGGATTTTGAAGGTTATCCCTTTGAAGACGTCGGTTCAGGTTTGTACATCCGCAAATATGAAATCAATGATGACTACCATGTATTAGTTGGTGGCGGAAGTGTTGATGCAGCTCCTCTGTATATAAATCTTGTCAAAAGAAACGGAGAAAAGATCGATATCCGTTATGATGACATCGATCATTTTATCCTCAATTAAATGATGGGCTTTTAGGTTATTCAAATCTTATTCCGTTAGACATTTCGTCCAAGCGTTCCCAATCGAGCACGACAATTTCTTGCTTAACTTTATATAAAATTTCCTTGTCGGTGAGCCGCTGAATGACACGGTTTAAGTGGCGGGGAGTAGTCCCAATTAACGAAGCTATATCTGGGATATAGGGTGTCTGAATTTCTTTTCCAAACTCCCGTTGGAGCTGTATCGTTAATAAATAACTTGCAAGTCGTTCCTCGACAGCGCCTAGTAAGTTCGTTCGTGATGCGGATGTGCAGGTTAGAAGCTTGTAAGAAAGATGTTTCAGCAATAAGTTTTTAAAGCTATGGTTATCCATTAGGTCAGACTCAATCTTTTGTTTCGGGATAAATAAGAGAGAGGTTTGTTGTACCGCTTCCACTTGTGATTGGACCACAACCTCCTGCACGTATTCAATGTCCCCGAATAATGACAAGGGTGAGCAGAACCGTAATAACAAGGATTTTCCCGTTCCCACACTAGAAGAGACCTTAGTACGCCCCTCCACTTGAAAATAAATTCCGTCCAGCTCATCCCCCTCATGCAAAATGATTTCATTCTGCTCATAGACACGTAACTGAATTAAAGCATGTTTTGATATCGTGAATACTTGATTTAGATTAAATTGGGTAATGTAATGTGCTATAAGATTTGGATCCTGAATAGTTTTCATTGCGTACTCCTTTTTGGACATCGGTCCTTTCTATTATATACGAACTCGTTATTATAGAGAAAAAGGGGAGGATACAGATGATGAAATTTATTTTTGATTTAGATGGAACCATATGTTTTAGCGGCAAACCTTTGAGTGAACGAATCGTACAAGCCTTGGATACTCTAATTGAAAAAGGTCATGAGGTTATTTTTGCGTCAGCCCGGCCTATTCGTGATTTGTTGCCTGTGTTGCCTGCTCATATGCATCATTTTTCTATGGTTGGCGGGAATGGTGCATTTATTGCAAAAGGTGGAGAGGTTATTTCGACGATACATTTTGACGCGCAAACTTCGGACATCCTCTTGAAATTAATAGAAGAGTTTAATGCAGCTTATTTGATTGACAGTCACTGGGATTATTCATATTCGGGTTCTGATGATCATCCCATTCGAAGAAATGTAGATCCAGAACAACGCGCCAAAAATGTAAGTCCATCTGAGCTGGATGAGCTTGTGAAAGTAGTTATTTTGAGCAGTCTGAACGGGGAACAGCTTATACATAAGCTGCAAAATCTGCCTATTGTGATCTACCAGCATGGACAAGAAGATATTATTGATATAAGTCCACAAGGTGTGAACAAATGGACAGGACTACAACAATTAGGCGTAGAAATGCAGCAATTTATCGCTTTTGGTAACGATGCTAACGACATAGAAATGTTTAGACATTCCGCTCATTCGGTTTGTGTTGGAGAACACACAGAGCTTGGTGAATTGGCAACGGAAAAGGTGAGCAACGAAGAGGAACAAATTGTTAGAAAAATACTGGAGCTGATGAGTGGGCTGCGGGTCGCTTAGTCCATCAACTGATGATCTTAGCTCGCCGTACGGTGCAGCACATACAGGGAAACTATAGTTCGAATCCAAAAAACCTGCCGATTAAATCGACAGGTTTTTTAAGTAATATAGATGAGGTTAGATAAGTTCTTGGCGGCGATGTAAATAACGATATAGAATACAACCTGATATTGCGCATATCGCTGCACATAATCCGATAAAACCATAACCGGCTTGAAGTCCGCGTAATAAGCCTGTTTGCGTCTCTGCACCGTAAAGCCGCTTCACGCCTTCGATCACAGCACCTATAGCATAGTTACCAATCACGCTACCTACTCCCATTAACGTGACTGTAAATGTGATGGCGGTGTCGCTACCATGTGGATATCTTTTGGCGATAAAAGCCATAACCGTAGGATAAATCATCGCAATCCCGATTCCTGCAGCGGCAAATAGAAATGCGAGCTTTTCTCCACCCAAAATTGCGGCAAACGTACACAGGGCAGAGAAGGCTGAAAAGATGATAAGCGATAGGTTAAATCCAATCTTATCAGTAACGGGTCCGAGCAGGAGTCTTGCTAACGAGAAGCAGAGAAAGAAGGTAGACAGCATCCCAGATGCAGTAACCGTATCCCACAGGTATGCTTTTTCAAGGAAATTTACGAGCCATCCGCCTACAGCAAGCTCCGACACTACTCCGAAGGAAAGGATAAGAACCATTAGCCATAAAGCAGGGTCACGGACAAGCGTTTTTAAGGGAATACGGTCTTCATGTGGAAGATCGTCACCTGGAAAAGTACTCCGTAAGGCAAATAGTATAGGCAGTAAAGATAAGCTAAGCATTATTAGATACATTCCGCGCCAATCCAGAGTATGACCGAATATACTTACCGTCATCAGCCCTGTTGCCAGTAGGGGAGCTAACGTGGAACTAAACCCGTAAAAGAAATGGGATAAGTTCATCATAGTCCCGGTATTTTTAACGAAGATACGTGCTCCCAGGATGGCAAGTCCAATCTCAAGCATTCCGTTTCCAATATACATTAGGAAGTATGAAGCCGAGAAGAGGGGATAGCTATGTGAGATGTAAATTAGAACGCCAGAGAATATCATGGATGCGAAAGCAATAATACTGACAGCCTTGATCCCCCACTTACGAACCAATACAGCTGTGAAGGAACAAGCGATCAAATAACCTAGTGCGTTTAGGGATAGAAGGGTACCCAGCTGCTTTTCGTCCAGACTGAAGTCAAACTGAATTCTTGGAATGGCTGGCCCTTTAATATTTTCCGATATCCCAAACACAATAAACCCCAAAAAGATCGTTGCCAATTGCATGGCATAAACCTTATTAAATCCGCCAAAACGCTTTTTCAACGTGAGAACCTCCAGAATCGGGTATCTTTATTGCTCGATGTCTCTGTAGTACTCTTCTTTAAGCTTCTCCCAGTGTTGTTTATCGTCCTCTGTAATTTCTCTTAGCACTCTGCAAGGATTCCCCACTGCGATTACATTGTCAGGTATATCTTTAGTCACGACAGAGCCTGCGCCGATGATTACATTGTTGCCGATATTTACCCCGGGATTGATAACGGCATTTCCGCCAACCCAGACATTGTTTCCAATGGTAATCGGTGTACCGAATTCGAGCAGACTAATACGAACGTCCGCATCTATAGGGTGGCCAGCGGTATATACGCTTACTCTAGGTCCAAAGAGAACATTCTCACCTATCGTTACTTTTGCTACGTCCAGGATAATGCAGTCGAAATTGGCGTAAAAGTTATTTCCGACAGTAATATTACTGCCATAATCGCAGCGGAAAGGTGGCTCAATATGCAACGATTCACCCGTAGACTCGAATAATTGCTTAAGTAATTCTACTCTATATTCGCCTTGTTCTTCCGTCGTATTGTTAAATAAACGAGTGAGCATTCTGGATCTTTTACTATCTCTAGCTAATTCTTCTCCACCAGCCATGTAAAGCTTTCCTGCAATCATATTCTCTTTGTTTGTTGCCATTCGAAATTCCTCCTGAAGTTCTTGTTGGTTTTAGATCCAATCGACAATGCAAATGTTAGGGTCATAAAAAATACTTACCGGCGCTTCTCAACCAGCTGCAACGAATAGGTCAAGCTTTCCAGCGTGATCGCAATTAATCCGTTCATGTAATAATTATCAGGGTGATCCAGCACAATTAGATGAGGCATATGCTCTTCTGGAATGAATGCCAGACAACTTTGATAGATATGTGGCACATCCTCTTGTCTAACTTGTTCACCTGTGAGCGCAATCGTCTCAGGGTTAATAACTGCCGTCAATGAAGCGATGGTATGAGCTGCCAATGGGATAAACGTTTCTGTCTGCCCCAAACGAATGAATTGCTCGTCACGCGAGATTCCAAACGGTAAAAATGAGACTTCGCCCGCGAATCTAGTATTGCCTTTGTGGATATGCCCGTCGATCATCATCCCTGCACCTGGAAAGGCACCTTTGATAAAGGTCAACACGACGATGGTCTTATCCTCTTCGTAATCCTGCTGTTTATAGAATCCGTAAACGGATAGATTCATGTCATTTTCAACTGTGACTTCAACCTCGTATTTCTCTCTGAGGAGTGACTCTAAGGGAGTATGAATTAAAGTGTTGATATCACAAATATTGATGACGCCTCGGTGAACCAGTCCAGGGATTCCAATGCCCACGGCTTTGATGTTGTTATAGGCTTGAATTAGTGTGCCTACTAAATGATCAATGGTTGTAGCTTCAATACTCTCAGCCTTGATATATCCATCATCTACACGTTCGCCAACGGAATTCGTTACTGCATAGGTTAAGGATTGTTGGTCATCTTCAATTTTGGCATAGATGCATGCGATGTAGGTGAAATCGGCATTATAGATGAATCTTCGGGCCGGCCGACCTCCATTCGAAGCCTCCAGCTCCGTCTCAATGACTTCACCTGTCTCCATAAGCTCATTTAGAATATTTCCGCAAGTGGCAATACTTAACCCGGTGGCGGTAGCAATCGTTGATTTGGTTCCTTCTTTCATCGATTTCAAGGCTTGCTTGATGAGCTCCTGATTTATCTTTTTAACACGAATAGAATTGTTTGCGATTTGGTTTATTTTATTCACCTCTAGACTTTTGAAAATGGTTATTAAAAGTATTATCAATACTATAACTTGATGTTTTATAAATGTCTATATTAGTTGAACTTAAGATTTTTCAATTAAGGTAATTGTGTGACTGCGGTGAATGCTTGGACTTCCGGCCGCTGTTGTCCCCAGATTTCTTGATTATATACCGTGTTTCACGGTTGAAATCCGGAGACAAAGGCGGGCGCTATCGCTCCTACAGTTCCAAGCTTCCCCTCCGCCACTCTTCCTTTTAGAATGTTTTTAAGTTCAAAATGTCTAGCCAATGACCTTATAATAAAAAATCGTCGCATGTAATTCACCATTTGCTGATATTGCATAGCTCGGTATACGTCCAGCTTGTATGTAATCCATTGAAGTATAAAGGAGATTGGAAGGGTCGCCTTCTCTTGTATCAAGCACTAATAACGATCGTTCTTCCTGTTTAGCTCTTTCTTCAGCCTTTTCCATAAGAGAACGAGCAATACCATTACGACGATAATTAGGGTGTGTCATTAGCTTTGCGATTTCGGCTCGATGCGTTCCGTTTGCTTTTGTACATAAATGTAGTTGTACACTTCCCACGATAATATCATTCATTGTTGCGACAAAAAGAATCACATCGGGCGCCAAAACATTGTGCCAATATGATGTAGAGTCTGACGGATCTAAGGGTGGTAAAAAACCAATGGAGGCTCCATCCTCCACCACCTGTATTAGAAGCTTTGAAAGCTCATTAATAGATTCCTTAATCGTAAATAATTGTTCGATTCTGACCTTGCTAACCATATAAATTCCTCCAGCACTTATAAGTTTAAAAATATAGCGAAATCATAACTGAATACATATAATTTGTATAACGAATTTTATAGATCGTAATCATTAATATTTTGAATCATAGAGGGTGTTATCCATGGACTTATCTCAATTAGAAGCTTTTTTGGCGGTATGTAGAATTCGAAATTTCACCAAGGCCTCAGAACATCTACATATCTCCCAGTCCGCCGTTACCGCAAGAATAAAAGCTTTAGAAAACTCCGTGGGCAAGGTGCTCCTTACACGTGATAACCGGAATGTTAGCTTAACGCAGGCAGGGATATCTTTTGTTCCATATGCCGAGCGGATGCTTCGTTTGTTTGAAGAGAGTAAGGTGACTCTATCCGAAGAACTGGAGAACTATATCATTTTGAGTGGACCTGGGTCTGTATGGCATTATTATTACCTGCAGCACATTCTTTCATTTAGACGTGATCATCCCAAGGTAGCTATCAAATTCCTAAGTTATATTGATTCTAGCTATATGATACGTGATCTTTTACTGGATGGAATAGTCCATGTTGCTATTAAATATGACCCGCCGGAACATCCTAAGGTGACCAGACATCTCCTGTTTGAAGATGAGATTATTCTGGTCTCCACACAATTAAGAGAAACGCCTGTAAGCAGGGAGGATTTTTTTCAGCGGCAGTATTGTCATTTAGAGTGGGGAGGTCCGTTTCCGGAATGGTTTACTAGTATCGTTGGAGCCGGCTATGTGCCTATACTTCAGACTGATCACTCGATGATTATGCTGGACATGCTGCTACTAGGGGCGGGCTTTGGATTTTTACCACGATCTATAGCACAACCTTATCTCGATCAACAGAAGCTATTTCAACTTCAATGTGAGTTAGACACGCCGATTATAAAAGCTTACGCTCTTTATTTAACTGAGAATGCAGAAGATATTCGTGTACGGCTTGGGCTGGAGATGCTTGGGGTGGATAGGTAAACAGCGTCTGGAAGTAACTTACAGGCGGGAATTTGAGAGATTTTTGTGAGAGCAGCGGGGTAGAATGGTAGAATTACTCGCTGGTGAGAGGAGCCTGAAGGTTGAGGACGATGAAATATCGTGGAATAGTTGGGATGGGGTTGTTTTTTATCCTTGCCTTTTCCCTATTAGTAAGTATTATTTCCCCAACGATTCAGGACCAAGATACCCCGGTGGCCAAGCAGGGCGTACTGGATTTGTCGAGATGGGACTTTGAGAAACAGGGATTAGTTGATCTAGACGGAGAATGGGAGTTTTATGAAAATAAATTACTGAGTCCATCTGAGATTCAGCAAAGTATAGATAAGAAATCTACATATCTATCTGTCCCAGGCACATGGAAAGGCAAGATCATAGAAGATGGAATGGACCGTAAAGGGGCTGGCACCTATCGACTTAAAGTGTTGGTCAAAGATTCGGATGAGATTCTTGGTTTGAAAATAAGAAGTATCCGTATGTCTCAAAAGTTATTTATCAATGGGAAGCAGGAAGGAGAGGACGGGGTTCCTTCAACAGAAAGTGAGTCATTTAAGCCAGGGAATACTCCGTATACGGTATTTTTTCAGTCTAATACCCAAGAGATAGAAATTGTAATTCAAGTGTCTAACTTCAACTTTATTACTGGGGGAATCGTAAATTCAATCCCACTGGGCGTGCACACGGATATTACAAAACTGAACAGTATTCAGACGGGTACTGACATTGGAATTATATTGATCCTGGGGATGTTTGGAGCATATCATCTCAGCTTCTATTTCGTTGGGCGTAGAGAAAAGGCCTATTTGCTCAGCGGTTTATATTTGCTTATTCTTTCTTTGAACAATTCTCTATATGGAGAGAAGATATTTCAACAGTTATTACCCCATTTCCCTTTTGAATCAACTTACAAGCTATTGGAAATAAGCCAGTTTGTCGGTTCGATTATCATTATTATGTTTTACTGCTCGGTCGAGTCCCGGTTGATGTCAAGTAAGAGGATGAAGATTGTGTTGTCTCCATTTGTCCTATATCTTGTATCGGTTTTGGTGCTCCCGTATGGTGTACACATTCGTATGAAGTATCTATTTGTAACCTATCTTGGAATCGTTATGGTGGTAATCATAGTCAGAATGATCTATTTATATGTTCGCAGCCAGAGCCAGACGACGGATCGAAAAGAACTATTTTTGTTCATTGGCGGTGCGATTTCGCTCCTGATATTTTTCTTTGATGTAAGTCTTTACTCTGAAAATGTTCTGCAGACCGATTTGGTGGGTAAATGCGGAGTCATTGGTTTTATTGTTTTCTTCAATATTATGTTAGCTGTACGATTCTCAAATACTTATGATAAGACGGAAATGCTGTCCCGTCAGTTGCTAATCTCGAACCAGCTTAAAGATGAATTTCTGATGAACACTTCTCATGAGATCAAAACTCCGCTGCATGGCATTATGAATATGACATCCTTTTTATTAGAAGATGGCGAAGATAATCTGTATCCATTACAGAAACAGAATCTTTGGTTAATTAAGGACACTTCTACAAAGCTGTCAATGCTCATTCAGGATTTGATTGATGTTAGTCTTTTGAAGCATGGAGAATTACGACTACAGCAGACAGTGGTTGATCTAAGGGTGGCTTCACAAATTGTATTTGATGTGTTGCAGTTTGAGCTCGCAGGGAAATCTGTGCGATTAGATAATCAGGTGGAACCCGATGTGTGGGTGCTTGCGGATGATAGTCGATTAAGACAAGTCATGTACAATTTAGTTCACAATGCGATCAAGCATACGGATAAAGGATTTATTACCATAAAGGCTTATGTAGAGGGAAATACAGTATCTGTTACGGTGGAAGATTCAGGAACTGGGATCTCCCCTGATATGCATACCGCCATATTTGAATATTTTGAACAAGTCGATAAACCACTTCCGCAAGATGGTTACACAGGAATGGGTGTGGGTCTGTATATTAGCAGAAAGCTAATTAAGCGGATGGGCGGTGAGATTCGGGTGGATTGGTCTGAGGTTGGTCAAGGCACTCGAATGATCTTCACCTTGCCCAAAATCGAGCGGATCCCAGGCTACCGCGAAGTAGCAGCTACAGGGGTGGGGCAGCACGCGCATTTTGAGCAGACCTCGCTTGATATAGTGGATCAGAGTGGATATACGATCTTAATTGTGGATGATGAGGCCTCTAACATTCATATTCTGCTGAATATTTTAAGACGGCATCATTACAATGTAATTACGGCGTTTTCAGCGAATGAAGCAATGGACAAAATGGAGCAATACCCTAATATGGACCTAGTTATATTAGATGTCATGATGCCGGGGATTTCAGGAATTGAGTTGTGCCGAACGTTGCGGGTGCGTTACTCCATTCTGGATTTACCTATTTTGTTTGCTACAGTAAAAGACGCGCCAACAGATATTGCGCTTGGCTTCAGGGCTGGGGCGAATGATTATATAACTAAGCCATTTGATGGAGAAACGCTGATTGCGAGAATTCAAACGCTGATTGCAATGAAGACATCGATACAAGAAGCGATACGAAATGAGTATGCCTTTCATCAAGCGCAAATCAAACCTCATTTTCTGTATAACGCACTGAGCAGTGTGATCTCTTTCTGTTATACAGATGGAGAGAAAGCCGCCTATTTGTTATCCATGTTAAGTCAATACATCCGTTATATTCTCGATATGGAAAGTTCCACTTTAGTTGTTCCTTTGCACCGGGAGTTAGAGCTGATTCAAGCCTACGTGGAGATCGAAAAAGCGCGTTTTGGAGAACGGTTTGATTTTATTTTTTATATGGAAGAGGGTCTGCGTTCTGTTGAAATCCCTTCCTTATGTATTCAGCCATTTGTTGAAAATGCGATCAGACATGGATTGTTTGAAAAAGAGGGTCAGGGCAGAGTTTCGCTCACGGTTCAAGCAGGTAGTAACTATATGAAAGTTATCATCGAAGATGATGGTGTGGGTATGCCAGATGACTTGCTATATCAATTAACTGGAGACGAGCAGCTGGATGGCAGTATTGGAATCCATAACATTCGAAAGCGTCTAGGCGCTATACCCGGAGCTACCCTAACCATTCATTCCGACCTTGGGTTTGGGACCAAAGTAACAATGTATTTACCAGCAAGCCTTGGGGGCATGGAGGGAGAAACACGATGATTCGTGTAGTGATTGTTGAAGATGAGAAGCCAATTTTGAATTTGATGAAGGTACTGATCGGTCGTAATCCAGATTATACCATTAGCGGGGCCTTCTCAAATCCATTAGAGGCACTGGAATGCATACCTGATTTACAACCGGATGTCGTGTTTATAGATGTTGAAATGCCTAAGATGAATGGTATTGAGCTGGCAAGCAGAATTCAGAAGCTGATGCATCAACCGGAAATTGTATTTACAACGGCCTACAAGAATTATGCACTGGAAGCATTCGAGGTTAGTGCACTAGATTATATACTTAAGCCAATAACACCCGAAGCGATCAACAGGGTCACTGAACGACTTATTAAACGAATGAGACCTGCGGTGATCCTAGAGCCAAAGAAAACGAGGCCTATGATCCGCTGTTTTGGTGGATTTGAAGTTTGTGATTCAGAAGGCAAGCCCATTCATTTTCGAACGCGCAGAGCAGAGGAATTATTCGCGTATTTTCTATGCAATGCAGGTCGTTATATCAGTAAATGGAGAATAATTGATTTGTTATGGCCAGATATGCAGGATGAGAGAGGGGCATCCAACCTGTATAATACGATTTACCTCTTGAAAAAAATGCTAAAAGAAAAGGGCTTCGGCATGGAAATCCGTAAAATGAATGATGGCTATATGCTGGAGACCGGAAATGAAAGTTATGATGCTCTTGATTATCAAAGGTTTCATTTAGAAATGGCTGAAGGGAAACAAAACACTACTCAAATGGAGCGGCTTTGTTTCTTATATCAGGGGCCCCTGCTGGATGGGAAACCTTATCTATGGAAGATTTCGCTGGAGGAAGCTTATTGCAAGTATTTTACAACCTGGACTCGATTGCTAGTGGACAGAGATTGTGCTATTCAGGATTGGCATAAAGCGGAGCAACGATTAGAAAAGTTCTTGGGTTTATATCCTCTTCATGAAGAGATGAACCAGCAAATGATTGATATATATGCTAGGCTCGGAAATAAGGATAAGATCGCACGGCTCTATGAGAAATTCGAGATTGCTTATCGTTCGGAGCTGGGCATGGTTCCTTCATCAGATTTTAAAGAACGTGTATCTGCATATCTGGCCTAAAATTTGATACGGACTTGGTATTTCAAAAGGCGTATGTTACTAGTATCAATGAATCATCTATAAGTGAATAAATAATATTTTTTTAAAGCACCCCCTTACGCTATACGGTATCTATATACTGTTAGCGGTAAGGGGATTTTTTTGTGTAACTTTTCTTTTATAAGTTTTTTCTACTATCAGCTAACATTTCGAGAACTTAACCGTTATACATACGAAGGGAGGTGCAGGATGAAGCCCGGGCAGCTACATCAGATACTTCAACCGAAAATGCAAGAAATCCAAAAATACTTGATTCGTCTCGGGGCACCTGCAGCCGATGCTGAAGATATTGTACAGGATACGGTGTATAAGGCGCTTTTGTATATCGATTCCATTGATGAGAACAAATTCAGTGCATGGCTATATAAAGTGGCGATTAATCGTTATTATGATCTGTGCCGCCGCAACAAGCGGATAGTCATTCCTATTGATTATGTGGATGTGCCTGATATGGAACTGCCGGAGGATCATGTGCTGTTAAAAGAGAAACGAGAGGACATCGAACGTATACTAGATGAGCTTCTTCCTCTCCACAAACAGCTCATTATTATGAAGTACGAGCTGGAGCTGTCCTATCAGGAGATAGCTGAGCTCCTTGGGATCACAACGGATACGGTCAAATCGGCATTGTTTCGTGCCCGCAAGCAATTTCAAAAAAAATACAGAGGTGAAGCGGAATGACGGCTCCATGGGAACAAAAGGATGATCAAAACCTTTCAAAAATAATTAAGAAAGCAAAACGAAAAACAATGATCCGTAATACGGTCATTTCTCTGATCGTGACCATTATTGTATTGCTTAGCGGCATGCTCGGTATCACTCAACTGACAAGCTGGTTAGCGATGCGTGGTCTGGATGAGGAGAGGATTATGATGGAAATTAGCAGTCCTAATCTTCATGAGCTGAGAACTGAGCTGGATTTAGGCTTTTTATCGGGCAAAGTTGAATTGAGTACGTACAAGGTTGTTGAGGGTGTACCTGTCGTGTGGGATACTAAAAAGCTGGAATTCAGTATGAGCAGCCGCTTTTCTCTGCTTAATAGGGGTTACTCTAGTATAAATGTTCCTGATCCAGTAATGACCAGCCAAAATTATGAATATTACCGAGGATATAACAGTCAAAATGGACAGCGGGAAATGATGTTCTATGTACCTGGGGTGAATTATAACGGAAAGGTGTTGAATGACCTGCCTGCACTTGAACAAATGGAACCTGGTAAGCTGGTAGAAATGGCAGTTTCATTTGATAAAAGCTATACACAAGCAGAAGTAGAGAAGATGCTGCCAACAGAGCTGACACAGAAGTGGTATTGGGTAGATACGTATGACAATAAAAAGAAGCTTGAGTTTATTACGAATGACAGCAGCCCGAATAAATATGCATTACCGGAATCAGCGAGACAAGTATACGGTTACGGTGTCAATTGGGAAGGGTTATTTAAACCGAAACCAGAGGATTTTTTACAATCACTAGCATATGGGCTTCAGAAAGAGGGCAAGTATTACGGAGAATTTGAGCGAATCTCGAACTATTTGAAAAAGGATAAAGCGGCACCGGATGCCAGTGACGTACAGCTATTGGGAGTTGTTGTTACAGGCACTGCTAAGGAGCTGCAAAGCCTTAGAGGAAAACCGTATGTAAATACGGCAGTACTCGGCGCGGTTGTGGATAAATATTAAGCTTATAGAAAAAATACTGAAGAGGTTGTCCCATAAGTGTTCAACAGAGCAGCGATTCTCCTGTTATTGGAGGATCGCTGCTCTGCGTTGCCCAAGCATTCTGAGTCCATCATAATTAGGGGATTTCTCCCTATAATTTAGATGATTTGGTGGGAAATAAAGAAATTACCCTGATTTTCAGGGAGTTTTTCCCTAATTACTCTCTAGCGCACAACGCATGGGTTAAAGTAAAAATCAGTTCGCAATCTACCCTACCAAACCTACGTCCATTTGGCCGACCATAGTTTCATTTCCTTCAAAATTTGATGCAAATCCTCACCTTTTGGAGTTAAAGAATATTCCACTGTCACCGGTACGGTAGGAAAAACATGGCGTTCTAGTACACCGTGTTCCTCTAAATGGCGCAGAGTACTAGTCAAAGCACGAGGGCTGACATTAGTGATTTTTCGTTGAAGCGCTCCAAAGCGTTGGGTACCGTCGAATAACTCTCTTAGTACGAGAAAAGCCCATTTTCCGCCCAATACCTCAAGTGTTTTTTCTACATTACATTCAATAGTAAGTGGGGTTTTAGGGATATAATTATTGCTAGATTTAGCTGTTTTCAAGGAATCTCCTCCTGTTTTGGTGCCACTATACTCTTGTATAGTAACTACTCTAGAGATCATATAGTAAACTAAATTTCACTTCTTCCTATTATATACAAACTATTCTAGAATGAATATGTGCGTTAGGCAACCTGCCGAAATCATAACACGGAACTATGGAAAGGAGCAGTTATTATGAAATATCGTAGATTAGGTGGAACAGGCCTAAAAGTTAGCGAGATTAGTCTGGGAAGCTGGCTGACATACGGAGGATATGTAGAAAGAGATAATGCTGTTAAAGCCATTGAAACCGCTTACGACCTAGGCGTAAATTTTTTTGATACGGCAAATGTTTACGAAAAGGGTGCTGCTGAGAAAGTGCTAGGCGAGACCTTGCGGAACTATCCGAGAGAATCCTATGTGCTGGCCACTAAAGTATTTGGCGAAATGGGGACGGGGCCTAATGATCGTGGTCTATCCCGCAAGCATATTACAGAACAATGTCACGCAAGCTTGCAGCGTCTCGGCGTAGAATACGTGGATATTATGTATTGTCATCGTTTCGATACGGAAACTCCAATTGAAGAGACCTTACGTGCGCTGGATGATCTGGTTCGTCAAGGCAAGGTATATTATGTCGGTGTAAGTGAGTGGACTGCGGCGCAAATGACAGATGCGCTAGCTGTAGCAGACCGCTATTTACTGGATCATATTGTGGTTAACCAACCGATTTATAATATGTTCGAACGTTATATTGAGAAAGAAATTATTCCGCTAGGCGAGCGACGTGGCATTGGACAGGTTGTTTTTTCTCCACTGGCTCAAGGGCTGTTAACTGGTAAGTATAACGCGGACATCCCTGAAGATAGCCGTGCGGCTAAGCTGGATCGGTTGAAAAAGGCGATTACAGAAGAGAAGATTGAAAAGGTTCGCCAACTAAGCGGGGTAGCTGCGGAGCTGAATATTTCTGTGGGAAATCTGGCTTTGGCTTGGATTCTGCGTCAGCCTAATGTAGCAAGTGCGCTAGTGGGTGCCAGTCGTCCGCAGCAGGTCGAAGAGAATGTTAAGGCTTCGGGAATAGAACTTTCCGAGGATATTTTGAAGAAAATTGAAGAGATTCTTAACTAGAGATAGATTCATAAAAAAGGAGATATGATCATGGCGAAAGTAGTTGTTACTGGCGGAAGCGGGATGCTCGGCAGATGGGTGGTCCGGCATTTTGTTGAGCAAGGGTATGAGGTTGTGAATGTGGATACGCAAAAATCTCCAGATTCCTTGTGCCAAACGATCATTGCTGATTTGAATAATTTAGGTGAAGTGTACGGCGTACTTGCAGGCGCTGATGCAGTTGTGCATCTGGCTGCGATCCCAGCCGCAAATATAAAGACGAGTGAAGTCACCTTTCAAAATAATGTAGTATCCACCTATAACATTCTGGAGGCTGCTGCTGGACTAGGCATTCGCAAAGCAGTTATTGCTTCCAGTGAATCCTCTTATGGCATCTGTTTTGCGGTTAACCCGTTGGGACCCCAGTATGTACCGATGGATGAAGATCATCCACAACTTCCTGAAGACAGCTACGGTCTATCTAAAGTTGTGAATGAAAAGACAGCAGAGATGTTCCAGCGCAGAACGGGTATACAAGTCGTTTCCCTAAGAATCGGAAATGTCATTGACCCATCGACGTATGAACGTTTCCCTTCCTTCATTCATGATCCCGCGCAGCGTGATCGGATTCTGTGGAGCTATATTGATACACGGGATGTAGCGACAGCTTGCCAATTGGCGATTGAAACGGACGGATTGGGCGCAGTTGCTCTTAATATATGCGCAGATGAGACCAGTATGGCTGTTCCTAGCAGAGAGTTAATGGCCGCACGTTATCCAGAGGTGACGGATTTCCGCCAGCCGCTGGAAGGCCATGAGTCGTTACTCAGCAATGCGAAGGCGAAGAAGCTGCTGAATTGGCAGCCAAAGCACTTATGGCGAGATTACGTTAACGAATAAATGACGAGCCAGGTTTACTTTTACTATAAATGAGAGTTAAAAAAGTACGGTTTTTGAACATCCTCTATAAGGAGCGTGTGAAATGAAGGTATTATTTATCGGAGGTACGGGACTGATTAGTCAGGCTGTATCCCCGCTCGCCGTAGAACAAGGAATAGAGCTGTATTTGTTCAACAGAGGACAAAGAGGCGAATTCGTTCCGGATGGGGCGAAGGTGATTCAAGGTGACATTCGTAATCCGGCGGAGGCTGCCGAAGTATTGCGAGATTATGAATTTGACGTAGTGGTAGACTGGATTGCTTTTACACCGGAACATGTGCAGACAGATATTGACCTGTTTACAGGTAAAACGAAGCAGTACATTTTTATCAGCTCGGCCTCGGCTTATCAGAAGCCACAGCGTAATTATATAATCACAGAAGAGACACCTCTGGAGAATCCTTATTGGGAATACTCGAGAAATAAAATTGCTTGTGAGCAGCTATTGATGGAAGCACACAACAACAGCGGATTCCCGGTTACGATTGTTCGTCCTTCCCATACTTACGGAAATACAGCCATCCCTGCGGCACTCACGAGCGGACAGCATCCTTGGTCCTTGATTGATCGTATCCGTCGTGGCTTGCCTTTAGTCATCCATGGAGATGGAACATCTTTGTGGACACTGACGCATAACTCAGATTTTGCCAAAGGGTTCGTCGGATTGCTTGGGCATCCGGAAGCGATTGGGGAGGCCATTCATATTACTTCTGATGAGGTGTTGAACTGGAATCAGATCTATGCGGCCATTGGGCAAGCGGCAGGTGTGGAGCCGAAAGTGGTTCATATCTCTACAGACTTTATCACAGCCTTCTCCCCTCCAGGGACGGCGGATGGCTTGATCGGCGATCAAGCGGTCAGCAGTGTTTTTGACAATCGTAAAATCAAACGTCTCGTGCCTGACTTCCAGGCTGCCGTTCCTTTCTCTGAAGGGATAAAGCAGTCAATTGCTTGGTTCGAGGCTCATCCAGATCAATGCACGGTTGATGCGGAATGGTCTGCCTTACTAGATCATTTGATCGAGAAACATGGAGTTGAGGCCAAGCCTCTATCCTTTTACTCATAAGATTTGTACGGTTAATATTTAAAGACGGTCTGTTCCTAAGGGAGCAGCCGTTTTTTTTTTGGTTTGTCTAGCTCAATGTAAGGTTATGGAATGAATCAGCAAATCATGAATATACTCTCACTACCTTAAATTCCGTTAAAAAGGAGTCCTGGCCATGCCAACACATCCCTTTGTCTCGCGTTTTTTTGTAAACTCAGATGCAAGCCGTGAGAAGTTAATTTATGATTTGCCAGAATCCTGGTGGAGCCGTCCCTTTGAATATGAGTGGTGTATTAACTTTATTTCTCCACATGGTGTGGTGCTGGATGCTGCTTGTGGAATTCCTCATCCCTTGAAATTTTATTTAGCTGGGGTATGTGCAGAGGTTTATGCTTGCGATATGGACAGCAGGGTTATTTACCGGGAGGACATCCTAGATGCGATTACTGATGAGATCGGGGAAAAAGCGGCAAAGCAGGTTATAGCTAGAAGAACGAACAACTTGCATCTTGCTCAGGCCAATCTTGCGGCTCTTCCATATGAGGATGAGAGCTTTGACACTATTTTTTGCATATCAGTGCTGGAGCATTTGACCTTAGAGGATACGGTCGGCACTTTACGGGAATTTCACCGAACGTTGAATGAAGAGGGGCTGCTCGTGCTAACGTTTGATTACCCAACGGTAAACTTAAATCTTATGAATGATTTGCTGCTGCAGGCTGGTTTTCAATATTGGGGGGAGACGGATTTTGAGTTGCCTGCAGATCCTGTGTCCACAGATTTGTGGGGTGGGTTACAATGCTTCCGGGCTGTTTTGAAAAAATCAAAGGCATAACAGGTCTTCTTACCCTTAAATTAGTAATCTATTTCCAGTAAGCTAGAATAATAGCTAATATAGATTCCATAATGAGGATAGGAGGTTGTATTTTTTGAGATTAGGGTCGAATGTACTGCGCAGCATGCTACTTACTACACTTCTATTATCATTGATCCTCCCTTCGACGATTGCATCTAGTGCAGCTTCGCCATCTTCAGAACCTATCAGACTTGCTTTTGCTGGTGATATTCTCTTGGACGGTTTTGTGGGTGATCAGATCGCGAAATACGGAGTGAACTTTCCGTTTGTGAAAGTCGCACCTACCTTGCAAAAGGCAGATATCGCCTTCGCGAATCTGGAAACGCCAGTGTCTATTCGAGGGAAGGCAGCAGAGAAAACCTTTGCCTTTAGGTCCAAACCAGCAGTGCTTAGTGGCTTAACCTATGCTGGGATTGACGGCGTTTCATTGGCTAATAATCACATTTTAGATTTCGGAACAGACGCTATGCTCGATACACTGGTGCATCTGGATCGAAACAAGATTGGCCATACAGGAGCAGGCAAAGATGTAGAGGAAGCGTTCAAACCGTATACAAGGACGGTAAAGGGGAAGAAGATCGCTATCTTAGGTGTAAGTCGAGTGCTTTCAGGGCCTTCTTGGTATGCCGGCAACAATAAACCGGGAGCTGCCTCAGCGTACACCTCGCAGCCAATGCTTACGGCTATTCAGAAGATGTCTAAGGAGAATGATTACACGATTGTGTACATTCACTGGAATGAAGAGTTTAAGGATTATCCTGAACAATACGCCCGCACGCTAGCCAAACAGATGATTGATAGTGGAGCAGATATCATACTCGGCGCACACAGCCATTGCTTGATGGGCATCGAATACTACAAAAATAAACCGATTTATTATTCACTTGGAAACTTTGTGTTTAATCGTTCAACACGTGGTGGGGAAAAAACCCTTCACTCGATGCTAGTGAATTTTGAGATTAATGATGCCCAGGTGACGAGTAAGATTACGCCAGTCAAGATTATTGGGGGACAGCCCAACTTTATGGATGATTCTTACAATAGGAAGACGATCAAGCTAATGAATAACCTTTCTTATAATGCAATTATTGATGCGAATGGCAGGGTTACGGAGAAGGCATTATAACGATAGAATAGATCGACCAGAGATCACTGGTCGGTTTTTTTTGTAATTAAATTCAATTAATTATGCTAAGTTTATCCAATATTTGATCTTTCTATTAATAATATGTAATACTTATATTAAATCAGTACATAGTAGAAAGCTGGATTGTCGAAAAAAGTAGATGCATAAAGCATAAATAGTCTGTATTAATTCTACTAAACGTTTCTTTGCTCTGATATACGTCGGAGTGTTTCCAGACTTGATGTATTGGGTAAATGATGGTATCAATTGGGATACTCTGCAAGCTGATTTGTAATCGCAATGTTGGATATTTATTAATTTCAAGACGAATAAATTGGGTCGCTTTACAGCATTTTGTCGAAACTGTACATATTTTTGTCGAATAATTGTCGATAAATATCATATTTTGTAGAAATAAAATTGACAGGGAATGAATAGCACTTTAATATTAGAGTATAGCGTAATCATTACTATCATATAGAAGCCTACATAGCTTTTAGCAAAAATGATTATTAATGTGAATTTAAGGGAGGATGTACGATGATGAAAGCGACAGGCATAGTAAGAAAAGTAGATGAATTGGGACGTATCGTAATTCCTATTGAACTACGTAGAACGATGGGAATTGACATAAAAGACCCGCTCGAGATTTTTGTAGATGGAGAGAAAATTATTCTTAGAAAATATGAGCCAACTTGTATCTTCTCCGGAAGCGCAGAGAACCTCATCAATTTCAAAGGTAAAATGGTAAGCAAAGATGTTCTCGATGAGCTGATTTCTAGCTTTGACAGAGTATAATCGATAGGTTACACATTTTTGCTAAAAAAGAACCGGTACAGCAAGCACAATTTGTGCATGCTGCCGGTTCTTTTTTATGATAGCACAACAAAAAAAAGCAGCAAATCCCCTAGAATAATAGGAAACCTACTGCCCACATGATCCTTATTCAGACTCCAGCACACTTTGAATTTTTTTGATAAAGGCTTCATATTGCACAAGGCCCAATTCCATACACAGCTTTTGGTAAGGGGACAGTTTGCAATCTAGTTGCTTTAATTTCTGATCAAGATCATCGTACATTGCCTGCTTTTCTATCAATGCTTGCCGAAGTAGATTATCTATGTTCTCTTTATCGGTCTTATCTCCGAAATACAGATGCATAAAAAAGTCTGAACGCAGAACTTCCTTTTCAGCCGGTGTTTGCAAGTAAGCATGGAACTGATCCAAGCCAGCACGGGTAATGGTAAATACATTTTTGTCAGGTTTGCCTTCCTGCCGTATGGATTCTTTGGTGATTAGGTCCAGCTTCTCCATCTTGCTTAGGGTTGGGTAGATGGTGCCGTAGCTGGCATCAAAGAAAAAAGAAAAGTATTCCTCGAAATGCCGTTTTATCTCATAACCCGAATGAGGTTTTTCACTTAATATCCCTAGAATGACATCTTGTATATTCATGAATCATTGTCGCTCCTCTCTTTCACCTCCTACCATATCACAACTGCATTTCGCTCTCAATTTGAAAAGGCATAACCAAGGAGGCAAACTAAATAATTACGCATTTGCTGGTACGGGCTCTTGTTCTTGTGATAACTGAGTTTCCTTGCGAATGAAGGTTAGGATAATGCTTAATCCAGCTATTGCTGCACCAATGCAGAGTAGATAGAACATATCTTTCCATACACCATTGCCTCCGATAACTAGGTCGAGCATACCATTTACCGCGTAGTAAGCAGGTGAGAAGGGACCGATCCAGCTATAAAAAGGAGAAAGCACATCACGAGGAATCGTTGCTCCGGAAGCCAACATTTGTATGGAGAGAAGTGCGATATTTAGCCAGGCGCCAGCGTCGCCGAGTAGCAGCAGACTGAACTGTGCAAGAATCATGCAGGAGAGAATCACAGTGAACTCGAACAGCCACATGAGCAGAAAGCCATGGCTGGAGTGGATCCCGAGCGAGTTAACCATGATAGTCCCCACTAGAGAGGTTAATACAGCCGTTGCACTCATAATGGCAAAACGGGCTGCAAGGCGATCCCATTTACCAAATTGACCCGATAAATTGGAAGATGCTTTTTGGAGATTCATGGCGAGTAACATAGCTCCGGTAAAGGAGGCGGTAACAATCATTAACGGAACCATAGTTTGTGCAAAATTAGTTGTGGGATGGATGACTTCAACGTTTGCGGAGATTCGGCTGCTTGCCGCACTTTTGATGATCTCTGCTTGTGCCTTCGGCAGCTTCATAGCTTCAAGGGTTTGGTTTAGTGCTGTATCACTGCTTTGAGTGTTCATGGCAGCCGTGACTTTAAGGGCTACAGTCTGCATAACATTGCTAACCATTTGCGGATTGGATTCATTTACGAGGTACCGGAGTTCAGCCTTTGCGGAAGGATTGCTAATCGCTCCGGTGAACCCTTGTGGAATATTGATAATCATGCGGATTTCTCTATGCTCAAGGGCTTCCTTGGCAGCTTTTAGTGGAAGGTCCTGTCTGGTTACGAACTGAAGGGACTGGGTAATACCATCGACTACAGGCTGAGCATTCGCACCATCCTCATTCACAATAGCAATGGGCAACCGATCTACCCGATCAGTTACATGGTCATACCCTGTAATCCAGATTAAGCTGAAAAAGACTTGGAACAACAGTGCAGTTATAATCCCGACGATGGTAGCAGGCTGCTTGAGGAAGCGCATGATTAATGGACGTGACATGGTTATCTCTCCTTTATATTTCAACATGTTATATTACAGTTTGTAATATAACATGTTGAAATATAAACTGCAACAAGAAAAGTGGAGAGCATGGACATTCCGAAGTGATATCATATATCATAGGGCTTGTACTGGAAATTTCGTGCAGATGAATGTGCTTACCTGAAGCAAAAGAGAATGGGGAGGAACAACAGATGAGTAAAGAGGTACAAGGAACAGAACTGAACGCGGTTCACTCGGAGTTGAACAAGCCGGAAGCGATTGTTTTTGATATGGATGGAACACTGTTCCAGACTGAAAGTCTTTTATTACCTGCATATCATAAAATGTTCGATATTTTGCGGGAAGAGGGATTATACTCAGGACCAACACCGCCGGAAGAGCTTATTCTAAGCGGCTTAGGGATGCTGCTGGCAGATATTTGGAAGAAGGTTATGCCTGATGCCGATGAGGCGGTGCACCGCCGTGCAGATGAGCTGCTATTGCAGCTAGAGGTCGAAGGACTTGAAGCAGGTGGGACGTTACTGTATCCTCAGGTGGTCGAAACACTGACTGCCCTAAAAGAGCGTGGAGTACGATTGTTTGTGGCTAGTAATGGGCTGGAGGAATACATTCACAGTATAGTTGTGGTGCATGAGCTTAAAGAGTTATTTGAAGGATTGTATAGTGCGGGTGGTCAAGGCACTGCGACGAAGACAGAATTGCTACGCATTTTGCTGGACAATCATGGAATCAAGAGTGCCTGGATGGTAGGCGATCGCTCGTCCGATGTGGAGGCAGGTAAGGGAAATGCTCAAACCGTCATCGGCTGTGCGTATGCAGGTTTTGGCCGTCAGGATGAGCTGAAGGGCTCCGATGTAATTATCACTTCCTTCGATGAGTTGATAGACTTGTACGACAACGCATTGGTTAGCGAATAGGAATATCGCGATTTATATTTGGTAAACGAATAAAAGGCAAACCTCATCTAAGCAGAGGGTTGCCTTTTTTAATGTTAAGGTTCTAAATGCAGATGCAGGAATAGCTCAAAGCTAAAAAGATATACATAAACAAAGGGGATGATCCGATAGATCATGGAACGGGGTTATTCCTATGTGATGATAAGGAATCGAGAAGCATGTTAAAGGAGTATAAAAAATGATAATGAGCTTCCTTTTTATTGCTTTAAGCGCTGCACTTGGAGTGGGCATGTGATTTTTAGTAATAGGTATAGTCTTTTCTATTGGTGGCGGAGACTTATTTATAGTTACTCATTATGATTCCTTATTTTTTTATATTGCTGTTTTTTTGTTGTGTATCGTGAGCTATCTTTTGTTTATAAAACATCTATTAGAGAAGGACTTACAGCTCTTGCTCCATATTTGTGTGGGTACCACTATACTCTTCATTTTTCTAACGCCTTGGCTCAGCTAATCAAAATCTTCAATACAACGAGTTTTTCTAATATAAGTTCCTCAGAACATCAGAAGTCATACAACAACCGCACTTTCTGCATATTGCAGAGAGGCGGTCGTTTTGTTGTTGAGTATCATTTTATTCCTCAGTAGTCTTAGCTGTGGTTGGGGCACCTTTGTTATTATATAGCCATAACGCGTATTCTAAAGGTCGCACTAGTGCTTTGCGATAGGTGTTGCCGTCCCCTGATCTGGCAAATACTTCACGTGCAGGCTTTGGATTAACCTCCAGCACATAGATTTTTCCTTCTCGATCAATGGCAAGATCCAGTGCAAGTTCACATAAGGCCCCGAAACTTTCTTCCAAGAAGGCAGCGGCATCAAGACCTAACCTTTCGGCAGTTTTCATAACCTTATCGGTCTTATCTTGACTACCCAGCCATTCCTTCAGCAGCGTTTCAGCTCGAACGGCGTGCCCACCGCCATGAAGATTGGAGGTTACGCTTCGGGCCGCACCGACCCTTGCTGCCATACCTGTCAGCTCCCAGACGCCTTGCCCATTCTTTTGAACGAGCATGCGATAATCATGGAAACGTCCACCAGGCAGACGTAGTGGAATCCCCTGTTGGACGAGGAAACGTCCACCAATACACCATTGTCGAACGATGGAATCCAATCGGGAGGCAGAGACCTTTCGGGGTGGAATAATCCGGCGATCTTGGCGACGGCCTTGAATATCAAATCCCCCTTTACGGTCCTTTACCCGCTCAATTCTAAGGATACCGCGTCCACCTGTGCCGTTTGCTGGCTTGATATAGAGTACCGGGCTCTGCTTCAACATTCGGTGCAGATCGGCAGAGGAATGATACAGTAATGTTTCTGGCATATGCTGCCGGAAGCGACTCTTTTGTGAGAACGTTTGGTGTATGGTCCATTTGTTGCGCAGTGGACGATTCAGAAACAGCAGATGTTTATAGCGTTCACGGAAACGAAGCAATTGTTGAAAGCGCGTGCTGCGCTGGATACGGCAACGGTCATAAATCATGTTCGGGAAGGAACGCCATTTGCGTGACCATTTCCCGCTCTTTGAATCAAAGACAAGGGCATGGATCTGCTCTTTGCTGGGATGGACATCCATGGGGGTAAACACAAAAACATCCAAGCCCATTCGATTGCCCTCAATGATCATTCTCCGGTACACGGCCTTTTCTTCAAGCTGCTTGGCTTCATTTATATACAAAGTAAGAATGCCTAAGACGGGCTCTGGCACAGGAGTTCACCTTCTTGTGGAGAGTTTGTAGTACTGACGGTATTCTGTGGTGACCGGATCAATAAAGTTGGCTTGCCAGTAGGGCCACTAGTAAGCGCCACTGCGGCAAGACCAACATTGAAACACATTTTCAGACTGGCTGTATTATCGCTGGCAACACTGCATTCCAGACGGCCTAAACGCTTTAACTGGGCGGCCATAAGGGCGGTGCCGGTATGCCTATTTCGGTATAAGGGATGCACGGCAACGAGACAGGCTTCTTCACCGAAACCGGATACGAAGCTTACTCCTGCTAGCTGGCGCCCATTCTGACCGCGTACGGTGGCGACAAGCAGCGAGACACCCGGCTCTGACAACTGTTCTGGAGTTAATCGGGCCATTACCTTGCAAGCTTGATTTGTAATCCGACGCTCCCCATGCTCTCTTATAAACTCAAGCAGTCCGGTTAGCCGCGATTTCCACTTTTTAGCATCAGTGTCGTAGATAGAGGATATCTGCATGCTGTGTCACATCCTTTAATGGATTCTATTTGATATGGCGTGCTAAGTGCTGGCCATATTGAAAGATTCGCTCCAAAGAAAGCTTGCGAATCGCAGGCTCATCAAATTTCATCGGCCGGGAGTTTGCCTCAAAGAACCAGAGTCCGCCGTTCTCATCGACACCGAGATCCATCGACATCTCCCCGAGCATAGAATCAGAGGCTCTTTCAATTTGTCTGGCAATTAACAGAGCAGTTGTAGGTACACTTTTTAAGATAGAGGCTGCTCTTTCGGTTCCAAATGTGCTTTCCAGCATGGTGGAGGGCTCCTCGATACTTCCGCCACGAGGTACATGCGTAGTGATGCTGCGGGCACCAGCTAGACGCGCACCTATGCCGGTCATTGCCCAGCCGCCTCTGCCGTTTTTCTGCAGAAGTACACGTAGATCAAATGGTCGTCCTCGGTGAGTTGCTAGTTCAATAGCTTGCTGTACGATATAGCGTGAGCTTCCCTTTTCTTTGCCTATCCGTGCCCAGAGGCGTTCTACTGAGGCAGCTTTGTAGGTCACATTTTTTTTGCCGCTTTGAATTTGCAGCCGATAGGGTAAGGTGGTATCTGCACGGTATTTTAAACGCATAATTCCTTTACCTGCTTTGCCATTCTCAGGTTTAAGATAGAGACTGGTATGATTATTTAGCATGGCAATAAGCGTGTTTGCACTGCGTAAACGTCTGGTTTTTGGAACATGCTTCGAGGTAGCATACGAGCCTTTCAACCATTCAAATAGACTCCATTTATTGAAAAAATATGGATTATATAGCTTAATGCCTGGATGTTCCAGGCATTGAGCTATTTTGCGTACGACAGCAGGTTTTTCCTCATCCTCACGGGTAGGAATTCGGTTATATATGATTTGTGGAAGAGGTACCGGAATGCTGTACCATATTCTTCCGCTGGATGATGGGACATAACCGTTCACCATCCGTTCCTCAAGCTTCAAGTCACGGACAGTGACGACGTAGACAAGAAATCCCAGTTCCTTGCCTGTGCGAATGATGTCCCGGAAATTATTACGGTTGCCATTAAAATGCCTTACTTTATCGCTGGTTGTCAGTATGGCAATAACGGGTTTTGTTTCATCCGGAATATGGGTGTTCACATCTCATCCCTCCTGCGGAATTTGCTGAGGTATAGACAATGCTCCAGAATGTGCTCGATGGAAGCTTTGCCCTCAGCGCGCAGGGAAGGATGACGGAAGATGGAACGTCCTGGTTTGGCGTTGGCCTCGAACATCCAGATGTCTTCATCCTGATCAATGCCGAGATCAAAGCCAATTTCACCGAGCAAATGACGATGCTGGATTTCTAAGGATTCTGCCAGCTTAATGGCTGTACTCTTCGCACGCTGTAATACTTCATCTGCTCGGCTGCCGAATACACGCCCGAGCGCCTGCCCAGGTGTAAGCAATGCCCCCCCGTTTTTGAGGTGAGTGGTGACACTGCCCCGGCCGGCTTTCTTAGCGCCAATACCGACTACAATCCATTGATTACTGCCGTTTTTATGCATATGGAATCGGAAGTCAATGGGGCAGCCATCAATTTCAATCAAACGTATTCCTTGTTGGACGATATAATTTTGCAGGCCTTGACCGTGTCGTGACCGAAGCATACGCATGAGGCTTTCAAAGGTAGTGAAGCGCAGAAGTACGTTTTTTCCACCTTTGCGGTAGCGGGCAAAATATCCTTTTTTCGGCAGATAGGTAAGTCGGTAAATCCCGTGACCCAGGCTGCCTGCGGAAGGTTTGTAATATACAAAATGGTGGTGATCCAGCATTTCTCTCATTTTTTCGGAGGAGGGATTGCTGTGTGTCTCAGGTACGTAACGGTTTGCAGCTCCGTCATTCTCTAGCAACCGATAAATATCGGACTTATTGAAGAAGCTCCAGTTGAAGTAAGGGATTTTCTTGCGCATAAAGCGTTCGCGAAGCTGGTTGATATAAGGTGAAGTCTCCGCTCTCCGACTGGGTAGCCGATTGTAGACGACATCAGGCAGAGGAACCATTTTACGTTCGAATTTGCCGCCTGCGGTTAAGAAATAACCATAGACCTGCTCCTGTTGCCAGTTGATATCACGCGGCATAAAGGCAAATATATAACATTTATTACTGCCTTCCCGCAGTAATTGCTTTATAAAGCCAGTGCGAGAACCGAAGGGTTGATTTGAAGATGCTGGTCCATCGGTCAAAACACCGACCAAAGGTCCAAGCTGTACCTCGTCGTTTTGCAGATTGCGTAAATAGATACCACCAGATTTCGGAACCTTGATAGCACTCTTTACACCAGTGGCGAGGAATAGATGATTTCCGGCGCGCTTGATGGGCTTGATCATGGTCGGGATGGCATCTTTACCGAGTCTAAGGCGAATGTTCTTCTTCCCGGTTAATTTCAAGCTTTTCATCAGTGCACCTGATACATATACAACTCTTTGGGGCTGCTTAGTAAAATGCACATTGCAAAAAGTGAGACTCATTTATGAATCCTCCTTAGGAACCATTGTTATCATTCTCCCGTTTATAACGGAGCTGTCCGTAGATAGGGATGGTATCCGTCGCTGTGTGAGTAGCAGATGGCGCGCATAAGACAGTGGATTCTCGGCGGCGAGCTTAGCAGCCCGGCGGTCGCCCGTCAGCCGGAATACCGTGCGCCCTGGCTTGGAATTTGCTTCAAGTAAATGAATCCGACCGCTCGAATCAATACCGAAATCTAGGCCGAGTTCTCCAAGCCTACCGCATGCGGCCTCCAGAAGAGGAGGCAAGTATGCAGCTTCTGCAGCAAGCTCCTGCATGATGTCTTTTCCGTCCTGACCATATTCTGCAAGCAAAAAGGGCAAAGGAGGAACCGCAGTTCCACCGCCATGCAGGTTCGAAGTCAGTGAACCATGATTACCCAGCCGAACGGCCATGCCAGTAAGATCCCAGCGACCGAGGCCATTCTTTTGCATCAATACACGCACATCGAACGGTTGCCCCTTACGATTAGTTAGGTGCAGATAAGGCTGTATAATATAGCGGCGTGTGCCGATAAATTCATGAATCCAGTTCAGTCCTTCATCCTGCGAGCTGAATACATATTGAAAGGGTGTATTTGTCCCATCACGCCCTCGTACTCTTATGCCTCCTCCAGAGCGTCTGTTCTGCAGTATGGCATGCAATGTACGTTTGCCATGAGAGCCTGCTTTGGGTTTTAGGAAGACCCCGTATTCTCTTTCAGCGAGCATATTGCTTAACTTGCGTGTACCGGTATAGAGAACAGTTTCCGGCAGTAAAATAGCGGCTCTTCGGTTGCGCTTCAAGATCTCGTATACGCCCCATTTATCAGGTAAACCTCTTGACCAAGGTAGTGAGCGGTGAAGGAAAGAGAGTGCAGACGAGGCTTCTTTTCTTTCTTTTGGACTATTGTAAAAACAACGATTATAAATGATATCTGGTGGTGTAGAGGTCGTATTGTGCCAGCTTCCGTCTTTCCATGTATAACCGGTTATAGATGACCCGTCTGCCGCTACTCCGTCCGGATGAAACACGAGGACTTTAAGGTTGTATCGCGGAGCTGCACGGCATAAATGACTGCAAAATTCTGGCTCGGCAATCGGAGGATTCCCATGGCGACGGCCCGTCATAATGCCGAGGAACCCCATAGCTGTTTCAGTCATTGTGTCCTCCTTATAAACCGGCCAAATAGCGGCAATACAGAATCATTTGCTTGACGGACGGTCTGATTTTTTGATCGTTTAGCGGTGTATTATCGTTCTTGGAAGGTTTGGAGTTAACCTCCAAGAGCCATATTCGTCCGGATTGATCCAGTGCCAGATCGATTCCGAGCTCTCCGAAATGAGCAGGGATAAAGGTTTCTACTCCTCTTGCAATGGCTAGTGCTGCTCTTGGAAGCTGAAGCTGTACGCTATCCTTGGTACCTGGAGGAAGGCTGCTCTTGCTTACGGCTTCACGGACAGTACTGAGACTGCCACCTCTTGCTAGATTGGAGACGAAATGATTGCTTCCAGCGGTGCGAGCGACAATGGAGGTAACGCCCCATTTTCCGGTACCATTCTTCTGTACAAGTGCTCGGAAATCTACAGGACGCTTACCGAGCTCCATTAAGGGCAATCCTTGTTGAATCTGGTAGCGCGTTGTCTTCATCTTGGGAGCAATGGACTGGTACAGTTTAGCTAAAGTTGGGTAGCTTTGCTTGCGTGTACCTATTGAGGTAGTAGATAACAAACGGTATCCTCCGCCTTCATCTTTGGAGATTCGGAGAATGCCTTTGCCGAGACTGCCTCGTACAGGCTTTAGAAACACGCTTGGATATTGGCTGCACATCTTCTTTACAACGGCAAAACCGTTTAAAGCATGCGATTCAGGTAAATACCGCTTCAATGAAGGGTCTTGCGCTAAAGCTTCAAATACTTCTGTCTTGTCAAGAAATTTTTCGTTGAAGAAATGCGTTCCATACCGTGATTTTACATCCGCCAAAAAATGCTGTACGCTAGGTTTATTCTCCACCTTTCGCGTCGTTAGCCGATTGTTGATTACATCGGCGATGGGCAGACTCATTTTCCTCCAACCCTCGTTGTATACCCAGCCCTGGATGGAAGAGCTGCTTGTTTCCAGCGCTTCCGGGGTAAAGAAATATACATAGGCGCCTTGTGAGTGGCAGGCATTTGTTAATTCTCGACAGAACATGGTAATGGGTCCAAACAGCCTGTCGAGATTATCTGGATGGTCACGGCTGACGAGTACACCGATCAACGGTCCAAGTCGCAAGGTACGACTTACGGAGCTGTAAGAGGCGTTGAGGGTTTGCCGATGTTTCCATCCGGTCCGCCGCGCCAGTCCTTCGCTTACACGCAGGCTTTCGGATTTGGGAGCCGGGATAATGGTAACCTCCTGCCGGAAAGAGCCGAAAGCCAGCTGGAGCGTTCCGTGAGCCGGGATTTTGAGTCTTTTCATGGATCGTTCGCCAAGCATTATAGCGTTTTCCTGCAGGATGCCCGTGTGGACCGTATGGACCGGGATCTTGAATTGGGACATCGTGGATCTCCTTCCGGTAGGCAGCATGATGCCGGCAATTTGGTAGCTAAGGGTTACATATCATTCATCATATGGAGACATATGACCCTTGGTGATTGACCTACTCTTTAAAAACCTTGCCGCATCATTTCATAAGTCTGACCCAAGAAGCGAAACAAGCATGGGATGAATCAATATTTGGAAACTTAAGCGTATGCTTCCGGTGCGAGTTTTGTACGAAGTAACTCTAGGAAGCGAACGCTAACAAAACTTTTAGGAGGAATCATAATGAGTATTCACGACAAAGCACATGAACTGGCGAAAGCCATTAAAGAAAGCACTGAGGTAACGGATATCACCAACGCGATGAAACTGGTAGAAACAGATCCTGAAGCCAAGGCGATGCTCGACAACTTCCGTAATGGCCAATTGGAGCTTCAACAACGGATGATGAGCGGAGATATGCCTCCACAGGAAGAAATGGAGAAGATGGAGAAATTATTCGAGGTGCTTAACATGAATCTTGGGATTCGCCGTCTGTTCGATGCAGAACGCCGTCTGAGTGTTGTAATCGAGGATGTAAACAAGATCATTACCGAGAGCTTGTCGCAATTGTATGGCGAATAAACGCTTTTAGTAAGCGGGTATTCACCTGAAAAGTTTGATCAGTGCAATCTAAATAGGGTGTTCCCGAAGCCGTTTGGCATTGGGAACACCCTATTTATTCTTGTGACTAGCACATGAGTAAACTCGCTAATCTTGTTTTCCTTCGATTGCGCAGAGAAGAATACCAGCAGCCAAACCTAGGCGGCGATCAAGCATTCCCTTGGGATCCTCAGAGAAGTCAGCGATGATTTTTGTAACGAATGGATTAAAATTTTGTTTGAAAGTCGGGATCGTTGCATCATTCATCTCGATATTATATTTTTGAGGGATAATAGAGATAAAGCGGCGGAGTATAGCCATTGCGGTGCTATCTTCCTTGATTTTTCCGATTTCCTGATCATGACGATCGAGAATCGTCCATTCATCTTTCAAAATCGATTTGAGTCCCTTACGCCGAAGAGCACCAACGTGCTCGCCAGTCTCCGAATCATGCACATCATAAACGGCACTAAAGTCGATGGCATTGCGGGCTTTTATACGCAGAAGCTCCTTTTGCATAGACTCATCCGTGTACAGTGCAATATCCTCTTTCAACTTGAATGCTTTCATTTGTGAATAGAGTACAAGCTGCTCGGCGTTATCATAAATATGAAGCTTCGCACCCATGATCGAAAATACCTTTTTTCGAATTATGTATTCGGTATGAGTATAAGTTGCATTCAATTCTAAATCGCCCCCTAAATGAAATTATCATCTCATATATAAGCTTTGCTAGCTATATAAATGCGTATTATTTTATATAATTTTTTGAATAGAAGTATATTTTTATGGACTTGTCTCATATTACGGGCTTCATGTTCATAGAGTAGAGATATAGATTCAATCGAATATCTTGTCTACGAGGAGCTGTTGGTTATGAGAAAAAGAAACAAGTTTAAACATGGTGTCTATCTGTTGCTGGCGTTGGCCATGCTTTTGTATGCTCTGCCGAAGTTATCGCTTGCGAATGGGCCTAGCTGGGTATTTGGTTTTGGGGTGGTCTGGTCACTTTTTGCCTTTATGGTCATTGCGGCACATCTGCATTTTATTATCGGTGTTGATGAGGAGAAGACCAAGCGTTTGGAAGCTGTGCGAAAAGCAAAATTGGAGCAATGGCAGTCCAAATGGAAAGAAGAAACTAGAGTTACACAAAGATCATAGGATTGGGGTAGCTTCCTTAAGTAACTAGATTTAAATATTCCCGTGAAAAACGCTGAAATGGCGAAAAGAGGGGTATAAATCCCCAAGATTCCCGTAAAAAGCACCGAATTAGCTAAAAGAGGGGTATAAATCCCCTAGATTGCCGTGAAAAGCGCCGAATTAGCTGAAAGAGGGGTATAAATCCCCTAGATTATCGTGAAAAGCGCCGAATTAGCTGAAAGAGGGGTATAAATCCCCTAGATTCACAGAAAAGCCCACTAGCTTAAGCCAGTGGGCTTTAAAATTGCCCCGCAAAGCAGGGGGATTAAAGTTATCTTGCACCTGTAAAAGGATTGATCTCATCCGAGAGATCTTTTCCAGCTTTCTTTTCTTCTGCAGATATCCGTTTACCTAGAGCCGCGTAGTACCACACCGCAGGAACGAGAATCGCGAGTATAAAAAGAAATTGCATAAAGTCATCCCCTTTCACCTCTCCATCATAACATATTTTTCCTTTTTTTCTTAAGGGACTATTCTCTATTCGCCTACCCACTACCCAGTTTGTCTAACAAACGGGTTACTCTTTACTGACAGAGCATTCTACTTCAAATACATAACTGGCGCTCCCCTGAGGCCATCTTGCTTGGATTATATACAGATGTTTTCCGCTACCTGCTGCGAGTTGAAAACTGTTATTTTCTACGGAAAGAGCTTCGTCCGGATGTTCCTCACCAGGAAATGAAGCCACAACCTCTAACTCCTTGGGTGCAGATGAGAATTTGAGTTCTACCTGATCACGGCTGATAGCTTTGGGATGTACCTTCTGTTTGGTAACTAATTGATCGTAAGTAGCCATATCTACACAGACGCCTTTGCCATTGTCATTCCAGCAATAAGAGCCTTGAATGGCATCAAACTGTTCACCACCAACAGTAACTTGAACGTTAGGGGGCTGTGGGTTAGTAGTGTCTGCTGGAGAAATCTTATCTTCTTTAACAGTCGATTGGAATAAGTCCAACAGATCTTTTTTGCTGATATCTGAAAGACGATAGTGACCCGTTTGACCCGATTTAATGAGTAACCCACTGTTGCTTCCGACGATCCAAAAAGAGAACTCATAACTTATGCCGTCTTTCATGTTTACGGTGGTTCTGTAATCGCTTGGAGCAATATCTAGTTGTCCTTTATCATATTCAGTAGCAGTTATGGCTTGAACAAAACGTTCCAAGGATGATGCTTCAGAAATAGTCGTCACCGGCTGGTCTTTTTCTATTAAGTTAATAGAAACTATATTTTGTGCATCCAGCTCTATTTGGCTTGATTGTTTTACTTCGGTTCTCGTAGTTCCACAGCCGATCAGTCCTATGAAAAGCAAAGTAATGGTAAATATTATTAACGTGGTCTTGTTCATATCCACAATGCTCCTTTCCTCTTTCTTTAACTCTCAGACTATAAAAAAGAGGAAAAGGTTGCTAAATAACGGGCAATTAAATTCGAATTCGATGCATATGAATCGGTTGTACTGTGTCATTCTCTCCGTGTATAATGAGTACAGTATAGTACAGATCGGAGTACGGGGGTGTAACAGTTGGAAGGTCAAGGCGATGCAATTACTAAACACGAGCAACTGCTGCAGCATATTGAAAGTCTTAAGGTAGGCTCCAAAATATCTGTTCGTAAGCTTGCAAAAGAAATGTTGGTCAGTGAGGGAACGGCTTATCGTGCCGTTAAGGAAGCTGAGAATCTTGGAATTGTCATTACGAAGGAACGGATTGGTACAGTACGTGTAGAAAAGAAGCCTCGTAACATTTCTGAACAGCTGACGTTTGGTGACGTGGTTGATATTGTGGAAGGTCATGTTCTCGGCGGGGCTAGCGGTCTGAGTAAACATCTACATAAATATGTAATCGGTGCGATGAAGGTCGACGCGATGATTCGTTATATAGACGCAGACAGTCTGCTTATTGTGGGTAACCGCGATGATGTTCACTCCTTGGCGCTAGAGCAGGGTGCCGGAGTTCTGGTTACAGGTGGCTTCGGGACGAGTCGTGAAGTGAAGGCATTAGCCGACGAACTGGATCTCCCCATCATTTCATCAAGACATGACACGTTTACCGTGGCATCAATGATTAACCGAGCAATTTTTGATAGATTGATTAAGAAAAAAATTATGCTGGTAGAAGATATTGTCGACAGCAAACCGCGTATGATTACGTTAAAAATTTCAAGCACTGTAGGTGAGCTACGACAGATTTCTGAGGAAACTGGAGAGCAACGTTTTCCCGTTACAGATGAATGGAACCGAGTGATTGGGATTATCGGCCGACGCGAAGTAGAGGACCTGGCAGAAGGGCAAAGTATTGAAAAGGCTATGGTTCGGAGTCCGGTTACCGCTGCGCTGCATACCTCACTAGCTTCAGCTGCGCAGATCATGATGTGGGAAGGTGTCGATTTCCTCCCCATTGTAGACCGTAACCGCAAATTGGTGGGCTCCCTAACCCGTAAAGAAGTGCTGCAAAGTCTGCGTGATGTCCGTAACACTCCACAGCTTGGGGAGACCTTCGATCATCTCATTTGGAACGGTTTTGCGGATGAGCGGGATGAAGAGGGACGATTGTTTTTTCACGGCTTTATTACGCCTCAGATGGCCACAGACCTTGGTACCATTTCTGAAGGTGTATTGTCTACGCTAATGACGCTCTCTGCGTTTAAGGCAGCTAAGGATATTACAGGAAATGACTATGTATTAGATAATATGTCCACCTATTTTATCCGGCCGGTACAGATCGAACACGCGATTATTGTAATGCCGAGACTGCTCGAGATTAGTCGCCGTACATGTAAGCTTGAAATAGAGATCAGCTATTCGGATACCCTGGTAGCGAAAGCTGTTCTGATGCTGCAATCCATTGATCACGGCTAATAGATAATGAATCACAAACATGCTTAAATAGACTGCCCTCAACGATGATAGTGAGGGTAGTCTATTTTATTCTTGTAATCCTATCAGAGGGATAGTCTAGGCTTTCGACTGGTGTTGTTCCTGGCTACGGCTACGGCTGTAATAACTATAGCTGCGTATTCCTGAGAAGATGTTAAACACACCGATTAGAAGAAAGGCAGCTTCAACAATGATATTAACGGTGGAGCCGCGAAATAGAAACATGGAAATCAGGGAAAGCGTTACGAGCATAGCGCCCAGCATCACATTCATGACGGAGCGTTTTAGCCCCTTATCTTGGGGATTTAAGGCACGGCGAGAGGATAAGCTGTACACAGCGGCGCCGATTACAAAGATCACCAGCAGGATAAACAATAAGTACTTGATAAATAAAACCATGGACAGCCAGCTCCTTTATCATGTCGTGCAAAAGCCTTGAAGTGATTTCCACTTTTGTCTGTCCATTATTGTATCACACGATTGTTGTCAGTTGCGCTTAAAAGGACTGATTTCCACCCAGATTTGCAGAACACCTTCCATGACGAGCATCGTCCGGATTTTGACAGAGTATTCCTTATCACGCACAATGTAAAGCTTGCCATCCAGCAGCAGCCTAACCAGTTTACTGTCTGTGTCAATATCGAACATGCTGCGGCCACGCATGGGCTCCAGATCTGATCGTATTTCACTAAGTATTAATTTTAAAGTTACGGGGTCAACTGAGGTTGAGCCTTCTGCTTGGGCTTTGCTTTCCTCTGATCGAATTTTTATTTCTCTGATTACCGTAGAGGTATTATTGTATTTTTTGAGTGTTTTAATATCCTCTTGATATTGCTCGATCTGTACACGCAGGTCTGCATTATTCAGCCATAACACGTTATATCCAACATGGTATATACCGTTGTATATGACGGCTCCTACGACGATCCCCAGCATGAATATAGCGGAAATTTGGGTGAATCTACGAAAACGACTGAATGGTGGAACTCTCACTGGCGTTACCCCCTGCCGCACACCCATTTTACTAGCTCGCTGCCCATATGAGCTCCGAGAAAAGCGAAGGCAATATACATGATTTGCTTGATGGCGGGGGAGAGGTTACCTCCAATCACATTGCTTTCAATGACCCGTAAAGGGTCCATAGTACCCCCTACAGCGGCGGCAAGTGCCCATATTTTAATCCGGTCTGCTACATCTAGCATCGTTTGCGTCGGTGGTTGCAGGGATACTACGGCGCCGATTCCGCCGACCATAGCTCCGCCAAGTACGATGCCGAAGGCGATAAAGAAATCGAGGATGGCTTTGCTCATAAAAATGCTCATAAAGGCCCCTTCCCGGACGAGGCATCTCTAATCGTTGCCTGTCCATGTGCTCTTAATCCATTCTATGGGCGGGTCCCCCTTTAATATGATAAAATAGTTTCATCTTATAGTGCGAGTTCAAAAAGTACGGTTTTCAGCACCGAGAAGATTGAAAGAAGGTAGAAAATGAGGAGTGGAGCGTAGTGGAAGCTACGTGAGCACCGGAAGTTTCGCCTGAATTCAATCTTCGATGTCGAGTAAGCTTCTTGGGTTACTTCGTGATAAAAACGGACTTTTTTGAACAACTATTTATGTTTGATTTATGTAGTAGGAAGGAAGTGGGATGATGAGCCCTTTCGTGCATTTGCATGTGCACAGCGAATACAGTTTACTGGACGGGGCGGCGCGCATTACCGATCTCGTGCGCCGGGCCGGCGAATACGGCATGAAGTCGCTGGCGCTTACGGATCATGGAGTGATGTATGGGGCGATCCCCTTTTATAAAGCGTGTAAAGAGAATGGAATCAAGCCGATTATCGGCTGTGAAGCTTATTTAACCGCTGGCTCTCGCCGTGAGCGAGGCAGTCGTAAAGATCAACCGATTTATCACCTGATTCTGCTCGTCAAGAATGAAACCGGCTACAAGAACCTGATGAAGCTGATCTCTATCGGCCATCTGGAAGGTCATCATTATAAACCTCGTATTGATATGGAGGTTCTGGCCGCTCATTCGGAGGGGATCATATGCCTCAGTGCATGTCTAGGCGGCGAAGTGCCGCAGCATCTATTGCATGGAAGAGATGACGAGGCGCGAAAAGCTGCGCTGCGATATAAGGAGATTTTTGGCGAAGACTTCTACCTGGAGCTTCAAGATCACGGAATTTCCGAGCAGAAACGAGTAAATCCGAAGCTGATCGCACTTGCCAAGGCCTGTGAGATCCCACTTGTAGCTACGAATGACGTCCATTATTTGGCCAAGGAAGATGCAGAGGTACAGGATGTTCTGATCTGTATTGGAACAGGTAAAACTGTGGATGATGAGGAACGGCTCAAGATCGGAACAGATCAGCTGTTTCTCAAAAGCAGTGATCAGATGGCGGCGTTGTTCCCGCATGTGCCTGAAGCTATCAGTAACACGCTATTGATCGCAGAAAAATGTAATTTGGAGCTTACCTTCGGTCAACATATTCTGCCTGCCTATTCACCAATTCCAGAAGGTAAGGACTCCGCTGCATATTTGCGAGAGTTGTGCTTTAAAGGGCTTGAAGAACGGTATATAGACACACCGCTTTGGGCATCAACTGAGCAAAGAGAAACCGCTGAAAAGCGTCTTGCCTATGAGCTTGGCGTCATCGAGAATATGGGTTTTAGCGATTATTTTCTAATTGTGTGGGATTTTATCGCTTATTGTCATCGTCAGGGGATTGCTACTGGTCCGGGCCGGGGTTCTTCCGCGGGGAGTCTTACCGCTTATTCCCTACGAATCACGGATGTAGATCCGCTTAAGTATAACTTGCTCTTTGAACGTTTCTTAAATCCAGAACGGATCACGATGCCGGATATTGATATCGATTTTAGTGATGAGCGTCGTGATGAGGTTATCGCTTATGTGGTGGAGAAATACGGCAAAGAACATGTGGCACAGATCATTACGTTCGGAACCATGGCTGCACGGGCTGCAGTTCGTGATGTGGGCAGGGTACTGAATTTACCTTATAACGAGGTAGATAAGGCTGCCAAGCTCATCCCAGGACAACTAGGCATCAGCCTTGCTAGAGCGCTGGAGACTACTCCAGACCTAAAAGCGCTGTATGACAGTAATCCGAAGATCAAAGGCTTGCTGGATATGGCAATGAAAGTGGAAGGTATGCCTCGTCATGCTTCGACACATGCTGCCGGGGTTGTTATTTCCAAAGGTCCGCTGACTGATGCTGTACCCCTTCAAGAGGGCAACGAAAGTACAGCGTTAACTCAGTACTCTATGGAGCATTTGGAAAGTGTTGGGCTGCTGAAGATGGATTTTCTGGGCCTGCGTACTTTGTCGATTATCGAACGCTGCATGAATTCGATTAAAGAAATGAGTGGCAGTGTTCCAGATTTTAAAATCATACCAGATCATGATCGGCTCACGTATGAAATGCTAGGTGCTGGTGAGACGACTGGGGTCTTCCAGCTGGAGTCGGCGGGTGTAAGACGTGTGCTTAAGGATTTGAAGCCTAATGGTTTTGAAGATATCGTATCGGTTCTAGCCTTGTATCGTCCGGGTCCGATGGAGTTTATCCCGAAATATATAGCAGGTAAGCACGGTCAGATCGAAGTAGAGTATCCGCATCCTGATTTGAAATCTATATTAGCGGATACCTATGGGATAATTGTGTATCAGGAACAGATCATGCAGATTGCTTCGCTAATGGCTGGATTCTCGCTTGGTGAAGCGGATCTGCTCCGTCGAGCGGTCTCTAAGAAGAAGCGCGAGACGTTGGATAAGGAGCGCAGTCATTTTGTACAGGGGAGCTTGCAGCAAGGATATAACGAAACGGATGCGAATGCCGTTTATGATATGATCGTACGGTTTGCGGATTATGGCTTCCCGCGTGCGCATGCGGCGGCTTATGGCGTGTTGGCTTTTCAGACGGCATATCTTAAAGCGCATTATCCGGTACAATTTATGGCTTCTATGTTGACCGCCGTGATGGGAACCCACCGTAAGGTGGCGGAATATGTACTGGACTGTCGCCGCACGGGCATCGGCGTATTACCGCCGGATGTGAATGAGAGCGGCGTACTGTTTACTCCTGTTCCAGGAGAGGAAACGGGAACAGGGCATATCCGATTTGGGCTCGCAGCGATTAAGAACGTCGGCACGTTAGCAGTGGAGAATATTATGTCGGTTCGCAAGGAGCGACCGTTCGACAGCCTGCTCGATTTCTGTCGACGTGTGGATCTGCGGGTCTGCAACAAGCGGGTAGTGGAGTCTTTGCTGCAGGCAGGAGCCTTTGACTGTCTGCCGGGTCATAGGGCCCAGCTGCTAGCTATGCTGGACGAGACCGTTGACGCCGCGACGAAATGGCGCAAGGAGCGGGATGAACTGCAAATTCAGTTGTTCGACGATTTGGTGGAGACGCCGAATTGGGAGATTCGCTATCCGGATATCCCTAAGTTCACAGTAGGACAGCAGCTGGAGATGGAACGTGAGCTGCTGGGGCTGTATCTATCCGGTCATCCGCTCGACGATAGTGTTGAGCTGCTTGAGGAGCCGGGTATACAGCGGCTGATGGATCTCGGTGAAGCCGCAGATGAGAGCCAGACGGTTACGGCCGGCATGGTCGTATCCGTTAAGGAAATTACGACGAAGCAAGGGAAATCGATGGCCTTCATCGAATGGGAAGATCAGATCGAGCGCTGCGAAGTCGTGCTCTTCCCCGAGGTGTGGAAGCGAAGCCGCAGCTTGATTGCCAAGGGCGCGCTGCTGGCCTTGCGCGCCAAGGTGCAGCAGGAGGACGAAGGCTTCAAGCTGCTGGCCGAGGAAGTGGCGCTGCTATCCGCGGAGACACTCCGCGGCCTGCTGCAGCGCCGTAGTGCCGCCGCATCCCGCCCGTATAGCGCGGGACGCTCGGCCTCAGCAGGAGCGCCGCCGCGTGGCGCGGCTCCTGCTTCGCGGGCTAGCGGGGCCGCCACTGGCCCCGCTGGCAGACCTGCAGGCGGCGCAGCTGCGCCTGCAACACCTGCACCGGCCGCTGCGCCAGCGCCGGGCTCAGGCCAGCGTGTCTTTATCAAGATCACGCCGGCCGCCGAGAATGCTGCGCAGCTGTCGCGCCTGAAGGAGCTGCTGCAGAATCATCCAGGCCCAGTAGCGACGATTCTGTTCTACGAACGGGATCAGAAGCTCCTGGCCCTTAGCGATAATTATCGGATTAAGCCTACGGAGGAGCTAATTGCGGCTATCGAGTCTATGCTGGGGGCAGGTACCGTAAGAATAAAATAAGAACAATTCCACCCTTTTCCGCATACATTAGGAAACCACAGGGCGAATCCCTGGGCGGAAAGGGGAATCACATCATGTCCTATCAAATGGCAGTTGATCTGTTGGAACGTAGAGGCGTAACACTTTCTTCCATTGCTGAAATCGTATATATTTTACAATCGGTCTATTATCCCGGTTTATCCAAGGAAGAATGCCTTTCCAGTGTGAAATCTGTATTGGGAAAAAGAGAAGTGCAGTACACGTTAATGACGGGGATCGCACTTGATGAACTGGCAGAGAAAAGACTGCTTCCGCAGCCGCTCCAGGCAGTAATGGAAGCGGATGAATCACTTTATGGAGCGGACGAGACTCTAGCCCTTGGTATCACAGGGGTATATGGGATGATCGGACTTACAGGATTTGGGTACTTGGACAAAATAAAGCTTGGAATCATTGGTGAATTGAACGATGATAAGGGGAGGATTCACGTGTTCCTGGATGACTTAGTAGCGGGTATCGCTGCAGCTGCTTCTGCTAGAATCGCACATCGGCAGGAAGGGGCAAAAGTATATCCTCTGGTCACGGACACGGAATAAATGACCCGATTCATTTCGTTTGAACGAGTTCCTCAGTCTTGCTTCCTTTGCCCTACGCCTGTTGCGGGAAAAAAGAAAACTGTGTTATCATAATTCCATTATACGGGATACGGCTGGGAATTAAGATTGGGGAGGCCTTGCAAGGCATGTGGACGGTAATATATATCGCGCCGACCGCCAAAGTGGCGGATATGATTAAGAGTAAGCTGACTGAAGAAGGTTTTTTAGTAAAATGCCGTCCAATCAATATGTCCAAGCAGCAGTTTGAGATATTGGTTCCTTCGGGTGAACTGGAGGAAGTACAGGAAGTCCTTAATCTTATTCTGCATCCCTGAATTTCTATCAAGAGAAAAGTCATGACAGCGGCAAGCTGCATAACGCAAATAAACGGCTGAAGAGGTGCGGGTGTGTTCAAAGATTTATTTCAGAAGAAACGGAAGTACGCGACTATTCCTTCAGAACGTCTGGAGCGAAGCGGCGTGCCTGCAGAAGGCGAACGCCCCAAACGGGAAATTCCAGAAGGATTAATGAGTAAATGTAATAAATGCGGAACGATCCAGTATAGCAAGGAATTGGAAAAGAACCTAAAAGTATGTCCTACTTGTGGTCATCATTTGCGCTTGAACGCCGTAGAGCGTATTGCTATGACGTTAGACCCAGAGGGCTTTATTGAGTTTGATAGTGAAATGTATTCTATAGATCCGCTGAAATTCCCGGGTTATGCCTCTAAACTGGAGCAACAGCAACTAAAATCGGGACAAACTGATGCCGTGATTACGGGTCAGGGATCTATTGGCGGACATCCAGTGATCGTAGCTGTGATGAATTTCGAATTTTTCTCCGGCAGTATGGGATCTGTAGTTGGTGAGAAGATTACCCGGGCGATTGAAGAAGCCACGGAGAAGCAGCTTCCACTCCTTATTTTCTCTACTTCTGGCGGAGCGAGAATGCAGGAGAGTATTCTAAGTCTTATGCAAATGGCGAAGACCAGTGCAGCGCTTGCTCGTTTCAACGAAGTGGGCGGCCTTTATATTTCTATAATTACGGATCCCACAACTGGCGGAGTATCTGCGAGTTTTGCTAGTCTTGGCGATATTATTATTGCTGAGCCTGGGGCGGTATTCGGTTTCGCAGGACGTATAGTCATTGAACAGACAATTCGCCAGAAGCTTCCGGATGATTTCCAGACGGCTGAATTTAATCTGCAGCATGGCTTGATTGATATGGTTGTGCACCGTAAAGAAATGCGCGCCACACTGACCAAAATTTTGGAATTGCATGATGTGAAAGGGGGATTTTAGGTTGGCAGGAGAGTTGCCTTTTGAAATGCCTCTGGTTGAAATGCGCAAGAAAATTGCCGAGCTAAAGCAGTTTGGCGAAGAGAAAAGTATTGATTTTACGGATGAGGTAGCAAGACTGGAAGAACGGTACCGTGTGCTTGAGGAGGAAGTTTATTCTAATATCTCCCCTTCCCAAAAAATGCATCTAGCTAGACATCAAGGACGTCCGACTTCTCTTGATCTTATGGGGCAGATCTTCACAGATTTTATCGAGCTTCACGGGGATCGAATGTTTGGGGATGATCTTGCAATTGTAGGCGGTATCGCCAAACTTAACGGTGTCCCGGTTACGGTCATTGGCCAGCAGCGCGGTAAAGATACGAAGGAGAATATTTTACGCTTTTTCGGCAGTGCACACCCTGAGGGCTTCCGTAAGTCACTGCGTCTGATGCAGCAAGCGGACAAGTTCAATCGTCCCATTATAACCTTTGTAGATACGAAAGGTGCATATCCAGGCAATACAGCTGAGGAAAGAGGACAATCCGAAGCAATTGCCCGTAATTTACGCGAGATGTCTCAGTTTGGTGTTCCTGTAATCTGTGTGGTTATCGGTGAAGGCGGAAGTGGGGGCGCATTAGCACTGGCAGTTGGTAATAGAGTGCTTATGCTGGAACATGCCATTTATTCGGCGATATCTCCTAACGGTGCTGCATCAATTCTATGGAAGGATGCTTCGAAGGCTGATCAAGCGGCAGAAGCCATGAAGATAACGGCATCTGATCTGCTTGAAATGGAAGTCATCGAAGAGATTGTTCCTGAGCCAAAAGGCGGCGCACATCGTGATTACGAAGCTACGGCAGCTGCAATTAAGGATGCATTATGGCGTCACTTGCAGGAGCTAATTCCTCTGGATAGAGCGGAATTGAAAGAAGATCGTTATCGTAAATTCCGTAAAATTGGTGAGTTTGCTGAAGTCCAGCAGGAGCAGATTTTCCTTGAAGAAGAAGTGGAATCTGAAGTGTGAATAGTGCCTTTCCATTTGCACTTTAAGACATATAACCATACTTAGTGGACCATATTGAATTAAGTGTAAATTATACATTTTATTGGAATTAAAATAATCTCGACGCAATGCCGGGATTATTTTAATTTTTTTTGTGCGTTCAGATAATTCGAGCTCAAATTACATCTAAAAGAGCCTACAACATTGATTTTGTGTCTAAGTTGCAGTAATATTCATAAGGGCGTAGTTAAAGGCACATGTGACAAAGTTCCTATTTAATTAGTTAGCCTTGTAGTAGATTTTGTAGTTGGAAAAAGTGAGACAGAGAGAACGAAAAAACGGAGGAAAACCTAATGCGGAAAAGTAAAATTGTATGTACGATCGGACCTGCGAGTGAATCGTTGGAGAATATCAAAAAATTGATTTTGGCTGGTATGAATGTGGCCCGTTTGAATTTCTCCCACGGCGATTTTGAAGAGCATGGTGCTCGGATTAAAACGATCCGTCAAGCATCTAAGGAACTGAACAAAACTGTTGCTATCCTGCTCGATACAAAAGGACCGGAGATTCGCACAGGCAAGTTGGAAGTAGAACCGATTGAACTAGTTCAGGACGAGTACCTGACACTAACTACGGAAGAAATCCTTGGCACCCAAGAACGTATTTCCATCACGTACAGCGAGCTTCCTAATGATGTTCAAGTAGGCTCCACCATCCTTATTGATGACGGTCTGATTGGTTTGACAGTTGTCGACATTCAAGGAACTGAAATCAAGACCCGTATTGTAAACGGTGGTACGATCAAGAGCAAGAAGGGCGTTAACGTACCAGGAGTAAACATCTCCTTGCCGGGTATTACGGAAAAAGACACCAACGATATTCTTTTTGGTATCGAACAGGACATCGATTTTATCGCCGCTTCCTTCGTTCGCAAAGCTAGCGACGTTCAGGAAATTCGTGAGCTGCTTTCGAAAAACAACGCTTCTCACATTCAAATCATTTCCAAAATCGAAAACCAACAAGGTGTTGACAACCTTGATGAAATTTTAGAAGCTTCCGATGGCCTGATGGTTGCTCGTGGTGACCTTGGTGTTGAAATTCCAGCTGAAGATGTACCTTTGGCTCAAAAATTGATGATTCAAAAATGTAACGTTGCTGGCAAACCAGTAATCACAGCTACACAAATGCTGGATTCTATGCAACGTAACCCACGTCCTACTCGCGCTGAAGCAAGTGACGTAGCAAACGCTATTTTCGACGGAACAGATGCAATCATGCTTTCCGGAGAAACTGCTGCTGGTAAATATCCAGTAGAATCCGTTCTTACAATGTCCCGTATTGCTGAGAAAGCGGAGTCCGCTCTGGACCACCGTGAAATTTTCTCGAAACAACAAACTTTACAAGAAACTACAGTTACAGAAGCTATCAGCCAATCCGTTGCAATTTCCGCTTTGGATCTGAACGCTAAGGCTATTCTTTCTTCGACTGTTACAGGTCATACTGCACGCGTTGTTTCCAAATACCGTCCTAAAGCACCAATCATTGCTGTTACGACACAAGAAAGAACTATGCGTCAATTGTCCCTCGTTTGGGGCGTAACGCCAGTATTCGGTAAAGTAGCTACTTCCACAGATGAATTGCTTGAAACAGCAATCCAAGGTGGTAAGGATTCCGGTCTGGTTCAAGCTGGCGACCTAGTTGTGATTACTGCAGGAATTCCACTTGGACGTTCCGGTTCCACTAACTTGGTAAAAGTAAGCACAATCGAGTAGTACTCGACTGTGCTTTGCCTGATTCATAGTTTTTACTTAGCCAAGCCAAAACGCGGTTGGCTTCCCTAAAGGACGCTAGCGTTTATGCGAGAAATATAAGAGCTGTCTCAGATGTAGTGAAAATCTACAAATGAGACAGCTCTTTTTTTTGTACTGAATCCATATATGCTGTTAGTATATACGTTTGACGCTAAAAGAGTCCCCTCGAGGGCTTGGACTGGAAGGAACCGCAACGGTGGTGTTATTCTGGACCATTATCCCTCCATTAGAAAGAGTTAACCTAGGTCGTTTTCCATTGATTCGACAACAGTTGAAATAGGTAGTACCAACGCGGGCCAGCTTTGCGATGGAACCATCGACCTCAGGAGCCTCCATAATCCATTCGCCGGAGGTCTGCGGACCAGTATATCGCTGAAGCGTTCGGAAGGTCCAATTTCGGCTTAAATTCCGGAGTGTGATAGACCACTTCGTGTGGTTTATTTTTGTGATAGTACCCTTCATATGATCTCCGGGGTATACTGGAAAAGGGATTACGGTCTCGACGTCAGGTAGTATTTCCCACCAGGCGTAATAACGGGCAATCCCATTTACGAATTCATGACCTGTTCCCGTCTGAATAAGGCTGCTGTTCTTGAAGCCGTCGATGCCAATCCATGCGGAGGAATAGGTGGATTTGTGGGTTGGTCTTACGTATGGGACGGTCCATTCGCCGGAAATGCGATTGAAGGCGCCTTTTCTACCAGTAACAGTGTAGCCACTCCAGTTCTTAGATGACCAGCCAAAGGCAGAGCTTTGTCTATTGCTCGCATTAGATTTGTCTGTTAGACAAGGATGATTTACCATGAGAGAGTTATATTTTATGCTCAACTTGTCCACCGCCTTTATAGTACTGCTATATTAAATGCGATGATTACATATGAAGTACGGGTGTTCTGTTAAAATATAAAAATATAAAGTTGGAGGATTCATAGTACAAATGGAAAAATTATCGAAGCTGCGCGGCTTTTATCTATTTTTAGGATTGGCCGGCGGTTCATTTGGCTCTTATCTTTCGCTGCTGCTGGTCCATAATGGACTTAATAGTGGACAGATAGGTATACTAATGGCAACAGGCACACTAGTTGCAATCACCATTCAGCCGATGTGGGGGATTATCTCTGATCGGTATAATCAGACGCGTTTAGTACTAATCCTAAGTGTGGCGGTTCCGGCCTTACTAGCCGTCTTTTATCGTTCGGAATATTTCATTGTACTTCTTCTGGTGTATACGTGCTCAACGATCTTCTCCTCTACACAGGCTCCTATAGCCGATTCTTACGCGATCTCGGCGGCGAATAGAGCTGGAGCCACTTACGGTAGCATCCGGCTTATGATGAGCATTGGAGCGGCTCTGGGAGCTTATGCAGGAGGGGTGTACGTATCTACCTTCTCTGTATCCACGATATGGCTACCTTTTCTCTTTTTTAATCTGATTGCAGTCCTTATTGCGTTTACATTGCCAAAGCAGGCGGAAGAGAATCATATGATGAGGCAATCGTTTACTCAGGGGGTAAGACAACTGCTGGGGAATCGGGTCTTCCTTGCGTTTTTGGGTGGCAGCTTTCTTGTGAACCAGACGATGGCTGCTTTTGGTACATACTTTGTAATCGCTTTTCAATCGGTAGGAGGGTCTACGCGCTATGCAGGGATTGCGCTCTTTCTCGCATCGGTGACGAATGTGCCTTCCATGCTGTTTGCTTCTAAGGTGATTAAGAGGTTGGGTCGTGAGCGGACCTTGCTCCTTGGGGCTCTTATTTATGTTTTGCGGTGGGGTATTCAGGTTGCTTTTCCTTATCCATCGGTAATGATCGGAGTGCAAGTGCTGCATGGTCTTTCATTTGGGTTCTTTTATATTGCTGCAGTCGAATATGTATCTCAGATCACATCTAACGAGATGCAGGCCACTGGCCAAAGTGTATTTAATATGGTGTTTGCAGGTTTTTCTGGCATTGTCGGTAATTTACTGAATGGATTCTTGCTCAATCAAGGCGGGGTAGAAGTAATGAATCTGTCTTGTATGTTGAGCTCTATCGCAGGAGCAATGCTGCTGTTCTATGTTGCCAGAAACTCTCGGCGTAAATTATCGACGACGATGCTATCTTCAGGCGGGGCCCAGGCTTAAACGCTTCCCTGCTGCTATGCTGAAAGGAGTATTTATAGATGGAATTAGAACGAGCTGGCTTGCCCAGCCGATGGTATAAGTCGACCCTGCGTGTTCGCTATCAGGAAAGTGATCAGATGGGTGTCGTGTATCATGCGAATTATTTGAACTGGTTTGAGTCTGGTCGTACGGAGATGTTTCGTCAGGTTGGTTTTACTTATCGTGAACTTGAGAAACAAGGCGTCTTACTTCCTGTCACCTCAGCAGATTTGCAATTTAAAAGTCCGGCGCGATATGATGATCTTATCTCCGTGTATGCGCGAATGACTACCTTCTCAGCGTTACGAGTCGTATTTGAGTATCAAGTGCGGAGGCTTTCGGAAGAAGAAGGTGGAACTTCAGAGGATTTATTGGCTACTCTAGGGGAGTTGCGGTCGATGGATCCACCTGGGGAGCTGCTGGTTACCGGCACGACAAGTCATGTTTGGGTGAACCGGGAATGGAGGCCTGCTAGGCTGGATAGAGCCCTTCCAGAGCTCTTTCACGCAATAAAAGAGGCGCTGCGGGAAGAAGGGGGTTCAGTATGATTAGAAGCAAATGGTTATGGGCTGGACTATTTATTATTCCTGCTGTGGAATTATTCGGTTTTATCTACGTAGCAGATCAACTTGGAGCATTTAAAACGTTGCTGCTTATGCTGACCACTTCAGTAATCGGTCTACTAATGATGCGATTTGAGGGTAAGAAAGTGCTGCAGGACAGCAGAACACATATGCAGGAGGGCCGCGTTCCTGGTCGGACGATGCTGGATGGTTTATGTATTTTTTTCGGAGGATTGCTACTGATATTGCCGGGTTTCGTAACCGATATTGTCGGTTTCACGTTAGTATTTCCATTAACTCGGCCTTTGTACCGTATATTTTTGCTGAAGTGGATTGAGAAGAAGATGAAGAATGGCACCTTCACCTTTTACCGTCGTTAGTATCCTGTTTACAACAATAACAGAGCGGACCCCTGTCATTGCTGAAGGGACCGCTCTGTTTGCTATTTTACGAATTGATGATTATCGGTTCCTATCTTAATCTGCCGCTAACAATGTAGCTGTGCAAAGCTCGGAATACGCCCGCTCGGTTAAAGGCAACAAGGACTACTAGGACAACGGGTCCGATGATCAGCCCTAGCATACCGAACAACTGCAGACCGGCGAACATGCCAATCAACATGGCAAGGGGATCAAGTCCGATGCTGCTGGCGAGCACTTTTGGCTCAAGCACCTGCCGGGTAATAAGAATAACAGCGTAAAGTATGGATAGTCCTATCCCTAGTGCCAGATTGTCCGTCATATAAGAATATAACGCCCAAGGCAGCATCACAATTCCCACACCGAGATAAGGCAATAGATCCACAAAGCCAATCATTAAGCCGATAGCAAATGCAGACTTCACACCCAGTAGCAAAAGCCCGATTACTACAATGATCGCTGTGATGGAGATCAGGATGACCTGGGCGCGAAGGTAACCGAAGAGCGCTCTGCGTAAATCTCTCCAGATATCTGACACAGGCTTCAGGAATACTGTCGGCAGCCAGCCTGTAAGTTTATCATTATGACGCTCCCAACTCGTACTAATGAAAAAGGCAGCAAGGACAACCACGATAAGAATCGTACCCATACTAGGAAGTGCGGAGATCAGTTTCAATATTACATTAAAAAATCCCGTGACCACTTGCGTGACTGCGTAACCTACAGTTTCCGTTGTTCTGCTGATATTGCTGTCAATCGTAGCATGATAGTCAGGATTGTCTCGGTAGAATTGATTAATCTGGTTGATGATGTTCTGAATGCTTGCATTCTGGCTTAAGGACATCAGAAGATCCTTCCATTGGTCGGTGTGGAGATTAAAGGTTTGCAGCAAGACGATTAATTCTTTTACGAGTCTTGTAATCATCGCGGTTAAGACTAGTGTGATTCCGCCTATATAAAATAGCAGTGCAAGTGATACCGCAAGCCAGCTGGGTAATTTAAAGCCTTTAAGAATAAGTACTAATGGATGCATGATATATGCGAGCAGCCAAGCGAGCAACAGGGGGTATAACAGCGGAAGTAATAAATAGATTGCGAGCAGGAGGATGGAAGTTGCCAGAACGACCCACAGGCCGCGCAGCAGTCTTTTTAATACCAAACGATCCATACCGAGACCACACCTTCTTCATTCCTGCATAGACAGGGGAATAAGAGCTCGTCTTCATATATATTCATAGGATCGATTTAAAGACTAGAATGCGGGATAAATATTAGAATGGGCTGGAATCTCTAAACTGAAATGAAAAAATTGAATCAGGGGATTAGAAGTTTTTTTCTATCTCTCTGATAAAATCATTTGATGCGCTCCAAAGCTTCCACATTGTTCACATAACCGACAAAATCCAGTATGATGAATAAAGATACGAAGCATGTTGGTCATACAGCATTCCTGACGGAAATGTTCTTACACGCACTTATTAGATTTTTTAATGCTTTGAATTGGAAATGTTTTCATGGAACTAAGATTGTTTTTATACCTTGTTGGCAAAGGAGAGATATGCTATGACAGCTACCAAAGGCTTGGAAGGTATCGTTGCAACAACTTCATCCATTAGTTCTATTGTGGATGGTGTACTCACTTACCGCGGTTATGATATTGATGAACTTGCAGAACATGCTACCTTCGAAGAAACAGCTTATTTGTTATGGTTCGGCAGTCTGCCGACGGTGCCAGAGCTGGAAGCGCTCAAGCGGGATCTTAGTGCCTTCGCACAGATTCCTGAACAGGTAATCGAGCAAATGAAGCTCTATCCAAAAGACGCCAACACCATGGCAGCATTGCGGTCGGCTGTATCAAGCCTTGCTCTCTATGATGAAGCGGCTGACGATATGAGCAGAGAAGCGAACGAGATTAAGGCGGTAAAACTACAGGCACAACTCCCAACAATTGTGGCGGCACTGTCGCGTATTCGCAAGGGGCTTGAACCAGTGGCTCCGAAAGAAGGCGTTTCTATTGCTGAGAACTTCCTGTATATGCTGTGGGGAAAAGAGCCGGACAGCGTATCTGTCAAAGCACTTGATACCGCACTTGTTCTTCATGCGGACCATGAGCTGAATGCTTCAACTTTTGCTGGCCGGGTTACAGTTGCGACATTATCCGATATTTATTCTGGGGTCACCTCCGCTATTGGTGCGCTCAAAGGCCCGCTTCACGGTGGGGCGAATGAAGCAGTTATGAAGATGCTAGAGGAGATCGGAAGTTTGGAAGCGGTTGAACCGTTTATCCGTAAGAAACTGGATAACCGTGAGAAAATCATGGGCTTCGGTCATCGAGTATATAAGAATGGTGATCCACGTGCAAAACATTTGATGAAAATGTCGCTGGAGCTTGGCACGATGAAAAATGACACCACCCTTTACGACATGTCCGTAAATATTGAACAATTGATTACCGGGCAAAAGGGATTAAGACCGAATGTTGATTTCTATTCGGCTTCTGTTTATACACAGCTAGGCATAGATCGTGAACTGTTCACTCCTATTTTTGCAATTAGCCGGACTTCAGGTTGGACTGCGCATATTCTGGAGCAATATACAGATAACCGCATTATTCGTCCACGTGCAGAATACACGGGTATGGTTGAACAGAAATACGTTCCAGTAGACGAAAGATAGAAGAGCAGCCTTGCGGGCTGCTCCTAAAGTTTAGTAGAATGAACCCTAGCAATAGTGTTTTAAATTTTTGATTTTAATGATGATGAGAGTTTTGTTCGATGCTTGTCAATGCTATTTAAATCCCACAAAACTTTAGGAGGAATACACTCAAATGTTGAAACTAGAAAAATTCGATCTACCTACAGAAGGCGAACAAATCACGATTAAAGAAGGAAAACTACAAGTTCCGAATAATCCAATCATTCCTTTTATCGAGGGTGACGGCACAGGCCGTGATATTTGGAAAGCTTCCAAGCGCGTACTTGATGCAGCAGTAACTAAAGCTTATGGTGGCACTAAGCAAATCGCTTGGTACGAAGTATTTGCTGGCGAAAAAGCTTTCAATACATATGGTGAATGGTTGCCAAATGATACGTTGGAAGCAATCCGCGAATATTTTGTAGCTATTAAGGGACCACTTACTACTCCAATCGGAGGCGGTATTCGTTCATTGAATGTAGCTTTGCGTCAAGAATTGGATTTGTACGTATGTCTGCGTCCAGTTCGTTATTTCCAAGGAGTTCCTTCTCCTGTTAAACGTCCTGAGCTGGTGGATATGGTTATTTTCCGTGAGAATACAGAGGATATCTATGCAGGGATTGAATATCAAGAAGGCTCTGCTGAAGTGAAGAAAGTCATTGAATTCCTGCAAAAAGAGATGGGAGTTAACAAAATCCGTTTCCCTGAAACTTCTGGTATTGGTATCAAACCGGTATCCTCCGAAGGTTCGAAGCGCTTGGTGCGCGCTGCAATTGAATATGCGATCAAGCACGGACGTAAGAGCGTAACGCTTGTTCACAAAGGAAACATCATGAAGTTCACTGAAGGTGCCTTCAAAAACTGGGGTTATGAAGTAGCTGAGCAAGAGTTCGGAGATAAGGTCTTCACTTGGAGTCAATATGATGTGATTAAGGAACGTGACGGTGAGGCTGCCGCTAATGCTGCTCAGAAGGATGCTGAAGCTGCTGGCAAAATCATTATCAAGGATGCAATTGCGGATATCGCGCTGCAACAAGTTCTGACTCGTCCAACTGATTTCGATGTTATTGCTACGTTGAACCTGAACGGGGATTACCTGTCCGACGCACTGGCTGCACAAATCGGCGGCATCGGCATCGCTCCTGGAGCGAACATTAACTACATTACTGGCCACGCCATTTTTGAGGCTACCCATGGTACAGCTCCTAAATATGCAGACAAAGACGTTGTGAATCCTGGTTCTGTTATTCTGTCCGGTGTAATGCTCTTGGAGCACTTGGGCTGGCAGGAAGCAGCGGACCTGATTTATAAAGGTATGGAAACTGCTATCAACAATAAGACCGTGACTTATGACTTTGCCCGTCTGATGGAAGGTGCAACTGAGCTGAAATGCTCCGCATTTGCAGACGAAATTATTAACCACCTATAGGTTAGATTAGCCAGATAACATTAGCCTTACCTTTATCATTTCTAGGAGGCGAATCTGTGGCGATCAAGCGTTATAAAATTACAGTGGTAGGTGCCGGTTTTACCGGCGCTACTACAGCTCTTATGTTAGCTCAAAAGGAACTTGGAGACGTTGTGCTGCTCGATATTCCACAAATGGAGAACCCAACCAAGGGTAAGGCGCTTGACATGCAAGAAGCAGGTCCTGTGCAGAGATTCGACAGTCATATTATTGGAACCTCAAGTTATGAAGATGCTGTAGATTCTGATATTGTAATTATCACTGCAGGGATTGCCCGTAAACCTGGGATGAGCCGCGACGATCTTGTGAATATCAATGCAGGGATTGTAAAGTCGGTATGCGAGAACGTAAGAGATGTAGCACCGGAATCCATCGTAATTATTTTGAGTAATCCGGTAGATGCGATGACTTATGCTGCATTTGAAGCGTTAGGCTTTCCGAAAAACCGCGTAATTGGACAATCCGGTGTGCTGGATACAGCGCGTTACTGCACTTTTATTGCACAAGAGCTGAACGTATCCGTTGAAGATGTACGTGGTTTCGTAATAGGCGGACACGGCAATGATATGGTACCGCTCGTTCGTTATTCTAGTGTTGGAGGCATTCCAATCGATACATTGATTCCTACGGATCGTATTGAGGAGATTGTGAAGCGTACACGTGTGGGTGGCGGGGAAATCGTTGACCTTTTAGGAAATGGTAGTGCGTATTATGCTCCTGCAGCCTCTTTAGTTCAGATGACGGAAGCGATCTTGAAGGATAAGAAACGGATCATTCCGGTTATTGCCTTGCTTGAAGGCGAATATGGTTATGACAATCTGTTTCTGGGTGTTCCAGCTCTTCTTGGTGCGAATGGGATTGAGAAGATCTTTGAACTGGAGCTTACGGCTGAGGAGAAAGCGGCTTTAGATAAGTCCGCAGAGTCCGTACGTAGTGTAACAGCAATATTATCTGTGTAGATTGTGCCAAATGAAAGGGGAGGGTCCTTAAGGCTGTGAAATGGCTTAAGGGCGCTCTCTTTTTTTATATCAACAACTTCAAAGAATGGACACCTAAGTTGCTTTTCTTATTCTAATATTATGGGTATAATTATATGTAACTATTATCACAGTTAAATTGGAGGAGATATGATATGGATTGGAACGTTTTGTTTTTCTTACATATGATCGGGACGCTGGCACTAGGATTTTACCTTGTACTGCCTTTCATCATCGGTCGTGCTGAAAAATTGTCGCCTGCAGCAAAAGAAGGTACGTTAAGTGCAGTTACTGGATTTAACCGCTTTGCACAGTACGGTTTAGTGATTCAACTACTTACAGGTGGTTACATGATGACCAAGGGTGATTATTCTGTAGCATGGATGATCATTATCGTTGTATTGTTGCTAGCAATGTTTGCGCTTGGTGGTATTATGAGCAAGCCTTTGCGTCTTGCTGCTGCTGGAATTCGTGAGAACCGTGATGTCAAAGCAGAAACAGGCAAATTGCGTACGCTTAGTGCGCTACTGTCCGTGTCATTGCTGCTGATGGTATTCTTCATGGTATTTAACGATATTATTTAATCTGTAGCACTATGAGCCCGCTTCCGTAAAGGAGAGCGGGTTTTTTTGTGTTCAAAAAAACTTCGGATTGTTTGATTCTACCTGCATTGTGGTAAGTAACTTTTCATACAGCAATTTTAAAAAAAATGATAAAGCCGGCGTATAAACGTATACGCTTGAGCCATCCTAAGACGATCAGTTAACTATCAATTACTTAACGAGAGGAGCTAGGATTATGTCAAACGACAAGCAAGCTACGAAAACCTTACCCCCGCAAGAACAGCATCATCAGCCAGGAATTGAGAGCGAAATGAAGCCGTTGCCGAAATATGAACCGGCTAATTATAAGGCGGCAGGTAAATTGCAGGGCAAGGCGGCACTTATTACTGGAGGAGACAGCGGGATCGGACGGGCAGTGGCTGTTCTTTTTGCAAAAGAAGGCGCCGATGTAGTTATATCATATCTGAATGAACACTCTGATGCAGAGGAAACGAAACGCCAGGTGGAGCAGGAAGGTCGCAAATGCATTCTGATTCCAGGAGATATTGGTGTGGAAACCTTCTGTAAAGATCTCATTAAACAGACGGTAGAGGGCCTCGGGAAACTGGATATTCTCATCAATAACGCGGCGGAGCAACATCCACAAGCTAAGATCGAGGATATTACGTCCGAGCAGCTAGAGCGTACATTCCGTACGAATATTTTTGCAATGTTTTATTTGACCAAAGCGGCTATGCCTCATCTAAAAGCAGGATCAGCTATCATTAATACGACTTCGATTACCGCTTATCGTGGTAGTCCACAATTACTGGACTACTCTTCAACGAAAGGAGCCATTCTGAGCTTCACGCGTTCCTTATCTACGAATCTGGCAGAGAAAGGCATTCGGGTAAATGGCGTTGCTCCGGGTCCAATTTGGACACCGCTTATTCCATCTACTTTTGATGCAAAACAGGTTAGTGAGTTCGGCGGTACGCAGCCTATGAAGCGACCGGGACAACCGGAGGAGCTGGCCCCAGCTTATGTATATCTAGCCTCCGACGATTCGAGTTATGTGACCGGACAGGTTATCCATGTAAATGGTGGCGAGGTCGTAAACGGGTAGACGCTCAGCCAACCAAACCTAGATACTTATTTAAAAAGCTCTAATTCAGGGTTAGCCGAATTAGAGCTTTTTGTATTGATCTTGGGATTTAGTTTCCAGCAGACAGCTCATCGAGCGACATTTCAAAGCTCGGAGCCATATGAGTGAGGAAATAATCTACTTCCTGTAAGCCGAGTCCGCGTAGCTTCGCACCTGTTTGCTCTTTCGCCGCTGCGAATTCACGGTTGCCCGCAGCAACCTCCCAGACACATTTTAGGTAAGCATCCAGTCGATCGGCTGCCTTAACGTAGCTGTGCAGGAGAACGTCCTCCGAATCGGGAGAACTGTCTTCTGGCTGCATGAGCTGCGTGTAAATGCCCTGAAGCTCGGGAGGAATCATACCGGTCAAGCGTTCCGCAGCAATTCTTTCCATTTCGCGGAAGCTGGTAAGTAGCCGAGGATTATTGTATTTCACTGGTGTGGCAATGTCACCCGTGAACACTTCGCTGGCATCATGGAACAGGGCCATAGTTGCTGCTCTTTCAGCGTTTAATGAACGTCCATAATGAATATTACCAATGGAACAGAGCATATGTGTGAGCAGAGCTACATGGAAAGAATGCTCGGCAACGTTCTCAGGTGCGGTGCTGCGCATTAGGCTCCAGCGCTGAATATATTGAAGCCGATATAAATAGGCGGAAAAATGGTAGTTCAATTTTAAAGTAACCCCTTTCATGAGCTGCTAGGTATGATATTATTATACTAATTGTATCAGACTTTTGATAATCTGGATCTGCTGAGAGGAGCTTGAATGAATATGCAGCATTTTGAAGACAGCATTTATAATCTAATTGTTGAAACGTCCACGAACTTGCCGGGTGATGTACGCCGGGCGGTCGCCAAGGGTCGCGCACTAGAGGACAGAGCTACCCGGTCAGGTCTTGCGTTAACTACGATTGCTCAAAATATCGGAATGGCTGAGCAGCAAGTATCACCAATCTGTCAGGATACGGGAATGCCTACATTTATCATTCACACACCTGTGGGAATCAATCAGATTGAGATGAAAAAAGATATTCACAACGCCATTGTACGGGCGACCAAGAATGGTAAGCTTCGTCCAAATTCTGTAGATTCATTGACAGGTGAGAACAGCGGAGATAATTTGGGAGCAGGTACACCGGTCATTCATTTTGAACAATGGGAAGAGGAAAAAATAGATGTCAGACTGATTCTGAAGGGTGGCGGCTGCGAGAATAAGAATATTCAATACAGCCTTCCAGCAGAATTAGAAGGATTGGGCAAGGCAGGCCGTGATCTGGACGGAATTCGTAAATGTATTTTACATGCTGTTTATCAGGCACAAGGGCAAGGCTGTAGCGCTGGTTTTATTGGTGTTGGTATCGGCGGCGACCGCACAACTGGCTATGAGCTGGCTAAGAAGCAGCTGTTCCGCAAAGTGGAGGATGTTAATCCAATAGAGGATCTCAGCAAACTGGAAGACTACATCATGGAGAATGCCAATAAGTTGGGTATTGGAACGATGGGCTTTGGTGGGGAAGTTTCGCTGCTTGGTTGTAAGGTCGGCGTTATGAATCGTTTGCCAGCCAGCTTTTTCGTATCTGTTGCCTACAACTGTTGGGCTTTCCGTCGCCAAGGTGTGCTGGTTGATCCGTCAACAGGCAATATAGAGGACTGGTTGTACGAGAGTGGTACAGGGATTTCGGTTGATGATGGACGGGACCAGGCGTCGGAAACGGAAGTGGCAGATGCAGGTGAAGACAATGCAGCTACTGGATCTCGCGAAGTCCGCCTGACCACACCGATAAGTGAAGAGGATATCCGTAGTTTACGAGTTGGGGATGTAGTTATTTTATCCGGCGAAATGCATACGGGCCGCGACGCACTTCATAAATATCTAATGGATCATGAGGCTCCGGTGGATTTGAACGGTGCAGTTATCTATCACTGTGGTCCTGTAATGATGAAGGACGAGGAAGGCTGGCATGTTAAAGCAGCGGGTCCGACTACTAGTATCCGTGAAGAGCCCTATCAAGGCGATATTATCAAAAAATTTGGAATTCGTGCCGTCATCGGAAAAGGTGGAATGGGTCCTAAAACGTTAAAAGCTCTTCAGGAGCACGGGGGCGTATATCTCAATGCGATTGGTGGCGCTGCACAGTATTACGCGGAATGCATCAAGAAGGTAAATGCTGTTGATTTTATGGAATTTGGCATTCCTGAAGCAATGTGGCATTTGGATGTGGATGGTTTTGCTGCTATTGTAACGATGGATGCCCATGGCAACAGTCTGCACGCAGATGTAGAGAAAGATTCCGCAGCAAAATTAACTCAGTTTAAAGAACCTGTATTTAAATAAGTCGGGTACAGTCCGGTGAAATAGTCATAAAGTGGGGACATCCGCTGCTATGGCTTTTTCTCCGGTTTTATCAAAAATATAAGAATTTATATGTTCCACGCTATAATTCATCCTTATATTCCTCGTATAATCACTTAGCGTCCATATAGATAGGGATGCCGAAGATGTTTATGCCTGTCTAAAGGAGGTTTACGAATGGTACCACATTATATTAGAAATGGTCTTCTTAACGTTACTCCGTATTTTATCGTGGCTGGTGCAGATCAATTGATTGATTTTGTTGTGAACTGCTTTGATGCAAGAATTAATGATATGCTGCGGAATGATGAAGGCAAGATTAGACATGCAGAACTTAGAATAGGAGATTCGATCATCGAGGTTTCCGAAGCTAATGAGAAATATTCACCAGTACAGCTCGCTATTCATCTATATGTAAGAAATGTGGATGAGACCTTTCGTAAGTGCTTGGATGCCGGGGCATCCATCATTGAAGAACCATTGGATAAGCCTTATGGAGAAAGAGGAGCGGGTATTAGAGATACTCAGGGTAATCAGTGGTTTCTTGCAACCTGTATAGAATGAAATCATGATATTTTACAAAAGTAATACAAAGTAACAGTCCAGAGATAATCAACTTGGGCTGTTATTTTTATATAATCTATTATAGTAGGGATTTATGTCACGAAAATAGTAGCACTGGTTTTTTGATGAAAATGAAGTTAGGATAAAAGATACAATGAAAAAGGGAGAGGCACACTTCAGATGAAACCGTTTCGCGCTCGGCTTACGTTTATACTTATGGCCTTAATCGGTATTTCCATGATTGGTACTGGATTTACGATGGCTCATCTGTTTAAGAGCTCCCATATAGCTGCTCTCGAAGAGAACATGTCCCGGGAAATAAATCTGCTCGCAGGCACATTGGAATTTGTAGATATGAACGCCACCAGTGCCATTCCGTATTACACGGAGCAGGCAGAGCATGTCGCCGAGCTTCTGGATTCCCGGATTACTTTTATCAGTAAGTCAGGTGAAGTTTTAGGTGATTCAGAGAAAAATCCTCTGGAGATGGACAATCACGCCAATCGTGAAGAGGAGATTGTTGCGGCTAAAGAGGGGACTGGACGAGCCATTCGTTACAGCGAAACTTTAGATCGCGAGATGTTATATGTAGCTGAGCGGGTGACCTCAGATCATGGTTTTGACGGTTATATTCGGGTCTCGATGGGACTGGATGCAGTAACGGAGGGGCTTAACCGTGCTTGGATGATTATGGCTGGGGGGTTAGTTGTTTTGTTCCTGGCAGCAACTATTGTCAGCTACAAAGTGGCATCGAGCATGACTTCACCGCTTGAACAAATCACGAGAGTCGCGCGGCGTATTACAGATCTTGATTATGATGCAAGAGTCCATTTGAAGCGTAAAGATGAGGTTGGGCAGCTGGCGACAGCGATAAATGCCATGGCGGACAGTCTTCAAGCTCAGCTTAAGACCATTCGTGATAATGAGGATCTGCTGCAAAGCGTACTGGACAATATGACTGGCGGCATCATAATGATCAATGCGGACGAAGAAATTGCCCTGCTGAACCGAGCTTCAGAGCGGATGCTGGATGTCAGCAACAGTGAAATGGCGGGTCATTCGTACAAAGAGCTAAAGCGTCATTATGAGTTAACACGTCTGCTTGAAGAAGGGGTATCGAATAAAGAACCGCTCCATGAAGAACGAAGTATTTACAATCCGAGAGAGCGGATTGTACGTATGGACGCAGTACCTATGATCCAGGACGGGACGTATAGAGGCATGCTCTTCCTGCTGCAGGAAGTAACAGAGATTCGTCGCCTGGAGCGGATGCGAAGTGAATTTGTCGCTAACGTATCCCATGAATTGAAGACGCCGGTTGCCGCTGTAAAAGGATTTGCCGAGACCTTGCTGGGTGGTGGGGTTAAGGATGAGAAGACAGCCCGTTCCTTCTTGCAAATTATTTATGATGAGAACGAACGCTTAAATCGATTGATTGGAGATATTCTGGAATTATCTAAAATCGAATCTAAACGTGTGCAGCTCGATTGCTCACCTGTTCATATCATTGAATTCTTTGATTCCGTGCTGGGAACCATTAGCAAAGTGGCTGAGAAGAAAAGTATTAGTCTTAACGTAGAGGTTCCTGAGGAGCTGTTCATTGAGGCCGATGAAGATAAACTACGTCAAATTTTTATGAATTTGCTCTCCAATGCGATTAATTACACGCATGAAGGGGGTAGCGTAAAAGTCTATGTTAAGAATATACTGAAGCCAGATGGTTCAGAGAATGTCCAATTTACCGTTACCGATACAGGGATGGGAATTCCCAAAAAGGATCTGCCGCGCATTTTCGAACGTTTTTATCGAGTGGATAAAGCAAGATCAAGAAGTTCCGGTGGAACGGGGTTGGGACTGTCTATTGTGAAGCACTTGATAGATCTGCACCATGGTGTGATTTCGGTTAAAAGTGATCTGGGGATCGGAAGTTCATTTATTATTGAGTTGCCGCTCTTGCAGGAAGAAAAGGTGGATTAGATTTTTGTAAATTCATCTTATTGATTTTACACCAAGTTAACATTGTGGTGATATGATTGTTTTGTTGTTGCTTTGTAAAAATCAAACTATATGGAAGACGGGGGAACCTATGGCTCAACGATTGCTTGTCATTGAAGACGAACCGACACTGGCCCGGCTGCTGTCCTATAACTTAACGCAGGAAGGTTACGAGGTAACAGTAGAGGATCATGGTACGGCAGGATATGATCGTGCGACGAGGGAACCTTTTGACTTGATCGTATTAGATCTGATGTTGCCAGGTATGAATGGCATTGACATCCTTGATAAATTGCGTGGACAAGGTATCCGAACACCTATTATTGTGTTGACCGCCAAAAATGCGGAAGAAGATGTTGTTAGAGGGCTGAAATCAGGTGCTGATGATTATATAACCAAACCATTCGGCGTCTCTGAACTGCTCGCTAGAGTAAGTGCTGTACTTCGGAGGATTTCTGGACTTGCTGAGGAAGCACCTACAGAAACACCTATCTCTGCTTCTACCATTATTTTAGGTCAATTAGAGATTTACCCTGAGAGATATGAAGTCTCCCTCGGTGGTCATAGTATTAATTTACGGCCTAAAGAGTTCGAAGTGCTATTATATTTGGCTCGTAAGCCAGGGGTTGTGTTGACGAGAGATGATCTCATGAATGCTGTATGGGGCTTTGATTATATTGGTGGGCAGCGTACGGTGGACGTGCATGTGAGTTCACTTCGTAAAAAGCTTGAGCTGGATCCAGAATCCGTTCATATCGATTCGATTCGAGGCGTAGGCTATAAATTAGTGGTTAATAAAAAAAGAGCTCCGGTCATTTAGAGTGACTGGAGTTCTATTTTTTCTATACTTTTCATAAATAAGAAATGCTCGGAGTACTAGTTGGCTTCTGGGGAAATACTGTGATGTGGACCCATTCATCTTACTGATTTTACATTGCGTTAACATTTCTCTCCAACTGTATTTACACTAAAAGCTTATCATGGAGATCGAAGATGATGAGAAGGAGACGTAAACACTAATGAAATCCATCATTGACATAGAGAATCTTGATCTCTACTATGAGTCGTTCCACGCACTGAAGAATGTGAATCTGCAAATCCCGGAGAAACAGGTTACCGCTTTTATTGGACCTTCCGGTTGCGGGAAATCCACGTTGCTTCGCACATTGAATCGTATGAATGATATGATTCCTGGCACACGTATAGAAGGAACTGTAAACATCGGTGGCAAAAATATTTATAGTGATGAGGTAGAGGTGGAAAGCCTGCGTAAGCAGGTCGGTATGGTGTTTCAACAGCCGAATCCTTTTCCTAAGTCGATTTACGACAATGTAGCTTACGGTCCCCGTTTACACGGCATCCGTTCCAAAAGTGAACTGGATGAGATCGTAGAAAAAAGCTTGCGTCACTCCGCCCTATGGGAGGAAGTGAAAGATTTTCTGAAGAAATCTGCCCTTAGCTTGTCTGGTGGACAGCAGCAGCGGCTTTGTATTGCTAGAGCGTTAGCGGTACAGCCTGATATTCTGCTAATGGATGAGGCAACCTCTGCGCTCGACCCTGTATCCACTCTCAAGATAGAAGAGCTTGTTCAGGAACTAAGAAGTGAGTATACCATTGTTATGGTAACTCATAACATGCATCAGGCCGCACGTGTATCCGGTCGAACCGTGTTTTTCTTAAATGGTGTAATTGTAGAGGCGGCGGACACAGAGGTGCTTTTCTCGAACCCTAAAGATTCCCGCACTGAAGATTATATTTCCGGACGTTTCGGCTGATCAGATTTAAAAGGGTGTTCGTCCCTGGAAATGGCAAGCTGACCATACGTTAATGAGGAGGATCGCTCTTATTATGATTCGCAGAAAAGAATTTGATAAAGACTTGGAAGAGTTGCGCAGTCTGCTGCAGCAGATGGGTGAGCATGTTAAGGATGCTCTTGAAGGTGCAATTAATGCATTACAAAATCTAGATACAACGCTCGCACAGGAAGTCGTTGAAGCGGATTTACAGCTGAATGCCATGGAAGATAAAATCATGGAAATTGGCTCACGCTTAATTATTACGCAGCAGCCTGTAGCTAAGGATTTGCGCCGCATTATCGTTGCCTTCAAAATATCAAGCGATTTGGAACGCATGGGGGATCTGGCGATTGATGTAGCTAAGGCGACCATGCGTCTTCAAGGCCAACAGCTGATTAAGCCCCTTGTAGACATTCCTCGTATGGCTGAAATCGTGACAATTATGATCGATGAGGCGATCCAGTCTTACCTGGATGAGAACACTGATCTAGCTTATAAAATGGCACAGGATGATGATCAGGTCGATCAATTGTATGGTGCGATGATCAATGAGTTGTATTCTTATATGGTAACAAAGCCGGAGACAGTATCCCAAGCTATGTTATTGACACTGGTAGGCCGTTATATCGAACGGATTGGCGATCACGCTACTAACATTGGTGAAAGCGTAGTTTACCTGGTTACCGGTAGTCGTCCAGATTTGAATGAATAGTGCTTTTGTTTTATCATAGTAAAATGAAAGTAGCCGTCCTTTTATAAGGGCGGCTACTTGTTGTATTACCCCATATTAGCTCTAAATGTTACTAACATTTCAGCTAATCCCATTGTTTAAGTTGGTATAGCCGTTTCTACTTGGACAGGCCATATGTTAAGATGTAAGAAGTAAGCATGAAAAAGGCGAGGTGCACTATGGACAAGTTGATACTTATAGATGGAAATAATATTATTTACCGCGCATTCTTCGCGATGCCTCCGCTAACGAATACAGCAGGGCAACAGACGAACGCGGTGTACGGTTTCACAACGATGCTGCTCCGTTTAATTGAAGAACACAAGCCGACACATATGATTGTTGCTTTCGATGCAGGGAAAGTCACATTTCGGCATGAAGGTTATGAGGATTATAAAGGCGGTCGGCAAAAGACACCTCCCGAGCTCTCCGAGCAGTTTCCACTGTTGAAAGATTTGCTCAGAAATCTGGGTGTACCGCAGTTTGAAATTGGCAATTATGAGGCCGATGATATTATTGGAACCATTTCTCGTCAAGCAGATGAAGCTGGCCGGCAGGTTATGATCGTGTCGGGAGATAAGGATATGCTTCAATTAGCTTCCGAACATACGACCGTTGCGTTGATCCGCAAAGGAGTTACTGAGGTTGAGCTTTATGGACCAGAACAAATTCGTGAGAAATATGATTTAACACCCGAGCAGATCATCGACCTTAAGGGACTGATGGGTGATGCGAGTGATAACATTCCGGGCGTTCCGGGTGTTGGTGAGAAAACAGCGCTCAAGCTGTTGCATCAATTTGGATCGGTTGAAGGTGTATTAGCAGGAACCGGTGAGCTTAAAGGTAAAATGAAAGAAAAGCTGGAAGCTCACGCGGAAGACGCTGTCATGAGTAAGAAACTGGCAACCATCTATCGTGAAGTGCCTCTTGAACATTCGTGGGAAGATATGATCTTTAACGGAATTTCTGCGGATACAGCAGGACCCGCTCTCGCAAAATTAGAATTCAAATCACTTCTGGAAAGGTTGTCACTTAGTGCCTATGCTCCAGTAGCTGATGGAGAAGAGGGTGCAGCGGAAGTAGAAGCTGCTACACTTGATATTTCGATCGTGAGTGAAGATGAACTTGAGGCGCTGAATGAAGCGCTCCCTAGTATTTCGGCGCTGCATGTGGAATCCAATGGGGATAATCCGCATCGTGCCGAGGTGATCGGGGTAGGGCTATCTACTCTGGAGCGACATTATTATGTGCCGTTTGAATTACTACAGAAACCAGCGGCTGCGAAGCTACGCGACTGGTTAGGAGATGAGAAGGCTCCGAAGAGCGGATATGATCTTCACCGTGCTGATTTGGCACTGCATTGGCAGGGGATTGCTTTTGCAGGTGCAGCCCATGATGTGCAGCTGGCGGCTTATTTGCTGGATCCGACGGAAGCTAATCAGAACCTAAACGATCTCGCTACGAAATACGGCTTGCCAAGATTGTCACCTGATGAAGATGTATTTGGTAAAGGCGCCAAATATAAGATTCCTGAGCTTGAAATCTTAGGAAATCACGTCGCACGTAAGAGTGCTGCGGTACTTGGTATCGCCCAGAAACAACAGCAGGAATTGATCGAAACGGCGATGACCGGACTGTTCGAGGATCTCGAAATGCCATTATCACGTATTCTTGCGGATATGGAGAAACAGGGGATTGCAGTCAACGAAGGGGATCTTAAAGAATTAGGAAAAGAATTCGAAGCTCAGATTTCCAAGCTGGTCACCGAAATTTATGAAATTTGTGGCACAGAGTTTAATTTGAATTCACCTAAGCAGTTGGGTGAAATTTTATTCGTTAAGCTAGGTTTGCCTGTTGTTAAGAAGACGAAGACAGGCTATTCCACCGATGCTGAGGTGCTTGAGAAACTAGCGCCTTATCATGACGTGGTACGTTTGATTTTGCAATATCGCACGATTGCGAAGCTCCAGTCTACATACGTAGAAGGACTTCTTAAAGAAATCTCTCCGAAAACAGGAAAGGTGCATACCTTCTATCGGCAGACGATTGCTGCGACAGGACGTCTTAGCAGCCAATTTCCGAACCTGCAGAACATTCCAATCCGCTTAGAAGAAGGACGTAAAATCCGTAAAGTGTTTGTTCCATCCGAACCGGGCTGGTCCATTCTGGCGGCGGACTATTCGCAGATTGAACTACGGGTACTTGCGCACATCTCCGGTGATGAGCGGATGAAGGAAGCTTTTCTCCATGATATGGATATTCACACGAAGACAGCGATGGATGTATTTGGAGTTACCGCCGATCAGGTTGATAGCAATATGCGTCGTGCTGCAAAAGCCGTTAACTTTGGTATCGTGTACGGAATCAGTGATTATGGTCTGTCGCAGAACTTGAATATTCCTCGCAAAGAAGCCGCTCAATTTATTGAGCAGTATTTCGAGGTATACCAAGGTGTACGTCGATATATGGATGATATCGTAGTTGATGCAAGGAAACATGGTTATGTAACCACGCTGCTGGAACGCCGTCGTTACTTGCCTGAGATTAATGCGAAGAACTTTAATCTACGTTCTTTTGCGGAACGTACAGCAATGAACACACCTATACAAGGAACTGCCGCTGATATTATTAAGCTGGCGATGGTGCATATGGACAAGGCGCTATTTGAGCGTGGGCTAAAGAGCCGTATGTTGCTTCAGGTACACGATGAGCTTGTATTCGAGGTGCCAGAGGATGAAATGGAGCTCATGAAGACGCTTTTGCCGGAAGTAATGGGTGGAGCATTGCAGTTATCGGTGCCGCTTAAAGCAGAGGTAAGTTTTGGCAGCAACTGGTACGAAGCGAAATAGGCTCCCTTTAAGGTGTGCATATCAGCTATAATGTAGTTGAGGTGAAGACATCATGCCGGAATTACCGGAAGTAGAGACAGTCAAGAGAACACTGAATGATTTAGTTAATGGAAAGCAGATAGAGAGTGTAACCGTCCGGTTGGCCCGGATTATTCAGCGGCCGGATGATATTCAGGCTTTTGCCAACCTGCTCGCAGGTCATAGCATTGTTAATGTTGAACGAAGAGGGAAATTTTTGCGCATCGTGTTAGACGGTCTGGTGCTGGTATCTCATTTACGGATGGAGGGCCGTTATGGACTTTTTTCGAACGAAGATCCACTGGACAAGCATACGCATGTGATATTCCATTTTACCGATGGCACTGAGCTGCGTTACACGGATGTTCGTCAGTTTGGTACAATGCATCTTTTTCAGATTGGTGAAGACCTCCAGCTGCCTCCTCTTAATAAGCTAGGACAGGAGCCGCTGGAGCCATCCTTTACGCCGGAGAGGTTTAAGCAGATTGTATCAGGCAAAAGCACAAAAATTAAATCGCTGCTGCTGAATCAGGAATATATCGTTGGCATAGGTAATATTTATGTAGATGAGTCGTTACATCGTGCAGGGATACATCCTGAAGTCAGCGCCAAAGATCTTTCGGATGAGCAACTTGATCAGCTGCATCACGCTATTGTCAGTACGCTGACGGAAGCGGTAAACGCTGGTGGTTCGTCTGTAAAATCATATGTGAACGGTCAAGGTGAGAGCGGCACTTATCAGCAACAGCTGTTGATTTACGGTCGTAAAGATCAGCCGTGTAACCACTGTGGAACGATGATTGAGAAAACGGTTGTAGGTGGCCGCGGCACGCATTATTGTCCAAGCTGTCAGCGTAAGGTCGAAAACTGAAGAAGTAATTAGGTTGGCACCCACTACTTGTCCCGCCCATATACTGTGTGAAGAATGCTTAATAGAGAACGGAAGCTGAATGAAGTGTATTCTTCAGTGTTCCGGTTCTTCACAGGAGGGATTGCGGGTGCTCAGCCCATTTTTTTCACTAATATTACTAGCTTTTGCTTTGAGTTTGGATGGTTTTGGCGTTGGTATTACATATGGACTGCGTAAAATGAAAATACCATTGCTCTCCATTCTGATTATCTCGCTTTGTTCGGGGGTAGTTATCTGTGTATCTATGCAAGTGGGTGTTCTGCTTGCCAAGGTAGTGTCTACACATGCAGCTTCTGAGGTTGGTGCTGTTATACTCGTGCTCATGGGGTGCTGGTCGCTCGTCCAGATGCTAATGCAGAAAGAGAAGGAACAGACAGGTGAGCGTAAAGTAGGTAGTGAAGAAAATGCGCTATCCACAGAAGCTTGGGCAGAGGTAGCTGTTAATACTGAAGATGTTGCAGAACAGGTTGCCATGGCTCCTGAGCAGGTAAAGTCGGCTGTCTTTTCCCTTGAGTTACGACGGTTGGGGATTGTTGTACAGATCTTACGTACTCCGTCATCTGCAGATATGGATGATTCCGGGAGTATTTCTTCGATGGAGGCTATGCTGCTCGGGATTGCCCTCTCTCTAGATGCTTTTGGAGCTGGACTTGGCGCGGCACTACTTGGGTTCAATCCGATATGGACATCACTTACAATTGCTCTGTTTAGTGGTACATTTTTATTGCTGGGCATGAAGACTGGATTAAGGTTCGCCGGGAACTACTGGATGAAGCATGCTGCTGCACTACCCGCGTTATTATTAATTACAATGGGAATACTGAAGCTATTATGAGGTGAGTACATGATTATTGGCTTAACCGGAGGCATTGCATCCGGAAAAAGCACAGTGTCCGCACTGCTTGTGAGCAAGGGAGCGAGACTGGTTGACGCGGATGTGATCGCCAGAGAAGTTATGCTCCCCGGTCATGAGGTGCTGGCTGCGGCTGTGAAACAATTCGGAAGCGAGATCCTCTCTTCGGATGGCACACTGAATAGGGGCAAGCTGGGGGACATTGTATTTCAAGACCCGGCGGCCCTGCAAGCCCTGAACAATCTGACGCATCCCGCAATCCGGCGGGAGATTAAAGAACGTATGAACAGCATGGAGGAAGAAGATCCAAAGAAGTTAACAATTGTGGATATCCCTCTTCTTTTCGAATCAGGACTCGAGAACATGTTCCATGAAATACTGGTGGTCTACGTGCCTCGTGAAGTGCAAATCGCTCGATTAATGGAACGTAACGGACTTTCTTTAGAACAAGCAGAAGCACGCTTAAATGCACAGATGGATATTGAAGCGAAGCGTAACAAAGCGGACTATATCATTGACAACAGTGGCGAACTTGCGCACACTGAGCAACAGGTTGCTGTTCTTTGGGACAGGCTGGGCTTATCATGAAATGGTTACGTAAAAAAAGAGTCCTTCTTCTGTTATTCATTGGTTTTACTGCGATATTGTTTCTGAGTACGAACTGGATGTCCTGGTTTTATCCGATCCATTATAAAGATGAGATCCGTAAGCACAGCATTACGTACGATATGGACCCATTTCTAGTTGCTTCGATTATCCGAGTGGAAACGAACTTCAAAACTGGACGAGAATCCAAAAAAGGTGCTATAGGTTTAATGCAGCTTATGCCGGATACCGCCAAATGGGCCCTTGAAAAGGCCAAGCTTCCTGATGTATCTATGGAGGAGCTAAAGCATGAACCATCAGCAAATATTGAACTAGGTACCTGGTATCTTTCAACATTATCCCGTCAATTCGAAGGTAAACGTACAGCGATTATCGCTGCATATAATGCTGGACCGGGTAAAGTTCAAAAATGGCTGGATGAGGGGATCTGGGATGGAACGGATGCCACGATTAAGGATATTCCATTTGGTGAAACCCGTCATTATGTACAGCGCGTCAACTATTACTATGATCAGTACACGGATATTTACAATGAATTCTAAAACCGTGTTATGAATAAAAAGAAGCATTAAACGACCTGTGAGTCGTTTAATACTTCTTTCAGTAAGCTTATGTGGACAGGTTATTTGAATTGACCTGCCAATTGTTGTTCTGCCAGGGTTACAAGACGTTTAGTGATGTAACCACCGATCGAACCATTTTCATAAGAAGTTTTATTGCCATTGTAACCATCTGGGGAAAGCGTGATTCCGAGTTCTTGGGCAACTTCATATTTAAGTTGTTCCAAAGCACCGCGGGAATTTGGAGCTACAAGGTTATTGGAGCTGTTGTTTTGGCTCATTGCTGTTCACCTCCTCTGTTGGTAACTGTATTATGTGCCGGACTTGCCATAATCATTACAATAAAAAAACGGTGATTTCTGGAAAAAATGAAATAGCCTTTTAAAAGCCGGATGTTTAACATACCGGGACAAAAAACATTATGTAATAGGAAGTGATGAAGCTTATGAAATGCCCTTACTGCGATCACACAAATACTAAAGTACTCGACTCGCGACCAGCGAATGAGAATAAGTCCATCCGCCGCAGGCGTGAATGTGAGCGTTGCAGCAAACGGTTTACAACCTTTGAAATGATCGAGGAAACACCGTTAATCGTGATCAAAAAAGACGGCAGCCGTGAGGAATTCAGCCGTGATAAAATTCTGCGTGGTCTTATTCGTGCTTGCGAGAAACGCCCCGTCTCTGTAGAACGTCTAGAGAAGATCGTCTCTGAGGTGGAGAAATCCTTACGCGGCATCGCCGTAGCTGAGGTAGAGAGCCAACAGATCGGTGAATTGGTTATGGAACAGCTCTATCCAGTAGATGAAGTCGCCTACGTTCGCTTTGCGTCCGTATACCGCCAGTTCAAGGACATTAACATGTTTATGAAGGAACTGAAGGGTCTGTTATCTAAGAGCACTGGGGATCTGGACAGATTGTAGGGTTGTGGCTAGTCTAATGACTGAAAAAAAGTGTTGACAGCGAAGGCGATTTTTTATATTATATAGGAGTCGCCTACGGCGCTTGAGTTTTTCAGAATCATTTAAATACACCGAACTAAATTTTAGAATGTGTGATTACATACATCTGAAAATTTAAGTTTGGGGCCATAGCTCAGCTGGGAGAGCGCATCGCTGGCAGCGATGAGGTCAGGGGTTCGATCCCCCTTGGCTCCACCAAACTTCATATGGACTCTTAGCTCAGTTGGTAGAGCAGTAGACTCTTAATCTATTTGTCCAGGGTTCGAGCCCCTGAGAGTCCATCCTAAAGAAACGGCAGAAATGCCGTTTTTTTTGCTGTTTATGCGACTTTTGATCAGTTTCCCGATGATTTTGGAATCAAATACTGAATTGATAAATGAAGTGGATAAAAGCCAACTTAAACGTCAGAAATACCCTTATAGTTGGCTTTTATCGTTACTTCAATTGTTATTAAGTTGATTGGAAAAAAATGCGTTGGGGACGAAATGGGGACGAAATATTTAATTGGCTGTTTAACACTTTCTCAATTGGACATCATGCGACCTGATGGATGTCACCCTGCTGTGGAAGGACAAACAAGCTTTCAGATTACCGGAAGCGGGTTGGATGTCGATCAACTTGGTTGTAGATAATCCAAACCGTTGGGAGCTTGGGAAGATGGGGCAATGGGTATCTCCGCTGTTCGTCATGAAGAATGGTAACCGCAATATGCATGCTGTAAACGAAGGGGGAAGATATCAAAGACCTGACGGGCATGTGCAGTTGACGACTTGGGATGCTCCGTTAGTATCACCGGGAGAGCCATTTTGGTGCGCCATGCATGATGATGATCAGTAATTTTATGGTATACTCAAGTTCTTATTCAATTCAAAACCAATAAATCCAGCAATCAAGGTTGAGTTTTGACGGAAGGAGGATAAGTACAAGATGAGGAAATTTTTAGGATTAAGTCGTTTTGTTTTATATAGCATCATCATCGGAGGAGTTGCAGGGCTTCTGACATGGAGCTTTTTAGCGGTTACTTCGTTAACGACTCATTTTTTATGGGATTCTTTACCGAGTGTGATTGATGTTCAATATTGGACCATCATCGTGTGTTTAGTCGGAGGGATCTTGGTAGGATTATGTCAGAAGTACTTTGGTGATTATCCTCGTAATATGGAGGCTGTATTAGGAGAATTTAAGGAAACCAAAAGAATTGATTATAGTTCAGGAATTAAGAGCGCGATCACTGCGCTTTGTGTTCTTTCTTTTGGAGCTAGTCTTGGTCCTGAGGCGGCTTTAGTTGGCATTGTAGGAGGTCTTTCTACATGGGCAGGAGATGCTTTGAAGTCTAGAGTTAAGAAAAAACCTGTTGTCAACGAATACGAAGATATCATTATCGAGTACAGTGTTGAGACTACAATTGGCATGATTTTTAGATCACCGCTATATGGAGTGACTACATTCTTTGAAGATCGGAAAGATCCAAAATTTATAAAACTGATCAAGACACTCGTGTATTCCATAACGACGGCTGCAGGTTTTGGTGTATTTGTATTTTTATCCAAAATCGATAACAGAAAATTTACTATAGCTGATTTTGGTCCGGCATCCATCGGTGTAAAAGAAATCATGGCGATCATCCCGCTTATCCTTATCGGGGTATTGCTGGCCAAATTATACGAGTTTTTTGGATCTTTTTTTCATAAGGTACTCAAACCGCTTGATAATTATAAAATCGTCAAAGCTGCTATTGGTGGATTAGTACTTGGATTAATAGGAACAGTTCTTCCTCTGACCTTATTTTCTGGGGAGCATGAGCTTACAGAATTAGCAGCTGATTGGACCCAGATGTCCATTTTTTTATTATTGTTATTAGGTATTGTAAAGTTATTCTTGACCGAATTTTGTTTATCTACGGGCTGGCGTGGGGGACATATTTTTCCTATTATTTTCGCAGGGGTTAGTATAGGATATGGAGTTGCAATGTTATTTCCCATCGATCCTGTAACATCCATTAGCATTATAACGACTGCACTTACCAGTGCCGTACTCAAAAAGCCAATCGCTGTTGTGCTTATTTTGATGATGATCTTCCCAGTCAAGCTAATCATCCCCATGATATTAGCGGCATATCTGCCCATCTATATGTTCAAGCTGAAATGGCTGAAGGGTGCTGAGAATTAGAGCATTGATGGGTGGTTGACGAGATAATATATTTTTGAAAAATAGAAAAAATAGACACCTGCTATAATTTATAATGGCAGGTGTTTTTGCTGCATTCTTGAGAAAAAATTCTGAATTTTTCATCTGACCGCTTGCGTTTTTTTGTGCCATCGTCGCTGAAGTAAACATAGGACAATGAGGTCACGAAATTATACTAGATGAGGTCTTTATCCTGACCTATAATGAAAATAACATATTTTATTTGCTAGTATTTTATAAGATTTGAATTTGCCCAAAACGATGAGTGTGGATCCTTATACGGCTTGAATTGGATAGGATGATCCAAGAGCTTCCCTACTGGAGACATCGCTCAAGTAGATTTTTTCTACACTAGGGATGTCTCCTATGACTGTGTTAAGAAGAATATCCTGTTTTTATACTGGGTACGGATTGGGAAGGGGAATTAGAGTTAATACAGAAAAAATATCATGTAATAACAAGAAATATCATTAAAAATATCTTTTTCAATCTGTAAACTGTAGTTAAGTTATGTCATGTGGTAGATAATGGAATGATAAGTTACCTTGATGGAATAGGAGTCTTTTAACAAAGTAGATCGCTTGCTCTAGTAAGCTATTGAAGGTGGTCTTCTTTGTCATAACCGGACCCGATAATAAGTGACATATACATTATGGAGGGTATCCATGTTCAGACATAGAGATAAAGGGATTACTAAGCATTTTATCGGAACCTTTGTGTTGATTATCATTGTTCCATTTATCTTATTTATCACAATATTTTATAAATATTATTCAACATCATTAATTCAAAGGTCAGTTGATCAAGTTGTTCAGCAATTGGATCTAGCATCTAACAATATGAACTCTGAGCTGAAACGAGCCTCACTTACAATTGCTACAATCGCTATTGTGAATGACCACATGATATTAGATGCAGTCTCAGCGTGGAGTAGAAGCTCAACTTCAGTAGAAAAAATTCGAATATCGCGTGAGATCGATGCATACTTAAATATTATCTCGAATTATAGCAATGAGATCGTCAGTGTTATTTTTACTTTTAAGGATGGAGGCTATTATTATTTCAAGAACCCTCCTACGATTTCCGATTCTTCAATTCGCAATCTGCCATGGTATCAAGAGACGCTGAGGAGCAGCAATGGAACAACAGTCATTGTTGATAGCCTGAACGGTATTACTTCAGATAAACAGGATATGTTTACCTTTTTGCTTCATCCGGATCAATCTTTGGAATCAGAGGTTGAGATGGTTTATTTGACGACTCATGCCTCTCTTCCAGAGTTCATTCATTCTAATCCTAAAATTAAACAATTCATTATTGATCGAAACGGTAATCGAATTGTGAATCAGAACAATCATGATACGATAGATCCTGGAATCATGATGGAACTGTCCAAGATGCTACAGAAGCCATCTCATGATAATGATGATGATGATGATTACTCCTTTATTAAGATAAATGGAGAGAATAAGCTTCTTAAGCTGTATTCGTTCGAGAAGACAGATTGGAGTATTGTCAATATTTTAGATGAGAGCATGGTTACGAGGGATGCAGATCAATTCTTAAAGATATCCCTCACTTTTATGTTTGGTATTTTCGCTTTTTTTATATTTTTCCTACTTTGGTTTTTCCAAGACCTGCTTAGGCCGCTGCAGAATCTCATTCGAGCGATGAAAAAGGTGGAGAGAGGTGATTTTCTGATGGAGGTCAAGGCAGACGGAAGAGGCGAGATTAAGCGGTTGGGCCATTCCTTTAATCGCATGGTTTCTCAGATCAGGGATCTTATGCAAGAACGGGATTTGAAGGAACGAGCGCGTAGTCAGGCTGAAATCGAAGCTTTGCAGTCACAAATTAATCCACACTTCTTATCGAATACATTGAATTCCGTTCGACTCATGGCGATGATCGCAAAAACAGACAATATTCGTAAAATTATTGAGAGTCTATCTGCCCTTCTGACTCATGTATTTCGTGAACCAAACTCGCTAGCCCCGATCGGTCAGGAGATCAAAGTACTAGAGTCATACGTTCATATTATGCAGGTTCGTTATGGAGGCAAGCTGAATATCCAGTTTCATATTGATGATACGCTTTTGAATTACAGCATGCCCAAAATGCTGCTTCAACCGATTCTTGAAAATGCCATTTTTCATGGACTGGATCAACAAAATATGAACGAACTTATTGAGGTAAAGGCGATTCGGCATGAGCTTGGAGTATGCTTTTCCATCACGGATTATGGTAAAGGAATGACAGACGAACAAATTAGTGAATTGCTAAATCAGGGGGAGAAATATCAGCGTGGGAATTTTAGCGGGATAGGTGTACATAATGTGTTACAGCGAATTGAGCTTAATTATGGTCATCCGTACGGTGTGGAAATTGATAGCAAGTTAGATAGAGGTACCATCGTTACTATTCTGCTTCCGTTGATATGAACATGATTATTCATGGAAAGGACGAGCCGAGAGATGAATGTAATGATCGTAGAAGACGAGACTATTATGAGATTGGCATTATCTACGCTGATTGACTGGGAATCGAACGGATTTCGGATTGTTTATGAAGCGAGTAATGGTTATCAAGCCCTTCAGTATATCAAGGAAAATCGAGAGATTGACATTGTGATTACGGATTTGAAGATGCCTGTGATGGATGGTTTAGAGCTTATTGATGAGCTTAATCAGTTTATTGGGACTTCTCCACATGTTGTCATTTTAAGTGCGTATGATGATTTTGAATTTGTAAGGAAGGCATTTAAGAGGGGAGTCAATGACTATATTCTTAAATCGGAGATGGATCCGAATGTTGTACTGAATCTCTTGAATCGGATCAAGCACGACTTTGAAGTTGAACAGACCATGTCAAGACAATCGAGAGAAATCCGTAATGGCGAACAGGTACGATTGAAACAGCAAACCATCCGGGAATGGCTTGAAATTGGCGTGAGTCCTCAGTCGGAACCTTCTATTCTGGAGGATTTAAACATGAGGTTGGAATGGAACAGCATTACAGTTTCCATGATTCGAGTAGAGGGCTTTGCTGAGGTACAGGATCGGTATGGATCGTCCATTGGGGAGTTTGTAAGTTCCGTTGTAAAGTCTATTGATCAAGTGCTAACAGAGGTAGGAACAGGTGAAGTTATTAGTTGTAATCCGTATGAGTACGTGGTGGTCTTATCGTTTCAAACGAGTAGTTTAATGCATGTGCGACAGCGTATTTCGCAGATCATGAATCAAATCATATTTGTACTGAAGGAATACATCAATATTGGGGTCACGATAGGCGTAAGTGAGCTGTGTGAAGAGGTAAAGCAAATCCCGGCGTATTATCTTCAAGCTCGAAAAAATGCTGATTTGCGCTTCGTTATTAATAAGCATCGAATCATTTATCCTGAGGATGCTAGACATTTCTTGAAGCAGTCGGGAGAGACCTTGATCGGGAAAGAGAAAGCCTTGCTGGATGCATTGAAGGAGGGGAAAGAGCAATCGGTGCTGCAAGAACTAGACAAAATGTTCACACTGATAAAGCGTTCTGCCTCCATGGGAAATGAGGTACTACGTACCCGATATATGGAACTCTTAATGATATTAGTGAAGTTCATGTATGATAACGGTTTCGTAAATAACCAGGAAATGAATAAGATCGAGGACGTATATCGAATGGCTTGGCAGATTGACTCCGCCGCTCACTTGCAAGCCAGGATTTCAAGCTTGGTTCAGCAGCTTCTTCAAGAGATGGATAAGAAGGCGGGGCAAATGAATCGGGTTGTAGCCGTTGCCCAAGCTTTTATTATGGAGCATTATGATGAAGATATTACACTTCGGAAAGTAAGCGAAATCGTGCATTTAAGTGAAAGTCATTTCAGTACATTGTTCTCCAAGGCGGTAGGTGAGACTTTTAAAGAATTTGTAACAAAAGTACGCATGGAAAAGGCAATGGAAAGTATGAAGAAGGAGCCTTATCTAAAGATATATGAGATTGCAGAGCGTACAGGATATGCTAGTACTGAGCACTTTAGCCGGGTTTTTAAGAAGGTGACTGGCGTGAGTCCAAATCAGTTTATGAAAACGGTTTCTAAGTAACCTAAAACTATATCATGATTTCGAAAACGGATACCGTCTAAAAAGATGGTATCCGTTTTTTCTTGACACAATACTAATCGGAAAATTTATCATGAAATCGAAATTATCGTCATTAACATATAAGTAGCGGGTGGATAGGATGGAAAGATAAATAATACGGTTTATTTACCTACCGAATGACCCCCGATAATTTTCAAATTTTGCTAACTCCACATATTCAGTTTATTGAGAAAATACGCAGTACTCCTACCCCACGGTGATAGTTCTACCCTAATTTGGAGGTGAAATCATATAAGAGCCTAATTAGATAGCCAGAGGCTGCTACAGCATCTATACTCCTTTAGTTTATATTATATTTTAAAGAGGTGTCTTATGAAGAGAACAACTTTATGGCTATTAATTTTCTCATTGATATTAGGAATGGAATTCTCAAGTACAGCTGTTTATGCAGAGAGCGATCGTACTATTCAGAATACAAATGGTAGAACCGTATTGAATTTAAATAGCGACTGGGGATTCTACAGAGGTGATTTAGCTGGTTCAGAGGCTATTGACTTTGATGATCAGGCATTTACCAATATAACCATTCCACACACCATGAGACTGGAGAAGAAACATGCGAATGGTGGGCGAGCCGTATATCAAGGAATAGGTTGGTACAGACGTTATTTTACGGTTGACGAGATGTACAGAGGAAATACAATCAATATTGACTTTGAAGGTGTCATGACCGACAGTGAGATCTATTTAAATGGAGAAAAAATTTATTCCCGTAATGGTGGTTATATCGGATTTTCTGTAGATATTACAGATAAAGTTAAGTTAGGTGAAACCAATGTTCTAGCCGTAAAGGTATCTAGCTATGATAGTCCAGATACACCGCCAGGAAAGCCAGTTGCTAATCTCGATTTCCATTACTTCGGTGGTATTTACAGAGATGTAACTATGAGAATTACAAATGATTTACATATTTCAGATGCATTACAGGCTGATAAAACAGCTAGCGGTGGAGTTTTTGTGACTTATCCTGAAGTAAGTAAAACTTCTGCTAAGGTGAATGTGAAAACCCATGTCGTAAACAAGAATAATACTTCAGCAGATACGAAGGTTGTAAGCAAGATTGTGGACAAGGAAGGAAATATCGTTGCTCAGGGTGAAGCTGTTGCTGTAAGTATACCAACAGATGGAGATCATCAGTTTAATCAGGGATTGACGATAGGCAGTCCAAATCTATGGCATCCAGATACACCTTATCTGTATTCTTTAGTCAGTGAAGTATATAATGGGTCAACTCTAGTAGATTCTGTAACGACAAAGATAGGGATTAGAACAATAGAGTACAAGGCAGATGGTCTCTATATCAATGGGGAAAGATTATATTTACGTGGAGCCAATCGTCATCAGGCTTATCAGAATATCGGAGATGCAGCTCCTAACTCGATGCAGTATCGTGATGCTATGCAAATCAAGGGAAATGGCTTTAATGCGGTTCGAGCGACTCATTATCCCAATGATCCGGCCTTTTTAGATGCAGCTGATGAATTAGGATTATTAGTTATTGAATGTCAGCCCGGCTGGCAGAACTTCACGAGAACTCAAAAGTTCTATGATCTAACATTAAGAGATACACGGGAAATGATCAGACGTGACAGAAACAGACCATCCGTAATCCTATGGGAAACTTCACTAAATGAGACGGGCTATTCAGCAGCATGGGCAAAAGAGGTTACTGCGATTGCTCATGCAGAATATCCTGGCAACCAGATGTATACAGCGGCTGACCATGGACTTCAGGGATCTTTCTATGATGTGAACTACAAAGTCGTCGATACGAATTGGGATGCTGACTCAAGCAAATGGACTGATTTTGATCCCAACAAGCCATTTTTTACTCGCGAATGGGGTGATTTTGAAGAATCCAGCAAGGCGCTGAGAAAAGAAGGCGAAGACGCGATGATGACTCAGATTTTGACGCGTCAGAGATATTTAAATGGAGATGGTTACTCGGACTGGGGTGGCCTCGATGCGAATGACAGAATAGGTGGTTACTTCTTATGGAGCTGGAATGACTACGCGCGCGGATCAACAACGAAGACATTGGGAAGTGGAACAGTCGATATCGACAGATATGAAAAATATGATTACTACTGGTTACAGTCCATGCAATCGGCTAGAAATCCTGTTTATGGTCCAATGGTGTTCATAGCTAGCACATATTCTCCAACCTCAAGCCTAAATATTAACGTATTCAGTAACTGCGACAGTGTGAAGCTATATCAGAATGATGTATTGGTACGTGAAATGACAAGGGAAGAAGCTCTGAAATCTGTTCCGAACATCGCTAAAAAAGGTGGCAGCCCCATCTTTACATTTACATTAGATAAGTTTGCGGCTGGAGAGCTTAGAGCAGAAGCGATTTTAGATGGGAAAGTTGTGAAAACGCATACGGTTAGAACACCAGGTCAAGCTGCTGGAATAGAAATTGAAGTACGTGACAGAGGAATCATGCCCGTTGCAGATGGTTCAGATGTAATCCCTGTATACTTCAAAGTCGTTGATGCAAATGGAACGGTAGTACCCAACTACGAGGGTAAGATTAAAATTGCTGTAACAGGTGAAGGTGAACTCGTCGGCAAAAATATTGAACGAATAGGTGTCGAAGAACAGAGCGTTGAAGGCGGTATAGGTTTCGCATTTGTAAGAACTGCAGACGTCAGTGGAAATATTAATATTCATGCTACAGCAGAAGGATTAAATGCGAGATCCAAAACTGTAAGTACAGTACCCTATAAAGGGCAGTTTGTCCCTGACGGACAGCATACACCATGGGTTGGTGGAGTTGACAAACTAGAAACCACAGAACAGACCTATAAAAATATTGCAATTGGTAAACCTGTTACAAGTTCTTCTGAACAATCAGGTAACTTTGCAAAAAATGTAGTAGATGATGACGAAGGTACAAGATGGTGTGCCAATGGAGCATCCTTACCGCAGTGGATTCAGGTTGATTTACAAAAAAGCAGCGCAATAGCTGGTTTTCAGGTGATGTGGGAGAGAAGTACAAATGTTTATAAGTACAATATTGAAGTATCAGAAGATGGAGATAACTGGAAAAAGGTTGTTGATAATACATTAAACACCACACCGAATGGACATGAAGAAACAAAGCTCGTAGAAACCAAAGGGAGATATGTAAGATTAACCATTGTTGATCGTATAACCAATGGAGATTGGGCATCTTTATATGAGTTTAAGATCATACCTTTAGAAAATGAAGAACCCGGTGACAGAATTACAGATGCGAAAATTGAATCTATCACGTCATCTTCGGAAAGTGAAGCAGACAGGGGTACGGGTAAACTTAGAGATGGCGTAACGACGATAGGAACAGGCTGGTTAGTCAAGGAATTAACGCTTCCGCAGTCCGTTACCGTCAAATTCAATAAACCGCAATCGGTTATTGGAAGCCGTATTTTCTGGGAGAAGGACAGTAACTGGTACACGTATGATTTAGAAGTTTCTACGGATGGCCACACATGGCAAAAGGCACTCGATAATCGTTATGTAGGTGGACAGCATTTCACACCAGAGACATTTGCTAAGCCGTATGACAACATCAACTATGTTCGCGTAACGATCAAGGACATCATTGCTGGCGGCGGGTTCAGAATAGGTATGGCGGAATTGATATTATATGGACAGGATTATACAGAACCAGAGCCTAAGAATTTTGACTATGCAAGTGATCTGGAATGGGTATCCGCACATAGTGATTATAATGCAGTACTTAAGGATGAGCCACAGTATGGTGGTTCCAACCTTGACTTGAACACGGCAGCTGGAGTGAAGACCTTTACGAAAGGACTATCATCGGATACAAATTCAGAGGTTGTATACCATGTAGATGGACGTGGATATACAAGATTCCAATCCTATGCAGGAATTGACAAGAAAGCTCCTAAAATGGGTGGAGAAGCAATCTTTAAAATATTTAAAGATGATGAGCTAATCTATACAAGCCCTGTCAAGATGCGAGATGACAACTGTGAATTTATTGATCTTGATATCACAGGAGCCAAGCAGATTAAGCTTGTTGCTGAATGGCATGATAATCCTGCAAATCCTGAAGCTAGGTATAATACGCATGTGGACTGGGCGGATGCCAGATTCGTCAATGGCGTAACTGTAACAGAACTAAAAGGAGCGATTGCAGCAGCTCAGGTCAAAGTAGATAAAGCAGTCGTTGGTGATCAGCCAGGACAATATCCACAAGCAGCAGTAGATGCATTAAAAGCAGCGATTGAAGCAGCACAAGGTATTGTAGAGAAAGCAACAACACAAGCAGAAGTGACAACAGCGATTGAAGCGCTTCAAGCCGCAGTAAAAGGTTTCGAT